>NZ_JBNMIQ010000006.1:0-157568 GCF_050873365.1 Brotaphodocola sp. | reverse complement strand
GGTTTGTTTTTGTTCTGAATTTCTCAATTCAAAGATGTCTTTACCAAAAGACTCTTTTTTATAAGAATTTTCAGGGTTTTAAACACTGTTCAATCTTTCATTTTCAAGGTTCAGTCTGTTGCTTGTTCTCATCAGCAACTCATTCATTATATCAGAGCTGTTTGATTTTGTCAAGCACTTTTTTAAAAAGTTTTTTTGAAGCGTTTCCGCTTCTCAGTTGCTCAACAGCAACTTTGGTAGTTTATCATACCTTGTTGTGTTTGTCAACAACTTTTTTACTTTATTTTTTCAAGCTCTTTACCAGCAATTTGCTTTAGAGTGAAAAAAAGAATCATTTGGAATTGAGCGGAGAAAGAGGGATTTGAACCCTCGCGCCGGTTGCCCGACCTACACCCTTAGCAGGGGCGCCTCTTCGGCCTCTTGAGTATTTCTCCGAACTTGTGATTCCATATGATCGCGATTTGAAACGTATTTTGTTGTCAAACGCATGAGTAATTATACTTGATCCATTCGTGTTTGTCAACAGGTATTTTGAAGTTTTTTATTTTTCTTCCAATCTTCTCCCGGAAATTTGCCTTTCTTCCTAATTAAGGCAAAATAAAAAGTTTCAAAAAGCCAAAGAAAAAAACAAGAAATTACAGAAAATACAGAAAAAGAGCCCGGCAAACCGGACTCTTTTTCAAAAACAAGTATAATTCAAGCGCATCCTCGCGGAGCATATATCATACGAGAAATCAATCTCTTACTTTGCATACTGCTTGATCGCAGTCTCATACAGATTGTTTCCCTCCGAGTCAATCACGACGATCACCGGGAAATCGCGAACCTCGAGCTTGCGGATTGCCTCCGTTCCGAGATCATCATAGGCAATCACCTCAGAAGACTTGATTCGCTGGGAGAGCAGAGCACCTGCTCCTCCGACTGCGGCAAAATAGACGCTTCCGTTTCTCACTACCGCATCAATGACCGCCTGACTGCGCTTTCCCTTTCCGATCATCGCACCGAGACCGAGATCGAGAAGCTGTGGGGTATACTTGTCCATACGGCTTGCGGTTGTCGGACCTGCCGAGCCGATCGGTCGACCCTCTCTCGCCGGGGATGGTCCCATATAGTAGACCACATTTCCCTTCCAATCAAGCGGAAGTTCCTTTCCCTCTGCGAGCGCCTCATACATTCTCTTGTGGGCAGCATCACGAGCCGTGTAGATCGTTCCGTTCAACAGCACATAGTCGCCCGCATGCAGACTCTTCGCATCTTCTTTACTGATCGGTACCTGAATAGTTCGATTCATCCTTCTCTCCTCCTACAAAACCCGATGAGCATGCCGGTTTACATGACAGCAGATATTGACTGCCACAGGAAGTCCCGCAATGTGAGTCGGATAGGTTTCAATGTTGACCGCAAGTGCCGTGACCGTACCGCCAAGACCTCCCGGTCCGATTCCGAGCGCATTGATCTTCTCAAGCATCTCTTTCTCAAGATCTCTGACATACGCAACCGGAGAAACCTCCTCAAGGTTTCTCGTGAGCGCATGTTTTGCCATCATCGCGCACTTCTCAAACGTACCGCCAATTCCGACACCAACGACCATCGGAGGGCAGGCGTTCGGACCTGCGTCGCGCACTGCGGTCAGAATCGCCTCCTTCACGCCCTCAATGCCGTCTGCCGGCTTGAGCATGAAGACACGGCTCATATTTTCACTTCCAAAGCCCTTCGGTGCAAGCGTCAGGTCGATCTGATCTCCCTCGACAATCTCATAGTGAATGACTGCCGGCGTGTTGTCCTTCGTATTTTCGCGCTCAAGCGGGTCGCGCACGATGGATTTGCGCAGATACCCGTCGACATATCCGTCGTGAACGCCCTGATTGATCGCGTCAGTCAGACTTCCGCCCTCCACATGGACATCCTGTCCCACGCGCGCAAAGATCACTGCCATTCCCGTATCCTGACAGATCGGGATCATATCCTCTCCCGCGATTTTTAAGTTCTCCTGAAGCTGATTCAAAATCTGTTTTCCGAGAGGGGACTCCTCCTTCTCGACTGCCTGCTCAAAGCGAGCTCTCATATCGTCGGAAAGGAAATGGTTTGCCTCAATGCACATTTCCTTTACCGCCTTGGAGATCTCCTCAGTTCTGACTGTTCTCACCATCATTTCCTCCCGTCTCGAGATTCAACTCCTCAATTCCGTCTCCTTCTGACTTGTTTCCATCGTCGCGCACCTTCGCAATGCTTGCCACACGAATATCAGAATCCTGGTCAATCGCCATCAGTTTGACACCGGATGTATTTCTTCCGATCACGGAAATATCATCCACGGAGATTCTAATCACAATTCCCTCATTCGTGATGATCATCAGATCATGCTCATCTTTCACGATCTTTGCGCCGACGATGTCGCCGGTCTTATCGGTAATCTTGTAGCAGAGAACGCCCTTTCCGCCACGGTTCTGCGCCGTAAATTCAGAAATCGGGGTGCGCTTGCCCATGCCGTTCTCCGACACGATCAGCAGATAATCGCCCTGCGTATGCACCTGCATGCCGACAACCTCATCGCCCTCGTTGAGCTTCATACCGATGACACCCATCGAGACACGACCAGTCACACGCACATCCGTCTCATGGAAGCGAATGCACTGACCCTTCTTCGTCACAAGGAAGACATCCTTCGTGTCATCCGTCGCCTTAACCTCAATCAGATCGTCGTTCTCGCGAAGAACAATCGCCTGAAGTCCGTTCTTTCGGATGTTCTCATACTCACGCATCGGGGTCTTCTTGACCATACCGTTCTTCGTCGCCATGAAGAGGTACTCGCTCTCATGGAACTCCTTCATCGGGATGATCGCCGTGATCTTCTCCTCCGGCAGAAGCTGAAGCAGGTTCACAATCGCCGTTCCGCGCGCCGTCCGGCTTCCCTCCGGAATCGCATATCCCTTGAGGCGGTAAACGCGTCCGCGGTTCGTGAAGAACAGGATGTAGTTGTGCGTCTTCGTCAACAGCAGATCCTCAATATAGTCCTCATCAATCGTCTGCATTCCGCGGATTCCCTTTCCGCCACGGTTCTGACTGCGGAAATTGTCCACGCTCATGCGCTTGATGTATCCGAGCTTCGTGATTGCGACAACGGTATTCTCGTTCGGAATCAGATCCTCCATCGACATATCAAACTCGTCAAATCCAATCGAAGTCTTTCTGTCATCGCCGTATTTCTCGGAGATCGCAAGAATCTCTTCACGAATCACGCCGAGCAGTTTCTTCTCGTCTGCAAGGATTGCCTTGAGTTCCTCGATGCGCGCCATCAGCTCCCGATACTCATTCTCAATCTTCTCTCTCTCAAGACCAGTCAGCGCACGAAGACGCATATCGATGATCGCCTGAGCCTGCACATCACTGAGCTCGAATTTCTCCATCAACTGCTGTTTTGCAATCTGAGGAGTCGACGCACTGCGGACAATCTGGATCACCTCGTCGATATGGTCGAGGGCAATCAGCAGACCTTTGAGGATGTGAGCACGCTCCTCTGCCTTGTTTAAATCGTATCTGGTACGGCGGGTCACAACATCCTCCTGATGGCTCAGGTAGTAGGTCAGCATTTCCAGAAGATTTAAAACCTTCGGCTGGTTATCCACAAGTGCAAGCATGATCACGCCAAAGGTATCCTGAAGCTGGGTGTGCTTCAGAAGCTGGTTGAGCACAATGTTCGCATTCGCATCACGGCGAAGCTCGATCACAATCCGCATTCCCTGACGGTCGGACTCATCGCGCAGATCGGTGATACCGTCCACACGCTTGTCTTTGACAAGCTCTGCGATCTTCTCGATCAGTCTTGCCTTGTTCACGAGGTACGGAAGCTCGGTAACCACAATCCGGCTCTTTCCATTCGGCATCGTCTCAATGTCGGAGACTGCGCGCACACGGATCTTACCGCGTCCGGTTCGATAAGCCTCCTCAATTCCGGCTCTTCCGAGGATCTCCGCTCCGGTCGGGAAGTCCGGTCCCTTCACGATGTCAAGAATCTCCTCGATCGAGGTCTCACGATCTTCCTCGACGCGGTTGTCGATGATCTTCACAACAGCGGAGATCACCTCTCTCAAGTTGTGTGGCGGGATGTTCGTCGCCATACCGACTGCGATTCCGGTTGTTCCGTTTACGAGAAGGTTCGGGAAACGTGCCGGCAGAACAACCGGCTCCTTCTCCGTCTCATCGAAGTTCGGAATGAAGTCAACGGTGTTCTTTCCGATATCCGCAAGCATCTCCATCGAAATCTTGCTCAGACGCGCCTCGGTGTAACGCATTGCTGCCGCGCCGTCTCCATCCACAGAACCAAAGTTTCCATGACCGTCCACCAGTGGATAACGGGTCGACCACTCCTGCGCCATGTTGACAAGTGCTCCGTAAATCGAGCTGTCACCGTGCGGATGATATTTACCCATTGTATCACCGACAATACGCGCACATTTTCTGTGTGGCTTGTCAGGTCCGTTATTCAATTCAATCATCGAGTAGAGCACACGGCGCTGTACCGGTTTCAGACCATCTCTGACATCCGGAAGCGCACGCGCAGCAATAACACTCATGGCGTAATCGATGTACGATTTTTCCATGGTGGATTTCAAATCTATGTCGTGAACTTTATCAAAAATATTCGGTTCCATCTTTCTCTCCTATCTCTTCGGTATTCCGTTCGTATTTCGATTTACACGCGCTTAAATATCCAGATTCTGCACATACTTCGCATTCGTCTCGATAAATTCACGTCTCGGCTCTACCTGATCGCCCATCAGCGTTGTGAAGGTCAGATCCAGCTCGGAGGTCACATCGTCGTCCATGTTGACGCGGAGAAGAATACGGCGCTCCGGGTCCATTGTCGTCTCCCAAAGCTGTTCGGCATCCATCTCACCAAGACCCTTGTATCGCTGAATCTTATTGTTGTTGTCTCGTCCAACTTCCTTGAGGATCTGATTGAGCTCCTCATCGCTGTATGCATACCAGACTTTCTTGTTCTTCTCGAGCTTGTATAACGGTGGCTGTGCCAGATAGACATGGCCCTGCTTGATTAACTCCGGCATGAAGCGGTACAGGAAGGTCAGCATCAGCGTGCTGATGTGAGCACCGTCGACATCGGCATCCGTCATGATGATGATTTTTCCGTAGCGCAGTTTTGTGATATCGAAATCGTCGTGGATTCCCGTTCCGAACGCAGTGATCATCGCCTTGATCTCCGCATTTGCATAGACCTTGTCGAGACGGGCTTTCTCAACGTTCAGAATCTTTCCGCGAAGCGGAAGGATCGCTTGGGTATCTCTCGAGCGCGCCGTCTTTGCAGAACCGCCTGCGGAATCTCCCTCAACGATGAAGATCTCACACTTCTGCGGATCTTTATTCGAACAGTCTGCGAGCTTGCCCGGAAGCGTCATGCTCTCGAGCGCAGTCTTTCTGCGGGTTAAATCTCTCGCCTTTCTCGCAGCCGCACGAGCGCGCTGGGAGAGAATCGACTTCTCACAGATCGTCTTTGCTGCGACCGGATTCTGCTCGAGGAAGTAGGTGAGCTGTTCGCTGACGATGTTGTCGACAGCACCTCTCGCCTCGCTGTTTCCGAGTTTCTGCTTCGTCTGTCCCTCAAACTGCGGTTCCTCGATCTTGACGCTGATGATCGCAGTCAGACCCTCACGGATGTCCTCTCCGCTCAGATTGTCCTCGCTGTCCTTGAGCAGTTTGTTTTTTCTCGCATAATCGTTAATCGTCTTTGTCAGAGCGTTTTTCAGACCTGCGAGGTGCGTACCGCCCTCCGGTGTGTTGACGTTGTTGACAAAGCTGTAAATATTCTCCGTGTAAGAGTCGTTGTGTTGCATTGCGACTTCCACATAGACATTGTCCTTCGTTCCCTCGCAGTAGATCACGTTCTCATAGAGAGGTGCTTTTCCCTTGTTGAGATAAGTTACGAACTCACGGATTCCGCCCTCATAGTGGAAAATCTTCTCCTTTTTCTCCTCGCGGTCATCCTTAAGCTCAATTCTTAAATTCTTCGTCAAAAATGCCGTCTCCTGAAGGCGCACACGAAGAATCTCAAAGTCATAAACCGTCTCCTCGAAGATCTCCGGATCCGGCAGGAAGTGCACCTCTGTACCGTGTTTGTCCGGAGCACACTCACCGACAACTTTCAGCGGATACATAACCTTTCCGCGCTCATAACGCTGTTGATAAATCTTTCCGTCCTGATAAACGCGCACTTCCAGCCAGGTGGAAAGGGCGTTTACAACGGATGCACCCACGCCGTGCAGTCCGCCGGATACCTTGTATCCTCCACCGCCGAACTTACCGCCGGCATGAAGGATCGTAAATACAACTTCGACCGCCGGGATGCCGGCCTTCTTCTGAATGCCGACCGGAATTCCGCGGCCATCATCAATGACGGTAATGGAATTATCAGCATTGATGGTAACCTCAATCTTGTCGCAGAAACCGGCTAATGCCTCATCCACCGCGTTATCCACAATCTCGTACACAAGATGGTGAAGACCCCGCGATGAGGTACTGCCGATGTACATTCCAGGTCTCTTCCGGACTGCTTCGAGTCCCTCCAAAATCTGAATTTGATCTGCTCCGTATTCTGCACTCATGTTATGTCCTCCTCATTCTCAATTCCATTCAAATTCGCAACTGTTCAGTACCTTCATTCAGTACCCTCACAATCACTCAAATTCCACATAAATCTAAATCTGTATTTCTGTATTTCAATTCACAGCCTCGGAAACCGTGCCCTCCACAACCTGAAACAGCCGGTCAATGTGGAAACGGTTATTCACAAAATCCTCAAGTCCCGTACAGGTTATCATCGTCTGAATATGACAGATCGCATCGAGAAGCTGATTCTGCCTGCTTCCGTCCAGTTCTGAAAGAACATCATCCAACAGAAGAATCGGATAATCCTTCACCAGTTTTTTCACCAACTCAATCTCAGCGAGCTTGAGTGAGAGCGCCGCCGTTCTCTGCTGTCCCTGGGAACCAAACTTGCGAATGTCAATATCATTGACAAAAAATGCAATGTCGTCCCGGTGCGGTCCAGACAGCGTCGTCTTCTGTTTGAGATCCTGAGTTCGGCTCTGGCGAACCGCCGTCTCAAGGTCCTCTGCCCGCGCATTCGGATCGTAGACGATTCTCAAGGTCTCCTTTTCCCCGGACAATTTTCGATGAATCCCCAAAATCAGTTCGTTGAGCTGACGAATGAAATCTTCCCGGTAGCGAATTAATTCCTGACCGTACTGAACAAGTTGCATATCCCACACATCGAGCGTCTCCTCGTATTCCGGATGAAACGCGAGCTCCTTGAGCAGACGGTTGCGTTGCATCAGAACACGGTTGTACGAGACGAGAGAGTGCACATAGAGCTTATTGAGCTGACAGAGCTCGAGATCGATGAATTTTCTGCGCTCGGAAGGTCCGTTCTTAATCAGATTCAGATCTTCGGGGGAGAAAAATACAACGTTCACAATCCCAAACAGCTCACTCGCCCGCCGGATCGGGATGCCGTTGATCGCGACACCCTTCGCCTTATTCTTTTTCAAATGCATGTCAATCCGGTAAGGCACATCTCGTTTTCTCACTGTCATCTTGATGTGAGACTCATCCTCACCGAAGCGGATCATCTCCCGATCCTTACTGCTCCGGTGCGATCTCGTCGTCGCACAGACATAGACAGCCTCAAGGACATTCGTCTTTCCCTGTGCATTGTTGCCATAGAAAATGTTCGTTCCGGGGGAAAACTCCAGGTGAAGTTCTTCATAGTTCCGGTAATTCTTCAGTTCGATGGATTCAATAATCATAATACAATCCGGATGGTCTCTCCCTGATACGTCACGACATCGCCGTCACGAAGTTTCTTTCCTCTCTGGTATTCCACATTTCCGTTTACTTTTACCAGACCATCCTCGATCGCATACTTTGCATCGACTCCAGTCTCGCACAGTCCGGCAGCTTTGAGCGCCTGACCAAGTTTGATATACTCATCTCTTAATTTGATTGTCTCCATAATTTTCCTTTCCAGACAGATTTTTTCCGTCCTCGTAACAGTAAAGGTGCGAAACCGATACATGTTCTCACAAACTATCTGCAAATTATAGCAGATCTTGCGCTCTTATGCACCCGTTTCGTGAATTTCTTCGTTTCATCCACATCGATGTGGATAAAATGTGCATAACCTTCAAGTCGACGCAAGCATCGACTTGGCGCGTGATTCTGGTCAGCTCTGCTGACATCTTCCCATCAGAATCACTGCGCATCCACGCGGAGCGTATAACTCAGGAGGGGAATACCCATTCTGAGTTGTAGATATCTAAATTGGCTGTTGACGAAAAAAATCCCAACTCCATTATACCTCAGATGCGATAAAGTTTACCGGCAAAATCAAATAAATATAAGTTCCATCTTCATCCTTGATGAAGCACGGGGACTTCGGATTCATCATGTAGAGCTCCACATCCTCGTCATCGATGACGCGCAGGGCATCGAGAAGGAATTTCGGGTTGAATGCAATCATGATGTCGCTTCCGGTCTTGTGCGCCGTCATATCCGCATTCATCGAACCGAAGGAAGATTTGACTCTCATATTGATGCTGTTGTCGGTGACATTCAGGATGATCGGCTTGCGGTCGCTGTCACGGATCATGATCATCGCACGCTCAATGTTGTCCATGAACTCTCTCTTGTTGACCTTCACGCGGGTCTCATAATCGCTCGAAAGCATGTGATCGATCTTGAAGTATTCTCCCTCGATCAGACGGGAAACGACAACGGTATCCCCAAACTCGAACAGGATGTGGTTCTTGCTGAAATAGATCTGAACCTCAGCCTCATTGTCTCCGTTGAGAATTTTGCTGATCTCAGAGAGAGTCTTACCAGGAATGATGACCTTGTGATCTTCATAATGATCTTTAAGGCGGATGTTGCGGATCGAGATTCGATGACCGTCAAGAGAGACAACCTTGAATACATCATCCTTGACTTCCATCAGCTCGCCAGCCATCATTTTGTTGCTGTCGTTCGGAGAGATGGAAAAAATCGTCTGACGAATTGATTCCTTAAGCGTGAACTGCGTTAAGGAAATGTGCTGATCACGCTCGATATATGGCAGGTAAGAAAATTCATCCCCATCTCTGCCCTGAATGTGGAAAGATGCATTCTCACACTCAATCGAGGTGTTGAAGCGATTGTCGCTTGTGATCGTTACAGGAGAGTTGCCATCAGGGAGCTTTCTGACGATCTCATAGAAAAGCTTTGCCTCCAGAGCGATTTTTCCACGCTCAAGGATAGAGCCTTCCACTTTCGTTTCGATTCCGAGTTCCATGTCATTTCCGGTCAGCTTAATGTCGTTTGCATCTGCATTGATCAGAATGCATTCCAAGATGGTCATGGTCGTCTTGGATGGGATTGCCTTGGAGACGATAGAGATTCCATTCAGCAGTGCGTCTTTCTGAAAAACGAGTTTCATTGTTGATAACTTCCTTTCTTGGTGATCTAGTAGGGGCGGTCCTTATATATAGAAAGATATAAGTAAGTTTCCGTAGCAGTAGTAGTAGGCGTTGTGGATATGTGGAAAAGTGCCTCAAATCCTTGTGGTTAAAGGAAAGTTGATGTGTATAACTATGTGGAAACCATGTAGATAACTTGTGGACTTATCCACACTTATCCACAATGAAAAATGTGTAAAAAATCGCGAAAAAGTTTTCCACAGAGTATCCACACAATATCCACAAACAATCCACAGAGTTATCCACACCCCATTTTTTTCGATTTTTTCACTATCCACAAGCCATTGTGGATAAAATGTGGATAATGTGGATAAAAAAAAGCATGCTTTTTTTACGGATGAATCTTCTTTTTCAAGATGTCAATCGTGTTTTGCAGGCTCTGATTATTTGGCAGATCCTTTGTGATTTTTTCGATTCCGTGAAGAATCGTTGTGTGGTCACGTCCTCCAAGTACTTTTCCGATAACCTGGAGCGGAATCGCAGTCATGTTGCGACACAGGTACATCGCGATCTGACGCGGGTAAACGATCTCTTTGTTGCGCTTCTGGGAAATGATTTCCTGCGGAGTCAGATCAAAATGATCGGCTACGACCTGAAGAATCAGTTCCGGGGTGATGCTCTGCACACCGTCAGGTGATATGATGTCTTTGAGCGCTTCCTCTGCGAGCGCAAGGTTGATCTCCTTGTTGGAGCTTCCGTTATTTCCGAGCTTGGAGAGGGCGACAATCTTTGTCAGAGCGCCTTCGAGCTCTCGGATGTTGGACTTGATGTTCGTTGCAATATACTTGATGACCTCGTTGTCGATGTTGTAGCCCTCAAGTTCCTCTTTCTTGCGCAGAATCGCCATACGCGTCTCGTAATCCGGCGACTGGATATCCACAGACAATCCCCATTCAAAACGGGAACGCAGTCGCTCTTCGAGTGTCTCGATCTCTCTCGGTGGTTTATCCGAGGAGATGATGATCTGTTTCTTCGCGTCGTGAAGCGCGTTGAATGTGTGGAAAAACTCCTCCTGCGTGCTCTCTTTTCCTATGATAAACTGAATATCATCGATCAGAAGCACATCGATGCTCCGGTACTTCTCGCGGAACTCGGTTGTGGAATAGTTGTTCTTGTTTCGGATCGCATCGATCAGCTCGTTCGTGAACTTCTCGGAAGTCACGTACATGATCTTGGTGCTTGGGTTATTCTTCAAAATGAAGTTTGCGATCGAGTGCATCAGATGCGTCTTGCCGAGTCCAACACCTCCATAAATGAAAAGAGGGTTGTAGATCTCTCCCGGGGATTCTGCAACGGCAAGGGATGCCGCATGTGCTAAGCTGTTGTTAGCGCCGACAACGAAGGTGTCAAAGGTGTATTTCGGGTTCAGACCGGCTTCCTGAAGCGTCGTCTGGCTGACCATGAGCTGATTGTTCTGAATCAGCTGGTTTGCCTTGAGCTGTTCTTCCTGAATCTGATCTTTCACGACGAAATCAACCTTGCATTTGAATCCCGTGACTTCTCCGATGGAGACCGCCAGCATCGTGCTGTATTTCTTTTTGAGATACCCAAGGAAATTGGCATCCGGTACGATGAGCTTGACTACCGATTCGTCCTCAATGGAGTAAATCTCGAGCGGGAGAAGCCAGGTCTCAACGGAAACCTCGGAAATATCGTACTCATTTTTCAGAAAGTGGATAATTTCCGGCCATTTTTCTTTTAGTGTTTCTAACATACCATGTCTCCTAATTCTATCCAAGTCTCCACAAGTGTTGCCTGCAATTCGGAAATTGCCAGATGGCTGATCCTGTGATACAATCAATATCATCCGTATAAATAATAAATATAGATATAAAATAAATATAAAAAACACTATAAATAGGAAGATACTCGATCGTCCACTCAATCGGATACACAGTGACTTGAATCGTTACATCGTGATAAATAAATGATGCCAGGGCGAATATCCCCGACATGATAAAGATGGTAACTGCAAACTTGTGGGGCAGTTACGAGAGTGTGGACCAGAGTTGAAATTGTGGATAACTCTGTGGATATCTTTGTGGATAATCCTCGGAGCTCGCATAGATAGCGGACAAATCAAACAAGACTTTGTTTGTGGATAACTCTGGACAAATTGTGGATACTTATAAGAACCCAATCTACTATTATTGTATACCAAAATGGGGTTTTTTTCAACGAGAATAGTAAAAACGGGGAGGTTTTCTGTGGATTATCAACAGAGTTATCCACATCTTGTGGATAACTCATCCCCAAACAACTATATCCTGTTTTTTGTCGGATTTATCCCCAAAATGTAGAATCTGTGCGAAGAAAGGGAAGATTCTGTCGCAGACGAGGAGGTTATCCACATTGAGAGTGGTTGAAAACCATTGTGCATAAGTGGATAACTTTGCAGAGATTCCGATTAAAAGTTGTTCCAGTCGACGCAAGCATCGACTTGGCGCGTGATTCTGATTGGATAGGAATGGAACCGTATGGAATCCTCCTCATAAAACCAGGTAGTACAATTGGGAATAAAACAATAATGGAAAACACTTGAAAACAACTCGAAAACATAAGAAACTACTTGACGAAGTGGGGGCTTTTCATTATAATTGAAACGATGTCAATTAAAATAGTCGTAATGTGTTCATCAGATAAGAGAGAATAAGAGGAGGTGCTGCGATATGAAAATGACTTTCCAGCCGAAGAACAGACAGAGATCGAAAGTTCATGGCTTCAGAGCCAGAATGAGTACTCCGGGCGGTAGAAAAGTACTTGCTGCTAGAAGAGCTAAGGGCAGAGCAAAATTATCAGCTTAATGAACGAAGGTCACAAGAAATTGTGGCCTTTTTCTTAAATTTAGGGATAATATGAAGAGATTTCCAAGTATCAGAAAAAATAGGGATTTTCAGACGGTATACCGGACGGGAAAATCCTGTGCCAACAGACAGTTGGTGATGTATGTAAAGCGGACGGAGGAGCCGGCAACCAGAATCGGAATTTCCGTCAGCAAGAAAGTCGGAAACAGTGTGGTGAGACATCATATCACCCGTCTGGTGCGGGAGAGTTTCCGTCTTCACATGGACATGTTGGAGACTGGTTGTGACATCGTCGTGGTGGCGAGAGCTACTGCAAAGGACTCAGATTATAAAACCATTGAGCGTGCATTTATGCACCTGTGCGGACTTCATAACATTGTAAGAGAATCGAAGTGAGAACATGATTAAAAAAATCTTGATTTTAATGATTCGGGGGTACCAGATTTTCCTCTCCCCGCTGAAAGTAAGAACTCACTGTATTTACACGCCGACGTGTTCTCAATACGCCATTGAGGCACTCACCAGGTACGGTGTGGTGAAAGGACTATGGTTGGCCACGAAGAGGATACTGCGGTGTCATCCGTGGGCAGAAGGCGGTTATGATCCAGTTCCGTAGCTTATGAGGAGGTAACAGATTGGAATACTTGGCATTGACAAAGACCGGGGGATTTTTCTTGTTCGCGTGGATCGTAGAGATCATGGGCTACATCATGAGCGCGCTGTTCAAGTTCACAAGCCTGTTCGGTGTTCAGAACATTGGCTTGTCAATCATTTTATTTACGCTGGTCGTTAAGGTCCTGATGTTCCCGCTGACCATCAAACAGCAGAAGGCGTCCAAGCTGATGGCTGTGATGCAACCGGAAATTCAGGCGATTCAGAATAAGTATAAGGGAAAAACAGACAATGACTCCATGATGAAGATGAATGTGGAGACAAAGGCTGTTTACGAGAAATACGGCACTTCCATGACAGGCGGATGCTTACAGCTGGTAATCCAGCTGCCGATCCTTCTGGCACTGTACCGGGTAATTTATAACATCCCGGCATATGTAGGTTCTGTAAAGACACACTTCATGAACATTGTTTTCGCGCTGACCGGAGTGGCAAGTGCGACTGACCTTGCAGACGGAGCAGGAGCTTCCCTTCTTCAGTTTGCAACCGAGCATGGTGTGAACTTAAAGGGTATGAATGCCATCGGTGATCTGACCGGAGTGACCGGAACGGCACTCGGCAACAAGATGGTGGACATCCTTTACAAGATGAACCCGAGCCAGTGGGGCGAGCTGGCAGGCGCATTCCCGAATGCGGCAGACGTCATTCATGAAAATTATAAAGTTATCGAGGGTATGAACTCCTTCCTCGGAATCAATCTGGCAGCACAGCCGTTTGACGGAAGCTTTGTTCCGAATCTGGCATGGCTGATCCCGATTCTGGCAGGTCTGAGCCAGTACCTGAGCACGAAGCTGATGATGAACACAAACCCGTCTTCCGCAGGTCAGGATGAGAATCAGGCAGCACAGATGATGAAGAGCATGAACATTACCATGCCTCTGATGTCTGTCTTCTTCTGCTTCACCTTCCCGGCAGCAGTTGGTATCTACTGGGTATCCAGCAGTGTGTTCCAGATTCTTCAGCAGTTAATCGTAAACAAGTACTTAAACAGCATGGATCTCGATCAGCTGATCGCAGAGAATGTTGCAAAGGCAAACAAGAAGCGTGAGAAGCAGGGTCTTCCGCCACAGCAGATTACTCAGAACGCAACTGCAAAGTTAAAGAACATGCAGATTGAGGCTGAGAAGGAAGAGAAGAAGCGTGCGGAGAAGCTCGAGAAGAACGAGGAGCTGGTAAAAGAGTCCACTGCTTACTACAATAAGGATGCAAAGCCTGGCAGTCTTGCGGCGAAGGCCGGAATGGTTGCGAAGTACAACGAGAAACACAATAATAAATAAGGGGGAGGGACACAATGGAGGAGAAGATTACGGTTTCTGCCAAGACCTTGGATGAGGCGATCACAAAGGCGCTGATCGAATTGCAGACGACGAGTGATCACCTTGATTATGAGGTGGTTCAGAAAGAAAGCTCAGGTCTTCTTGGCTTATTTGCGAAACCCTGTGTGATTCGCGCCAGAGTGATGAGCGAGGCGGAAGAACAGACCCTGAAAGAAGAGAAGGCGAAAGCGATCAAAGCGGCTCAGATTGCCGAGGAGGAAGCGCAGAAAGCAAGAGAGGCACAGCAGAGAGAGCTGAGAGCAAAAGCGCAGACCGAACGGCAGATCGCAAAACCGGCAGGATCGGAGAAGAAAGAGAGTAAAGAGAATGCTGAGGTTATGGCAGAATCCGAAATCTCTGAGAAGCCGGAGCAGGCAGAGTCTGAGAAGAAGACAAAGGCGTCTGCAAAGATCGATGAGGTGGCTGTCAAGACGGCGGCGAAAAATTTCCTGAGTCAGGTTTTTGATGCGATGGGAATGGAAGTTTCTGTTGAGGCAGAGTACGATCCGTCTGAGCGCGAACTTCGCGTGATGATGGAGGGCGGAGATATGGGAATCCTGATCGGAAAGCGCGGTCAGACCCTTGATTCTTTGCAGTATCTCGTAAGCCTTGTCGTGAACCGGGAGACCGAAGGATATCTGCGCGTGAAGCTGGATACCGAGAACTACCGGGAGCGCAGAAAGGAAACGCTTGAGACGCTTGCCAAGAATATTTCTTATAAGGTAAAGCGGACGAAGCATCCGGTTGCACTTGAGCCGATGAATCCGTATGAGCGCAGAATCATCCATTCCGCTCTTCAGAATGATCGCTATGTGGTGACGCGAAGCGAGGGAGAAGATCCTTACCGCCATGTTGTGATTTCTCTGAAGAAGGAAGTTCCTTACAGTGGAAATGCAACCCGCAAAGATCGCTATCCGTCACGCCGTGACAAGAATGGAGCGGAGATGGCAGATGGCAAGAAGGGCGGAAAGAAGCCGTATCGCTCTCGCAATCGTTCTGCACAGAACCGTGTACCGGGTGCAAAAAATGCACAGGATGCACAGAGTCTGAGCGTGCAGAGTGAGAAAATCGGAGAGCAGGTTGTTTCTACGGAGGAAGTCGTTCTCGTGAAGATGGAGACCACGGTTGTGGAGACGATCACAACGGGTTCTGAGACAACAGAATCATAGGATAGTTAAAAAACATCAGACGGTTTTTGGAAAAAACGGGGGTGTCTGGTAGTGGGTTTGACCACCGCCGGATGCCCCCCGTTTGTGTTGGAAATTTTCACGCAATGTCAGTGGATGTGATATAATTCAGAATATATATTTCACGTCTTGGTTAGAAGTTGATTTTGGCGACGCTCCTCCGGCAAGGTAAAGTTATGCAAACACGCTCTCGCTCCGGGTAAATCAGCGGAAGCGTCACTGGCGCTTCCTCGATACGCTGGGCGAATGTAGCGGTGCATAAGGCTGTAAAGGACACAGCCTAAGCACCGACATTTCACACGGGTTTGCATGAACTTTCCTGCCTTCGGAGCCTTCAGTGTAACATATAACTCAGAGTAGATGTCCCCCTCCTCTATAGGTGGAGGTATCACAAACTTTTTCAGGAGTGGATATCTACCCTGAGTTATAGAAATTAGGATAGAAAAGAGGAATATATGGAGAATGTTACCGATACGATCGCAGCGGTTGCCACGGCGATGAGCAGTTCCGGAATCGGAATCATCCGGATCAGCGGACCGGAGGCGATTGAGGTTGCAGATCGGATTTTTAGGAGCCGAAGAGAGGGCTTTCGTCTGGCGGATGCAAAGACGCACACGATTCATTATGGAATGGTGTATGACGGGGAGGAAGCACTCGATGAGGTGCTCGCGATGGTGATGCGCGGACCGCACAGCTACACGGCGGAGGATACGGTTGAGATCAACTGTCATGGCGGTGTTCTCGTCATGAAGCGGATTCTCGAGACTGTGATCCGAAACGGTGCCCGTCCGGCGGAACCGGGAGAATTTACGAAACGTGCATTTTTGAATGGAAGAATGGATCTGTCACAGGCGGAGGCGGTGATCGATGTGATCAACTCCCGCAGTGAGTATGCGATGCGCTCTTCCGTCAGCCAGCTTAGCGGATCACTCTCAAGAAAGGTGAAGAAACTCAGGGAGGATATTCTGTATCAGATTGCCTTCATTGAGTCTGCACTTGACGATCCGGAGCACATCTCGCTGGATGGATATGAGGAGAAGTTAAATGGGCTTCTCGCACCGATGGTGGAGGAACTCGAAAAATTGCTGAGATCGGCGGATAACGGAAAACTGCTCTCAGAGGGAATCAAGACCGTCATTCTCGGAAAGCCGAATGCAGGAAAATCTTCGCTGATGAATGTTCTGGTGGGCGAGGAGCGCGCGATTGTCACGGACATTGCGGGAACGACGAGAGACACGCTCGAGGAGCAGATTCGCCTCAGAGGAATCAGCCTCAATATCATTGATACGGCGGGAATCCGTGAGACCGAAGATCGCGTTGAGCAGATCGGTGTGAGCAGAGCGCGTGCGGTTGCAAATGAGGCAGATCTGATTATCTATGTGGTCGACGGTTCGCGTCCGCTCGATGAGAATGACCGGATGATCATCGATCTGATCCGTGACCGCAAGGCGATTGTTCTGCTGAATAAATCTGATCTTGAGACAAAGGTTTCGGAAGAAGAGCTGGCAGAGCTGACCGGAGGAAAGACGGTTCTGAGTGTGTCTGCGAGGGAGGAGACAGGAATTGATCGCCTTGAGCAGGAGATTGAGAAACTCTTCTATGAGGGAAATCTGGATTTCAACGATGAGATTCTGATCACAAATGTGCGCCACAAGACGGCTCTCGAACAGGCCTTGGCTTCGCTTCGGATGGTTCAGACGGGAATCGCAGATCAGATGCCGGAGGATTTCCTCACGATTGATCTGATGGACGCATACCGCCAGCTTGGAACAATCATCGGCGAGGCAGTGGAGGATGATCTCGTCAATGAGATTTTCAGCAAGTTCTGTATGGGAAAATAAAATCGTGTTAAATAAATTTGGATAGAAGCAAACGATCTGTTATTTGAAGGTAGTAGATTTTTGCCCATAACAAATGAAAGGATTTAGTTATGAAATGTTTGGAAGAAAGCTATGATGTGGTCGTCGTAGGAGCCGGACATGCGGGCTGTGAGGCAGCGCTTGCGTGTGCGAGACTGGGACTTGAGACGATTGTATTTACGGTCAGCGTGGACAGCATTGCGCTGATGCCGTGTAACCCGAATGTCGGCGGAAGCTCGAAGGGACATCTCGTCCGCGAACTCGATGCGCTCGGCGGAGAGATGGGAAAAAACATTGACGCGACGTTTATCCAGTCAAAGATGCTCAATGAGTCGAAGGGACCGGCAGTCCACTCTCTGCGTGCTCAGGCAGACAAGCAGGAGTACAGCCGTCATATGCGCCGGACACTGGAGAATACCGACCATCTGACGATTCGTCAGGCGGAGGTCTCCGAGCTGATCGTGGAGGATCACTGCATAAAGGGAGTTAAGACGTTCTCAGGAGCCATCTACCATGCGAAGGCAGTTGTTCTGGCAACCGGAACCTACCTGCGTGCGCGCTGTATCTACGGGGAAGTCAGCAATGCGACAGGTCCGAACGGACTTCAGGCAGCAAACCACCTGACGGATTCCCTGATTGCAAACGGGGTGGAGATGTTCCGATTTAAGACCGGAACTCCAGCGCGTGTGGACAAGAGAAGCATTGATTTCTCAAAGATGGAGGAGCAGTTTGGAGATGAGAGAATTGTGCCGTTCTCGTTTTCGACCGATCCGGAGTCGGTGCAGAAGGATCAGGTATCCTGCTGGCTGACTTACACGAATGAGGAGACGCACCAGATTATCCGCGACAACCTTGATCGCTCCCCGCTGTTTTCCGGAGCAATCGAGGGAACAGGTCCGCGCTACTGCCCGTCGATCGAGGACAAGGTTGTGAAGTTCCCGGATAAGTCCCGCCATCAGGTCTTTGTGGAGCCGGAGGGACTTTACACGAATGAGATGTATCTTGGTGGAATGTCGAGTTCTCTGCCGGAGGATGTGCAGTATGCGATGTACCGCACCGTACCGGGACTTGAGAATGTGAAAATCGTGCGAAATGCGTATGCGATTGAGTACGACTGCATCAATTCCCGTCAGCTCAAATCTTCGCTTGAGTTTAAGGCGATTCACGGACTTTTCAGCGGTGGTCAGTTTAACGGAAGTTCCGGATATGAGGAGGCAGCGGTTCAAGGATTTATGGCAGGAGTCAACGCGTCGATGCAGGTACTCGGACGGGAACCGGTGATTCTTGACCGTTCTCAGGCTTATATCGGAGTTCTGATCGATGATCTTGTGACGAAGGAGAACCATGAGCCGTATCGAATGATGACCTCGCGTGCCGAGTATCGTCTGCTCCTCAGACAGGACAATGCGGATCTTCGCCTTCGTGGAATCGGTCATGAGATCGGACTCGTCAGCGATGAGGAGTATGAAAGAGTCTGCCAGAAGCAGAAGGATATTGAGGCGGAGGTCGATCGCCTTGAGCACACAACGACAGGAGCAAACGAGAGAGTGCAGGCATTTTTGCGCGCACACGGAAGTACCGAGCTCAAGACCGGAGCGACGATGGCAGAGCTTCTGAGACGACCGGAGCTTGATTACTTTATGCTTGCAGAGATTGATCCGAAGCGTCCGGAGCTTCCGCGCGATACTGCCGAGCAGGTCAATATCAATGTGAAGTATGAGGGATATTTAAAGCGTCAGATGCAACAGGTCGCACAGTTTAAGAAGCTCGAGAGCAAGCGTCTTGATCCGGACTTTGATTACAGCACGGTGAACAGCCTGAGAATTGAGGCAGTGCAGAAGCTCAATCTCTACAAGCCGGCGTCGATCGGTCAGGCATCCAGAATCTCCGGTGTTTCACCGGCGGACATCTCCGTTCTTCTGGTGCATTTGGAGCAGTTGCGTCACAGCGGTCATGGTAGTCATGGCAGTCACGAAAAGAAACAGGAAAGCTAAGAGAGGATAAGGGAAAAAAGCCGGAATGGAAGAAATTTTTAGAGAAAAAATGGAAGTCGGAGTTCGGGAGGCAGGACTGGAATTGTCTGAGAAGCAGATGGAACAGTTCTATCGCTACTATGAACTTCTTGTTGAGTGGAACAAGGTGATGAACCTGACCGGAATCACCGAGGTCGGGGATGTCGCAGAGAAGCATTTTGTGGACAGCCTTGCGCTCGTGCGCGCCGTTGAGGCGTCCGCGCTTGATGGCGCGAAGCTGATCGATGTCGGAACGGGAGCGGGATTTCCGGGACTTCCGCTCAAGATTGCATTTCCGGAGCTCAAGGTGACACTTCTCGATTCGCTGAATAAGAGAATCAAATTTTTGAATGAGGTCATCGGGGAGCTTGGTCTTGAGGATGTCGAGACAATCCACGGAAGAGCTGAGGATTTTGGAAAGAATCCACAGTATCGCGAGCAGTACGATTTCAGTGTATCGCGGGCGGTTGCAAATACTGCATCATTGTCGGAGTACTGCCTGCCGTTCGTGAAAGTCGGTGGATACTTTGTGCCGTACAAGTCGGGAAAGATCGATGAGGAGCTGAAAGCCGGCGAGAAGGCGATTCAGGTTCTCGGCGGAAATGTGGAAAACGTTGTGAGATTTACACTTTCCGGTGCAGAGGCGGACAGAAGTCTTGTGATGATCAAGAAGACAGAGAAGACGCCGAAGCGTTTTCCGAGAAAAGCCGGAGTTCCGGCGAAGGAGCCGATCGCATAAAGAAGATACTTGTGGAAGATTGAAATAAAAGGGGGCTGGCATCTGCCAGTCCCCTTTTTGTATCTTTTTATCTTGCAGGTACAATCTCAATCCAGTATCCGTCCGGATCGCCGATGAAGTAGATTCCCATTGCTTCGTTCTCAAAGCAGATGATCCCCATCTCTTTGTGGCGGGCGTGGAGTGCCTCGAACTCGTCGGTTGTGAAAGCGAGATGGAATTCACATTCGCCGAGATCGTAAGGTTCGGTGCGCTCCTTGAGCCAGGTCAGTTCGAGGGTGAAGTCAGAGATTCCGTCACCGAGGTAAACGAGCTTGAAAGAGCCGTCCTCCGCAGTTTTTTCTCTGACCGGAAGCAGGTTCAGAGCCTCCTCATAGAAGGCGATACTTTTTTTCAGATCAAGGACATTGAAGTTAAAGTGATTGAAGCGAATCATTTGGATAAACACTTCCTTTCCTGTTTTTCCTTTCATTGTATCCGGAATGAGAAGAAAACTCAAGCGTTATATATATGAGTGCTTGTTTTCGTTTGAATTTTCCCGTATAATAAGGAAATGGGATACATTTTGGAAAAATCCATTGAAATTCAGAGATAAAGGAGGGGATGGAATGAGACAGACAGAAACGGATGACAAGATTCAGGAAAAACAGGTCATTTTAATTGTAGATGATTCTGAGATGAATCGTGCGATCCTGACGGATATGCTTCAGGAAGATTATCGGACTCTGGAAGCAGAAAATGGAGTACAGGCAGTTGAACTCATCCGCAAATATTCCGATGCTATTGATCTGGTTCTTCTGGACATTACCATGCCGGAGATGGATGGTTTTGAGGTATTGGCAATCATGAACAAGTATCATCTGATTGACAATATTCCGGTCATCATGATTTCAGCAGAGCGAGCATCTTCTTACATGGAGCGCGCCTATGAACTTGGTGTAACGGATTACATCAGCCGTCCGTTTGACGCGCTGATTGTACGGCGCAGAGTAGAAAATACCCTGATGCTTTATGCAAAACAGAAACGTCTGGTAGGTCTTGTTGCGGATCAGGTTTATGAGAAAGAACGAAACAACAGTATGATGGTGAATATCCTCAGTCATATTGTGGAGTTTAGAAATGGCGAAAGTGGACTTCACGTCCTTCACATAAATACGATGACAGAGATTCTGCTTCAGCACCTTGTAGAAAAGACGGACAGATATCCACTGACTCAGGAAGATATCATCCGAATCTCCACGGCATCGGCACTTCATGACATTGGAAAGATCAGTATCCCGGATGAGATCATCAACAAACCGGGAAGACTGACCAAAGAAGAATTTGAGATTATGAAAACGCACTCGGCAGTCGGAGCTTCGATGCTGTCTGCGATCACGGCTTATCAGAATGAGCCGTTTGTGAAGACGGCATATGAGATCTGTCGCTGGCATCATGAGAGATACGACGGAAAGGGATATCCGGATGGACTCAAAGGAGATGAGATTCCGATTTCCGCACAGATTGTCTCCCTTGCCGATGTCTACGATGCGCTGACGAGTGAGCGATGTTACAAGAAGGCATTTTCGCATGAGACTGCGATCAACATGATCATGAACGGAGAGTGCGGTGCATTCAATCCGCTGTTGCTGGACTGCCTGCTTGAAGTAGCGGGAGATATTCAGAGAGAGCTTGCTGTAAATTCACCGGAGAGAGAGTTTCAGGTGCATGAGACGGTGGAGCAGATTCTCAAGCATAAGAAATTACACGGATACGGCTACTCGATCAACCAGATGCGAATTGAGCAGGCAAAGAAGGAATTCTTCTTTGAGCATGAGAGAACGCTGGTATTTGATTACAGCGAGCTGACGAATGTGATCCTGTTCTCAAACTGGGGAAGACGTCTTCTGGGATTGAAAAAGAACCAGCTTGATCTCAGAAAAGAATCTGCGTTACTTCAGGATCAGGATACATTGGAAATGGTTCGGGCAGAGCTTGCAAAGACGACACCGGAGAATCCGTCGATCGATATCAAGATCAAGATTCATGCGTTCGGTGAGTTGAAGGAACATCGTCTGGTAGCGAGAACGCTGTGGTCTGATGGCGAGGAAGCCCTCAGAGTAGGTGTGATTGGAAGAGCGGAAGAAGTCTTCCGGCTGGATGAAAGGAGATAGAGAAGATGAATCTGAGAGAGTGTTATGAAGCAATGGGAGCAGACTTTGATGCAGTTCTGTCTCGTCTTCGCAGTGAAGGATTGATTAAAAAATTTGTACTTAAATTTGTGGATGATCCGAGCTATTCACAGCTGGAGCAGACGATGCAGGCGGAGGATTATAAAGAGGCATTCCGTGCCGCACACACGATCAAGGGCGTTGCCCAGAACATGGGATTTGACGGTCTTGCGCAGTCCTCTTCCGATCTGACGGAGTGCCTTCGTCCGGCAGGTGAGGACAAGGCAATTGATCTGGCTGAGGCAAATCGTCTCTGGACACAGGTGCAGGCAGATTATGCTCGCACAATCTCTGCAATCAAGGCGATGAATGAGTAAGAGTAATAAATAAGGCTGAGTGATATTAGGACATTAAGAGAAAAAGCGATTTTCCTATCCGGTTGAGGGGATACCTCAGATGAGATTGGAAAATCGCTTTTTTATTTCATAATTTCACAGAAAATTGTGCGCAGTGAGCGGAACTTAGTGAATATAGGTACGGATCAGCTCGACGAGTTCTTCCGGAGTCTCAAGCTGAGGCAGTCCCTTTGCGCCCGGAATCAGCGCAGTCTCAATCGCGGAATTGTATTCCTTGTACTCATTCAGTCGGTCTTCGATGTGTTCGATTCCATTTCCGCCGATGATGTACATGCTGTTGTCGATCTTGCGGAGTGCGTTGACGATGTTACAGCGCGTGTAATTACAGCTTATGCTCGCATACATGGATTTTGAAGATGCACCGAGATGTGCAGACTCATAGTAGGCATCCACATACGAGGATTTGACGGAATACGGATTCTGGAAGCCGGACGCAACGAAACGCTCATGGATTGCCTGACGGCTGTTTGCGATGTTGTAGAGAAGGGTTCCGATCATCGGAAGCTCTACGACGAACTTATACATCTTTGATGCTTTTCCCGGCATCTGACAGAAATCCTGTACACTAAGCGGATTGATGAACATCAGCTGGTCAAAAAGCTCCGGCTTGTTGGCGCATGCCATGATCGGGATCGATGCGGACTCTCCGGTTGCGATGACGCTTGTGCGGTGACCGATCTCAGATTTGATGAAATCAGAGATCAGCTGGACGTAGAGATAATTTGTGTACGTCATATTTGCCTTCTCTGAGCGTCCACATCCGAGAAGATCGATCGTGTAGACGGTGTAATCATTCTGAAGAGAGGAGACAATTCGACTCCACTCGTAACCGCTTGAGGCGGAATTCAGATCGTGGATCAGAAGCAGAGGCATTCCGCTTCCTGATTTTGTGTAGTGTACATTTCCAAGACGCCATTTGAAGCACAGCGACTTGGACTTATCATCGTTTAAAAGATTCTTTGACACAGCTGTGACTTTGATGATTTTATTGATAGCTGCGACGGAGGCAGCGGTAGTGGCAGACAGGATCAGCAGGGTCAATAATTTGTTTTTTGCCTTCATAGAATACCTCCTTGTTGCAGGCGAGACAGGTTTGATCTGAGCGTAAAGAGCAACAGATCTGTTGATATTATAGTACAAATTGTCGGGATAGACAATAAAAAGACAGAAAATTAGAATCAGATAGATAGAGCAGTTTCACAGGAACGAATTATCAGACAACTTCCAGCAAGCATTTCATTGATTTCTTATAGGAAAACAAAAAAAATTGTGTTATACTATTCCCCGTAAAAAAGAACGGGTTTCCGCGGAGAATCCGAACCTTTCCGCAGGGAGACCCATGAGAGATACATATAAAAAGGATGCAGAATGGGTAGAATAATAGCGATTGCAAATCAGAAAGGTGGCGTGGGAAAGACGACCACGGCGATCAATCTTTCGGCGTGTCTGGCAGAGGCAGGACAGAAGGTTCTGTCGGTGGATTTTGATCCGCAGGGAAATGCCACGAGCGGACTGGGATTTGAGAAGGAAGACATGGACAAGACTGTCTATGAGCTGTTACTTGGAGACTGCGGACTGGATGCATGCATTTATCAGGACGTACAGGAAAATCTCGATGTGATGCCGTCGGATATGAATCTTGCGGCGGCAGAGATTGAGCTTCTCGATGTGAAGAATAAGGAATCTCTTCTTCGCACAGAACTCAAGAAGATTTCGGATTCTTATGATTTCATTATCATTGACTGTCCGCCGTCTCTAAATATCTTGACAATCAACGCGCTGACTGCGGCGGATACGGTGCTTGTCCCGATTCAGTGTGAGTACTATGCGCTGGAGGGTTTAAGCCAGATTCTTCAGACGGTCGAGATGGTGAAGAAGCGCCTGAATCCGGATTTGGAACTGGAGGGTGTCGTTTTCACGATGTACGATGCGAGAACAAATCTCTCGCTTGAGGTGGTGGAGAATGTAAAGAAACATCTCAACGAGACGATTTATAAGACGATCATTCCGCGAAATGTGAGACTGGCGGAGGCCCCGAGCCACGGAATGCCGATCAATCTTTATGACTCACGTTCGAGCGGTGCGGAGAGCTATCGGATGCTTGCTTCAGAAGTAATCAACAGAGGGGGAGAGGAATGAGAAGAAGCAGAAAGGGACTTGGAAGAGGACTTGGTGCATTTTTCGGAGAGGAAGTTGTAGACGAGGTTTCCGGAAAGAGTGCAGACGGTGCAGAGGCTCAGAAGGAGCTTTTCGTCAAGGTGACGGAGATTGAGCCGAACCCGGATCAGCCGAGAAAATATTTTGACGAGGAACAGCTCAACGAGCTGGCAGAGTCCATCAAGCAGTATGGAGTTCTTCAGCCACTTCTCGTCCAGAAGAAGAGAGATCACTATGAGATTGTCGCAGGAGAGCGCAGATGGCGTGCGGCGAGAATCGCAGGAGTTGAGAAAGTTCCGGTTGTCGTCCGCGAGTTCAGCCCTCAGGAGGCGATGGAGATCGCTCTGATTGAGAACCTTCAGAGAGAGGACTTAGACCCGATTGAGGAGGCAAAGGCATATGAGCGCCTGATGCTCGAATTCCGCATGACGCAGGGAGAGATTGCAAAGCGCGTATCGAAGAGCCGTACCGTTATCACAAACAGCGTTCGTCTGCTCTATCTGAATCCGGAAGTTCAGAAGATGGTTTCGGAAAAGAGAATCACGAGCGGTCATGCGCGCGCGATTTTGAGCCTTCAGGATCAGGATCAACAGCTGGAACTGGCAAAGATCGTGGAGAGAGATCACCTCAACGTCCGCGAGGTTGAGAGAGCCGTCAAAACCTTCGGAAAAGAGAAGAAGGAAGAGATGGCAGAAGAGACCAACGCAAAGGCAGTGGTGGAGGATGCAGGTGTAAGTGCAGAGTCTGCCGAGAAGACTGCGGATATGGCGGAGACCTCTGTTTCGACGGCGAAGGAAGCGGAGACAGCGAAAGAGAAGATCACCGAGAAAATGACTGAAAATCTGGATCAGAAACCTTTGGAGACGAGGGAGGATGAGCAGATTGCGATGGTCTATCGGGATCTTGAGGATCGTCTGAAAGAGATTCTCGGAACTCAGGTTGTCATCAATCGAAAGGATAACAACAGAGGAAAGATCGAGATCTCGTATTATTCTCAGTCTGAGCTTGAGCGGATCATCGAATTACTTGAGTCCATTCAGTAACATCAGTAACATCGGATTGCAGACAAAGTAGTGACAAAAGATACACAGAAATAGATAGGAGTGGAAGACAGAATGGAAGGAAGCATTCTCAATAATCTTGGGATTGATCCGTTTTATATTATTCTGGCGCTGGCAGTTCTGAATCTGATCCTTCTGATCGTCGTGTTTGTGGGAGTTTTGAAGATGCAACAGCTCTATCGCGGATACGATTATTTCATGAGAGGAAAAGATGCGGAATCTCTCGAGGAGCTGATCTCCGAGCAGATGGATGAGATTCTCGAACTGCGCTCTCAGGATCGCGCAAATAAGGACGCGATCCGGACGGCGAACAAGAACAGCCGGGCGGCTTTTCAGAAAATTGGAATTGTAAAGTACAATGCATTTCAGGGGATGGGCGGAAATTTGAGCTTCGCCCTTGCCATCCTCGACTACACGAACACCGGATTTGTCATCAATTCGGTTCACAGCAGAGAGGGTTGTTACCTGTATCTGAAAGAGGTGGATCGCGGAGAGACCGAAGTTCTTCTCGGAAATGAGGAGAAGGAGGCATTGGAGCAGGCACTCGGATATAAGGAAAGAGAGCAGTAAGATATAAAAAGTTAAATACAAAAAATCAAATACGAAAAATGAGGAGAGTCCGGGATGCCGGACTTTTTCTTGTATCAGGGGAGAATTCGTTTGATTTAAGTCGACGCTCTGCGGGAATTTGCCGTATTTAAATGCGAAGCCACGGCAAATTCCGTTACTGGGCATGTGCGCGTGAACAGTAACGCAAAATCATCGAAAAATAACAGAAATGTATTTTTTTAAAAAATAGAAAAAAACTTGAAAAGACATATTGACAATTATTTAACGATTCGATATAATGCATATAGAATCAAGTTGTTAAAAAAATATCAAGCAAAAAACAACGAGAACATTACAACAAAGAAACATCGTCAACCTAACATCGATTCATCGATTATGAGACACAGACATCAAGACATTGAGTTAGAGAATAACATTTTTGGAGGAGAATCAAGATGGCAAAGAAAGAAGAAGTAGTAACTTCCGGAATCATTGACAACGTGGAAGCTCTGGAAGCCAAGATGAAAGCAATGCGCGAGGCGCAGAAGATATTTGCTACCTATACTCAGGAGCAGGTAGATGAGATTTTCTACCGTGCAGCACTGGCAGCGAACAAGATGAGAATCCCGCTGGCAAAGATGGCTGTGGAAGAGACCGGAATGGGTATCGTAGAGGATAAGGTCATCAAGAACAACTACGCAGCTGAGTATATCTACAACGCTTACAAGAACACGAAGACCTGCGGAGTCATCGAGGAAGATAAGGCATACGGCATCAAGAAGATCGCAGAGCCGATCGGTCTGGTTGCAGCTGTTATCCCGACGACGAACCCGACTTCTACCGCAATCTTCAAGACTCTGATCTGTCTGAAGACAAGAAATGCGATCATCATTTCCCCGCATCCGCGTGCTAAGGCATCCACGATTGCAGCAGCAAAGGTTGTTCTGGATGCAGCAGTTAAGGCTGGTGCACCGGAAGGCATCATCGGATGGATCGATGTTCCGTCACTGGAGCTGACCAACACCGTTATGAAGGATGCAGACATCATCCTTGCAACCGGTGGTCCGGGAATGGTTAAGGCAGCTTACTCCTCCGGCAAACCGGCACTCGGCGTAGGTGCAGGAAACACTCCGGCAATCATCGATGACACCGCTGATATCAAGCTGGCAGTTAACTCGATCATCCACTCCAAGACCTTTGATAATGGTATGATCTGTGCATCTGAGCAGTCCGTAACCGTTCTGGCTCCGGTGTACGAAGAAGTAAAGAAAGAGTTCATCTACCGCGGATGCTACTTCTTAAAGCCGGATGAGCTTGATAAGGTAAGAAAGACAATCATCATCAACGGCGCGCTGAACGCAAAGATCGTTGGTCAGAAGGCACACACGATCGCAAAGCTCGCAGGTGTTGATGTTCCGGAAGATACCAAGATCCTGATCGGTGAGGTTGAGTCCGTAGAGCTGAGCGAGGAGTTCGCACACGAGAAGCTGTCTCCGGTACTGGCTATGTACAAGGCACAGACCTTCGACGAGGCAATCGCAAAGGCAGAGAGACTGGTAGCAGATGGCGGTTACGGTCATACTTCTTCCCTGTATGTCAATGTCAACGAGAAAGAGAAACTCGCAAAGCATGCAGCAGCAATGAAGACCTGCCGTATCCTTGTAAATACCCCGTCTTCTCAGGGTGGTATCGGTGACATCTACAACTTCAAACTGGCTCCGTCTCTGACACTTGGATGTGGTTCTTGGGGTGGCAACTCCGTATCCGAGAACGTTGGTGTAAAACACCTGATCAATATCAAGACTGTGGCTGAGAGGAGAGAGAACATGCTGTGGTTCCGTGCACCTGAGAAGGTATACTTCAAGAAAGGATGTATGCCAGTCGCATTAAGCGAGCTGAAAGACGTACTTGGCAAGAAGAGAGCTTTCATCGTAACCGACTCCTTCTTATACATGAACGGTTATACGAAGCCGATCACCGACAAGCTGGATGAGATGGGTATCGTATACCAGTGCTTCTCCGATGTACAGCCGGACCCGACTCTGGCAAACGCACAGGCAGGTGCAAAGGCAATGAGCGCATTCAAGCCGGATGTCATCATCGCACTCGGTGGTGGTTCCGCAATGGATGCCGGAAAGATCATGTGGGTAATGTACGAGCATCCGGAAGTAGACTTCCAGGATATGGCAATGCGCTTCATGGATATCCGTAAGCGTGTATACACCTTCCCGAAGATGGGTGAGAAGGCATACTTCGTAGCAATCCCGACCTCCTCCGGTACCGGTTCTGAGGTGACCTCCTTCGCAGTTATCACCGATCAGGAGACCGGAATCAAGTATCCGCTGGCTGACTACGAACTGCTCCCGGATATGTCCATCGTCGATGCAGACAACATGATGAGCCAGCCGAAGGGTCTGACGAGCGCATCTGGTGTCGATGTTCTGGTACACGCACTCGAGGCTTACGTTTCCGTGATGGCAAGCGACTACACCGATGGTCTCGCACTCAAGGCAATGAAGAACGTATTCGAGTATCTCCCACGCGCTTACAACAACGGAAACGATGTTGAGGCAAGATGCAAGATGGCAGATGCTTCCTGCATGGCTGGTATGGCATTCAACAATGCCTTCCTTGGAGTATGTCACTCCATGGCACATAAACTGGGTGCTTTCCATCACATCCCGCACGGCATCGCAAATGCGCTGATGCTTGAGCTTGTAATTGCATACAACTCCGCAGAGGTTCCGAGAAAGATGGGTACCTTCCCGCAGTACGAGTATCCGCACACCCGCGCAAGATACGCAGAGTGCGCTCGCTTCGTAGGTATCCAGGCTAAGAACGATGAGGAGGCTGTAAACAAGCTGATCGAGAAGATCCATGCACTCAAAGAGGCTGTCGGCGTGAAGAAGACGATCGCAGACTACGGCGTAGATGAGAAGTACTTCCTCGACACTCTGGATGCAATGACCGAGCAGGCATTCGATGATCAGTGTACTGGTGCAAACCCGAGATACCCGCTGATGAGCGAGATCAAGGAGATGTACCTGAAGGCTTACTACGGAAAATAAATTCTCACGTTACAGTATACGGGTGGGAATGAGAGAAGTTTTAATCACCACTTGCAATTTCACAAATAATTCGGTATAATCCAACAACATAAGAGCAGAGGCGGAGCATTCGATGGCGAATATCGTGATCGGGTGCTCCGCCTCTTTTTGTGCTAAAGCACATTCTTTTTGGAATCAAGGCACATTTTTTTAGAGAGGAGGAATCCGAATCGTGTATCAGGTACTTCTTGTGGAGAATGAGGAGCGGACGAGGGCGCAGGCGTGTTCGTATCCGCTCTGGAGACATGGATTTTACAGGCTGGCTGGAGTTGCAGTGAACGGAAAGGATGCCCTCGAAAAGATGGCGGTGAACCGCTATGACATTGTGATTGCAGATGTGACGATGCCGGTGATGGGAGGGCTGGAACTTTGCAGGCAGATCCGGGATAGCGGATATGGTTCCTGTGTGATTTTGGCCGGTCCTCAGAATGACTTTTACTGTGCGCGGGAGGGGATGCGTCTCGGCGCAGTCGATTACATTGAAAAACCGTACAGCGAGGAGAAATTGACCGAAGCTCTGTTTTTCGCCGGCAGGAGTCGGCTTGTGCCTGAGGAGGATACGGGAATCCGGTTTTACCGCAAATTGCTTGAGAACCCGGATCAGGCGGATATCAATATCACAGCGATCGTGGAGGAACTCTGTGTAGAGGCAAAGCGAGGTTGTTTAAATCCCGAGGCGGAGCTTCGCGGGCGGGTCCTGGATATTCTCGAGCAGATCTGGCAGAAGATGGAGGAGGAAGCGCTCTGGTTGCGCTTCTTAGATCCTGTGGATATTCCGGACGGAAGTGGGCGATTCTGTGGAAAACTCAGCAAAAAACTCAGTGAAAAATGGAGTGGGAAAGAGGGAGATTCCGGAGAGATTGAAATTCAGAAAATGGAGAGCGAGGGGGCGGAGATTCGCCGGTTTGCAAAGCAGGTGATCACAGAGTTTTTAGAGCGCATCCGTCGATATGAGCTGGTAACTCCGGATTCCCTTGTCAACCGGATTGCCGGAATTGTGGAACAGAATGCCTCGATGGAGAATATTCAGGATTATCTCGAGCAACAGCTTGACTTGAGTCGTGACTACATGGGAAAACGATTTCGACGGCGAACCGGGGTCACGATCTCGGATTACTGCATGCGAATGAGGATGGAAAAGGCGAAGGGAATGCTCCGCGGAACGAACAAAAAAGTCTATGAAATCAGCGAGGAACTCGGGTATGCGACCGTGGATTATTTTACAAAACTGTTCAAAAATTATACGGGCTACACCCCTGCCGGATACCGGAAATCATGCTGAAATCCGAAAATGTCGGGTATAAAACCGAAAATGTATGGTTTTTTTTACGTCACAAATCATGTATGATTCTCTCATCTGCAGAACGCAGGAAAAACAAAATAAGCGGTATGAAAAGACGAAGCTGTCATGTTCCAAAAAGAGGGAACGGACGGCTATTTTTTTATTTCAAAAAAATTTTTATCGGACTTTTCATACGGCGGAAAGCCAGAACGAAAAACTTGATGAGGAGGAAACAATTATGAAGAAGATGAACAGAGTGGCAAGCGCAGTCATGGCGGTTGCAATGGCATTTTCCCTCGCAGGCTGTAGCGGTGGTGCAATGTCGGAGGTATCGGGAAGCAGTGCATCAACTGAGACAGAGAGCAAGACTTCAGAGTCTGGAAGCGAGCAGGCGAGCACCCCGGAATCATCGGGTGATACGATCAAGGTTGGAATCCTTCATTCCCTGAGCGGAACGATGGCGATCAGTGAGACGTCGGTGAAGGATGCAGAGCTTCTGGCAATCAAGGAGATCAACGAGGCTGGTGGTGTCCTCGGAAAACAGCTCGAGCCGGTTGTGGAGGATGGAGCTTCCGACAACGCAACATTCAAGGAGAAGGCAGAGAAACTTCTTCTGAATGACAAGGTTGCAACGGTATTTGGATGTTGGACTTCTGCAAGCAGAAAGGCAGTGCTTCCGACATTTGAGAGCAACAATGGTCTTCTGTGGTATCCGGTACAGTATGAGGGCATGGAGTCATCCCCGAACATCTTTTATGTGGGAGCTGCTCCGAACCAGCAGATTGTTCCGGCAATCGAGTACATGAGCGAGAATTACGGAAAGAAAGTATTCCTGCTCGGTTCCGATTACGTTTTCCCGCGCACGGCAAATGAGATCGTGAAGAAGCAGGCTGAGGCACTTGGAATGGAGGTTGTCGGTGAGGAGTACACCCCGATGGGTCACACCGATTACACGACGATCATCAGCAAGATCCAGCAGGCACAGCCGGACTTCATTTTCAACACCCTGAATGGTGATTCCAACGTTGCATTCTTCAAGCAGTACAAGGATGCAGGACTGACACCGGATCAGATCCAGACCCTCTCCGTATCGATCGCAGAGGAGGAGGTTGCCGGAATCGGTGCTTCTTATCTGGAAGGTCATCTGACCGCATGGAACTATTATGAGACGACCGACACACCGGAAAACGAGAAATTCGTTGAGGCGTACAAGGCAGAATACGGAGAGGACCGTGTGACGGATGATCCGATTGAGGCTGGTTATGATGCTGTTTATCTCTGGGCGAAAGCCGTTGAGAAGGCAGGTTCCACCGATGTTGACAAAGTAAAAGAGGCAGCAGGCGGAATTGAGTTCTCCGCTCCGGAGGGCACGATCACAATCGACGGTGACAACCAGCACATGTACAAGCCGGTACGAATCGGTAAGATCAATGCAGACGGTCTGATCGATGAGGTTTGGAGCACGGACGAGGCAGTGAAGCCGGACCCGTACTTAAGCACTTACGAGTGGGCGAGCGGACTTTCCACTCAGTAAAAAGAACTTGGCAAAAGAGAATATCGTTCACAGACAATGGTGATAATGGCATCCCGACTTCGGTCGGGATGTCTTCGTTAAGAGGCAAAATTCATTTTGGTGAGAGCAAAACAGGATTTGGTTTGAGAAAAAACTGGAAGGGAGAGAAAACTATGGAACTATTTCTGATGCAGTTGTTTAACGGAATCAGCGTCAGTTCCATTCTGCTTTTGGCAGCGCTTGGACTGGCGATTACATTTGGACTTATGGGAGTCATCAACATGGCTCACGGAGAATTTATCATGATCGGGGCTTACACCGCCTACGTCGTTCAGAACTTTTTTAAGAAGTATCTTCCGGCATCGGTATTTGACAGTTACTGCATCGTGGCAATTCTTCTTTCTTTTCTCGTCGCAGGGTTCTGCGGTCTGATTCTGGAAAAGCTGATTATTAGAAAGCTCTATGGAAGAGCGGCGGACAGCCTGCTTGTGACCTGGGGCATCAGCCTGATTCTCCAGCAGGGAGCACGAAGCATTTTTGGTTCTCCGAACGTCGGAGTGGAGGCACCGTCCTTCCTTGAGAACAGCTTAAAGATTTCCGGTATGCTCGCCCTTCCGTACAAACGTCTTTTCATTCTCCTGATTGCAGTTATCTGTCTCCTCGGTGTCTATGCGCTGATGTTCAAGACCCGTCAGGGAAGAAACATTCGTGCGGTTATGCAGAACCGAAACATGGCTGCGAGCCTTGGAGTCAACACAAGCCGGATCGATGCTTCCACGTTTGCGATCGGTTCAGGACTTGCGGGACTTGCCGGTTGTGCGCTGACCTGGATCGGAGCAATCGGACCGACACTCGGAACGAACTACATCGTGGATACATTCATGACGGTTGTTGTGGGCGGTGCAGGAAGCATCATCGGTTCGGTATTCGGAGCTGGATTTATCGGAGTCGGTGAGACTGCATTTGAGTTTGTGACAACCGCTTCAATGGGAAAAGTTCTGATCTTTGTGTGCGTCATCATCCTGCTTCAGTTTCGTCCTAAGGGCATTTTTGCCGTACATACCCGCTCCCTTGAGGATTAATCGAGAATTCATTGAGAAAGCGAGATTTCCAAGTACTTATTGTTATTATTAAGGAACAGCGGGAAAGAAAACAAGCCGTGATGGTTGGTGTAATGCATGAGCGGTAACGTTGAATGAGTTAAGGTGAGGAAAGGATGGTACAGCGATGAAACCTAGACCTGCGATGAAAATAAAGGGAACCACGATTCTGGTTCTTCTGATCTTTTTGTTTCTCGGCACACTTCCGTTTTACATGCCGATGTTTCGTGTCAGCCTGTTTGGAAAATATATGTGCTTTGCGATTGTCGCCCTCGGACTTGATATGATCTGGGGATACACGGGAATTTTAAGTCTCGGTCACGGTGTTTACTTTGGACTTGGCGCTTACTGCATGGCGATGTATCTGAAACTCGAAGCCTCGGGCGGAGCTCTTCCGGACTTCATGCAGTGGACCGGAATGAGCGCCCTGCCGACCTTCTGGAAGCCGTTTGCAAATCCGGTTTTTGCGATTGCGATGGCAGTTCTTGTGCCGATGGCGCTTGCGATCCTGATCGGATATTTGACATTCTTAAATAAGATCCGCGGTGTGTATTTCTCAATTCTGTCTCAGGCGATGGCGATGATTATGAGCACGCTTTTGATCGGAAGTCAGGCATACACAGGTGGTTCGAATGGTCTGACAGACTTTAAGACGATTTTCGGAAAGAGCATCAGCTCCCCGGTCACAAAGATTCAGATGTTTTATGCAACTCTGATCGCGCTGGTTCTGATTTACGGAGTCTGCCGATTCCTGACCGGTCGCCGTGTCGGTCGCGTGCTGATCGCAATCCGTGACGGAGAGAATCGTGCCGGATTCGCAGGTTACAACACCGCAAGTTACAAGGTATTTGTCTATGCGCTCTCTGCAGTTATTGCCGGAATCGCAGGTGCGCTCTATGTCGGTCAGGTCGGCATCATTTCCCCGAACGAGGTTGGCATCACGCCGTCGGTTGAGATGATCATCTGGGTTGCAATCGGAGGAAAGGGAACGCTTGCAGGTCCGATCCTCGGTGCTCTTGCCGTCAACGGATTCAAGACGATCGCGAGTGAGAATTTCCCGGAGCTGTGGTCGTATTTCATCGGTGTTCTCTTTGTTGTCGTAATTCTGTGGCTTCCGGGTGGATTTGTTTCCCTGAAAGAGGTTCCGGGAAGAATCCGTCATGCGCTCGAGGTCAGAAAGAATGAGAAGCCGAGAGAGACGGAAAATTTCGTCTCAGAGGAAAAGCAGAGCCGTGCACATTGATTGGTTCGTAGTGCGGGCACGATTTCCCTTTCATTCATGAGTGAGGGCGAAAGATAAGAGAATTGCGGATATCGGTTTTGGTATTGAGGATAGGAAATGAGCAGAGAGACAGAGACGCGAAAGGAGAATGAATCATGGAAGTAAAAGATCCGGTTCTGGATATTCAGGATGTGAGTATAAAATTTGGTGATTTTAAGGCGATCAAGGATGTCTCCACGAGTGTCGGAAAAAATGAGATCCGGTTTTTCATCGGACCGAACGGAGCGGGAAAGACGACGATTCTCGATGCGATCTGCGGAAAGAATAAAGTCTCAGACGGACATATCATTTTCCACAGTGACAAGGATGGCGATAAAGATGTGACGAAGATGCGAGAGTACAAGATCTCGGATCTTGGAATCGGTCGAAAGTTTCAGGCACCGAGCGTATTTGGAGGCATCACGATCGAGGAAAATATTGAGCTTGCAGTCGCGAGAAAACATTCGATCTACTGCACGACATTTCTGAAACTCTCAAAAGAAAAAAAGGACTACATGAACTACGTTCTCGAGTTCATCGGTCTTCAGGACAAGCGTTTTAAATATCCCGGAAGTCTCTCACACGGAGAGAAACAGTGGCTTGAAATCGGCATGCTGATGGCGGCAAAACCACAGCTGATGCTCCTCGATGAGCCGGTCGCAGGAATGGGAAGAAAAGAGACGGAAAAGACTGCGGAACTCCTGAAAAAAATCAAGAAGGACTGCTCGATCATCGTGGTGGAGCACGACATGCAGTTTGCAAAGGATGTCTCGGACACCGTCACAGTTTTTCATGAGGGACAGGTGCTCGATGAGGGCACAATGGACTCGGTTCAGAAGAACCAGAAGGTCATTGACGTGTATCTGGGCAGAGGCTAAAATGGAGGTGATCGGGTATGACATTTAAGACAGAAAGTTTGTATGCAACTTACGGCGAGGGAATGGTTCTGCGCCATGTAGATCTTGAGGCACCGACCGGACGGATCACCTGTCTGGTGGGAAGAAATGGAGCAGGAAAGACGACAACGATGAAGGCGATCATGGGGCTTGTGAAGACCCCGGAGGGAAGTATCCAGCTTGACGGGGAGGAACTGATTCATCTTCCGGCTTACGAGAGGGCGAGAAGGGGAATCGGCTATGTCCCGCAGGGCAGAGAGATTTTCCCACAGTTGACGGTCGAGGAAAATATTCTTCTCGGACTGGAAGCAAAGAAGGGAAAAGGCGAGATCCCGGATTTCATTTTTGAGACGTTTCCGATCCTCAAAGAGTTTCTTCAGAGAAAGGGCGGAGATCTCTCAGGCGGACAGCAACAGCAGTTGGCAATCGCGAGAGCCGTTGTGTCAGAGCCGAAGATTTTGATTCTCGATGAGCCGACAGAGGGCATTCAGCCATCGATCATTCAGGAGATCGGAAGAGTCATCACCGGACTCAAATCCCGAATGGCGGTCTTGATTGTGGAACAGTATCTTGAATTCGTTCTGGAAATCGCAGATTACTGTTATGTGATGGAAAACGGGCGCATCATCATGGACGGTGCTCCGGCAGACCTCGATCAGGAAAAACTTCAGGCAACGATGTCGTTGTAACGTGCTGACTGGAATAGATGGAGGAGGATTTTCAAAATGAGACTGACACCAAAGGAACAGGAAAAACTGATGCTCCATATGGCGGGACAGCTTGCAGGGGAGCGACGGGCGAGAGGACTGAAACTCAACTATGTGGAGGCAGTCGCTTACCTGAGTTCAGAACTTCTCGAGCTTGCCCGCGATGGAAAATCGGTCGTGGAGCTGATGGAGCTTGGGCGAAAACTCTTGAGCGAGGAGGATGTGATGGACGGCGTTGCAGATATGGTCGGGGAGGTTCAGGTTGAGGCAACCTTCCCCGACGGGACAAAGCTCGTGACAGTCCACAATCCGATTCAGCCGGGACCGTCCTGCTGGGAGGCGCGAAAAAATGCGAAGGAGGCTGGCTTATGAGACCGGGAGAGATTTTGCCCCTTGATCGGGACATCGTTTTGAATGAGGGAAAAGAGACGCGAGAGTTGATGGTGGCGAACATGGGAGACAGACCGGTTCAGGTTGGCTCTCATTTCCATTTTTTTGAAGTCAATCGCTGTTTGGAATTTGATCGAAAAGAAGCATTTGGATTCCGGCTGGATATTCCATCCGGAACTTCTGTGCGTTTTGAGCCGGGAGAGAAACGACTTGTCAGACTCGTCGCACTTGGAGGAAAGAAAATTGTCTACGGATGCAACGATCTGACCGTCGGAGAGGCGATCCCGGAAAATCTTGATCGGGCGCTTGAGCGTGCGAGAGCGAAACAGATGAGAGGAATTTAGATGCATAGACAAGGAGGACTGGCGAGATGAGTTTCAAAATCAGTGGAAAACAATATAGCATGATGTACGGTCCGACAACCGGAGATCGGATTCGGCTTGCAGATACCAATCTGATTGCGCGGGTGGAATACGATATGACGCGCTACGGAGATGAGATCAAGTTCGGTGGTGGAAAGACGATCCGCGATGGGATGGGTCAGTCGGTGAAGACGACGAGTGCGGACGGGGATCTCGATCTCGTGCTGACAAATGCGCTGATTGTGGATTACACGGGAATCTACAAGGCAGATATCGGAATTAAGGACGGAAAGATTGTCGGCATCGGAAAAGCGGGCAATCCGGATATCATGGATGGAATCACACCAGGAATGACGGTCGGCGCTTCGACAGAAGCTCTTGCAACTGAGGGGATGATTGTGACTGCGGGCGGAATCGACACGCACATTCATTTCATCTGTCCGCAACAGATTGACTGCGCGCTGTTTTCAGGCGTGACGACGATGATCGGCGGAGGAACCGGACCGGCGGACGGAACGAATGCGACGACGTGCACACCGGGACCGTGGAACCTTGCGAGAATGCTCGAGTCGGCGGAGGAGTATCCGATGAATCTCGGTTTTCTCGGAAAAGGAAACTGTTCCGATGAGGCATCGCTGATTGAGCAGGTCAAGGCGGGTGCGATGGGACTCAAGATTCATGAGGACTGGGGCGCGACACCGGCAGTCATCGATCACTGTCTCAATGTCGCAGATGAGTACGATGTTCAGGTCGCAATTCATACCGATACGTTGAACGAAGGTGGATGCGTTGAGGATACGCTCAGAGCGATTAATGGGCGAACAATCCACACCTATCATACCGAGGGCGCAGGCGGTGGTCATGCTCCGGATATCATCCGCGCAGCTTCTGCCCCGAATGTGCTTCCGTCCTCGACAAATCCGACGATGCCATTTACGAAGAATACGCTCGATGAGCATCTCGATATGCTGATGGTTTGCCACCATCTCGATAAAAACATTCCGGAGGATGTCGCATTTGCAGATTCTCGTATTCGACCGGAGACGATCGCGGCGGAGGATGTGCTTCACGACATGGGCGTTTTCAGTATGATGAGTTCGGATTCTCAGGCGATGGGAAGAATCGGAGAGGTCATCACGAGAACGTGGCAGACGGCACACAAGATGAAAGAGGAGCGGGGACCGCTTGAGGGTGATACGGAGAACGACGACAATATGAGAATTCGCCGGTATATCTCCAAGTACACGATCAACCCGGCAATCACGCACGGCATCTCGGATTATGTTGGTTCCGTTGAGGTTGGAAAACTTGCAGATCTTGTGATCTGGAATCCGGCATTTTTCGGAGTGAAACCGGACATCATCATTAAGGGTGGAATGATCATTGCGTCGAAGATGGGAGACGCGAATGCATCGATTCCGACGACGGAGCCGGTGATGTACCAGCATATGTTTGGAGCACACGGAAGAGCAAAGTATGCGACTTGTGCGACCTTCGTATCGCAGATTGCTCTGGATGAAGGAATCAAGGAGAAACTTGGTCTTCAGAAGATGATTCTCCCGGTTCACAACACGCGGAATATCTCAAAGAAGGATATGAAGTGGAATGATAAGACACCGGAGATCACCGTAGATCCGGAGACGTATGAGGTTAAGGCGGATGGAGAGTCGCTGACGTCAAAACCGGCGGAGAGACTTCCGCTGACGCAGATGTATTCGCTGTTTTAAGGTTGGAATATTGCGCTGTTTTAAGAGCGTCGACATGATAAATCGACACAATAGACTGACATAATAGACCGATAGACATAGACGTGATAAGGACGGCGCCTCCGGCAGAGAAAGTCCTGAAAACGCGCTCTCGCTCCGGGTTCAACGTAACGGTGCATAAGGCTGTAAAATACACAGCCTAAGCACCGACGTTTCACACGGGTTTCCAGTGACTTCCCTGCACTACGTCGCCTGCGTCGAGATGTGTTTTATAGCTCAGAGTGGATGTTCCCCTCCTCTATAAGTAGAGATATAACAAATATTTTAAGGAGGGGCGACAATCCTCTTCTGAGTTATACGCTCCGCGAGAGTTGAATTGAAAATAGGATAAGTAGAGGAAGGAAGAAAATTGGAAGCCATGATACTTTGTGAAACGGTGCTGGGAAATCTTTCTGATGAAAAATTTTCCGGCAAAACATATAAGATTGATTATGTAGAGATCGAATGGCATGAAGCATATAAGAGAATTCACCAGAAAATGACGCAGAGCGGACGAGAGATCGGAGTTCGCCTTGGAACGGAGATTCTCACGAAGGGATTGCGTCAGGGAGATGTGCTGTGGCAGGATGGAAATGAAGTCATTGCAGTGGATGTTCCACCGTGTGAGGTCATTGTCATTCATGTGGATGCGCATCATCCGAAGATGGCACATAAAGTTTGCTTTGAGATTGGAAATAAACATGGTGCTCTGATGTGGGGCGAGGAGGATAATGAGTTCATCACTCCTTACAATGAGCCGACATTTCAGCTTCTTGCAAAACTGCATGGAGTGACTGTTGAAAAGGCAGTGAGAAAACTTGATTTTGACCGCGCAATCTCCTCAACGGTCAGCAGTCATACTCATTAAAAGAATATAAGGTTGGAAATCGGATTTACACAATAATATTAAAGTAACGTGAAGAAATTAAGAGAGAAGACGGAGGCAGAGACATGAGGAGTCTGAGCGAACAGAGAAAACATTACCTGCTGTTGCAGATTAATGATGCGTTGTTTCCGATCGGAGGATACTCTCATTCTTATGGTTTGGAAACGTATATCCAAAAAGGAATCGTGAAAGATGTAAAGACTGCACGAGCTTATATCAGAAGCATGCTCCTGCACAGTTTTTGCCAGAATGAATTGTTGACGGTGGCGATGGCGTATGATCTTGCAGAACAGTTTGATTTTGCTTTAAATGAAAATCACCCAAATCGTGTAAACGTTGATATAGAAAAAAGTGTAATGCAGGATGATACATCTGAAAAAAGCATGGAGATTCTGGCGCGTCTTGCAGAACTGGATGAGATGGTGACAGCGACTCGTATTGCGATGGAAATTCGTCAGGCAGGAGAAAAGTTGGGTTCTCGTTTTATAAAGACAGTCTCGGCGTGGGAGATTCCATTTACAAGTGAGATTTTTCATGAATATATCAAACTTCCAGGAGCGAAGAATCATTCTGTTGTATACGGAGTTTTTTGTGCGGGAGCGGGAATTGACAGGCAGATGATGTTGGAACATTATCTCTATGCACAGACCTCCGCAATGGTCACAAACTGCGTAAAAACCGTGCCACTTAGTCAAACTGCCGGACAGCAGATTTTATTTGAAGCGCAGGAATTATTTGATGAAGTTATGACACGATTGAAGGAATTAGATGAAGATGACCTTGGCGCCGAAGCACCGGGATTTGAGATCCGTTGTATGCAACATGAGGCACTTTATTCGCGTCTTTATATGTCCTAAATATAGGGTGAAAATCATTTTTCGCGATGATCAATTAGTTTGGCTTGGATATTGTATGTAGGAGCCTTTGTTATTTGCATAGAAATTTATATGAGAGTAAGAACGGTTTAGTTAAGGCGACGGAGGGCGGGAAAGTGCAGGCAAACCCGTGTGAGACGTCGGTGTTTAGGTCGCGTACTATGCGACCTTATGCACCGCTACGTCGAACCCAGGAGTGCATTTTTAAAACATTATTTGTGGATATAGGTATTTTCGGAACCGAAAATACCGTACAGTACAGTAAAATTGCAGATTTTGCCGATTTGAAATGCGAAGCATCGGCAAAATCAGTTACTGGTTACGCAACGCGTAATCAGTGACTAGTTTGCATGACTTTACCCGCCGGAGGAGCCATTGAAAAAGATAAATTTTGAATAGAATTAAGAGAATAGATTTAGATTGATTAAAAAGTGGAAAAAGTAGAACACGAAAATCTAAAGAGTAAGGATACATGAGAAAGAAACGGGAGGGCAGAAAAATGTCATACGTAAAAATCGGAGTTGCAGGTCCGGTTGGATCTGGCAAGACTGCACTGATTGAGATCCTGACAAGAAAGATGGCATCGGAATACAGCATCGGTGTCATCACCAACGATATTTACACGAAAGAAGATGCGGAATTTCTCTGCAAGAACAGTATCATGCCGAGAGAGCGTATCATCGGTGTCGAGACTGGTGGCTGTCCGCACACCGCAATCCGCGAGGACGCCTCGATGAATCTTGAGGCGGTTGATGAGATGATGAGCCGTTTCCCAGACATTCAGATCATCTTTATTGAGAGCGGTGGAGACAACCTCTCTGCAACATTCAGCCCGGAGCTTGCGGATGCGACGATTTTTGTCATCGATGTCGCAGAGGGAGACAAGATTCCGAGAAAAGGCGGTCCGGGAATCACTCGCTCTGACCTGCTGGTAATCAACAAGATTGACCTCGCACCGATGGTTGGCGCAAGTCTTGAGGTCATGGAGAGAGACTCAAAGAAAATGAGAGGTGAGAGACCGTTCCTTTTCACCAATATCCGCGGAGATCAGGGCGTGGATGAGGTTGTGCGATGGATCAAGCGAAGTGTACTTTTAGAAGAGGCAAAATAAGAAAAGCAGGAAAGTAAGTAGAAGAATTAAGAGAAAAAAGCAGAAAAGCAGAAAAACGGATCTATAAACAGATCCATAAACAGAGCCATAAAAGGAAACGTGCAAACCAGAGAAAGCAAGGAGGCAGAGAAATCCGATGAAAGAAAATCCATTTGGGCGAATTTCCACCCTGCATCTGACAGCATCTGTCTCAGAGCGAAGTAGCCAGAGTGGTCGGGCAGAGACTTATCTGAAAGAGATGAGCTTTACCGCTCCGTACAAGGTGCTCTCGCCATTTAAGCGGGAAGACGGGAGCATTGAGGTGATGATTCTCGCTGTGTCCGCCGGAATCATGGAGGGAGATACCCAGCAGATCGAGCTTGAGACAGAGGCTGGTGCGGTGATGGAGTGTACCTCCCAGTCCTTTGAAAAGATCCACAAGATGAATGAGGGATGTGCAAAGCGCGAGACGCAGATTCGGGTTGCGGATGATTCTACACTGATCTATCGCCCACTTCCGGTGATTCCGTTTGCACAGTCGGATTTTGTGAGCAGGACAGAGATCCATCTTGCGGGTGCGCAGAGCAGGATGATCTATCAGGAGATTCTCTCTTGCGGGCGAAGTGCGAGCGGAGAGCGATTTGCCTACCGCAGATACGATGCGAGAATTCAGGTCAGACGAGAGGGAAAACTGATTTACCGCGAGAACTGCCGGTTTGATCCGAAACGTTATGAGATGGAGGAGGTCGGAATGTTTGAGGGACATTCTCATCTTGCAAACCTTCTTCTATTTGGCATAAGAGTAGATGAGGAGAGGAAAAGCCAGATCCGCGAGATGCTTGAGGACGATCCGGAGATCTGCGGAGGACTCAGCAAGACGGCATATGGTGATACCGTGATCCGAATCTTCGGAGATCGCGCCCAGAAACTTCAGGAAATCTGTGAACAGATTTGCAAGGCAATTCATACAAAATGTTTACAGGAAATGCCAAACAAAAATAAATAAGAATTAAGCATAAAAAAGAATGAGAATAAATAAAAAGAAGAACGAAATAAGAACGAAAGAAGAGGGAAGTACTTTTGTGCGAGGAGTACTTCCCTCTTTTTGTTTTACAGGAAATAACACTCTACAAAAAACGCTTTGGATCTGTACGCATCGCATTCTTTTTCAATGGGAAGAGAGGAAAAGATGGGAGTGCGGGAGATAAGTTTGAGAGGCGTGGGAAAATTGTTGGTTTTAACAATTGCTGGTGTTGAAACAAAAGTAAAACCATGTAAAAATTAAATAGATTGTTTTTAAAATAACAGTTGACTTTTGGAAAAATTGTGATATTCTAAAGATACAAGATGTTGAAACAACAATTTGCAACTGTTAAAACAAAAGTGTGGGAGGTTTGCAATGATCTATACGGTAACGTTAAATCCGGCTTTGGATAAAACCGTTGAGATTCCTTCTCTGACGGTGGACAGCGTCAATCGAATTACCACAATGCGGACAGATCCGGGTGGAAAAGGAATCAATGTTTCAAAAGTCATCGACAAGCTGGGAGGAAAGAGCATCGCGATCGGAATTCTCGGTGGAGATACCGGACGCAGTATCCAGACAGCGCTCAAGCGCATGGGACTTGAGACCGACTTTTGTTTCGTCGAGGGCGAGACGAGAACGAACATGAAGGTGATTGATCCGGTGAATCACACAAACACCGACATCAATGAGCCGGGAGTCACGGTTTCAAAAGAAATCCTCGATGCCCTGCTCGACGATCTGCTTGAAAAGATTTCTGAGGGCGACATCGTGGTGATCTCGGGAAGCATGCCGAAGGGATCTCCGGAAGATACCTACTATGTGTGGACGAAGGCGTGCCGGGAGAAGGGCGCAAAAGTCATTCTCGATGCAGACGGAGCCCTGTTTGCAACCGGAGTCAAGGCGTCCCCGTATCTCGTAAAGCCGAACAATCATGAGCTCTCAAGATTTGCCGGACGCAAACTTGAGACCGTCGAGGAGCTTGAGGCGGAAGCGAAGAAGCTGATGAAGGATTACGGAATCAAGAAAGTCGTTGTCTCGATGGGAGGCGATGGCGCTCTGTATGTGACCGAGGAGAAGACGATCTACGCAGAGGGGCTCAAAGTTCCGGTTGGAAGCACGGTTGGAGCAGGAGACAGCGTTGTTGCAGCACTCGCATTTGCAGAGGAAAACGGAAGCAGTCTTGAGGACACGGCTCGTCTCTCGACAGCGACCGGCGGAGCGAATGTCATGTGCAGTGGAACGCAGGCAGCAGAGTATGAGGTGATTGAATCGCTGATGCCGAAGGTAGTTTTCCGCACACTGTAAACAGGAGACAGAACGGAAAATCCAATTCGCCACCGTCGACTTGAATCAACTCAGGAACGAACAGTAATTGGAAAAATTAGAAAAAATAAAAAGAATTGAGAGAATGAAAAAATTGCAGGATTGCAAATCAGGCAAAAGTTCATTAAGATAGAAAGGAGTTTTATTATGAAAGCAAGAGGCGTAAGACTTCACGCAGCCAACGATCTGAGACTGGAGGAATTTGAACTTCCGGAGATCACCGATGACGAGATCCTCGTTAAGGTTGTTTCTGATAGTATCTGCATGTCCACCTACAAGTGTGCGATTCTCGGTACCGGACATAAGCGTGTTCATCCGGACGTTGCAGAGCATCCGGCAATTATGGGTCATGAGTTTGCAGGTGATATCGTGAAGGTTGGTAAGAACCACCAGGATACGTTCAAACCGGGAATGAAATTCACTCTTCAGCCGGCACTGAACTACAAGGGAACGATGTGGAGCCCGGGTTACTCCTACGAGTTCTTCGGCGGAGATACCACCTACTGCGTAATCCCGGCTGAGGTAATGGAGCTTGGTTGCCTGCTCGAGTACAAGGGCCGTGCATACTACGAGGCATCCCTCGCAGAGCCGATGTCTTGCAGTATCGGTGCTTTCCACGCTGCTTACCACACTCAGATGGGTGTCTATGAGCACTTCATGGGAATCAAGGAAGGCGGAAAGCTGGCAATCATGGCAGGTGCAGGTCCGATGGGACTTGGTGCTCTGACCTACGCACTTCACTGCGATCGCCGTCCGTCGATGGTTGTTGTTACCGATCTGAATCAGGAGCGTCTTGACCGCGCAGGAGAGCTGTTCCCGCCGGCAGAGGTGATGGAGAAGGAAGGCATTGAGCTCCACTTTGTAAATACCGGAAATTACGAAGATCCGGTTGCAGAGCTAATGAAGATTTCCGGTGGCACCGGTTACGACGATGTTCTGTGCTATGCACCGGTTGCATCCGTAGTTACCCAGTCCAGCGCAATCCTTGGACGTGACGGTTGCTTGAACTTCTTTGCCGGTCCGACTGACAAACAGTTCAGCGCTACGATGAACTTCTACGATGTACATTACAATTCCACTCACGTTATGGGAACGACCGGTGGAAATACCGCAGATATGATCGAGTCCCTGAAGCTGACCGCAGAGGGACGCATCGATCCGGCTGTTATGGTTACCCATATCGGAGGTCTCGATGCAGCTGCAGAGACGACTCTGAATCTTCCGAAGATTCCGGGCGGAAAGAAACTGATCTACACGCATTTGGAGCTTCCGCTGACCGCACTGAGCGATCTGCGTGCAAAGGGAGAGAGAGAGAACGATTCCCGCTTCGTTGAGCTTGCAGACATTGTAGATGCACATAAGGGTCTGTGGTGCCCGGAGGCAGAGGAGTATCTGCTGTCTCACTTCACCCAGAATTAATTCGTGTCAGAATCCTGTCTGTGATTCTGACACAGACAGGAGAACTTATATATGGATTCAATGGAAATGCGCAGAGATGCGATTGTTCAACTGATCAATGAAAACGGCACAGTCAGTTTTTCCCAGATAAAAAAAGCATTTCCGCAGGTATCCGAGATGACACTTCGCACGGATTTAAAATTCCTCGATGAGGAGCAGAAAATCCTCCGCGTACACGGGGGAGCAAGATCCGTGCAGGTGCTCATCGGAACAGATGATGATCTGAACCGGAAAGCCGTGCGGAATATTCCAGAAAAACAGAAAATAGCGGAGAAGGCGCTTGGTCTGATTCATCCGGACACAACGTTATTTCTCGACTCCGGAAGTACGGCAACGATGTTTGCGGGACGGTTTCCGGATCAGTCTAACTTGATTTACACGACAGGTCTCAGCTGTGCGACAGAGTTAGCGAAACTTTCCAGTCCGACGGTGATGATTCCAGGGGGAAAACTGAACCGTTACAGCCAGAGTGTCTGTGGAATTTCTGCGATTCGGGAGCTTGAGAGGGTCAATTTTTATCAGGTATTTCTGGGAGTAACCGGCTATCATCCCCAGTCAGGTTTTACCTGTGGCATCAGCGATGAGGCGATCTTAAAGCAGACCGCGATCCGTCAGGCGGATCAGGTCATTGTGATGATGGATTCCTCAAAGGTTGATGTAAAAAGCAGTTTTTCTATTTGCGGGCTGAAAGAAATCGACATCGTTGTATCGGATGGAAAACTGCCGGATGAATTTCTAGCAGAATGCGGAAAATACGGCGTTAAAGTATTGTAGGACAGTTGATCCATTCCCCATTGAAAAAATGGAGGAGGGGTTTTCGTGAAAAATAATGTACAGAAATTCGGTAAGTTTCTGTCGGGAATGGTGATGCCGAACATCGGCGCACTGATTGCATTCGGTTTTCTTGCAGCTCTGTTTATTGACACAGGCTGGATGCCGAATGAGGGGTTTAACAGCATGGTTGGTCCGATGCTGACGTATCTGATTCCGGTGCTGATTGCATCGACTGGAGGAAGAATGATCGGTGGAGATCGCGGACGCGTTGCAGGTGCGATCGCGGTGATCGGAGCAATCATGAGCAACACAAGCATTACGATGTTGATGGCGGCAATGGTCATGGGACCGTTGGCAGGCTTCTGCATCAAGAAGTTCGATGAGGCGATGGATGGACATATGCCGGCGGGCTTCGAGATGCTGATCAACAACTTTTCCGTCGGAATCATCGGTATGATTCTGGCAATGCTTGGATATACGATTATCGGACCGGTAATGAGTGGAATTCTCATGATTCTTTCTGCCGGTGTCAATGTTCTGGTTCAGAACAGTCTGCTTCCTCTGGTGGCAATCTTTATCGAACCTGCGAAAGTTTTATTCCTGAATAATGCGATCAATCACGGTATCTTCACACCGATTGCAACGGCACAGGCTGCTGAGACCGGAAAATCCATCATGTATATGTTGGAGCCGAATCCGGGTCCGGGTCTTGGAGTTCTTCTTGCATATCTGTTCTTCTGCAAAGATAAGACGACAAAGGATTCTGTTCCGGGTGCAGTGATCATCCATCTGCTTGGTGGAATTCATGAGATTTACTTCCCGTATATTCTGATGAACCCACTTGTCATTGTTGCGCCCATTTTAGGCAGTGTAGCAGGCATTTTCTGGTTTAACATGACGGGTTGTGGTCTTGTGGGACCGGCCTCTCCGGGTTCGATTATCGCGTATCTGATGATGACGCCGGGAAGCGATCTGATCAAGGTAATCGCAGGCGTTCTGATTTCCACCGGAATCTCATTTGTAGTTGCAGGTCCGATCGTGAAACTTGCAGGTGGAAAGAGTCTCGAGAGCGCACAGAGTGAGATGGCATCGATGAAGGCAGAGGCAAAAGGGGAGAACGCAACTGCCGGTGCTGGAAGCTCTGATCAGTCGGATAAGATTGAAAACACAGAGGGTGTGAAAAAGATCATCTTTGCGTGCGATGCAGGAATGGGATCTTCCGCGATGGGAGCGACGAAGTTCCGCAACCGCATCAAGGCAGAGCGCCCGGATATCTCGGTGTCGAACACTTCGGTTGACAACATTCCGGCGGACTGCGACATTGCAGTCGTGCAGACGACACTTGCAGACCGCGCAAGAAAATCTGCTCCGCAGGCAAAACTGATTACGATTGGAAACTTCCTTGCAGATCCGGCTCTCGATGAGCTTTACGCTCAGCTGACGAAGAAGGCAGATTCCGCAAAGAATTCAGCCGGGGGAGCAGAAAATGCAAATGGAAATGCAGAAACAGCGAATGCGGGAGCAACCGCATCGGTGAGTGCGGGAGAGAAGGTTTCTGCGGAGCAGACAGCTGAGGATAAGGGCAAGGCTACTGCGCGTCCGTCGATCATCATTGCAGATGGAATCAAGCTGGGACAGAAGCCGGTGACAAAGGAAGAGGCGATTCAGACGGCAGGAGAACTGCTTGAGAAACTCGGCTATGTCGATGGTACTTACGTCACGGCGATGCAGGAGAGAGAACGTCTCGTATCGACTTATATCGGTATGGGTGTTGCGATTCCTCATGGAACAACGCAGGCAAAGGGAACCGTCAAGAAAACCGGAATTGTGTTCTTACAGTATCCGGAGGGCGTTGACTTTGGAGCAGAGAAGGCACAGCTGGTATTCGGTATCGCCGGAATCGGTGATGAGCATCTGGAGATCCTGAGCAATCTCTGTACGCTGTTGGAAGATCCGGAACGTCTGGAAAAACTCAAGACGACGAAGGATGTCGACTGGGTTCTCGAACAGCTTGCATAGACCGGCACCTGGTAAATAATACATAGACCGGTGCAGATCAAGGACCCAGGGACCGCGAAGTTTTATAGACGGAGAAAAAGGAGATTTGCTCGAAAATGAGAAAAAGTTTTGAGTAAATTCTGAGGGGAATGAGAAAAAAACATAAATAACGCATAACGAACACAGAAGAGGAGATCTGTCCTGAATTTCAGGATAAGATCTCCTTTTTGCATTATTGAGAAAAATTTTCACATTAATGAAAATGATTCTCAATATCAGCCTTGAAACTGAGAGAATGCTTTGCTATGATGAAAACTGTGAAAATTGTGTGAACAATTTTCGCTTGTGCGTGTATCACTGATAAAAATCAACTCAATTTTTATCGTTTTTGATACAGATTAACAGATGAAAATCAAAAGAAAAAATGTTTTAAAACATAAAACGCATTCAGGAGGTTTACAGTGAAGAAAAAGGGTTTAACAGGAATGGCAGCAGCACTGATGTTTTCTCTGTCAGTGACAAACATGTCTCCTCTCGCAGCAGTTGCAGATAATACCGGTAAGTGGGAGCAGTCCGCTCAGACTGGCGAATGGAGCTATCGTCTGGGACAGGGACTTGTACAGAATGAGTGGCTTTTATGCCAGGGCAAATGGTATCGTTTTGATGCAAACGGCAAGATGCTCACCGGCTGGTATCAGGATCAGGAGTCCAAAGTATGGTACTATCTCGGCGCAGACGGCGCGATGGTAACTGGTTGGGCACCGGTAAATGGTCGCTGGTATTATATGAATGAGAATGGTCAGATGCTGGCAAACCAGACAACCCCGGATGGTTATCAGGTAAATGCAGACGGCGCATGGGTGAACGAGGCAGGAATCCCGTACTCCGCACCGATGCAGACCGGAACGACTTCTGGTGGCTCCAGCAGTGGTTCTAAAAGTTCAGGTGGTTCAGGAAGCAGTAGCTCAGGCGGAAGCTCCAGCAGTTCAGGTGGAAGTTCTTCAAACGGAAGCTCCTCAAACGGAAGCTCCAATTCCGGAACAACCGGTGATAATACGTCAAACGGCGCAGACAATGCAGGTGGCAACAATAATGGATCAAATAATGGTAACAATAATGGTTCAAACAATGGATCAAACAATGGTTCTTCCAGTGATAATGGGGACAAGAAGGACGATGGCAATGTGACTCCGAGCAACCCGGATCAGCCGAGTAACCCAGACCAGCCAAGTACTCCGGATCAGCCAAGCAATCCGGAACAGCCGGACGAGACCTCCCTTGTTGTGGAGAGCCAGACGAAGCTGATTGATCTTGGATGGAGCCAGTATGTGACCGTTGCATTTGCAAAGGGATATTCTCTGAACAACTGCAAGATTCTTGTGGACGGCGTTGATGTGACGAGCGCATTCAGCAATGTGGACGATGAGGGAACCTTCGTAAAGTGGGAGCTGACGGATCTGTATCCGGGTTCTCTGTCTGTTGTCGCTAAGGATGGCACGACTCAGGTCGTTTCTCTGAGCGATAATGTGGCACCGACGGCTCCGCATGTTGAGAGCAAGAGCACTGCACCGACGAGCTTCCTTGCACACGGTTCTGTCTATGTCTGGGACTATCATCTGACCAACTACGATGAGGATGGAAATGTGCGTGTTCATCCGACGAAGACCACCTTCTCTCTGGGTCAGAAGTCAAACGCAATTCCGTTCTATTCTCCGGATGCAGAGCTGACAGAGGATGAGAGCAACCTTTACGGTGTCGGTGGACAGGCAGTCATCATGTTCAACTACACCACAGAGGCAGACAAGCAGTGGTTTGACGCAATCAGCGATGTCGATCTCGTTGCAGACAACGGCAACAACAGCACGCTGAATGACAACTTAAATTATGAGAAGAAACTGGCAGATCACAATGGAAATGAGGTTGGTCAGATCGTGGTTCCGCTCGGTCAGTCAAACTTCTACTCCAACGGTCGTTACTATCTGAGAGTTCGCTCCGGCGGAAAGAGCACCCTGTTCCCGATCCATGTGGTAAATGGAACGGCTCCGTCGATGAAACTTGCTGAGGCAGGTTCGATCAAGAGTGGTCAGAACGTACACTTCAAGATGGAAAACATGACTTACGGTGTGACGATGCCGATCTACCGCGTAGAGCTGACTGCTCCGGACGGAACGACGAGAGAGCTTGAGAAGATTACCGACTGGTATCTGATCGGTGACAGCTTCATTCTCTACAATGATGTGACTGCTGAGAACGGACGCGACAACATTCCGGATAACGGCCTGTACACGCTGACAATTTATGCAGACGGATTCAAGAATGTGAGCACGACCTTCCAGGTTGGCGGTGTCGAGAGCACTCAGGCAGACAGCGATCTGTACGGAATCGATATGATGTCAAGTGCGACAACCGGCGGAAGCGGAAGCAGTACCGGCGATGCATCTGATGGCGGAAGCGACACCATGTCCGCAGACCTTCTGTTTGATGCAGACCTGCTTACAAATGCCCTGCTTCTCGACGAGCTTGGCGTGAACAATGAGTATGCGACTGCAATTGCAGATCGTTGGCTCAGCGATATGTCCGGATATGATGCTGTTCTTGACAGCAACGGAGAGTTCTACAACTTTATCGACTACCGCAATGCGGTTGAGGAGGCAAAGGTTGCAGGCAAGTATCTGACATTTGCAGATTATGTCAAGAGTGGCAATGCGGTGACGACTCCGAATCGCCCGTATGCAGTTAAGGAAGTCATGGAGGACAACCTGCTCGGTGAGACCCAGATGAACGGTTCTTATCTCGGCAAGGATGCTCCGGTTCTGACTCTGGTTGATGAAAATGGCGAGACTCTGACTGAGGCAAAGGAGAACAGCGAAGTACGTTTTGCAGGTGCAGATGAGACTTACATGGAACTGCTGATGGAGAATGCAAAGATCTTTGTCAACGGCGTAAGCTATCAGGCACTTTCTTCCGAAAAGTACCGCGTGGAGGGCAACCAGCTGATCTTTGATGCATCTGTCTTCAACCTTGGAAAGAATACCTTCACTGTAAAGATGGACGGTTACAAGGACAACATCGTAAATGTCAACGTTGCAAAGACGGTTGCAGATGCAACTCTGAGCGTTGCAGATGATCTCAAGACCGGAAATAAGGTTGAGGTCACGACCGCAGATGAGAGCGGTGATTTCTTCCGTTACATCAACAAAGTAGAGTTGACAAGACCGGATGGAACGGTTAAGACTGTTATGCCGAATGGTCAGGAGAGCGTTTACGAGAAGGTTGGATATGAGGTTTCCGGAAATGTTCTGACTCTCGGAAAAGATCTGTTCACTGAGGCAGGCGCTTACAGCTTAAAGATCTATGCAGAGTACTATGAGGCACAGGAGATTTCCTTCCAGGTTGAGCTTGATGACAGCAACATCGGCGGAGAGGATCTTGAGCCGGCAAAGATTCAGAAGGTTGAGAAAGACTGGTTTGGCGATTATGCTCTGACCTTCGGAATGGGCAACGATGACTGGATGAATGCAATCACCGAGATCACTGTAAATGGCAAGGCTTATGAGAAGGGATTTGTATACAACAATACAAGTTATTCTCTGTCTGTAACGGATGGCAGAATTTCTCTTGGCGGTGCAGAGTTTACGGAGGATATCAATGAGATTGAGATCTCCGCTGAGGGCTATAAGAACCTGATCCTGAAAGTTCAGAAAGACGGCACGATTGTTGATGAGGACAGCGATATTGATGAGCTTGCACCGGCAGTTGTAAAGAGCGCAGAGAAAGATTTCTTTGGCGATTACGCTCTGATCTTCGGAATGGGAAATGACGACTGGATGAATGCAATCACCGAAGTTACTGTAAATGGCGAGACCTACGAGCTTGGATACGTATGGAACAACAAGAGTTATTCCTTAGCAGTAACCGATGGCAGAATCAAACTCGGAAACGAGGGCTTCACCGAGGATGTCAATGAGGTCGTGATCTCTGCTGAGGGTTACGAGGATCTGACTGTGAGCGTCAACAAGGACGGAAGTCTTGCAGATTCTGATAACAACGGCGATAACGGAGAGATCGGAGACGAGGACGGAAAGCTCGAGCCGGCAGAGGTGAAGAGTGTTCAGAAGAGCTTCTTCGGTGATTACACGCTGGGATTCGGAATGAGTGCTGACGAGTGGATGAATGCAATTACCGAGGTTACTGTAAATGGTGATGCTTATACCGAGGGCATGGTATGGAACGATGATCACTATTCTCTGGCAAAGACGGATGGAAATATCAACCTTGGAAGTCAGAGCTTCACTGAGGATGTCAACGAAGTCGTGATTTCTGCTGAGGGCTACAAGGATCTGACACTCTGGATCACAAAGGACGGAAAGCTGACCGAGGAGCCGGCAGACTCCGAGGAGATCAGCACCACTGAGACGACTGTTGCAGACACAGAGGTTGTCGCAGATGATGCAGATCAGATCGCTTCTGAGGATGAGATCGCCGCAGATGATTCCAAGAATGAGAATCAGGAGGAAAAGACTGAGGATCAGGACAAGGAAGACAGCGCAGATAAAGCGGATGCAACTGAGGACGCAGATGTAGTGGATGATGAGATTGCAGATGCAGACGATGAGATCTCTGAGGATGAGACTGTTGCAGATGACCAGGATGGTCAGAACGATCAGGCAGATGACGTAGATAATGCAGATGATGCCGATCAGGCAAAAGACGCTGAGGAGATCAACGACGAGAAGAATGATGCGGACAAAGCAGATGCCGTAGAAGCTACCGAAGAGGATACGGAAGATGCGAAGGAAGCTGAGCAGGAGGTCGCTCAGGAGTAATCCAAATACCAATTAAATAGCAATCAGATTTGAGAGATCGCCAGTTCCGGAAAATACCGGTTCTGGCGATTTCTTTTTGTTTTATTGGCGCTTTGAGAAAAAAAGGATAGACAGAATCACTTTAGCATGCTAATATGGTAACGTGAGCGAAAAGAACGGCACCGGATTTCAGATTGTTTGGCATTTCGAGAAAGAGAAAAACCGAGGAAAGCCAAATGATGTGCGATCCGCAGAATGTAGGAGTAGCATACATTCGGAAAGAGGAGGAAAATTATGAAAAAGAGAATGGTAAGCCTGATGATGGCAGGAGTGATGGCAGTATCTTTAGCCGGATGTGGTGGCGCAAAGACTGAGACAACGACCGCAGAGACCAAGGCAGAAGAGACGAAGGCTGAGGAGAGCCAGGCAGAGGAGACTTCCGCAGAGGCAAGTGCAGAGAGCGCAGAGAGTGCGGAGGCAACCGGCGATCACGCAGGCAAGTTTATCGTAGGATTTGATCAGGATTTTCCGCCGATGGGCTTCGTTGGGGATGACGGACAGTATACCGGATTTGATCTGGATCTCGCAAAGGAAGTTGCATCTCGTCTGAATCTGGAGTTTGTTCCACAGCCGATCGCCTGGGATTCCAAGGATATGGAGCTGAATTCCGGAACCATCGATTGCATCTGGAACGGATTCACGATGAACGGCAGAGAGGATGCTTACACCTGGAGTGAGCCGTACATGAACAACTCTCAGGTTGTTGTTGTAAGTGCAGATTCCGGCATTGAGAAACTGGATGATCTGGCAGGCAAGATCGTGGAAGTTCAGGCAGACTCCTCCGCAGAGGCAGCACTGAAAGACAACACCGAGCTTTCTTCCACGTTTGGAACCCTTCAGACTACCCCGGATTACAACACCGCATTCATGGATCTTGAGATGGGCGCAGTTGATGCAATCGCAATGGATGTCATCGTTGCAGGTTACCAGATTGAGCAGAGAGATGACGGAAGCAAGTTCAAGATTCTCGATGAGGATCTTGCATCTGAGGAGTATGGTATCGGATTCAAGAAGGGCAATGAGGAGCTGAGAGATCAGGTTCAGGCAACTCTTGAGGAGATGGCAAAAGACGGCAAGCTCGAGGAGATCTCCAACGAGTGGTTTGGTCGTGACGTTACAACGATCGCAAAATAAAAAAGGAAAAAAGTTTTAAAAAGAGTTTTAAGAGGAAAAGGAGCAGAGAGATAGATATGCAATGGAATACGATGTTTTCGCAGTTAGCCGGAGGAATGCTGGTCAGCACACAGATATTTGTGGTGACGCTGGTCTTCTCTCTGCCCCTGGGACTTCTGATTTCGTTTGGTAGAATGTCTAAAAACCGTGTGATTCAGGGAATTGTCAAAGCGTACATTTCCGTGATGCGCGGAACCCCGCTGATGCTTCAGCTGATGGTAGTTTACTTTGGACCGTATTACCTGTTCAAGATTAAGATCGGAAATGGCTACCGTCTGTGGGCAGCATTCATCGGATTTATCATCAACTATGCGGCATACTTCGCTGAGATCTATCGAAGTGGAATTCAGTCGATGCCGGCAGGACAGTATGAGGCAGCAAAGATTCTTGGATACAGCAAGCCCCAGACTTTTTTCAAGATCATTCTTCCTCAGGTGATGAAGCGGATTCTGCCGTCGATCACGAACGAGGTGATCACTCTGGTCAAGGATACGTCCCTGGCGTTCTCGATCAGCGTTCTCGAGATGTTTGCGATTGCAAAAGCGCTTGCATCTTCACAGACAAGCCTGATGCCGTTTGTGGCAGCTGGCATTTTCTATTATGTATTTAACCTGATTGTGGCAGTCGCAATGGAGTACATCGAAAAGCGACTCTCGTATTATCAGTAGGCGGAGGATATCGGATATTATGAATTTACTGGAAATGAAAAATGTAAAAAAGTCCTTTGGCGATCTCGACGTCATCAAGGACATCTCGCTTTCTGTCGGAGAGGGTGAGATTGTCTCGGTGATCGGACCGTCGGGTTCCGGCAAATCCACCCTGCTGAGATGCGCCACGATGCTTGAGACGATGGACAGCGGAGAGCTGATCTATCTCGGACAGAAAGCGGGCTGGACCGGTGCAGACGGAAAAGTCGTTTATGCGCCGACAAAAGAGCTGAGAAAGATTCAGGAAAATTACGGTCTGGTTTTCCAGAATTTTAACCTGTTTCCGCACTTTTCTGTTCTGAAAAATGTCATGGATGCGCCGATCAGTGTGCAGAAGCGTGACAAGGAAGAAGTCAGAAAGACGGCGATGGAGCTCCTCAAAAAGATGGGGCTTGCGGACAAGGCGGATGCCTATCCGTGCCAGCTTTCCGGTGGTCAGTGTCAGCGTGTGGCGATCGCTCGTGCGCTTGCGCTGAATCCGAAGATTCTGTTCTTCGATGAGCCGACTTCCGCCCTTGATCCGGAGCTGACCGGAGAGGTGCTCAAGGTCATCAAGTCTCTGGCAGATCTCCACATTGCGATGGTCATCGTCACTCATGAGATGGCATTTGCGAGAGATATTTCCGACCGCGTGATTTTCATGGCGGGAGGCGTGATTGTCGAGGAAGGAAAGCCGGAGCAGGTATTTGCTTCCGACAACGAGAGAACGAGAAGTTTCCTCGGACGATACGGAGAGATGCTCAAATAATTTTTGCTCGTGACTGTGAAGATACGGAACAGTTACGAAAATTATTGAAAAAAATCCTAAAAAAACAAGATGTCGCTGTGCAGGTGGCATCTTGTTTTTGCATTAAAGTTCTATTATAATAAAGCGTGTATTTTTGAAAATGATGAGCAGAATCTGAAAAAGCAGAAATACGAAAAAGAATATTTGACAAAATATTTGAGGAGGACAAGACAGTGGCAATCAGAATTGGTATTTTTGGATATGGCAACCTTGGAAAAGGCATTGAGTGTGCAATCAAGCACAACCCGGATCTGGAGTTAAAGGCAGTATTTACGAGACGTAATCCGGATAGCGTAAAAATCCTCACCGAGGGTGTAAAGGTATGTTCCGCAGAGGATGCTCCAAAGTGGAAGGATGAGATTGATGTCATGATTCTCTGTGGCGGAAGCGCAACCGATCTTCCGGTTCAGACTCCGAAGCTGGCTGAGTACTTCAACGTAGTGGACAGCTTTGATACCCATGCAAGAATTCCGGAGCACTTTGCAGCAGTTGATGAGGCAGCAAAGAAGAGCGGACATGTCGGAATGATTTCCGTAGGTTGGGACCCGGGTATGTTCTCCTTAAATCGTCTGTATGCAAACTGCATTCTTCCTGGCGGACATGATTACACCTTCTGGGGCAAGGGCGTGAGCCAGGGTCACTCTGATGCAATCCGTCGCATCGCAGGTGTAAAGGATGCAAGACAGTACACGATTCCGGTTGAGAGCGCACTTGAGGCAGTTCGCAGTGGAAAGAATCCGGAGCTGACAACCAGAGAGAAGCACACCCGTGAGTGCTTCGTAGTTGCAGAGGAGGGTGCAGACTTAAAGAAGATCGAGGAAGAGATCGTTACGATGCCGAACTACTTTGCTGATTACGATACCACCGTTCATTTCATCAGCGAGGAAGAGCTTCAGCGTGACCATGCAGGTATCCCGCACGGCGGATTTGTAATTCGTACCGGAAGCACTGGCTGGAACGATGAGAATAAGCATGTGATCGAGTACAGCTTAAAGCTGGATTCCAACCCGGAGTTCACCTCCTCCGTTCTGGTAGCTTATGCGCGTGCAACCTACCGCATGAACAAAGAGGGTCAGACCGGTTGCAAGACCGTATTTGATGTCGCTCCGGCATATTTGAGCGTACAGGATGGCGCAGAGCTGAGAAAGCACATGCTGTAAGATTGGGCGTTTAAGCGCTTGAATTAAGAGTTTGAACTAAGATAAGAAACGAATAGAAATGCAGAGACGTGTCTGGAACCGGAGGAGTGGTTTCAGGCACGTTTTTCAAGTCGACGCAAGCATCGACTTGGCGCGTGATTCCGGTCAGCTCTGCCTGACATCTTCCAATCAGAATCACTGCGCATCTACGTTGTAAGCAAGAAAGAGACAGGGTCGGGAGAAAGAAATATGCTTTATACATATCCTCATTATTACAAAAAATTCCAGTGCACGGCATCGGAGTGCGAAGATACCTGCTGTGCCGGATGGGAGATCATGATTGACAAAAAATCTCTGGAGAAATACAAAAAAGCGGAGGGACTGTTCGGAAACAGGCTTCACAATTCTATTAATTGGCGAGAGGGCTCTTTCAGCCAGTATCATCATCGTTGTGCGCTTTTGAACGAAGACAATCTCTGTGATCTCTACACGGAGATGGGACCGGATTCGTTATGCCGGACTTGTCGGACTTACCCGCGTCATATCGAGGAGTTTGACGGGGTGAGAGAGTATTCGCTCTGTATGTCCTGCATGGAGGTCGCAAAGATTGTTCTCGGGACGAAGGAGACCGTGCGTTTCCTCTCAAAGGAAGATGAGCGGGAGGAGAATGAGGATGCGTATGAGGATTTTGATTTCTTTCTTTACACGAAGTTGACAGATGCAAGGGAAAGATTGCTTGAAATTCTTCAGGACAGAACGTTGAGCGCCCATGTGCGGATGGAGCTCGGTCTTGCGCTCGCGCATGATTTACAGAGACGGATTCGTGATGGAAAGCTCTACGAGGTGGATGCGATTTTAGAGCGGTTCGGAAAGCGTGAGCGGGTTGAAATTCTTCGCAGGAATCTTGAGAGAAAGAGAGAGTCTCAAGAGTCTTCAGAGACTTCTCGGTATGCGCTGATGTGCGCTCTCTATGAGGAGCTTGAGAAGCTCGAACCGCTTCATCACCACTGGCCGGATCACCGCGCAAAGATGAAGACGACGCTCTATGAAAATGGGAAGTCTGAATATGACAGACAGAGACGGGAGTTTCTTGCATCCGAGATGGGAGAGCGCGTGGAACTGTTTTTGGAACAGTTGATGGTTTACTTTGTGTTCACTTATTTTTGCGGAGCGGTCTACAACGAGAATGCCTACGGAAAGTATAAGTTCTCGCTTGCGTGCACGATGCTTCTTGAGGATATGGCGCAGGCAGTCTGGGTGCAGAGAGGAAGGCATAGCAATCAGGACGAGCAGGATAATCGGGATAGTCAGGATAGTCAGAATAATCAGAATAATCAGAATAATCGGGATGCAGAGATTTGGCTTGCGGATCTCGTGCATCGTTTCTGCCGGGAGGTCGAACACTCTGAGGAGAATCTGAATGCGCTCGAAGATGCGATGACGAAGCGGGCGGAGTTTGGGATTTTGTCGTGGATGGAGGCGCTTGAGGAAGAGTAAATTTGGCGGGGTGCTCCGACGGCGAGTAAAGTCAGACAAACTCGTTCGCACTCCGGGTTCGGGCGTAGCGGTGCATAAGGCTGTAAAAGACACAGCCTAAGCACCGACGCCTCACACGGGTTTGTCTGTACTTTCTCGCCTTTCGTCGCACTGTTCGAAGGTAAGAATTTTCTGAACTAAAAATTCAGTGTGATACTGTAACGGAAAATCCGCAAAAACGCTTGCAAATTCAATATTTTCCTGTAAAATAAATATGATACAGAAGAAGGGGGACGGAGAATCCCCCTTTTTTCAGGACAGAAACTAACGTGCAGAAAAAAGTTCTGTTTGCGCAATGCGTGAACATGACGAACCGAAAAACGGGTAAAAAAAAGAAACAGTTCACAGAATTAGAAATTTCAAAAAAGAAAGGTGTTAGAAGATGATAAGTGCAAATGGTGTAACCCTTCGAGTTGGAAAGAAGGCATTGTTTGAGGACGTAAACATTAAATTTACCGAGGGCAACTGCTACGGAATGATCGGTGCGAACGGTGCAGGAAAATCTACTTTCCTGAAGATTCTTTCCGGACAGCTTGAGCCGACGAGCGGAGATGTTGTGATCACTCCGGGACAGCGTCTCTCCTTCCTTCAGCAGGATCACTTTAAATATGACGAGTTCCCGGTACTTGATACCGTAATCATGGGAAATAAGCGTCTCTATGAGGTGATGAAAGAGAAGGATGCCATTTACATGAAGCCGGATTTCTCAGATGAGGACGGCATCAAGGCAGCAGAGCTCGAGGGCGAGTTCGCAGAGATGAATGGTTGGGAGGCTGAGTCCGATGCGGCAAACCTCTTAAATGGTCTGGGCGTTGACACCGAGTACCACTACACGCTGATGAAGGATCTGACCGGTGCGCTCAAGGTCAAGGTTCTGCTTGCACAGGCACTGTTCGGAAACCCGGATATCCTGCTTCTCGACGAGCCGACGAACCATCTGGATCTCGATGCAATCTCCTGGCTTGAGGAGTTCCTGATCAACTTTGAGAACACGGTTATCGTTGTATCCCATGACCGTTACTTCCTGAATAAGGTCTGCACGAACATTGCAGATATCGACTACGGCAAGATTCAGCTCTACGCAGGTAACTACGATTTCTGGTACGAGTCCAGCCAGTTGATGGTTCGTCAGATGAAAGAGGCAAACCGCAAGAAAGAGGAGAAAATCAAGGAGTTGCAGGAGTTCATTCAGCGATTCTCCGCAAATGCTTCCAAGTCCAAGCAGGCAACTTCCAGAAAGCGTGCTCTTGAGAAGATCCAGCTCGACGAGATCCGTCCGTCCAGCCGTAAGTATCCGTACATCGATTTCCGTCCGGCAAGAGAGATCGGAAATGAGGTTCTGACTGTGACCGATCTGTGCAAGACGATCGACGGTGAGAAGATTCTCGATCACGTTTCCTTTACTCTGAACCGTGAGGACAAGGTTGCTCTCGTTGGACCGAACGAGCGCGCAAAGACCGTTCTGTTCCAGATTCTTGCAGGCGAGATGGAGCCGGATGAGGGTTCCTACAAGTGGGGTCTGACGACGACTCAGTCCTACTTCCCGAAGGACAACACCGCAGAGTTTGACAGCGACGACACGATTGTAGACTGGCTGACCCAGTACTCTCCGGAGAAGGATGTAACCTATGTGCGTGGATTCCTCGGTCGTATGCTGTTTGCAGGTGAGGATGGAGTGAAGAAAGTGCGCGTACTCTCCGGTGGTGAGAAAGTTCGTTGCATGCTTTCCAAGCTGATGATTTCCGGCGCAAACGTGCTGATGCTCGACGAGCCGACTGACCATCTCGACATGGAGTCGATCACCGCTCTGAACACCGGTCTTGTGAAGTTCCCGGGCGTGCTGATTTTCTCTTCCCGTGACCATCAGATCGTACAGACGACTGCAAACCGTATCATGGAGATCGTAAACGGTCAGCTCATCGATAAGATCACCTCTTACGACGAGTATCTTGAGAGCGATGAGATGGCAAGAAAGCGTACCGTATTTGCAGTGACAGAGAAGGATGACTAAGGCAGAAAATGAGTCTGATAACGATTGAACATTTGACGAAATCCTATACCGAGCGCCTGCTTTTTGACGACACGTCTTTCAGCATTGGAGATGGCGAGAAAGTCGGATTGATCGGAATCAATGGAACCGGAAAATCCACGCTCTTAAAGATCGTTGCAGGTCTTGAGGAGCCGGATGACGGAAGTGTGATCCGGAGAAGAAATCTCTACATCCGCTATCTTCCGCAGATTCCGCAGTTTACGCCGGGGGATTCCGTTCTCGACAGCATTGTGAGAGACAACCGCAACGAGCCTCATTTCACCTCGAGAGAGGAGATTGAGGCGAGCGCGAAGACGATCCTGACAAAGCTCGGAATCTATGATTTTGATGCAAGGGTGGAGACGCTCTCCGGAGGTCAGAGAAAGAGAGTGGCGCTGACAAGCGTCCTTCTCTCGACTGCCGATCTTCTGATCCTTGACGAGCCGACGAACCACCTCGACAGTGAGATGGCAGACTGGCTGGAGGATTATTTAAAGAAGTTCCGTGGAGCCTTGCTGATGATCACGCATGACCGCTATTTCCTCGACAGTGTGACAAACCGGATTGTGGAGCTGGACAAGGGAAAACTGTACAGCTATCAGAGCAATTATGAGGGATTTTTGAAATTAAAAGCGGAGCGTCTCGACATGATGGCAGCATCTGAGCGCAAGCGTCAGAGTATTCTTCGGACGGAGCTTGCGTGGATGCAGCGCGGGGCGCGTGCGCGCTCGACAAAGCAGAAGGCGCATATCCAGAGATATGAGGCTCTGCGCGATCAGGAAGCGCCGGAGCTGACAGACGGACAGGTGGAGATGGAGTCGATCTCGAGCCGTCTCGGAAGAACGACCGTGGAGATTGAGCATCTGTCCAAGGCATATGGCGACAAGGTGCTGATGCGCGATTTTTCCTATGTCTTTTTGAAAAATGACCGCATTGGAATCATTGGACCGAACGGAAGCGGAAAGTCCACGTTGATGAAGATGATCGCGGGCTGGGTGAAGCCGGATTCTGGAACGATTGAGATTGGACAGACCGTAAAACTCGGATATTTCTCTCAGGAGAACGAGGACATGGATGTAAGTCTCAAAGTCATCGATTACATCCGAAACGTCGCAGAGTATGTGCAGACGAAGGACGGAAGCATCAGCGCATCTCAGATGCTTGAGCGTTTCCTCTTTCCGTCTAGTGTCCAGTATACGACGATCTCCCGTCTCTCGGGCGGTGAGCGCAGACGTCTCTACCTGCTTCGGATTCTGATGAGTGCTCCGAATGTTCTGCTTCTCGATGAGCCGACGAATGACCTCGATATCCGCACGCTGATGATCCTTGAGGACTACCTCGATAACTTCCAGGGAATCGTGATCACGGTATCCCATGACCGCTATTTTCTTGACCGTGTTGTGCGCCGTATTTTTGCGTTTGAGGGCGATGGAAATGTCGTTCAGTACGAGGGCGGATTCACGGACTATCAGGTCGCATACCAGCGCAAGCTCGCTCAGAGCGGTGGCGGTGAGATGAGTGGCGTTTCCGCTAATCAGGGTGGAAATGGTGGAGCGGGAGCGTCGTCCGGTACAGGAGCCGAAGGTGCGGAAAGTGGAGCATCTGCGAAGTCTTCCCAGGACGGTCGTGCACACCAGAAGAAGCTCAAATTCTCCTACAAGGAGCAGAAAGAGTGGGAGACGATTGAGGAAGACATTGCGGGGCTTGAGGAGGCGATTGAGTCGCTTGACGCCCAGATTGCCGTGTCGGCAACCGACTATGGAAAACTCAATCAGCTGATGACCGAGAAAGCCGAGAAGGAAGCACAGCTCGAAGAAAAGATGGATCGTTGGGTTTACTTAAACGATCTCGCGGAACAGATTGAGGCACAGAAAAAATAAAGTATTATCATAAAGTGCTATTAAGAAAACAAAATTTCACCGCAGAAAAAAATCTGAATTCGGTGAAAAAAGTTTATAAATTTCGTTCTTGACTTTAATGAATTAAAGTAGTATACTCTTTTCAAACGTCAGGAGCAAAGGGGCTCTGCCAGATGGCAGAGTCCCTTTTTGCCTTTTTCGGGCAGTCTGAACGCTGTTTTGAAAACATTCAACATTCCATGAAAACTCTGAAAAGAGAGAAAAAACGTCTGAAGAGAAAAAGAGATGATGATCAGACGGAATGATGGATCATTGATGAAGGAGGGTTATGAACATGTCTTATGTAGACGAGATCTATGCGAAAGTGGTGGAACAGAATCCGGGAGAGAAAGAGTTTCATCAGGCAGTAAAAGAAGTTCTGGATTCCCTGAGACTGGTAGTTGATGCAAATGAGGAGAAATACCGCAAGGCAGCTCTGTTAGAGCGTCTGGTTGAGCCGGAGCGTATTATCTCTTTCCGTGTGCCGTGGGTAGATGATAAGGGACAGGTTCAGGTGAACAAGGGATACCGTGTTCAGTTTAACAGCGCAATCGGACCGTACAAGGGTGGTCTGCGTCTGCATCCGTCTGTAAACCAGGGTATCTTAAAGTTCCTTGGATTTGAGCAGACTTTCAAGAACTCTCTGACCGGACTGCCGATCGGCGGTGGTAAAGGTGGTTCTAACTTTGATCCGAAGGGCAAATCTGACAGAGAGGTTATGGCATTCTGCCAGAGCTTCATGACTGAGCTGTACAAGTACATCGGAGCAGATCAGGATGTTCCGGCTGGTGATATCGGTGTAGGTGGAAGAGAGATCGGATACCTGTATGGTCAGTACAAGAGACTGACTGGTCTGTATGAGGGCGTTCTGACCGGTAAGGGTCTGACCTACGGCGGTTCTCTTGCAAGAACTCAGGCAACCGGTTATGGTCTGGTTTACATTCTGAACGAGATGCTGAAGGCAAACGACAAAGAGCTGGCAGGCAAGACCGTTGTGATCTCCGGTTCCGGAAACGTAGCAATCTACGCAACCGAGAAGGCACAGCAGTTAGGCGCAAAGGTTGTAGCTCTGAGCGATTCCAACGGCTATGTATACGATAAGGACGGCATCAAGCTGGATATCGTTAAGGAGATCAAGGAAGTTCGCCGTGGACGTATCAAGGAGTACGCTGAGGCTGTTCCGACCGCTGTTTACACCGAGGGCAAGGGCATCTGGACGATTCCGTGTGACATCGCTCTTCCGTGCGCAACCCAGAACGAGCTGAATCTGGACGATGCAAAGGCACTGAAGGCAAACGGATGCTTCGCAGTTGCAGAGGGCGCAAACATGCCGTCCACCAGAGAGGCAACCGATTTCTTCTTAGAGAACGGTATGCTGTTCATGCCGGGCAAGGCTGCAAACGCAGGTGGTGTAGCTACCTCCGCTCTGGAGATGACCCAGAACAGCGAGAGACTTTCCTGGACTTTCGAGGAAGTCGATGCAAAACTGCATGACATCATGGTAAATATCTTTGCAAAGGCTGATGACGCTGCAAAGCGTTACGGTGTTCCGGGCAACTACGTTGCAGGCGCAAACATCGCAGGCTTCGAGAAGGTTGCAGATGCTATGCTGGCTCAGGGTATTGTATAAATTGAATCAAAACAAAACCTAAATATAGCCAACAAAACGACCGTAAAACTCATAAATCCATAAATCAAAAAAGAAATCCCAAAAGGCTTTAAAGTTTTTTGTGGAGTCTTACAGAAACTCTCCGGGACAGATTTTGTCTGTTCCGGGGAGTTTTTTCGCGTTCATCATTTATTGAAAATGCGGGATAGATAGAGTATAATGCAGAAGAAAAACAAAGAAGTAAAAAAGTAATGAAGTATGAAGTAAGGTAAGGAGAGAGAATGCATAAATTTTTGAGAAGTGTGGGATTTAGCACTTACCGAAAGAAGAGAGAGATAGAAAAACTGCTTGATGAACTGGAAAAGGGAAATGCGCGCCAGTGTCTGGAACTTGATGAGGATGAAAATCTCTGTGAGATTCGCGCAGAGGTTGCTCCCGGCATGGGAATTGTCATGGTCGGGGAGGTAGAACCAAATGGACATTTTCGAAGAGAGTTTTACTACCCGTATCTGACTGCTTCCGATCCGTCCTCAACGGTGGACTGCTCGATTCAGCGCCATACGGAGAAGGAGACCTATGCGGGACTTCTCGACGAGTTTCGCGTGGGCATTTCGCTGATCTTTTATCTGGATAACTGTTTTGAGTACCGCTGTCGCCGTTTAGGACGCCTCTCGACAAAGGTCGAGGAAGTCAACCTGACCGGTCTTGCAACCGAGGGAAAGGTGCTTCTGCCACTCCACAAGACGAGAAAACAGATCGAGATGGCAAAGGTTGCAACGAAAGACCGCAATCATCTGCTTGAGGCCGCAAAGAACGGCGATGAGAATGCGATGGAGACGCTGACGATCGAGGATATGGATATGTACTCCCAGATCTCAAAGAGAGTGATGAAGGAAGATCTGTACTCGATTGTGGATTCCAGTTTTATGCCAAGTGGAATTGAGTGTGATCAGTATTCGGTGATCGGGGAGATCCGCAAGATTGAGGAGAAGAAAAACCGGATCACGGAGGAGGTCGTTTATGACCTGACGCTTGAGTGCAGTGATATGATTTTCCATGTCGGAATTGCGAAGAAAGATCTGATCGGAGAGCCGAAGATCGGGCGCAGATTTAAGGGACAGATCTGGATGCAGGGAGTCGCAAAGTTTGCGGGAAGCCGAAAGAACAGTGGCGTTTAACGTTTAACGTGATCATTATTGTTTCGGGTAGGTGCGGTGTGTAAGTGCACTCTGAAAAAACAAAGATGGGAAAACGGAATAACGGGAAGGATACAAAAGAATATGGAAACAGAAATTAAGGGAGAAACACAGAAGGAAGCGCAACAAAAAATGACCCCAAAGTCTGAGCAGAAATCGGAACCGAAAGCTGAGCAACTGAAGGTGTTGGTTGAGGAGGAGAAGAAAGAGAGCATCTGGATGCGACTCGATCTCTGGATGCACTGCCTGATGGCGCTTGTCGGCGGTTTTATGGGCGCATATGCAATCTTCAATCGATTTGATATTTTTGGTTCGGCAGTGACCGGAAATCTGATTCATTTGGTCATGGATCTCGAGGATGCAAAGATGCTCAGTGTGCTGATTCGTCTCGGAAGTGTTGTTGTCTTCGCGTTGGCAGTGGCGATTGCAACGCTGATTCCGGCGAGAACAAGTTGGAATGTCAGAAAGATTTGCCTGTATATTGAGATTCCGGTTTGTATTTTGCTGGCATTTTTTCCGGCAGATATGAATGGAATGCTTTCGCTCTATCCGGTATTTTTCATCATGGCATTTCAGTGGACTTCATTTACCGGAGCGTGTGGATATGTTTGCTCGACGATTTTTTCCACGAACAATTTAAAGCAGACGGTATCCTCATTTTGCCTTTACTGGAACAGTGGCGATCCGAAATATAAGGAAAAGGGAACGATCTTCGGTCTGACGCTTCTCGCTTTCCACACCGGAATCGCAATCTCTTATGCCACTTCCAAGATGCTGGGATTGGGACTGAAATCCTCCCTGCTCTGTGTGATTCCGCTTGCGATTGTCTATGTGCTTGTGGAAAAGCAGTCTTGAGTTATAAAATTGCCGGGGGCAATTTGGGGTGATTTTTAATGGATGTTTTTTGGGGATTGTGAAGGGATTGAACCGTTAAAATTATTTGAAAAAAATGGAGAAGAACTATCATGACAGAACTTGAGATAAAAAACTATATGACAGAAAAGCTGAGAAGTGTGGTAAACATTCCGAGCCCATCCGGTTACACGAAAGAAGTTATGGGATGGCTGAAAGCAGAGGCAGAAAACCTTGGTTTCCACACAGAGTACACAAGCAGAGGGGCGTTGATTGTGGATGTCCATGAGGGAGATGCGAAGGACGGTGGAAATCGCCTTCTCGCCGCACACTGTGACACCCTTGGCGCGATGGTGAGAACGATTGTGGATGATGGAACTTTAAAACTTGTTCCGGTCGGCGGATATATGATGGAGAGCATTGAGGGCGAGTACTGCACGGTTCACACGCGCGATGGTCGTTCTTACACAGGTACGATTCTGACGACAGAGCCGTCTGTTCACGTTTTCCCGGAGTGCCGTGACCAGAAGAGAACAGATGACTGTATGAGAGTGCGTCTCGACGAGGATGTGCACACGAAAGAGGAGGTGCGCGCACTCGGAATTGAGAATGGAGATTATATTTCGTTCGATCCGCGTTTTGTCGCATGTGAGAGCGGATACATCAAATCCCGTCACCTTGATGACAAGGCGAGCACAGCTGTCCTTCTGACTCTGCTTAAAGAGATTCATGATGGAAAAGTAAATCCGGTCGGAAAGATCCGGATGCTGTTTACGAATTTTGAGGAAGTTGGTTTCGGCGCAAGCTACATTCCGGAGGATGTGACTGAGATGCTTGCTGTGGATATGGGAGCAGTCGGAGACGATCTCGAGGGCGATGAAAAGAAAGTCTGCATCGTCGCAAAGGACAGCGCAGGTCCGTATGACTATGATCTGACGACGAAGATGATTGAGATGGCAAAAGAGCTTGAACTTGACTATGCAGTCGACTGTTACCGCAGGTACAGCTCCGACGCTTCCGCTGCAATCCGTGGCGGTCACAATGTGCGCCATGCGCTGATCGGTCAGGGTGTTCAGGCATCTCATCACATGGAGCGGACTCATATTCACGGAATGATGCAGACACTCAAACTTGTGGAGGCATATGTAGAAAGAAATACGCAGGTAGGAATTTTCTGAACGGAAAATTCCGTATGATACAGTAGTGGGAGCAGATTTTGCCGATTTGGAATGCGAAGCATCGGCAAAATCCGTTGCAGTTCGTGCAATGCATGAACTGTAACAAGCATATGTGCAGAGAGATACGCAGGAATAATTCCCGCTTGACGGAACCTGTCTGTTTGCTCTATAATAAAGGGGCTGTTCTCGTAGTTCAACGGATAGAACAGACGCCTCCTAAGCGTCAGATATGGGTTCGATTCCCGTCGGGAACGTTAGATGAAATAAGAAAAGTGAAAATAAAAAGTAAGTTGCGATCCGGCAGTCATGTATGTGGCTGTCGGATTTTTGCGTTCAGAGGGCTTATTCGCATGTTTGTCACAGCTTGCATATCCTGATAGGGAGAAGGGAACTTTTCAGAGGATCGTAACGAATAACGAATGACGAGGAAACTTCTCTCGAAATAAAGAATAAAAAATCAGGAGTGTTGATTATGGCAAGATTTACGAACTATGCGACTCTTTCTTATAACGGCGGAAGTACAGATTCCAATACCGTCACGGGTGAATTGCTTGAGGTGCTGTCTGCGTCAAAGACGGCGGTGAAGGAAGTGTATACAGCGAAGGATCGGGTGACGTATGTGCTGTCGCTGATTAACAGCGGAAAGACGGAATTTACCGGATTGACGGTGACCGATGATCTTGGTGGTTACCTGTTTGAAGAGAATCTGGTCTATCCATTATCATATGTCGAAGGTTCTCTGCGTGCCTATGTAAATGGCGTGCTCCAGATCGCTCCGACTGTGACCGCAGGTCCGCCTCTGTTGATTGAGGGTGTGAGTGTTCCGGCAGATGGAAATACGATTCTGATTTACGAGGCAGAGGTGACGGAGTATGCACCGCTCGGAATCGAGTCTGTGGTCACAAACACTGCGACGATCACGGGTGGAGGATTGAATGCGCCTCTGACTGTGACGGAGACGATCGGAATGGAGAGCAAGGCAGATCTTAGCATCAGTAAGGCACTTTGCCCGTCGACAGTGACAGAGAACGGACAGCTGACTTACACGTTTGTGATTGAGAACAGCGGAAATGTCGAGGCGACGGAGGAGGATAGCGTGGTTCTCAGCGATACCTTCAACCCGAAGCTCAAGGCAATCACCGTCACCTTCAATGGCACGGTTTGGACCGAGGGAGTGAATTACACTTACGATGCGGATACGGGCGTGTTTGCGACACTCGAAGGGCAGATCACGGTGCCCTCGGCATCGTATGTACAGAATGAGGATGGAACCTGGAGCACAAATCCGGGCAGTGCGACGCTTGTGATCACCGGTACGGTGTAGGGAGGAGCCGGTAACGGGATCGTTACCGGCTTCAGAGAAAATTATTGATTTATTGATTGGCAGGCTGTGAAGTGAGATTCACAGCCTGTTGAATTTTCAGGATCAGAATCAGGAGGACACTTCCCATGATTGCGGTGATCAGGAAGATAAGAAATGTCGGAAGTGTCAATGCGCTAAGGTGCAAGATGCTCGAAAACAGCAGGATGGAGGTGACCACACCGCCTGTCGCCAGGATGCAGATTGCTATGCGCAGAGGGGTGAACGGAAAACAGCTTTTGAAAACGGCAGTCAGCGAGAAGAAGATCAACAGCAGATACTGTACCAGTTGAAGATCGCCACCAAAGAGCGGTGTGAACAGTGCAGGAAACAGAATCGTGCTTGTGATGATCAGGCTGAAAGGAACTGCATTGCAGAATGCAGTGGAGAGGAAACTGCCGGATACCGGGCTTGTATCCGATTCAAAAATTGTTGCAAAAGAAGGAAAGGCTTCAATAAACGCATCGACCAGAGTAATCTGAATCGGGATAAATGGAAATGGAATGTTGACCACAAGGCAAAAGATCGATAAAAGCAGGGAGTAAATGGTTTTGATAAAGAATACTCCTGCGGTTCGGGTGACGTTGTGGATGACTTTTCTTCCCTCTTTTACGACCTCCGGGAGGTGGGTAAAATCGGATTCCATGAGGACAATCTGAGCGAGCTGACGGCTGGCATCACTGCCCTGAGCGACTGCGATCGAACAGTCAGCCTGATGCATGGCGAGCAGATCGTTGACACCGTCACCGGTCATGGCAACCTTGTGGCCGGATTCTTGCATGGCGGAGACGAGACTCTGTTTTTGGCGCGGAGTGACACGCGCGAAAACCGAATACTCCTCACATAATTTTTTATAGTCCGCGTTTGATTCGTCGATTGTGGACAGATCGATCGCATGATTCCACCGCTTCAGACCGGCACGGCGGGCAGTCTGAGAGACGGTTTTGATGTGATCACCGGAAATGATTTTCACATCAACGCCCTGTCTTGCAAAGTAATCAAGCGTTTTTTCTGTGTTTGGTCGTATCGTATCCGTAAGTGTAAAAAGATAGAGCGGAATCAGCGATTTTGAATCTGGAAGAGTGAGATCATCCTGCCAGATTTCCGGGTAGAATGCGGAGGCAACTACTCGGTTTCCGGCTTTTAATGCCCGCTCCTCGGCAGGGAGAGAGCAGGTCAACAGACGCTCCGGTGCGCCCACAAATACCGTTCCGATTCCGTCAAAGGAGACGGCGCCCCATTTTCGGCGGGAGGAAAACGGAATTTTTCCGGAAACGTTTCCCGAAAAATCGGGATGAAATTTTGCCTTCAGTGCGAGGGCAGTGGCATTGTTGTCATCCGTGTTGCCGAGGTATGCACTCAGCAGGTTTTCTGCTTGCTCAGGCGAGATCTTGTCCGGAGAGAGGGGAAGAATATCGGAAACGGTCAGATTTCCACTTGTGATCGTTCCTGTCTTGTCGAGGCAGAGAACGTCGACGTGGGCGAGTGTTTCCAGGGCAAAAATGTTCTGGACAAGAATGCGATTTTTGGCAAGGCGGGATACGCCGGTTGCAAGCGAAACGGAGATCAGAAGAACCAGACCTTTTGGAAGCATTCCGAGAAGTCCGGCACAGGAGGAGACAACCGCTGTCTCAAAGGAGGACTTTTGAAGGAAACAGGATTCAGCAAGGAGTGCGATTCCGATTGGGACGAGGAAACGGCTGGTGAAACGAGTAACTTTTCGCATTGATCCGAGAAGTTCCGAGGAAGTCTGTTTTTCCTGCTTTACCTCCGTGGCAAGGGAAGCAGAATAATTTTCATTTCCCACATGAACGACCTTTGCGAAACATTTTCCACAGATCACAAAACTTCCGGAGAGCAGTTGACTTCCCTCCTGCCGAATAACGGCATCGCTCTCACCTGTCAGAAGACTCTCATTTACTTCGATGCTTCCAGACAGGACAACAGCGTCATTGCAGATCTGGCGTCCACTTTCGAGGATCATGATGTCATCGCGAACAATCTGGTCGGAAGAGAGTTCCGTAGGGACTCCGTCACGCAAAACGAGGGCGCGGGGTTGATTCAGAATGGTCAGTTCATCAACGAGTTTTTTCGCCTTTAATTCCTGTGCGATTCCGATCACAATATTCACGAGAATGATTGCAATAAATGCCATATTGCTGTAAGCGTGAACGCTAAACAGTAAACCGGCAATCAGAAAGTTGAGCAGGTTAAAGAGCGTGCATACATTGTCTTTGATGATCTGCGAAGTTGTTTTTGTGACGGATGGGCGGGCACTCCCCCCTTCGCCGTTCGCGATTTTCTGAGCGACCTCCTCACTGGTCAGACCGGTTATTTCCGGTAAGTCAGAAATTCGGTGAGGCTCATTTTGAAGTTTGGTTGCTGTTTCCGTTTTTTCTTCCTTCATGATGTCTCTCCTCTCAAAAAACTGTAAGGGAAAAATTTCTCTCTTACAGTTTTTATTTTACAGGGTGAGGTTTAACAGAAGAAAAAACGTTTTTAAACAGAATTTAAACAGCATAAAAAGACAGTATAAAAAGACAACATAAAAAGACAACGTAAAAAGACCGTGTAGAATGACAGCATGGAAAAATCGGGGAAAGAGGGGCACATTTAGACGATGTGCAGGCGGTAGCCGACTCCCCACACGGTCTGAAGCAGTTTGGGATCAGACGGAATTTCCTCAATCTTTTCGCGCAGACGGTTGATATGAACGGCGACGGTGATGTTGTCTCCGAGGGATTCGAGTCCCCAGATCAGCTCATATAGATCTTCACGGCTGTACACCTGATTGGGATGGCGCATCAGAAAGAGAAGAAGCTCGTATTCCTTATTTTTCAGAGAGAGTTCCTGACCGTTCTTTGTGATGATACGGAGTGTCGGATCGGCGGTGAGTGGACCAACTGTGAGAAGTGCGGGGGCAGTCACCGCAGGTTTTAGGCGGTCATACTGTGCGAGATTTGCACGGACGCGCGCGACGAGAACACTCGGGGAAAATGGTTTTTCGATATAGTCGTCAGCACCAAAACCGAGTCCGCGGATCTTGTCGACATCCTCCGTTCTGGCGGTGACCATCAGGATCGGAATGTCTTTGACGGCGCGGATCGATTTGCACAGTTGGAAACCGTCGATGCCGGGAAGCATAATGTCGAGCAGGATCAGATCAAACGTCTGGTGGAGCGCAAGATCGAGTCCGCTCGTGCCGTCGCAGGCGATCGTGACATGGTAACCGCTGAGCTCCAAATAGTCGCGCTCAATTCCAGCGATATCGGCATCATCTTCAATAATCAGGAGATGTTTTTGATCGGACATAGTTTATCAATCCTCCATTAAAAATAACGGTAAATAACATTTATGAAATTCATTACAGTTGTGCCATTTATTTAATTAAGATTGTTATTCAATTAAGATTGTTTTGTGTTTTGGCAGTGCGTGAAACAGGGAAGATCAGGGTGATGCACAGCCCGCCGTCCTTGCTGTTTTTGGCAAAGACATTTCCGCCCATCTGTTTCATTGATTTTTTTACAATCGATAAGCCGAGTCCGCTTCCAACGGTGGAACGGGAAGTAGTTCCGCGATAAAATGGCTCAAATAGACTTGAGAGCTGTTGTTCGGGGACACCCGGTCCATTGTCTGTGATCGTCAAACGAAGGTTCCCAGTGTTCGCACTCCCAGTTTCTTCTTCCACGCAGATTACAACATGATCCGCACCGTACTTGGCACTGTTGTCGAGAAGGTTTTGAAAGATCCGCTGAATGAGATTCAAATCAGCCCGGACGAGATAGGGGGAATCCGATTCAGAATCGTCAAAATCAGAACTCGGATGTTCGGAAAAGGTGACGGCGAGGGATTCTGGTTTGCAGGTGGGAAGCAGGTCTTTAAGCGTTTCCGGGAGCGGGATTTCTTCCAATTTTGCGGGATACTTGTCGGCACCCAGTCTTGCAAGCTCAAAGAGCCGGTTGATCAGTGACTCAAGCTCATTTTCGCGCGCATAGATCGTTTGCAGGTATTTCTGACGCGTGGATTCGTCGGAAGCGATTCCATCAAGAAGGGCTTCGGTGTAGGCGCGGATTGTCGTCAGCGGACTTTTCAGATCATGGGACATTCCGGCGATCAGTTCCTGCTTCTTTTGCTCTTGCTCCTGCTGTTTGGAGAGAGAGGCATGAAGGCGGGATGCCATCTCGTCAACCGCGTCGCAGGCGGACTTGAATTCATCCTGATTTTCATAAGAGATCGGAGTTTCGAGGTCACCTGACTGGATTCGTTTTACCCCTTCAAGCAGAGTATCGAGAGGTGCCTGAATGTGGGCAAACAGGGAACGCGTCAGATAGAGATTGATAAATCCCACAGTCGTGATAAGCGTGCAGACGACAACGCTAAAATAGAGGACGATAAATAGCTTGAGACCGGAAAACATCTCTTCGATCTGTTCGCCCATGTCGTGAAGATTTTGCAGAGTGAGACCGATGCGTGGCAGATAAATCTTCTCAAGCAGTAAGAGGGCAGCGCCCGAACCGAGAAGCAGAAGAATGCCGGCAATGCACACCGGAACGATCAGCATAATGATATTGGAACGTTTTAAACGATTCTGAATGGTCATACAGGGTTCTCCTTTTAAGAAATGCGTAATTGGGGAGTTATGAATTACCTGTATTGTATCATATTTGAGGAAGACAAAATTAAACAAATGTTAAAATGATTTTATGGACAAAATGAAGTTCGCGATTTATATTTTTTTCAAGAAGGTTGTTGCGGGGAAAGAAATGGGATAGCGACATATAGTAAAAATAGTAAAAAATAAAACAATAAGAGATATAAAGAGGGAGACGGGATGGATCGAAATGTAGAATATATTCTGGAAGTGGCGAGATGTGGTGGAATCACGCGGGCGGCGGAAAAACTGTTTATCACACCGTCTGCGCTGAGTAAATATGTGCTGGCACTTGAGGAACAGCTTCAGGTGAAACTGTTTCACCGTGTGGGAAAGACATTTGTGCCGACGGAGGCAGGAGAGTGTTACATAAAGAAAGGGTTGGAGATTGAGCGTCTCTATCATGAGCTGGATGCGCAGATGGCGAATATGTCCTGCATCAGTCGTGGAGTTTTGCGTCTCGGCGTGCAGGCAAACCTTTCAGAGCGGGTATTAAGATTTGTTCTTCCGAAACTTCAAAAACAGCTTCCGGGAATTCGGATCAGTATGCATGAGACGAGTGCGGATGAGGTGATTTCCATGCTCAACAAGCAGACGCTCGATGTCGGAATTGCGATTGTGGAGCAGAGGGAGGACAGCTTAAATTACCGGAAAATCGATTCCTGCGAGATGGTGATGGCAGTCGGAGTCGATCACCCGCTCCGCGAGTATGCGAAGGAAAGAGAAGGCTTCCGCTATCCGTGGATTGATCTGAAACGGTGCAGTTGTGAGCCGAATGTGATGATGATGCCGGGATCTTCTTATCGCGTGTTTGCGGACAACCTTTATGCATCGTATGGACTTACGCCGAATATCGTCTACCAGTTTGAGGCGACTCGAACGGGTTTGGTGTGCGTCGCGTACAATGGCGCAGTCATGATCACAGCGGACCACATGATTTTCAACAGCTATCAGGAAGAGCGCGTTGTTCCACTCTCAATCGGGGAGACTCCGGCTTATCGGGATCTCTGTGTGATTTCTTCAAAATGGACGCAGATGAAGGATGAGACGGAGTGTCTGTACGGGATTATGGAAAATCTTCTTTCAACACGTGAATAAAATTTGACACGCTAATAAAATTCGATATGTTAATAAAATTCGACATGTTAATCAATTTCGACATGTGAATAAATTTGAAAAACGAATGAGGAATGAGAATTGCCATGACGGTTTCGGCGAAATTTTTATCGGTGTGATCATGTCGTTTAAGTTGATATCTGTAAAGAATATGGAAATGTACTTCCAGTATTTCACGCGTTAAAATAGTCGGTAGTTCATGAATCGTTACAAGAATAACGAGAGTGTGAATGGAAACATGACAAAAGATAACAAGAGAGATACGGAGGAAAAATCATGTCACCTTTACAGATTACGCTGATCATTCTGCTCTGTACGATCATTGCGTTTGTTTCCGGAAAAATTCCGTTTTCGATTATCTCGGTCGGAATCATTCTGGCGCTGATCTTTACGGGCGTTATGACGCCGGCAGAGGCAATGAGCGGATTTATCAACACGAACGTGGTGATGTTTGTCGCAATGTTCGTGATTGGAGCGGGACTCACAAAGACGAGTCTGCTTGACCGTGCACAGAGTGTGGTTGTTCGTTATAAAGACAACCTTCCTGTGCTGATTTTCTTTTCTTCACTGGTAGCAGGTTTCCTTGGCTGTGTGACCAGCGCAACTGCAACTGCGGCAATCATGATTCCGCTTCTTGTGGGAATCTCCGCAGAGATCGGTGTGAGTCGTAGCAAACTGCTCTACCCGACGATGGCAGTTTCCAACATTGCGACGGCGATGACATTTCTCGGTCAGGGAGCGAGCAACATGACCTGGAGCGAGATCATGGTTAAGGCGGGAGCGGAGCATCCGTTCCAGATCTGGGATTTTACGATTGCGCGTATCCCGGTTCTGATCATCGCAATTTTATACATGGTATTTATCGGATACAAAATGATGCCAGACATTGACAATAGCAAATTCCATGACACGGTCAGCAGTACCGAGACCGGATGCCGTCTGACTCCGGCAAAGGAAAAAATCGCGTTTGTGATCATTGGACTTACAATCGCGGGAATGCTGTTTGAAAATGTGATTGGAATTGATATGTATCTGACCGCGTCTGTTGGAGCGGTGCTTCTGGTTCTCACCGGAGTGCTCTCTGAGCAGGAAGCGCTCTTATCGATTCACCAGCCAACGGTATTTTTGTTTGCGGGAGTTCTCGCACTTTCCGATGCGATTCGCTTAACCGGCGCGGGAGATGTGGTTGCGGACTGGATGATTCGTCTCCTTGGAAATACGACGAATCCGTACATCATCATGACGGTCTTCTATGTGATTCCGTTTTTGCTGACTCAAGTCATGTCCAATCTGGCGACGTACACAATCTTTATTCCGCTGGTCGCTTCTGCCTGTGTGAAGATCGGTCTTGACCCACGAGCAGCCGTGATGGGCGTTCTGATGGCAAGCTGTGTTTCGATCATGACTCCGATGGCAGCACCGTGTCAGATCATGATCATGGAACCGGGCGGATATAAGATCAAGGATTACTTAAAATGCGGAACACCGCTCGCAATCATCATTGCGATTGTGAGCATTATCATGCTTCCGATGATGTTCCCGTTCTAATCGGAGAGATTAAAAAGAAAAATCGGATCATCTGATCGAAAGATGAAAACGGAAATTTCCTGTCAGGAGATGTCAGGGGAGTTTCCGTTTTTTTGTATGATAGGAAATTGCTAAGGCACATTCTTTTTCAATGAGAAAACATTGTGGGATTTCGTTGAAAAATGCTAAAATAAAAAAAGAAGAGAAAAATATGTGCATGGAGAAGAAGCGCAGGGAAAAAGAAAATAGCAGGAAAAAATAACAGAAAATAAAACGAAAAACAAAAAACGAAAAACGACAAGAGAAAACGGAAGAAACGGAAGGAAAAGAAAAACAGAAAAATCAGGAAAAGGAGAAAACAAAAATGGGAGAGTCGGAAAAGATTGGAAGATTCAGCTGTGTAGATTGCGGAAAAAATGGTTGTCGGAAGCAGAATGGCGATTACCCGGAATTCTGTGAGATTCCTGCACTGACGGAGGATGAGATAGAAAAACTCAGAGCACTCTATCAGGATGAGGAAAACCGGAGAGTGGCGATTGCATCCGCAGAAGTGGAAGGGGAATTTTACGGAACTTACACGAGGGTGGAGGAGACGATCGAATTTGCCCGCCGAATCGGCGCAAAGAAACTCGGAATCGCGACCTGTGTCGGCTTGCTCGAGGAGAGCCGGGTGCTCGCAAAGATTCTGCGCTTAAATGGGTTTGAGGTGTACAGCGTTGCCTGCAAGACCGGAGCGATGCTCAAGACGGACATTGGTCTCGATCCGAAGTACACCTGCAAGAGTGGAAATGTCATGTGCAATCCGATTCTTCAGGCAAAACTGATGAACAAAGAGAAAGTTGATCTCAACATTGTGATGGGACTTTGCTGTGGTCATGACAGCCTGTTTTACAAGTATGCAGAAGGATTGACGACGACGCTTGTTGTGAAAGATCGTGTCCTCGGAAACAACCCGGTTCAGGTGCTCTACCAGACGAGATCCTATTATCGTCGTCTGCTTGCAAAGCCGGTTGGGGAGAAATAAAACGGAATAGCGGATAAGCAAGTTTTGGAAAAAGAAAATAAAAAAAGAAAAACAAAATAAAAATGAATGAAGAAAGAACAATAAGAAAATAAGAAAAACGAATAAGAATAAATGAATAGGAAACAGCGGGGAACATGAGAAAGATTCTCAACCCCGCTTCTTGTCTTTCAAACGAGTGCGTGATAAAATTAACGACAGTTAGCATAGCCTTACTCATGCGTGAATATGCGCGGAAAGCGTCTCACAGATACTTAAACGATAGTTCAAGTCGATGCTCGCGGAGACTTGGCGCGTGATTTTGGTCAGCTCTGCTGACATCTTCTTATCAAAATCACTGCGCATCCTCGCGGAGCGTATAACTCAGAAGGGGATTGTCTCCCCTCTTGAGAAAGTTTGTGATACCCCCACCTATAGAGAAGGGGGGACATCCACTCTGAGTTATAAAAAACGTGGATGTGAGACATGTATAGGGCTTTGAAAACTGCATAAAATCATATGCAAGGGCAACAGAAATTTCTCCGCAAGAGGAGCATGGTATGCTGATGGCAGAAGATGTGTTTCAAGAGCGAATGCGATTGAAGTGATGAGGATGATTCCGGGAAATGAATGTCAAATTTTCGGGTGAATTATAGATCACAGATTGTAAAAATAAATTGCAGAAAATATCGCAGAAAATATCTTAGAAACATATCGGAAGGAAATTGGCGATCCGCCGTGAGAAAGGACGAGAACATGAACTATTTGGAAATTGAGAAGGTAATCGGAAGAGAAATCATTGACTCCAGAGGAAATCCAACCGTTGAGGCAGAAGTTTATCTGGTAGACGGAACGATGGGAAGAGGAACCGCTCCGAGCGGTGCATCAACCGGTGAGTTTGAGGCACTGGAGCTTCGCGATGGTGACAAGAGCCGTTTCGGTGGAAAGGGCGTTTCCAAAGCAGTCGAGAACATCAATACGGTAATCAACGAGGCACTTCAGGGTGTCAGCGCATTTGATACTTATGCAGTAGATAAGGCAATGCTGGATGCAGACGGAACGAAGGATAAGTCCAATCTGGGTGCAAATGCAATTCTGGCAGTTTCCATCGCAGCAGCACGTGCAGCAGCAAATGCTCTGGATATCCCGCTGTATCGTTTCCTTGGCGGTGCAAATGGAAACCGTCTCCCGTTACCGATGATGAACATCTTAAACGGTGGCGCACATGCAGCAAATACCGTTGACGTTCAGGAGTTCATGATCATGCCGGCTGGTGCTCCGACATTCAAAGAGGGTCTTCGCTGGTGTACCGAGGTCTTCCATGCACTTGCAGGTCTGTTAAAGAAGCGCGGTCTGGCTACCTCCGTCGGAGATGAGGGTGGTTTTGCTCCGGATCTTGGAAGCGACGAGGAGGCTATTCAGGTAATTCTTGAGGCTGTCAAGGCAGCAGGTTACGAGCCGGGCAAGGATTTTGTTTTGGCAATGGATGCAGCTTCGAGTGAGTGGAAGGGAAGCAAGAAGGGCGAGTACATTCTGCCGAAATGCGGAAAGAAGTTCACCTCTGAGGAGCTTGTAGCACACTGGAAAGGTCTTGTTGAGAAGTATCCGATCTACTCCATCGAGGATGGTCTGGATGAGGAAGACTGGGAAGGCTGGCAGATGATGACCAAGGAGCTGGGCGACAAGGTTCAGCTGGTTGGCGATGATCTGTTTGTAACCAACACCGAGCGTCTTGCAAAGGGAATCAGCCTTGGCTGTGGAAATTCCATCCTGATCAAGTTAAACCAGATCGGAACCGTTTCTGAGACTCTTGAGGCAATCAAGATGGCACACAAGGCAGGATACACCGCAATCGCTTCTCATCGTTCCGGTGAGACCGAGGATACCACGATTGCAGATCTTGCAGTTGCACTGAACACCTGCCAGATCAAGACTGGTGCACCGAGCAGAAGTGAGCGTGTTGCAAAGTACAATCAGCTTCTTCGCATCGAGGAAGAGCTTGGCACAGCAGCACAGTTCCCGGGCGTTGGCGCATTCAACATCAAGAGATAAGAATCGCAGAATCATAAAAGAAATTATCATAAGATCGATATATGATTGTAAGATGATCCTGTAAAAGTGCGAAAAAAGGCGTTGCAAGATGGAAGGGAGAGATTCCTTACCTGTCCTGCAACGCCTTTTTGTTTTTGCTGATTTTCCTGGTTTTCACTATTTTCCCCATATCCCTGCGTGGATCGAGTCGACGCAAACATTCATCGACTTGGTGCGTGATGCTGGTCAGCGTTGCTGACATCTTTTCATTAAAATCACTGTGCATCTTCTCAGCGGTATATGGACTGATAGACTACATGGGAATATAGCGTTTCAGTGCCTCAATATAGAGCATGCCGAAACGCCCCGGTTGCATTTTTTTGTGGGTGATGTAGCCGATTTCCATATAGTCGTCGACGTCGAGTGGAACTGCCACGATATTTTTTCCGTTGAGTTCCTCGCTGATCACGCCACTGCAAATCGTGTATCCGTTCACGCCGATTAAAAGATTAAAGAGGGTTGCGCGGTCGCGGACAACGATATCCTTTTTAGATTCTCGCGTGCTCAAAATTTCCTCGGAAAAGTAAAACGAATTGTGTTCGCCCTGCTCGTAGGAGAGGCGCGGATAGGGTGCGAGATCTTCCAAGGTAATCCGTTCTTTTTTTGCAAGCGGACTGAAACTGCTGACAAAAACATGGGGATGGGCGACAAAGAGCGGGTGGAATTTTAAATCGTGTTCTTTGAGTGTCTTTTGCAAAATCGTCTCGTTAAATTTATTCAGATAGAGGATTCCGACCTCACTGCGCAGGCGGGCGACATCCTCAATAATCTCATAGGTCTGGGTCTCGCGGATTCTAAAATCATATTCTTCTCCGCCGTACTGATGAAGAAGCTCTACAAATGCCTCAACGGCGAACGAATAGTGCTGGGTAGAGACGCAGAACTGGTGCTTGAGTGGTGCAGTTCCGAGATAGCGCTCCTCGATCAGGTTGGTCTGTTCGATGACCTGACGCGCGTATCCAAGAAATTCTTCTCCCTCGGCGGAGACGAGAATGCCCTTATTGGTGCGCTGAAAAATCGTGATGCCGAGTTCGTTTTCGAGTTCGTGAATTGCGGACGTCAGGCTCGGCTGGGTGATGAAAAGCTGTTTCGCTGCCTCACTGATCGTGCCGGCAGTTGCAGCGGTGACGGCATATTTTAACTGAAGAAGTGTCATGGAAAATCTCCCTGTATCTAATTTTTTTATATTTTGCATTTTATATTCGTATGGTATGGCGGAATAAATCTATGGAATGTCCATAATAAAAAATCTGATAAAACCTAGTATAATGCAAAATCGAAAAATGAGAAAGTTGAAAAACAGGAAAGTCAGAAAAATGGGAAAGTCGGAAAACCTCAAAATAGAAGGTATGGGAAAACCAGAAAGTACGCCAGAAGATACGCCAAAAGATACACCAAAAGATATACCGGAAGACAAGTTAGAATATAAGCCCAAATATAAGCCCGAACATAAGTCCGAACATGAGCCTCAAGATATCAGGAAAATGATTCCTTGAATATCGGAGCATTTTTGGCTATACTGGAGAAGATCGATAAACAGGAAGAAACTGTAAGCGAAAGCACAAGAAAGCGAAAGCACAAGAAAGCAAAAGTAAAAGAAAGCGAAAGCAAAGAAAGTAAGAGGTGTGACGGACATGGCAGAGACAGCAGAAACGACAGAGAAGTTATTTTATGAGGACAGCCATATGAGCGCATTTACCGCCCATGTGGTTTCTTGTGAGTGGGATGAGAAAAAGGAAAGCTATGCGGTAGTTTTGGACCGCACGGCATTCTTCCCGGAAGGTGGCGGACAGTATGCCGATTCCGGAAAAATAAATGGCATAGAAGTAATCGATGTAAAAGAGAAAAACGATGTGGTTTTCCATTACATGAAACAGTCGATTGAGCCGGGCACAGAGGTCAAAGGTGAGATTGATTTTGAGGAGCGTTTTTCCAAGATGCAACAGCACACGGGCGAGCACATTGTCTCCGGTTTGGTTCATCGCCATTTCGGTTATGACAACGTCGGATTTCATCTCGGAAAAGAACTCGTGACGATGGATTTCAATGGCATGCTCGATGCAGAGGATCTTCGCAAGGTGGAGCTTGAGGCAAACCAGGCAGTTGCAGAGAATATTGAGATTGTCGTGACGTATCCGACAAAAGAAGAGCTCGCCGAGATGGATTACCGAAGCAAGAAGGAGATTGCGGGTCAGGTACGAATCGTGACGGTTCCGGGATACGATGTGTGTGCGTGCTGTGCGCCCCATGTGGCAAAGACTGGTGAGATCGGTCTGATTAAACTTGTGGATGCCGTAAAGTATAAGGGTGGCATGAGAGTCACGATGGTGTGCGGATTCCGCGCACTTCAGGATTATCAGAAAAAGGAGGACAGTGTTCGCGAGATCTCCAGACTGCTCTCCGCAAAGCCGGATGAGGTTGCAGATGCCGTGCGTCGTCTTCAGGCAGAATCCTTAAGCTGGAAAGACAAGGTGATGCGGATGCAGAACCGTTACATGGAGCAGAAACTTGCCGAGATCCCGGAGGGAGCAGAGAACTGCATCCTGTTTGAGGAGGAGATGGACAAGAATGCCGGAAGAAAGTTTGTCGATTCCGGTATGCGCAAATGCAGTGGAATCTGTGCGCTTTTCCTTGGAAACGAGGAGAAGGGATACCAGTATACACTGGGAAGCCAGAGCATCAACCTCAAAGAGTTTATGAAAGAATTTCACAGTGTATTTCCGGGAAAAGGTGGTGGAAAACCGGAGATGGTACAGGGAACGGTTCAGCCGGGCGATCAGCTTTCTGAGGAAGCGATTCGGTTATATCTGTGCAAAAAGTAAAATCTGTGATAGAATCTTGATATTATGAGAGAATATATTGTTTTTGATCTGGAATGGAACCAGAGCTCGCGCGGAAAGGAAGAGGTGGCAGACCAGCTTCCTTTTGAGATTTTCGAGATCGGCGCAGTAAAGTTAAATGATAAGTTTGAGATGACGGATCAGTTCTGCCGACTGATCCGCCCGCAGGTTTACACGAAGATGCACTGGATGATCCAGGAAGTGACCCATGTGGAGATGGAAGAACTTCAGGAAAACGGAATGGATTTTGTGGATGCTTCGAGAGAGTTTTTTGAGTGGTGTGGACCAAATGCGGTGTTCTGCACCTGGGGACCGATGGATTTGACGGAACTCCAGAGAAACATGGATTTTTACCAGATGGAAAATCCGTTTCCAAAACCGCTTTTGTTCTTCGATGTTCAGAAATTGTACGGGCTTGCGTCCGGCGATGGAAAACGGATTTCGCTTGATACGGCGGTCGAGGAGTCAAAGATTGCAAAAGAGAGACCGTTTCATCGAGCAATGGATGATGCCTGGTACACGGCGCAGGTGATGAAAACCCTTGACTGGGAGAGATGGAGTGCGTTCTGTTCTGTGGATTATCACCGACTTCCGGAAGATCGGAGCGAAGAGATCCGCATGACATTTCCGGGATATTTTAAGTACGTCTCCCGCGTATTTTCCTCGAAGGAAGATGCGATGAAAGACAAGACGGTGACATCGATGAATTGCTATGCCTGTGGTCGCGCTCTGCGCAAAAAGATTCGCTGGTTTACCGCAAACCAGAAGACCTACTTTGCGCTTGCGCTCTGTCCGGAACATGGATATCTGAAAGGAAAGATCCGCATGAAAAAGGCGGACAAGAAATCCGAGGAAGAGCAGGTCTTTGTGATTAAGACGCTGAAACTGACGGATGAGGCGGGAGCAGAGCTGATCGCTCAACGCCGGGACGAGATGCGAAAAAAGCGGGCAAAACGCAATCGCGCGAAGAAAAAGAAGGAGAAAGAATTTGAGCAGGGAATCTATCGGGTATCGGAGAATGCAACTTCGGTTGCCTGTGCGATTTCAACAGCTTACAAGAATTCTGGGAAGACAAATACAAACTCTGCGGAAGCGGGGGCAAATTATGGAACCCGCAGTGGAAACCATAATGGGAAGAAGCGCAGAGCTTCGTCAAAAAAAAGGAAATTCGGATGAGAATCCGGATTTCCTTTTTTGTTTCGCTTATTTCTCTTACTTTATTGTTTTTCTTATTTCTGTTGTTTTAGGTATTCCTGTTTTTCTTATTCCCGTTCTGGTTGTCTGTTATAGGTGTTTCGTGATGTCTTATCAGCTCCGCCATTCTACTGTTCCTACTGTTTATTTTTTTGCTCAATCGTACTTTTGTGGACTTCGAGAGGCATCATCAGATGGTGAATCATGATTCCATAGGCTTTCTGACCATCTCCGGATTTCAGCGCATCAAAATAGGCGAGATGCTCGTCAACGGTTCCCTTCACACGTCCCTCTGTGGAGAGGGCATCCTGAGAAGTCAACTGGATCAGATAGAGCAGGCGCTGGAAAATCTGGTTAAATTCATCGTTGTGCAGATAATTGACCAGAAGAAGATGGAACTGGTGGTCGTAGTAGATAAACTGTTCCAGATTGTTGTCGCTGAGTGCATCATCCATATCTTTGAGTGTGCGCTCAAGGTCAGATAAGAGATGTTTGCCCGCAGGAGTGTCGATCTGGGACGCAATGACGGTGGTGCAGAAGCCCTCGATGGCACAGCGAACCTCAATGCTGGCTTTCATGTCTTTTTCATTCAACTGGCGGATCATAAAGCCCTTGCTTGGGATGATGGAAATATAGCCATCCTGACTCAGGCATTGAAGCGCTTCTCTCATTGGGGTTCTGGAAATGCCGATCTCGGCAGAAAGTTTTGTTTCAGAGTATAATTGACCGGGCTCTAATTCTCCGTTCAGAATACTGTTTTTGATGCAATCATAAGCCTGCATTTGCAGGAAACTCTTTGTTTTCATAATGAACAGTCAATCCTTATATATTTTATTCGTCATTTTTCATATTTCTATAAAAATTATACTTCTATAAAAATTTTAATACAAGTCTGATTAATTCTGATTAGGTTTGATTAATACTGATTAATTCCGATGTGATTTTATATCTGTTTTTTGACGTTATAATGCTATCTTAAAACAGATGATACAAGTATGTCAAGGGAATTCCCGATTCGGTGTTAAATTTTCGTGAAGAAAAAATAGAGGCGGGTGTAACAGTTAAAAAAAGACGCTTAAAGGCAGGAACGGAATCCCCAATAGGAGCGATGAGGAGTGAGAAATAAAAACAAAAATAAGAAAAAGAAACTCCAATTCCAATTGTGATGTTTCAGCGAAGAGTCCGGACCTGCAAATTTCTAAAACAGAGGGTGATTTGTGCGAGCGTGTAGAAGGGAAAATCCCGGATTTTCTTTAAAAACCCCATGTATATGGAAAAAAACAGACCATTTTTCATGTCAATTGTCAAATGTGCACAAAGACATTGTGAAAGATTTGTCTAAAATGCAGGTTGATACCATCTTGACAGTATACCGATATACCGGTATACTGGTATACGGAACGAACGAGATGAGAAAAAACTTTCATCAAGAGTTCTGAACAAGTTACAAAGAAAATACAAGAAAAGATATCTTGTAACATGGTGTAAAGAACTTGTAAAGACAGAAAAAACACGTTATAAATAATATGTAAACCTAAATCATTTAAAGTTTAAGGAGGATACGAAAATGTGTGTTTACGAAATGGGCAAACTGAGACTGATTGACTTATCCAAGATTCTGGATCCGGCTACTGAGAGCAGAAGATGCCATCTGTTCCGTTTCAACACGGGTGGTGCTATCCCGGATTTCCACACCAACATGGATCTGATGAGCCATCTGGGAACCCACTGCGAGTGCCCGTATCATCACGATGACAACTGGCCGTCCGTAGCAGATCTTCCGCTGACCACCTTCCTTGGCCGTGCAGTTTATGTAGACTTCAAGGAGACCGTTGCAAAGCGTGGTCACATCACCGCTGCAGATCTGGATCGTGAGGCTAAGAAGGTAAAGGAAGGCGATATCGTGATCATCGATTCTTCCTACAAGCTGTATCCGTTCACCCCGGATACCAACACCGACAAGGATCAGAGACTTCTGGTTGGTGAGGAGAGTGCAAACTGGTTCAAGGAGCACAAGGTAAAGGCAGTTGGTTTCGGTGATGGTGTTTCCATCGAGAACTGCAACGAGGATGTAAAGCCGTTCCACGACATTCTGATGGCAGAGAACATCGTATTCCTTGAGGTTCTGAGAAACCTTGAGCAGTTGAAGTCTGATGTGTTCTTCATGAGCTATTCTCCGCTTCCGATCAAGGGACTGGATTCCAGCCCGGTTCGCGCTTACGCAATCGAGGGACTGGCAGAGTTCTCTGAATAATTAAGTCGGAATCGAAAGAGTAGAAATCATTAAAGTCAGATCAGATCGGATCGAAAGTTAAAATCAAACCCAAACTTACAACAAAAAAAACAGATCTGCCACAAACCGGAGTCAAATCCGGGATGTGGCGGGTCCCATTCAGACAGGAGACGACGATATGCGAATTGCCGTAATCGGTGCGGGGGCAATGGGCTCTATTTATGGTGGCCATCTTTCCCAGCATAATGAGGTTGTACTTGTTGACACGAATGAGGCGGTAGTAAAGAAGATTACCGACGAAGGACTGAGCATTGATGAAAATGATACCACAAATGTGTATCATCCATCAGCAGTTACAAATACCAAGGAGGAGAAGCCGGCAGATCTGGTAATCCTTTTTGTAAAGGCACTGTTTTCGAGAGCTGCTCTTGAAGGCAACCGTGCTTTGATTGGACCGAATACTCGTCTGATGACACTTCAGAACGGTGCAGGTCATGAGGATCTTCTGAAAGAGTTTGTAGCAGAAGATCACATCATCATCGGAACAACTGAGGATAACGGAGCTGTTCTCGGCGTTGGTCATGTGCGTCACGGCGGAGCCGGTGTGACGAATGTCGGAATGCTGACAGAAGATCAGGAAGGTTTCCTTCCGAAATTAAAAGAGGCATTTGATGCCTGCGGATTCCAGGTAAAGATCCACGACAACATCCAGCAGTTGATCTGGGACAAGCTCTTTACCAATGTTTCCCTGAGTGCACTGACCGGAGTTTTACAGGTAGATATGGGATACATTGCAGGAAATGAGTACGCATGGAATCTTTGCTGTCAGTTGATCCATGAGACGGCTATGACTGCAAAGGCAGCAGGCTTGACTTTTGACGAGGACAAGATGCGTGAGAAGGTTCGCGTTACCTCTGTCAACAATCCGAACGGATGCACCTCCATTCGCGCTGATCTTCGCGACGGAAGAAAGACCGAAGTGGATACAATCAGCGGCGCAGTTGTGCGTGCAGCAGAGAAGTACGGAGTGGAAGTTCCGGGTCATTCCTTCATCGTTCGCATGGTTCATGCGATGGAAGGCAGAAACAAATAAGAAACAAAAATAGACATCAAACACAAAGACAGAAAGATAGGACGAAGAGGTAGAGGATATGATTTTTTCATCAATTAAAAATGGAGATACGTTTGAGAGCTATCCAAAGGCGATTCAGACAGCATTAGATTACTTAAAGAGCCATGATTTTGCGAGCATGGAGCCGGGTGTTTATGAGATTCAGGGTCGTGACATCTACGCACAGGTTTTTGATGCCGTGACCGTTGAGGCAGACAGCAAGCACGCAGAGTCTCACGAGAAGTATCTGGATGTTCAGTATCTGGTTTCCGGAAAAGAGCGCTTGGGATTCACCAAGAACACCGGAAATTATAAGGTGAAAGAGCATATCAAAGAGCGTGATCTGATTTTCTACGAGTCCGTTGAGGATGAGGGATATATCGAGTCTCGCCCGGGCTGTTTCTGCGTATTCTTCCCGTCTGATATTCATCGCCCAGAGGTGATTTCCGGAGAGTCCATGAAACTGCGCAAAGTTGTTGTAAAAGTAAGCGTGTCACTTCTCTAATCATGTATGTTTAGAAAATCTGCCACTGGTGTATGCATAATTATCATCTAATATTTTGCATGCGCGGTGGCGGATCTTCTGAAAAGCATAAGGATGTACTTTCGGAGTCTCTCTTGCACCTGCCTTTGCGACCGATTTTCCGCCAGTCATGCACAAATTTTATCAACGTACACGCCGTGTACGCCTCAAAAATTTGCACACAACTGACAAAAAATCTTTTCGCAAAAACAGGCACAAAGAGATTCCGAGAGCACATAAGGAAAAACTGGAGGGTTTGTGGAGATGTTTAAGAAAGTATGGATGGCTGTTGGGCTTGCATGCATGATGGGAATGCTGACTGCATGCAGTGGAAGTTCTGAGCAGAAGACCACCGAAATCCGTGTGGCATTCAACCAGAACGAGAATCATCCCCAGTATCGTGCCATGAAAGAATTTGGTGAGAAATTTGAGGAAGCGACAAACGGTCGTTACCACATGACGATTTATCCGAACGGAGTTCTCGGTGAGCAGGGTGCGATGGCAGAGTTCATCCGAACCGGTGCTCTTCAGATGGCAATCGTTCCGTGTAGTGTTCCGGAGGGTTATGATGCAGATTTCGCAATCGTAGGTGCTCCGTACATGTACAACAACATTGATCATCTTGAGAAGGCAACTCTCGACGGTGTGTTTGATGATCTGTTTGCATCAACCGACAAATACAAATTCCGCGTTCTGACCGTTTACACGGCTGGTGAGCGAAATGTGTATGCGAAGAAACCGATCAATTCTGCTGACGACTTAAAGGGTATGATTATCCGTGTAAACGACAGCCCGACCTACGTTGAGATGGCAAAGCTGATGGGCGGAAACGGAAGCGTTATGGCGCAGTCCGAGGTATATACCGCACTTCAGCAGGGCGTTATCGATGCAGGTGAGAACAGTGAGCTGGTTTACCGTGACTTCAAGCATTACGAGGTTGCTCCTTACTATGCATACACCCGTCATATCGTACATCCGGACGTTGTTCTTGCAAGTACCGCATTCTTGGATTCCATGAGCGAGGAAGATCGCGCGATCTTCGATCAGCTGATCAAGGAGTCCACGGAGGAAGAGTTCTCCACCTTCAAGGCAGACATCGAGGTCGCAAAGAAGGATGCTGAGGAGGCAGGCGCTCAGTTCTGCTATCCGGATACCAACGAACTTCGCGAGAGATGTATGCCTCTGCTGAACCGCATTGCAAATCAGTCTGAGGTCACCAAGAAGATCTATGACGCAGTCGTTGCACTGAGAGAGGAGGCAGAATAATGAAGGCATTGAAAAAAGGACTGGATCGTTTCCTTGCAGGAGTTTGCATCATCGATTTCATCGTGATGGTTCTGCTGACTGTTTATCAGGTCGTTGTGCGTTATGTATTTAAAAGCCCGAGCAGTGTCAGCGAGGTTCTGACCCGTTACTGCTTCGTATGGCTGATCCTGCTTTCTGCAACCTATGTGTTTGGACAGCGTGATCACATCTGTATCAGTTTCCTGAAGGACAAGCTCGAGGGAAGCGCAAGAAGAACGATGGACATCGTGATTGAGCTTGTTGTAATTCTTTTCTCTGTTCTGGTTCTCGTGTACGGTGGTATCGTGATCACAACGATGAACATGCTTCAGTATGATTCCATCCTGAAGATCCCGACCGGAACGATTTACAGCATCATCCCGATCAGTGGTGTGCTGATTATCTTTTACAGTCTGTACAACATTGTAGAGTCTTTAAATCAGAAAGAGGGAGGAAACTAAGCTATGTCTATTGCAGTTCAGGTTGCTCTTGTAATGGTAGTACTGCTGGTTGTTATGTTGGCAGCAGGTGTACCGATCGGAGTAGGAATTGGTCTTTCTTCCGCAATCTCTATGATTTGCATGTTACCGGCTAATGTAGCATTTGCTACTTCTGCCCAGAGAATTTTTGCGGGATCAAACTCCTTCTCTCTGATCGCAATTCCGTTCTTCATTCTTGCCGGAAACATCATGAATAACGGTGGTATTGCACTTCGTCTTGTAAACTGTGCAAAGGTAATCGGCGGTCGTATGCCGGGTTCTCTTGCTCAGTCAAATGTTATCGCAAACATGCTCTTCGGCGCAATCAGTGGTTCCGGCGCAGCAGCTGCTGCCGCAATCGGAAGCACGATGGGCCCGCTTGAGGAGAAAGAGGGATATGACAAGAACTATTCCGCAGCAGTCAACGTAGCGTCTGCTCCGGTTGGTATGTTGATTCCTCCGAGTAACACGATGATCGTTTACTCCACAGTAGCAGGAAGCGTTTCGATTTCCGCTCTGTTCATGGCTGGATATGTTCCGGGTCTGATCTGGGGACTTGGAGTCATCATTCTGGCAACCATTACCGCAAAGAAACTTGGCTATCGTGGCGAGGATAAGATCTCTGTCAGCATTGTTCTCAAGACTCTGTGGCAGGCAATCCCGAGCCTTCTGATGATCGTCATTGTAATCGGCGGTATCCTGTGTGGTGTGTTCACCGCAACCGAGGGTTCAGCAGTTGCAGTTGTGTATGCAACCGTTTTGTCCCTGATCTACGGTTCGATCAAACTGAAAGATATCCCCCGCATTGTTCTGGATTCTGCAAAGATCACCGGAACTATCACTTTCATGATCGGACTTTCCTCCATCATGTCCTGGGCAATGGCATTTACCGGAATCCCGGATATGGTCGCTCAGGCAGTTCTGAGTGTGACAAGCAACAAGTTCCTGATCTTCCTGCTGATCAACATTATCCTGCTGTTCGTAGGAACTTTCATGGACCCGACCCCGGCAATCCTGATCTTCACCCCGATCTTCCTGCCGATCTGCACCAGCCTTGGTATGAATGCAGTTCAGTTTGGTATTGTACTTTGCTACAACCTCTCCGTAGGAACGATTACCCCGCCGGTAGGAACGATTCTGTTTACCGGATGTAAGGTTGGCGGTGTTACGATTGAGAGCGTAATCAGCCATCTGTTACCGTACTTTGTGATGATCATCATTGGACTGCTTCTGGTAACCTATGTACCGTTCCTGTCTCTCGGACTTCCGTCCCTGTTAGGACTGATCTAAGAAAAGTCAATTCATTGATCAGATTCATGATTCATCGAACAGGAAATAGGAATTCGGATAAGAAAACAAAAAGATGAATGAAGTAAGATAAACGAAGTAAGAAAAACGCTGATGTGTGTATTATGAATTAGATACGCATGTCGGCGTTTTTTTGTATGATAGGAAATTGCGTCTTATCAGACAAAAAATGCTCCGCAAGGATGTAAAGTGCCAGTGGCGCTTGTTATGCACCGACCGCAGTGGAACGAAGAAGCGCACTCGGCGAAGGAGAGGAAGATGCGAATCCTCCAGATATGCGGGGCGAATTATGTGGGCAGAAAAACTCAAAAAGTGAGACAAAATAGCGAAAATAGCGGAATTGACTTGAATATAGTTTGAAAAGTACGAATAAAAATGCAAATTACAAGAAAAGGACTTAACAAAGAAAATTATTCATGTTAAAATATCTTCAGAATATTGAATTCAGAATTTTAGAATATCGAAGGGAGCAAACCAATGAGGGAATATGAGCACGCTCCTAGACGGGCATGGATGACAAGTGCATTGATTGCCGTCAATATTCTCTGTTTTCTGTATCTGGAAATTGCAGGTTCAAGCGAAGATGTGCGTTTTATGCTGGAACATGGTGCGATGTACACGCCACTTATCTTGGAGAATCAGGAATATTACCGCCTGATCACAGCGATGTTTATGCATTTTGGAATTGAGCATCTTGTGAATAATATGCTGGTTTTATTTGTTCTCGGGGATCATTTGGAGCGTACACTTGGAACGATTCGATATTTGATTTTCTATCTGCTCTGTGGAATCGGATCGAATTTTGCATCCATGGTGATTCACATGCATGATGCACAGCAGTATGTCGGAGCCGGTGCATCGGGGGCAATTTTCGGTGTGATCGGTGGTCTTCTGTATGTGGTTGCGAGAAATCGCGGACATTTAGAGGACTTGAGTTCCAGACAGCTTGTCGTGACGATCCTGTTTTCCTTGTATTTTGGATACACCAGCACGGGGGTCGACAATGTCGCCCACGTTTCCGGTCTCATCATCGGAATTTTGCTGGGATTTCTTTTTTATCGGAAACGGAGAAGTGGGAAAGAAATCATTGATACAAGGGATGAGAATTAAAGAAGTACAGAAGAAGTAAAAAAGAACTGAGAAAAAAGCTAAGAAAGAACGCTGGGGATTGAAACCGTAACAAGTAAAAAATAAACAATAGGATATAGGATAAAGGAGAAAAATGATTATGAAGGATGAGAATTGTATTTTTTGTAAGATTGCAAATGGTGAGATTCCGTCGGCAACGGTTTATGAGGATGATGATTTCCGTGTGATTCTCGACCTGGGACCGGCGTCAAAGGGTCACTCCCTGATTCTTCCGAAGAATCACTATAAGGATCTGTGCGAGGCAGATCCGGCCGTTACGACGAAGATTCTTCCGCTCGCCGGAAAGATCGGAAGCGCAATGAAGGCGGGACTGGGTGCAAGCGGATTCAATGTGGTTCAGAACAATGGAACGAGCGCTGGTCAGACGGTATTTCATCTTCATGTGCATGTAATTCCTCGCTATGAGGGCGGACCGGAGATGGTTACATGGAATCCGGGTGAGGCAGATCAGAAGGAGTTAGCGGAAACGGCAGAGATTTTGAAGAAAGCATTTTAGGAAATGCTTGAATCACTTCGATTTTATAAATCGGGGTGAGTGTTAAAGATTCCGCCACACAAAAGAAAACGGGAGGGATTATAATGGCTTCAGATGAACGTTTCCTGTCCATTTATCAGAAGAATCTGAAACTGCTCAAATGGATTGCTAAGAAAAACAGAATTCCGAAAGATGAAATTGAGGATATTGTGCAGGAGACCTTTTTTGCATATTATGGTCACTACCCGCTCACATGGGATGATAGAAAAGTCCGTTATTATCTGGCAAAAATTCTTACGAACAAGTGCAAGGATTATTACAGAAGTCGGAACAGGCGTCCGGTTGAGTATATGGACCCGACTGAATTGAGAAATATCAGCTTTGGGAATAAAGTGGGGCGAGATCCGTTGAGCGTTGTGATGGAACTTCAGGCATGCAAGGCTACGGCGGTTGGTCTGAAAACGATGAAGAAAGAGTGGTCATCGATCATTATCATGTATACGTTGCAGGGAATAAGTATACGGGAAATCAGTGAGATGATGAATATTTCAGAGGCAGCATGCAGAATGAGATTGATGCGTGGGCGAGAACTTCTGTATCAGATGGTTGAAAGAGATCGTCCATTGACGGTAAAATCAAAGAGTCCGAAGCTGGCGAGGAAGAAATCAAAAGATTCTTCCTATACGAATACAAAGTATGCGAGCCAGCCTCGGTACATTCCCGTTTCTCAGTTGTCTGACTCGTGAGACGGGAGGGAAAAGAAATCGTTAAGCGCGAGTGATACATTCCGCAAGGATGCGAAGTGATTTTGATAGGAAGATGTCAGCAAAGCTGACCAGAATCACTCGCCAAGTCGATGATTGCGTCGACTTAAATAAAATACAGGTAGAAATATAGGTAGTAAATTGCGATCATGAAACGCAGAAAAAAGTAACTGCCGGCTTCTGGTTTTATGATTACTGGGTGCTCTTTTCGGCGTAGGATTCAATCAGTCCCACGATGGTGGTGACTGCGTCGGAATGAGCACTTTTGCTCATCGCGTCGATGAATTTCTGGCGGTCTCTGTAAGTGCGGTCAATCGCATCAAACAGGGTGTCGTCCGTCACAGTCTCCTCCTCGAGAACGGTGGAGAATCCCTGTTTCTCAAAGGAGCGGGCATTCAGGATCTGGTCGCCACGGCTTGCGGCAGCGGAGAGCGGAATCAGGACATTTGGTTTTCTGAGTGCCAGAATCTCGCAGATGGAGTTTGCGCCGGCACGGGAAACCATGAGGTCTGCGCATGCGAACAGGTGACGCAGAGGAGCATCCACATATTCATACTGAACATATCCGGTCTGACCGATCAGAGACTCGTCGAGATGTCCCTTTCCACAGATATGTATGATCTGGAAATGCGGGAGCAGACGCGGAAGCAGGCTTCTGACAGCGTTGTTGACAGCGACAGCACCGAGGCTTCCTCCGATGACGAGGATGACAGGCTTGTCGGCGGAGAGACCTGCATACTGAAGACCGGTCAGGCGATCGCCCTCGAGAAGCTCTCTGCGGATCGGGGAACCGGTCAGAACAGCTTTTTCTTTCGGGAGATACTGAAGCGTCTCCGGGAAGTTACAGCATACTTTTGCAGCGGACGGGATGCAGATTTTGTTGGCAAGTCCCGGAGTCATATCAGACTCATGAATGATGGTCGGGATCTTAAAATGCTTTGCGGCGAGAACAACTGGAACTGCCACGAAACCGCCTTTTGAGAAGACAACATCCGGTTTGTATTTTTTCATCAGACTGCGGGCTTCCATGTAACCTTTGATGACACGGAAGGGATCTGAGAAATTCTTCAGATCGAAATAACGGCGGAGCTTTCCGGAAGAGATTCCATCGTAAGGAATTCCTGCTCCCTCGACGAGCTTGCGCTCGATGCCGTTGTAGGTACCAATATAATGAATTTCATATCCGCGCTCTTTCAGAGACGGAAGAAGGGCTAAGTTGGGGGTGACATGCCCGGCAGTTCCACCACCGGTCAGAATAATTTTTTTCATAAAATTGCCTCCAGATGATTTTTGAGGATTGTGTTTACAGAGATTAATAGATTGTGGGTGTTGCATGATCAGAAATTGTGAATTGCGAATTTCTGATCCTTTGTTTATTAATCTTATTAATCTGCTGATCCTTATAGTATTATACTAATCACAGGGCTTAAAAAGTCAACCCTGAATCCATTTATCTGAGGAGATCGTTGGAAAAAGTTTATTATTACTTTGTTATTATTTTGAGTGGTTGGCGTACTAATAGTTAGATGGTCATTCGACATTGATGACTGTTTTGCGGATATTAGTTCGTCAATCACTTTGTATCACGTTGTATTTTTGAATTTAAATATTTTTGTGAGACATAAGGAGTGAAAAAGTGAGCAGAAACGGGCACCGTCAGACAAGAGTAGACTTAAATTCTTTAAAGAATCTCGAAGAGTGGAGTGAGCGAAAACTTTGGCAGGAGATCAAAGAAGGAGAAAAAGCCTGTGGATTAACTTCTGAAGAAGAGGTTAAGGAGTCTGATATGTCTGTGGCATCAGAAGAATCATTTCTCCATGATCAGAAGCCATTTGAAACGAAAGAGAAAACTGACGTTGAAATGGGTGAAAAACTAAGAAAAGCGGACATGGATGCAGATGAGAATGACGATGATCATGCAGACAGTTTTCAAGATTTGATGAAACGAATTCAAGCAGCAAAAATTCAGCCGATTTCAGAAGAAGAATTTGAGCGAAGAAGCGAAGCAGTAAGAACAATGACGGAAGATTCATCGAAGATTCTAAGATATGGTCTTGCAAAGAATTTAAGTTCCTTGAATGGACAACCATTCTGTCCAAAGAAGATGTGCATTTTCACAAAAAGGCGCAGAGGTCCGAAAATCCAATCCAAAGCAATAGAAATAAAGTCGAGAGATTCATTTTTGGAACGTGATGAGGTATTGGATTTAGCGGAAGAAATGATGCGAATTCAAGATTGGACAGAAGAGTTCCAGAAAATATCTACACAGACAAGAACAGCAGACAATCCGGTCAGCATCAAAACGCCTCCGGCAGTCACAGCCGGATCGCAAAAACACGAAGCGAGTCCGGCTGTTGTTATATCAGAGGAGGTGAAACAAGAAACGCCATCATTCCGAAAATCCCAATCCATTTTCCGCAAAAAGCGCATGAAAGTTCTGCTCGTCGCCGTGGCAGCAGGCATCGCAGTCTTTGGTGGAACAATGGTGGCATCTGGAAAGCGAGAATACAATTATGGGATTTATCCGATCGTGGGAAAGCAGAATCTTGTAATGAAGAACAATGCTGTTTTGGACACCGCTGATGATTTGGAAACGGCTTATCAGAGGATTGAGGATGAGTTAGGGATTCCGGTGTTAGAACTGGGGCATATTCCTAAAGAGATGAAATTTAAGAGTTTAGCTATAGAAAGAAATATTGCTATTCTTAAATTTCAATATCAGGGAAAAAATATATATTTAAGAGAAGAAAAAAAATTATTCTCAAAAGAAACTTTTCAATCAAAAGTATCAGATAGAGTTCCATTTTCTCAAGTATACAATAAATTACTTAATAAAAATATTGTGATAGAAAAGAATGTATTACAAGATAATTTAGTTGAGTATAGTGTGCAAATTGAGGAAAATGATGCGGAATATTATTTGTCTGGAATGATAAATGAAGAAGAGTTTTTGACAATATTAGAGGGATTGATGTTTAGATAAGTTAGAGAGGTTATTATAGTATGAAAAAGAGATTAAAATTATATGGAATTTTTATCTGTATTCTTATGACTTTAATGATGCAATTCCAGGCGTTTGCTTTTGATGAGTATGCAAAAAAACAAGGAATTGAAACTATAGAAGTTTTAAATAGTACACGAGGGAGATTGATTTCATCTGTGGATGTTCAGATTACTGATGAAGGAAAGGGAACCGTTGGAGCATACGCAGAATTGCTTTGTCATGAGGCAATGGATGAGTTATTAATATGGGTTTATCTGGAGCGTCAGGTGTCAACTGGAAGTTGGACAACTGTAACATATAAACAATTTGATTGGGTTGCTGAGGATTATCCGAATCAAGATTTAGATATGGCAATTGTATCTTATGATATTCCGAATATGAAACGTGGCGAGAAATATCGCTTGAGATGTGTTTTTGGAGCTTTTAGTGATGACTTAGGTAGTGAGACTTGGAGAGCAGCAACTGGCGCGCTGTATCTTGAATAATATTTAGCTACAATTGCTAATTTGTAGTGAGAGACAGTTTATTTGAATAGTTATAACAAAAAAGAGTAAAACAAAAAATCCCCGTCGGATGAGACTGATGAGCAGAAGTTGGATAATCATATGAATTCTATCTGTCTTCTGGATGAGTCATTTTCCGGCGGGGATTTTTTGGTGTATAGGTGTGTAGCGTGTATGCTTTTGCAAGCAAGTTTGTCCTAGGGAATTTTACTGCTGAGCTGCCTTATACTGCTTTAATGCCTGAGCAAGCTGATCTGGGCAGGATGTAGGACGCGGACCGCAATGGATGCCCTCGATACGGCTGATTGCCTCGTCAATGTCCATACCTTCGATAAGACGAGCAACACCCTGAGTATTTCCGGAGCAACCGCCTACATACTGTACATTAACTACTTTATTGTCTTTTACATCGAAATGAATCTCTCTGGAACAAACTCCTCTAGTCTTGTAAACCATAATCTATTTTCCTCCGTATGTTGATATGAATTTCTTCAAATATTTTTCTATTACTTTTCAAAGATACTTGGATTGTTTTTCTTGAAAATTACGCATATTTGAAAGATAATGATAATTTTTCGCAGTGAACTGCTTAAATTTCATTATGTCATTCTCGAAAAAGATTGTCAAGGGAAGAATTCGTAGATATAATGGGATGCGCAGTGTTTCTGATTGAAGGATATGAAGAGAATAGATCAGAATTGCGCAAGGGATTCTTATGGAAGTGAGTTTGAGCAAAATGCTCTGAGTTCTATGAGTTGGAATCGTTTATATTTGTGCAAGAATATTTGTGGTTTATGTCAGAATGCGTTTTGTGGTTGAGAAGGTTTTGTTGGTGCGACAGAGGCTGAAAAATTCAATGCGAACCCGTGTGAAACGTCGGTGCTTAGACCGTGTATTTTACGGTCTTATGCACCGCTACGTTGAACCCGGAGTGAGAACGTGTTCGCATGAACTTTATTCAGCCGGCGGAGCACCCTATAACTCTATAACGAAATGCAATCAAAAGCAAAAAAGAAAGTTTAACCAAGAAGAAAATTTAGCAAAAAAGAAACTTTAGTAAAGAAAAATCTTTAGTAAAGCAAAAAGAAAAGGGAGAAAAGAAAACACTATGTTAGGAATTATCGGTGCAATGGCAGAGGAAGTAGAGCAGTTAAAGCAGGATATGGCATATCCGGAAGTGACCAAGATTGCCGGAATGGAATTTTACAAGGGAAGAATCGGCGGAAAGATGACGGTTGTCGTGAGATCCGGAATCGGCAAGGTAAATGCAGGTGTCTGCGTTCAGATTCTTGTAGATCGTTTCGGCGTTGATGGAATTGTAAATACAGGAATTGCAGGTTCCCTGCATGCAGAAATCAACATCGGAGACATGGTATTATCCACAGATGCCATCCAGCACGATGTCGATGCAACAACATTTGGATACCCGCTGGGAAAGATCCCGCAGATGGATGTACAGGCATTTCCGGCAGATGAGAAGCTCCGTGCACTCGCAAAGGAATGTTGCCATAAAGTCAATCCGGAACTCGGTGTATTTGAGGGACGCGTTCTGACCGGTGACCAGTTCATTTCCAGCAAGGAGAAGAAGAAATGGCTGATTGAGACTTTTGACGGATACTGCACAGAGATGGAAGGCGCTGCGATTGCACAGGCATCGTACTTAAACCATGTTCCGTTCCTGATTGTGCGCGCAATTTCCGATAAGGCAGATGACAGCGCATCTATGGATTATTCTGAGTTTGAGAGACTGGCAGTGCTTCACAGTGTTCGCCTGACCCGCGCTTTAATTCAGGCATGCTAATGCAATAATCAAACATCTTTTATGCATCTTCAAATGTATTTTCAGACCCGTTCAAAGGCTTGAAAATCGTTTTTTAGCGAACTTTGACGAACGATTCTAGGCTCCCTGAACTTTCCAAAATGGACAGGAAACAGTATAATGATCCTGTTCGAACAATTCAGGAAAGAAAGGGGAGCTGTTTTTATGATGCAGTTATTGGAAACAGGAAAGGCATTGTATGTCTTAGCGGGACTCTGTTTGATGGGAATTCTGACCAGAGGACTGACCCGACGCCTCTACAAAGGATTACTGAAAGAAAGCACCAACCTTACGGTGACGAAAAATCGGACACTGAAAGAACTGAAGACAAGAGCGGAGAATGCCTATCGGGTCAATCAGGGCATGCGGGATACCGGCGCGTGGCTCGAACATCAGCTGAATGAGATGAAGATCATGGGATTCACGCTGAATGGTTGGAGCGGGCTGGCAATGCAGTGGACCTGGCTTTGCCTGCTTGCAGGAGGAACCGGCGCATTTCTCGCATACTGGTATCGTCTGGATACTTCCTGCATGGTGCTCTATGGAGCAGGCGGAATTCTGATGGCAATGCTGACACTGGTATTTGACGGGGTGACAGCCGGAGTTCGAAGAGAACAGCTGATGATGGCACTTCAGGATTATCTGGAAAATGTGATGTATCCAAGAATGGCGCGAAATCAACCGTTGGATGGCGAGAACTCTGCATCTGGAATTCGCCCGGTTCCGGCTTCAAAAGGAATGCGCAGTCTGGGTCGTCTGTCCCTGCGTTCAGAGAGAAACAGTGAGAATGTGGAGTCGGAAAACGAGGAGACCGAGAGGGAGAATGGCAGAGAGTATAGCGGATTTTCCGGAACGGTGATGCAGGGCGGTGCCAGAAACAATGGAAGCAATGGAACTAATCGAGCCGTGTTTGGAAATGGAAAACGGCAGAGACGCGCAAATCAGGGTGTGCCCGCTGAAAATAGCGATGCAATGACTTCGAGCGCTCAGAGCGCGACCTCATCGATTGCAGGAATTCGGAATGCTTCCGGTCAGGCAGATTTACATACCCGTCAGGGAAGTCAGGGAAAACCCGGAGACAGTAATGGCGTTTCCGATACCGAGTATCTGAAACGCAGTCTGGAGCAGATGGCAGCGAGCCGGGAAAAGCATCGGGAAGGGACAGAAAACTGGCTGAAAGATTTAAGCCCTGAGGAGGTAGAGCTGATCGGAGATATTTTAAAGCAGTATTTAATTTAAAAGGATGTCAGCTAAGTGATGACTATTTAAGGCATTCACGCGGTAATTGCGGTAATTATTATGACTATGATTGTTGTGATTGGAATGCTAGATGCTAGATAATAGATGATAAATTCTTGATTAATTGATATGAAACATGAATATTGATGTGAAATAAAAACAGGCATATCAGAGAACGTTACAAAGTTTCTCTGGTATGCCTATTTTATGTTCTTCACAGTTAGGTTTATTGTTACTTTTATTGTTAGGTTTATTGTTGCTTTTGTTGCTACTTTTATGATTGCCTTTATAATTGTTTTTATTATTACTTTTATTCTTCAATGACATGAATTTCCAAGGAATCAAAGTCGATGGATTCAATAAAGCTGTCCTGCGTGAAACGTGTTTTTGCATGCAACTTGAAATCGTTGATGTTGGAGTCCAGCCAGATCGGGCAACTTAAATCGAATTGACGACAGATGTCCTCTACTGCCTGAAAGACCATGGTGGTGCGAGACTGGTTGTAATCCCCGTTGGCGATGACCGTATCTTTTAGCATATGATTGTCTTTCCAGATTTTTCCCCACATACGAAACATAAAAAAACTCTCCCTTCTGGTTGTGGTTCGTGTTCAGGCAACATTATAGCGGAACTGAGAGGGATTGACAAGAGCGATCTTATTTCGGTTTGTGCAACGAATGAAGAGGAACGAGAGCGTTGTGCCCCTTGTGGGATATGTCATTTCGTAGTAAACTAGAGAGAAGAGAGAATGATCGGAAAAATAAATAAATGTTACCATTTACAGGAAAAAATTTTCTAAATGGAATATGAAATTTTCTGAATGGAAAATTCCTATGTGACAGTGATATACATGATATAGATAATACAGACGATACAGGTAATTCAAATGATGAAGTAGACACAGTGATGGTAGCAAATTACAGCGAGGAGGAATGGACAGAATGGCACAGACGGGGAAGGAATGCGTGGAATTTCTGGAAAATGCCAGAAATGCGGTGGAAGCATTGGCTGTTGTGGAAGACAGAGAAAAACAGCTGATTCAGGATGAGGGAAAAAAGAAAAAACTTCTGGAGATGGAGCGCAAACAGGTTGCAGAGCTGGTCACACAGACAATCAAAAAGCGCAGGGACGAGATTGATTCCAGCTATGATACAGAGATTGGAAAAGCGCAGGAACAGCTCAAAAAAGCCAGAGCCAGACGGGAGAAGGCAAAAAATCAGGGTGTGAAGGAGAGAATTGCCGAGGAGACGTTTGAACTACATTCACACAACAAGGAATTGAGACTGAGAATGAAGACTGTTTTCCGACAGAATCATGTGCCGGGATTTTGCAAAAGCCGTCTGTACTACTCACTGTTTTTCCCGAGATGGATAAAAGAATTTCTGACTTTGCTTTTGTTTGTGGCAGTTTTGTTTGTAGCACTTCCGTGCGGAATTTATCTTTTGATTCCGAATCACAGAACGATTTACCTTGCAGGAATCTATGCCCTGGATGTCCTGATTTTTGGAGGAATGTATGTCGGACTGAGCAACCATACAAAGATGCGCTATATGGCACCTCTCAAGGAGGGACGCCAGATCCTCGATGAGATCCATGCGAACGACAGAAAAATCCGCGTGATCACTTCCACGATCCGGAAAGACCGGAATGAGGCCTTCTATGATCTGGAAAAATATGACGATGAGATTGCGAGAATCCAGCAGGAACTCAGCGATGTGGCTTTGAAAAAGAAAGATGCGCTGAACACGTTTGAGAATGTGACAAAGACGATTCTTCAGGATGAGATTGAGCATAACCATGAGGCTGACCTCATGCGTCTTGAGGATGAGTATGAGGCGGTTCGCAGTCAACTCAAGGAGACCTCGACGGAGGTGAAGGAGAGACGGTTGGATCTGGCAGATCATTACAGCACCTATCTCGGAAGAGAGTTTCTCGATCCGTTCAAGATTCAGGATTTGAAGGGGATAATTGAGAGTGGGGAGGCCTTCAACATCAGCGAGGCGATTGAGGTTTACCGGACAAAAGCAAAACAGAAAACAGAGCTGGCGACCAAATAAGCGAATAAAGGAATAAAGTAAGAAAATAAGAACTAGGAATAAATGAAGGAATGGCGATCACAGATGCATGTTATACATGTCAGATGTGGTCGCTTTTTTATATGATAGGAAATTGCGTCCTATCATATAAAAAACGCTCCGCGAGGGTGCGCACTCGGCGCAGGGGAAGATGGTTGCCGAAGCAACCGCGCCTCGGCGCGAGAATGTGCCAAGGCACATTCTTTTTCATGATAGAAAATTGCGTCCTATCATATAAAAAACGCTCCGCGAGAAGCGCACTCCCCTATACATAATTTCCAAATTCCCCGTCTATACTAACAAAAAATGGCACAGGCGGAAAATGATGAAATTATTGAAGAAAAAATCAGAAAAGGAAGTAGAGGCACAGGCGGGGATGACGCAGATGGGGCAGGCACAGCAGGCAGAGCGCAAAATCGGGAACCGATATGGAATTTATTATTTTGACTCGAGACAGAGAGAAGATGTCCGCTACTGTGCAGGACTGATGTGTGCGATGATCGGGGAACTTCTGAGCACGAGGAAGCGAAATGGGGTTGTCTTTCTGTGCATCGGGACGGATCGCTCGACCGGGGACAGTCTCGGACCTCTGATCGGCTACAAATTGTCATCGGGAAATGTGCGAAGACTTCAGGTTGTCGGAACGCTCGAGCGACCTGTTCACGCGATGAATCTCGAGCAGTATGTCCGGATGATTCACCAACGTTATCCGCGCAGTGTGATCGTTGCTGTGGATGCCTCCGTCGGGAGCATGGAGCATGTCGGCTGTGTGACACTCGGGCGTGGCTCACTCCGACCGGGACTTGGAGTGGCGAAGGAATTACAGGCGGTCGGGGATATTTTTCTGACTGGCATTGTGGGTGGATATGGAAATCGCGATCCGCTGATGCTCCAGAGCGTTCGACTTTCGCTCGTCATGCAGATGGCGGATTACATCTGTGAGTCAGCATTTCTTGTCGAACAGTTCCTCGAAAATCGCACCTGGATTTGACAAATTCTTTGCTTTTCCCGTGATATACTCTGCTGTGATCAGACATCCGGACAGGCTAAGGTTAGAAACTTGTAACCTTGTAACTTTATAACTTTGTAGCCTGTTCAGATGGCAGAGTGTGTGCCCACTAAAAAAGAAATTAAATACATCTGGGGCACACTCACGGAGAAAGAAATGGCAGGATGGTGAGAGTAGATTATGGGAGAATGTTATAATCCATACCCGAAGTTGCCGAAAAATATCCGGCAGATCGGAGAGCGGGACCCGGTTTTAAAACTTTATGTGGAAGACTATGTAAATACATATTTGAAGCGCCTCTATCCGACCGGCGGGCAGGATCTGCGGGTCGGACTTTTGCTGGGAGAAAACAGGGAGGAGGACGGTGTCCCGTACCTGTTTGTGGACGGGGCGCTCGAGATGGAGGGCGCTTCCATCGGAGGAGAAAAAGTAGAATTTTCAGAGGAACTCTGGAAAAAGGCATATCGGGATATGGAGCAGATGTTTCCGAGAAGGATCGTACTTGGTTGGTTTCTCTGCGGTGCTCCCGGAGCCATGCTCAGCCCGCTCAACTATTGGAAACAGCACGGGACGTATTTTTCCGGAAAGAATCAGCTGATGTATGTCAACAGCGGACTTGAGGGGGAGGAGGCGGTGTATACCGCCTCGGAGGATGGATTTTATAAACTGCGTGGATACAATATTTACTACGAAAAAAATCAGATGATGCAGGACTACATGGTTTCTCGAAAGGATGCAAGGCGGATCGAGAGCCAGACGAGGGATGGAGTGATCCGCGACTTCCGCAAAAAGATGGAAGAAAACCAGGTCAAGGCGGGAAAGCGAAAAAGTCTGACCGGAACGCTTGGCACAGCCTGTGGCATTCTCTCCCTCGTCGTGCTCGCGGGCGGTGTCGTCATGGTGAACAATTACCACAAGATGCAACAGATGGAGGCGGTGATTGCGTCCGTAGTGCCTGAGGGCAGTGCAGGCGACTGGACGAGGATTCTGAAAGAAAAGACCGGACAGGCAGTCGCTCAGCGAGATGGGGGTACAGCGGATGAGGTGGAGATCGAGCATGTGCCGGGCGAAGTCTATCCGACACTTGCAGAGATTCAACTCGGAGACGCAGGAGACAATTCTGCGAATTCATTGAATTCATCAAATTCGTCAAATTCGTCGAGCTCGTCAGGAAGTGCAGGAAGGGATGAATCTTCGGGAATGAGCGGGACGGACGGCGCAGAGGGAAGCGGACAGAGCGCAAACGGAGAGCAGATGGGAGAGCATGAGAGTGCGGTGAGTGCAGGAGTCGGTGCGTCTGGAAGTGGTACAGGCTCGCAGGCGGAGTCATCGAGCTTTTCTGCGTCAAGTGCGTCGGGTTCCTCAAGTGAATCAGACTCCTCAGATCCCTCAGGTCCACAAAACAGCGCAAATAACTCAAGTGCGCAGAACTCGTCGGCCTCATCGGATTCGCAATCACAGCAATCGCAACAATCACAGCAATCTCAGCAGGTAACCATTCAGGTATCCATTCCGTCGAATGCGATTTCCCACGTCGTACAGACCGGAGAGACCCTGTATGGGATCTGCATGGAGCGGTATCACAGCCTTGCAAATCTGGAGACAATCTGTGCGTGGAATCAGCTTGGAGATGGAAGTCATCTCTCTGTGGGGCAGAAGATTTATCTCCCACCGGAAAACAATCCGTAAACTCTTTGACCCGTATCTCAAAATGAGATATACTAGAGCGTGTTTCAAAATGTACTTCTGCATAAATGTACTTCTGCATAAATCTCTCAACATCTCTCAAAATTGCAGAGTACCACGCCTAGACCAACGGAATCAGACATGGTAATTGATATCTGAGAGAGAAATGCAGAGATCAAATGCAGAGATCAAATGCGGAGATCAGATGCAGAGATCAAATGCAAAGATCAGATGCGGAGATCATTTTCGGAACCAGAAATTAATAATGAATACGAGAAAAGAGATGTGAATCTGTCCGAGTAGAAATCTTATCTGGATAAATCTGACAGAATCATATTTGGGAGACAAGAAATCATGAGTGATATGAGCTCCATGAGCAGAGAAAGCAAGAAACAGAAACTGCGACAGAGGGTGATTTCAGCGGGAGCTCCGATCCCACCAGAGTTGCGTTCCGAACTCAACCCGGATGGGGAAGAGGCAGCAGTACAGGCATACAAGAAAGCGCGAAGACGCAAGCTGATCCTTCTTGTCGCTCTGCTGGCAGTGATAGGTGGAGCAGGAGGCGGGCTTTATTATTACCAGAGAAATTATCAGTATGTCAGCTTTGAGACGGCGTGGCAGACCGATATGAATGAGGGAAGTCTGGTCGGATACGAGAGTTTTGGGAATAATGTGCTCAAGTACACAAAGGATGGCGCATCCTATCTGGACAATCATGGAAAGACGGTCTGGACGGAGAGCTATGAGATGAAGAATCCGATTGTCACAAAGCAGGGCGACTATGCCGCGATTGCAGACCGGCAGGGAAACAAGATCTATATTTTCGGTTCAACCGGAAAAGTCGGGGAGGCATCGACAGTGCTTCCGATCAGCAAGGTGACGATCTCGGGAACGGGAATTGTTGCAGTGGTTGTCGAGGACTCGACCGCGAGCTACGTCATGTTTTATGACCGCGATGGAAGTTCTCTTCAGGTCGGAATCAAGACGATCATTTCGGGAGATGGATATGTGCTCGGGGAGGCACTCTCGGAGGATGGTACACAGTTAATGTGTTCCGTTGTGTATATCAAGAACGGAGAGCTGAAAAACCGCGTGGTATTTTATGATTTTTCCGAGGTTGGAAAAAATGTTCCGGATCGAATTGTCGGAGGATTTGACGATCCGTTTGACGGGACGATTGTTCCGAGAGTCTTTTATATGAACAACTCCTACTCCTGCGCGATTTCGGGAAAGGGGCTGACCTTCTTCTCCACGGAAAATATCGCATCCCCGGCGCTTGTGGCTCAGATTCCGGTGGAGTCAGAGATTCAGAGCGTCTGCTACAACAAGGAATATGTGGCGATGGTTTTAAAGAATCCTTCGGGAGAATATACAAGCAGTCTTCAGGTTTACAGAAAAGACGGAAGCCATATGTTTACGAAAGATTTTACCTATGAGTATACCCACCTTGATATTGACGATGATTTGATTATTCTGTATAATGAGAATTCATGTGAGATCTTTAATATGGCGGGGGTTCAGAAGCTGTATGCCACATTTGATTTTACGGTTTCAAAGATACGAAAAGGAAGATTTCCGAACACTCTTGTAGTGTCGGGACCGCAACAGATGCGGGAGATCAAGTTAAGGTAACAAAAATACACAACCACCCCAAAGGAGGATTACCAATGAGTACGATTGATACGTTGTCAGTTAATGCGATCCGTGTGTTATCAGCAGACGCGATCCAGAAAGCAAATTCCGGTCATCCGGGACTTCCGCTTGGATGCGCTCCGGCTGCCTATGAGCTGTGGATGAACCACATGAACCACAATCCGGCAGACCCGAAGTGGGCAAACCGCGACCGCTTCATTCTTTCTGGAGGACACGGCTCGATGTTGCTGTATTCTCTGCTTCACCTGTTTGGATACGGGGATCTGTCTAAGGAGGATCTGATGAATTTCCGTCAGCTCGGCTCCAAGACCGCAGGTCATCCGGAGTACGGTCACACCGTAGGCGTTGAGGCTACGACCGGACCGCTCGGAGCAGGTATGGGAATGGCAGTCGGCATGGCGATTGCAGAGGCACATCTTGCAGAGGTATTTAACAAAGAAAATTATCCGGTAGTGGATCACTACACCTTTGTTCTCGGCGGAGACGGATGCATGATGGAGGGCATTTCCTCTGAGGCATTCTCACTCGCAGGAACACTCGGACTTGGAAAACTGATCGTACTCTATGACTCCAACCAGATTTCTATCGAGGGAAGCACCGACATTGCGTTTACCGAGAATGTACAGGGACGTATGGAAGCATTCGGATTCCAGACTCTGACCGTGGAAGACGGAAATGATCTGACCGCAATCGGAAATGCAATCGAGGAGGCAAAGGCAGATTTAAGCAGACCGTCCTTCATCACGATCAAGACGCAGATCGGATACGGATGTCCGGCAAAGCAGGGCAAGGCAAGTGCTCACGGTGAGCCTCTGGGCGTGGACAACGTGGCAGAGCTGAGAAAATTCCTTGAGTGGCCGTGCGAGGAGCCGTTTGAGGTACCGAAGGAAGTTTACGAGAACTTCAGCAGAGTTGGCGAGGCAAAGGCTGAGGTTGAGGCAGCATGGAAGGTGATGTTCGCTGCATACTGCGAGGAGTATCCGGAGATGGAAGAACTCTGGAACAAGTACTTTGGCGGAAAAGAGGAGATCAAGAAGGCACTCTGGGAGGATGAGAGCTTCTGGGCACAGACCGAGAAGCCGGAGGCAACCCGTAGCCTTTCCGGAAAGGTCATCAATCGCCTGAAAGATCTGATGCCGAACCTGATGGGTGGATCTGCCGATCTGGCACCGTCAAACAAGACCTATATGAACGGCGAGGGTGATTTCTCGAAGGAGAACCGTGCAGGTCGCAACATGCACTTCGGTGTCCGCGAGCTTGCAATGACCGCAATCGGAAACGGAATGATGCTTCACGGTGGTCTTCAGTCCTATGTGGCAACCTTCTTCGTATTCAGCGATTACACGAAGCCGATGGCACGTCTGTCTGCTCTGATGAAGACTCCGCTGACCTTCGTATTCACGCACGACAGCATCGGTGTCGGTGAGGATGGTCCGACCCATGAGCCGATCGAACAGCTTGCCATGTTCCGCGCAATGCCGAACTTCCATGTATTCCGTCCGTGTGATGCGGTGGAGACTGCATCTGCATGGTACAGCGCAGTGACCTCCGAGACAACCCCAACCGCTCTCGTTCTGACGAGACAGAACCTGACCCCGATGGCAGGAAGCAGTCGTGAGGCGCTCAAGGGTGCGTATGTACTCGATGACTGTGAGGGCACTCCGGAGCTGATCCTGATGGCTTCCGGTTCTGAGGTGGAGCTGGCTGTGAAGGCGAAGGAAGTTCTGAGCGCAGAGGGCAAGAAAGTCCGCGTTGTATCCATGCCGTGTATGGATCTGTTCGAGGAGCAGAGCGAGGAGTACAAGGAGTCCGTTCTTCCGAAGGCAGTTCGCAAGCGTGTCGCAATCGAGGCACTCAGCGACTTCGGATGGGGACGTTATGTAGGTCTTGATGGCGCATATGTGACGATGACCGGATTCGGAGCAAGTGGCCCGGCAAAACAGCTGTTTGAGCACTTTGGCTTCACGGTTGAGAACGTTGTGGAGACTGCACGCAAGCTCGGCTAATTTTATCGAATCAGATTTTGAGATCGAGTTTTTGAGATTGAGTTTTTAAAATGAAATTTTTAAGATTTTTAAGATTGTTAAAATTGAGTTTTTTAAACGGATTCTGAAATAACGATTGCATTTTTGAGCGTAAATAAAAATGAGAGACCGTCTGGATGGAGAGACTCTGTCCGGGCGGTTTTTCGTTTCATGAGAAATTTATTTTCTGTCTGTGCAAGACGTGAACTGTAACAGAAACTGAGGTTACTGTTCAGAGGTAGGCACTTTTGGAACCGAAAGTGCCGTAAGATAGCGTGGTGGTAGCGGAAATTTGCCGTATTTAAATGCGAAGCCACGGCAAATTCCGTTACTGGGCACGTGCGCGTGAACAGTAACGAACTGAGAATTCCAGCGTTCGGGTATGCGATTTTATACTTGCAATCAGAGTAGCTTTCTTTTATAATCAAGCCGAGAAGACTTGTGATGTTTGACACATGGTTTACAGAAAAATGAAAGAATCTTGCTGTTTCTGGTTGCAAAACGGGGAAGCAGAAATGCTGTTTTGGGATCTGAACATGGAGAAGGAGAGGGAGTAAGGACATGGAGAAGAAAAAGTGTATTGGAGTCGATATTGGTGGAACTTCTGTGAAGCTGGGACTGTTTGAGACAGACGGAACTCTGATTTTCAAGTGGGAAGTTCCGACTCGAAAGGAAGAAGGGGGACGCTACATTCTTGAGGATGTGGCAGAGTCCATTCGTCATGTCCTGATTGAGAGGGAGATCCGTACAGATGAGATCGCCGGTGCAGGAATGGGAGTACCGGGACCGGTTATGCCAGACGGTTATGTTGAGGTCTGTGTGAATCTCGGATGGCGTGATTTAAACCCGCAGAAGGTGCTCAGTGACCTCCTCGGAGGAATTCCGGTTAAGAGCGGAAACGATGCAAATGTGGCAGCCCTCGGCGAGATGTGGCAGGGCGGTGGTATGGGATACACCGACATCGTCATGGTAACACTCGGAACGGGTGTCGGCGGTGGCGTCATCATCGATGAGAAGATCATTGCGGGCAAGCACGGTCTTGCAGGTGAGATCGGTCATATCCATGTTCGCGATGAGGAGACGGAACACTGCAACTGTGGCGGTGTGGGCTGTCTTGAGCAGGTTGCAAGTGCGACAGGAATCGCGAGAGAGGCACGCAGAAAGATGGCAAGCACGGACACTCCATCTGCTCTGCGCAAATTTGGCAACGATGTGACGGCAAAAGATGTCCTCGATGAGGCAAAGAACGGGGATGCGCTGGCACTTGAGGTTGTGGAGACAGTTGGACGTTATCTCGGACTTGTTCTCGCACAGCTGGCAATGACTGTGGACCCACAGATGTTCGTCATCGGTGGTGGAGTATCCAAGGCAGGTCAGTTCCTGATCGATGTCATCGATAAATATTATCGCCATTTCACTCCGATTTCAGAGAATAAGGCAGTGATTGGTCTTGCAAAACTCGGAAACGATGCCGGAATCTACGGAGCAGCTAGATTGGTTCTGGACTAAAAAAGCAAAAGAATGGAAAACGAGAGTCCGGCTTGCCGGGCTCTTGTGTTAGAATGATGGAAACTTCCCAGAAATTTTCCAGAAACTTCCCAGAAAATGAGGAGACCCCGGCGGATTCTCATCCGACCGGGGCAATTATGAAAAATCTATGTGCAATTTGATGGTTAAATCAAGTTACATCCAATGTTTTCTATGTATTTAGTATATGGAACAATTATGAATAAAATATGAACACAATGTAAACAGATTGTGAAAACAAGACAATTTTAATGAGCGAAAACAAGAAAAATTGTGAAATATGCAAAAACAAGGAGGAGATTATGCTGGACGAAAAAAAGCGAAAGACGATCGTAATTGGACATAAGAACCCGGATACAGATTCGATCTGTTCTGCGATCTGCTATGCAAAGATGAAACAGAAGCTGACCGGTATGGAGTATGAGCCTTGCCGTGCCGGACATGTAAATGCGGAGACACAGTTTGTGCTGGACTACTTCGGTATCGAGCCTCCGCGCCTTGTGGAGAATGTCAAGACGCAGGTCAAGGATATTGAGATCCGCAGAACGCAGGGCGTAGACCGGAACATTTCCCTGAAGAAGGCGTGGAATCTGATGCAGGATGAGAATGTTGTCACCCTGCCGGCAGTCAGTGAGGGCGGTGTCCTCGAAGGTCTGATCACGGTCGGAGATATCGCGAAATCCTACATGAGCATTTACGATAACGATGTTCTCTCTAAGGCAAAGACCCAGTACAAAAATATTCTCGAGACTCTTGAGGGAACGATGGTAGTCGGAGATGAGAATGATTACTTCGATCAGGGAAATGTTCTGATTGCTGCTGCAAACCCGGATTTGATGGAGTATTACATCAAGCCTCATGACCTCGTCATCCTCGGAAACCGTTACGAGTCTCAGCTGTGTGCGATTGAGATGGAGGCAGCCTGTATCATCGTGTGTGAGGGCGCAGGTGTCTCGATGACGATTCGCAAGCTCGCACAGGAGCGCGGTTGTGCTGTGATTACGACGGCTTACGATACTTACACGGCAACTCGTCTCGTCAACCAGAGTATGCCGATCAGTTACTTCATGAAGACCGAGAACCTGATCACATTTGAGGATACCGATTACATCGACGAGATCAAGGAAGTGATGACGAGCAAGCGTCACCGCGATTTCCCGATCCTTGACAAGAATGGAAAGTACAAGGGAATGATCTCTCGCCGAAATCTTCTCGGTGCAAGAGGAAAGCGCATCATTCTCGTCGACCACAATGAGCGTGCTCAGGCGGTGAACGGCGTGGAGAATGCGGATATTCTTGAGATCATCGACCACCACAAGCTCGGAACGGTGGAGACGATCTCCCCGGTATTTTTCCGCAACCAGCCTCTCGGATGTACGGCGACGATCATTTACCAGATGTACAATGAGAACAATTTGGAGATCGACCGCGAGACCGCAGGACTTCTGTGCAGTGCGATCATTTCCGATACGCTTCTGTTCCGCTCCCCGACCTGTACGGAGACCGATCGCGTGGCAGGACTTGCGCTTGCGTGTGCAGCGGGAATCGACATTGACAAATATGCAGGTGATATGTTTGCGGCAGGAAGCAATCTCAAGGGCAAGAGTGAGCAGGAGATCTTTTATCAGGATTTCAAGCGCTTTTCCGCAGGAAAGGTATCCTTTGGTGTTGGCCAGATCAGCTCGCTGAATGCGGATGAGCTTGAACAGCTGAAAGCCCGTCTTGCTCCGTACATGGTAAAGGTACAGCAGGAACATGGTCTTGACATGCTCTTCTTCATGCTGACGAACATTTTGACGCAATCGACAGAGCTTCTGTGCCAGGGTTCCGGAGCAGAATCGATGATTCTGAAAGCCTTCCATATGGAACAGCAGGAGCCGGAGCATCTGGATGCAAAGGAGTGTGCAGTGACACTTCCGGGCGTCGTTTCGAGAAAGAAACAGCTGATTCCGGCGATCATGATTGCATGTGAGGCGTAAAAGGTTATAATAGATAGTAATAGATAAAAAGTATAAAGATAGATAGAAAGATAGAAAGAGAGAATCAGGAGGATCATATGGGAAGACAGTACTGGCGGGGAGGAAATATGCTTTATCCGGTTCCGGCTGTGATGGTCAGTTGCATGAGACCGGGAGAACGCCCGAATATTATTACGGTGGCGTGGGCAGGAACCGTATGTTCCGCTCCGGCGATGCTTTCCATCTCTGTGAGAAAGGAACGCTACTCCCACAGCATCATTGAGGAGACCGGAGAATTTGCCGTGAATCTGGTAAACAGAGAGTTGACATTTGCGACGGATTACTGCGGAGTGCGTTCTGGGCGCGATGTGGACAAGTTTCAGGAGATGAAGCTGACGGAATATCCGTCTAAGTATATCAAGGCTCCCGGAATCGCGGAGAGTCCTCTGATTCTGGAGTGCAAAGTTAAACAGCAGATTCCGCTCGGAACCCACGATATGTTTTTGGCTGAGGTGGTCGGCGTTTCCGTGGATGAGCGCTACATGGATGAGAAGGGGACGTTTCATTTAAACGATGCGAAGCTGACCGCATATTCTCACGGAACGTATTTTGAGCTTGGAGAGGCGCTTGGAACCTTCGGATTTTCGGTGCGCAAGGACAAGAACAAAGATAAGAACAAAAATAAGAATAAAGATAAAAACAAAGATAAAAACAAAGACAAAAACAAAGACAAAAACAGGGACGAAAACAGAGAACAAAATAAAGACAAGAATAAAGACAAAAACAGAGACAAAAACAGAGACAAGAACAGAAACGGGAACGGAAACGACAGAAAAACGCATTCGGAGAAGTCTGGGAAAACGGTGCAGACTGCGAAAAAGCGTGCAGACAGGAGGAAAAATTAAGTGAAGTCAAATATTACTCTGATTGGAATGCCGGCATCAGGAAAAAGTACGGTTGGTGTTCTTCTTGCAAAACGGCTTGGATATTCCTTTGTGGATGCGGATATTGTCATTCAGGAGAAGACGGGAAAACTGCTCAAGGAGATCATTGCAGAGCAGGGAACGGACGGATTCTTGAAGGTTGAGGAAGAAGTCAACAGCGAGCTGAATGTACAGCGTTCTGTGATTGCTCCGGGAGGAAGCGTGATCTACGGACCGAAGGCGATGGAACACTTAAAGGAGATCAGTGTGGTCGTTTACCTGAAACTGTCCTACGAGGATGTGAAGATGCGTCTCGGAGATCTGAAAGACCGCGGAGTCGCACTCAAGGATGGAATGACGCTCAAGGATCTCTATGATGAGAGAATCCCGCTCTACGAGAAGTATGCGGACATCACGATCGATGAGACCGGAAAGAATGCAGGTGTGATTGTGGATGAGCTCAGAGCGATGATGGAAGATGAGAAAGTATCTGAGAGTATCTGACAGCGAGAGGTGCGTAGAAAAGAGGAAGAACAATGCCGGAATATTTAGATGATGCACAGAAACAGGAGACAAGAGAACTGTGGGAAGGCATCTTTTCGGAGGATTCTCGTTCTTTTGTGGATTATTATTACAGGGAGAAAATGAAGGACAATCGGGTGCTCGCAATTCGCGAGGACGGTGTTTTGCAGGCGATGCTTCACCAGAATCCCTATCTGCTTGCAGTCGGAAAATGGCGGTGGAGAGTCGACTACCTTGTGGGAGTCGCCACCCGACCGGAAAAACGCCATCAGGGATATATGACGCGCCTTCTGACAGCGATGATGGCAGAGATGAGGGCGGAGAAGATGCCGTTCTGTTTTCTGATGCCGGCGAGCGAGGCGATTTACCTGCCGTTTGGATTTACCTTTATTTTTCGTCAGCCAAAATGGAGACTTCGCAGTTCGGACTCTCTTTCAGAGGGATTTGCGAGAAAGCAGGTTCTCGGCAGAGGAGATCTCGGCGGTGGAGAGGACTACAATCGCCCCGGAAAGAGCGGGTATTTGGGAGAGCTTGCGAGATGGATGAATCAGTGGCTGTCCGCCCGTTATCAGGTCTATGCGGTGCGTGATGAAGCCTATCTCAAACGTCTTTTTCTGGAACTTGCGTCAGAGAATGGAACGTTTGACGTTTTGATGGATCGACATGGGATCGCAGGGATGCAGGCATTCTGGGGGCTTGAGGAAGTCGAACAGCGGTTGTTGTACGGCAAAGAACCGTATGTGGAGGAAGAAAAAGACTCCGAGGAACCGGCGATCATGGCGAGAATCATCACACCGGAAGTGTTTGTGAAAGCAGTTCATCTGAAAAACGGGGTGCGGGAGGACGAGAGAGTGATTCGCCTCTATCTCGAAGATACGCTGATTTCGGAAAATGATGGGCTGTGGATCTGGCATTTGAATCACGAGATGTCCTGGATGGAACGCGCAAAAGTGTGTATAACCGAAGCATCGGATGATTGTGGAAAACTCGATGAAAAACAGCTTGTGGAAAAGTGCGGAAAATCAGGGCAGTGCAAAACATCTGGGGACGAGGGTGGTGCAAAGTCCGTGGAAATTTCCGGTGAGACCATTTGCCAGCGTAAACATGAGGCTGAACCTGAAACTGGGTGCGAGTGGGATCTGCGCATAAATATTTCGGACTTCACCTCATGGCTGTTTGGATATTCGGTTCCGGCAGTTGTCGGTGAGTGGGACAAGGTTGTGGAACCGCTGAGAGGCGTTTTTCTGGACGAAGTGGTTTGATGTTGATGTCTGTGAAATATGAAAAATATGAGTAACGAGGGAACTTGACGGCGAACAGAAATCAGATCGGAAAGGGAGGTTCTGTTGTTATGGGAGAGAAGAGAGAAGATCCGAATCTGGATGAGCAGATTGCGTGTCTGAAAAAGTGGATTGACGAGAGCGATAACATTGTGTTTTTCGGTGGGGCGGGGGTCTCGACGGAGAGTGGAATCCCGGATTTCAGAAGTGTTGACGGACTGTACAATCAACAGTATGATTATCCGCCGGAGACGATCATCAGCCACAGTTTTTATCAGAGAAACCCGAAAGAGTTTTACCGCTTTTATAAGAACAAGATGCTCTTTCCATCTGCAAAGCCGAACCCGGCGCATTTGGCGCTTGCGAAGTTGGAGCAGGAGGGCAAGCTGAAGGCGGTCATCACGCAGAATATCGATGGGCTTCATCAGCTCGCCGGGAGCAAGGAAGTGCTTGAACTTCACGGCTCTGTTCACCGGAATTTCTGTACGCGGTGTGGAAAATTCTATACCTTGAATGACATTCTTGCGATGGACGGGGTTCCGCACTGTGACTGTGGGGGAATCATCAAGCCGGATGTTGTGCTCTACGAGGAGGGACTTGACCAGCAGACGTTGAAGAAGGCGGTCTACTATATTTCTCAGGCGGATGTTCTGATTATCGGGGGAACGTCGCTGACGGTTTATCCGGCAGCGGGACTCATCGACTACTATCGCGGAAAGAAACTGGTTCTGATCAACCGCGATGTGACGCCGATGGACAGCAAGGCAGATCTTATTGTCAGCGGAAAGATCGGGGAGATTTTTTCAAAGCTGGAAGGATAAGAGGTGCGATGAGATCAGATTTAAGATCTGATTTAAGATCTGATTTAAGATCTGATTTAAGATCAGATTCAAGATCAGATTCAAGATCAGATTCAAGATCAGATTCAAGATCGGATCAGATCTCAGCAAGATTTTAGCAGATCTTAAAATAAAAGAATAAGGGGGTCTGGCAAAATGCAGACATATCAGGCAGACGAGAAGCGTTACGACAAGATGGAGTACAAGAGATGTGGAAAGAGTGGAATTTTGCTTCCACGGCTCTCTCTTGGACTGTGGCAGAATTTTGGACTTGAGAAAACTCTGGACGAGCAGAAGGAGATTATTTTCCATGCCTTTGATCTGGGGATCACTCATTTTGATCTGGCAAACAACTATGGTCATCCGGCGAGAGGTCTTGCGGAGGAGAATTTTGGAAAGATCCTGCATGAAAACATGGAGGCTTACCGAGAGCAGATGCTGATTTCCACAAAGGCAGGATATGATTTCTGGCCGGGCCCGTATGGAAACTGGGGATCTCGCAAGTATCTGATGTCGAGTCTGGATGCGAGTCTGAAGAGAATGAAGTTGGACTATGTGGATATTTTCTATCATCACCGTCCAGACCCGGAGACTCCGATTGAGGAGACGATGGGGGCACTGTCTGATATGGTTCGCCAGGGAAAGGCACTCTATGTCGGTATTTCCAATTACAATGCACAGCAGGCGCAGGAAGCGATTCAGATTTTGAAGGAGAATAAGACCCCGTGTCTGATCTGTCAGCCTCGCTACAACATGTTTGAGCGTTGGGTTGAGGATGGACTTTTGAACGTCTTGGATCGCGGAGGAGTCGGCTGTATCGCATACAGCACGCTTGCACAGGGTGCACTGACGAACAAATATCTGCACGGAATTCCGGAGGGATCCCGCGCTTCCCGTGAGGGAACAAGTATTGGCGGAAGATATCTGTCGGAGAGCAAGTTGGAGAAGATTCGCAAACTCAATGAGATTGCAGAAAATCGCGGTCAGAGTCTGGCGCAGATGGCGATTGCCTGGGTAATGCGCCGTCCGGAGGTGACAAGTGTGCTGATCGGAGCGAGCCGTACCTCACAGCTGGATGACAATGTTGCAGTCCTCACCCATCGTGATTTCACCCAGGATGAACTCGACGCGATTGATGCCATTCTCGCAGAAAAGTAGAGTAGGAAAACAAGAATTTGAGAAAAACGTGACGGTGACGGTGCAGAACAGTTACGAAAAAATGAGTTAAAGATAAATAAAAGACAGGATAGACGAAACATGGATCAGAAATGGAATTTTGAAGTTGGAGATGTTGTGAAATTAAAAAAACCGCATCCATGCGGAAGTCAGGAATGGGAGATATTGCGAGTTGGCGCAGATTTTCGTCTGAAATGCATGGGATGCGGACATCAGATTATGGTGGAGCGAAAACTGGTGGAGAAAAATGCCAGAGCGCTGAAAAAGGCTGGAAACGAAGAAAAGAAAGACGACTAGAGAAGAAACTAGGCAAAGAAGAAAAAAAGAAAAAGCCAGAGTAAAAATCAAATAAAACAGGTGGCATTGTTAACTAAAAATAAATTATTGGTTGACAATACCGCCTGTTCTGTTTATAATGGGGCTTATTGTAGTTATTGTAACTATTGTAGTGTAAAACTTAACTCTTTCTCTTCAGGAGTACAATTTTCAGGAGGACAATTTGTATGGAAAAGACAATTTCTGGTGAAACAAAGAGAAGTGGACTGTCGACGAAGCAGATTGCGCTGATCGGTTTGATGACGGCAGTGACCTGTGTCGCAGGACCGCTTGCAATCCCGATCCCATTTAGCCCGGTACCGATCTCGTTCACAAACCTTGTGATTTATCTGGCACTGTATGTGCTTGGCATGAAGGCAGGAACCTTAAGCTACCTTGTTTATCTGCTTCTCGGATTTGCAGGTCTTCCGGTATTTTCCGGATTCACCGGTGGCGTGGCAAAAATAGCAGGGCCGACAGGCGGATACCTGGTTGGATTTATTTTCCTCGCACTGGTTGCTGGTTTTCTGATCGATCACTCTTCTGGAAACCGCGTGATTGAAGTTGTCGGAATGGTGATTGGACTTGCAATCTGCTATATTTTTGGAACTGTATGGCTGTCTGCACAGCTTGGACGCACCTTCTTTGAGGGACTGAGCGTTGGCGTAATTCCGTATCTGCCGGGAGATGCCGTAAAGATTATTCTGGCTGTCGCATTCGGACCGAGACTGCGCCGTGAGATTCACAGACTGGATCGCTAGAATTATGTGATAAGTCGATACTTGCGTCGATTTGAATTAACTTGAGAATTTAAGAATCTAAGAATCAAGGATCTAAGAATCAAGGATCTCTGAAAAGGCTGTCAAAGCGACTGCATTTTGAGGGAAAAATCCGGTAAGTCGGATTCTTTTTGATGAGAGGATTATCTGTCAGAATACATTTGTATGTTTGGAATGTATTTCTGACAGAAGTCCTCTTTTTTTGTGTGAAAAACCTACGTTTTTTAAAGAAAAAATCGTGAAAAAAGTACTTGCAATTATAAAATCTTTCTGTTAGAATAAATATTCGTGACACAATAAATCCTTGCTCTTGAAAATGAAATTCAAGGGCCAGAGACCACAAGGAGGTAAAGCAATGAACAAATACGAATTAGCAGTTGTTCTGAGCGCAAAACTCGAAGACGAGGAGAGAGCAGCAGCACTGGAGAAGGTACAGGGATACATCACCCGCTTTGGCGGTACTGTTACCGGCGTTGACGACTGGGGCAAGAAGAGACTTGCATACGAGATCCAGAAGTCCAAGGAGGCTTTCTACTACTTCATCAAGTTCGAGTCTGAGAATTCTGACTGCTCTAACGAAGTGGAAGCACACATCCGTATCATGGAGCAGGTTGTAAGATATCTTTGCGTGAAGCAGGACGAGCAGTAAATACAATTTAGAAAGAGTGATGGTATGAATAGAGTAATCCTTATGGGAAGATTGACCAGAGATCCGGAAGTTCGGTACTCACAGGGCGAGCGTTCCATGGCGATCGCAAGATACACTCTGGCAGTAGACCGCAGAGGTCGCAGAGGTCAGGATGGCGATCAGGGACAGACCGCAGACTTTATCAATATCGTAGCATTTGACAGAGCTGGTGAGTTCGCAGAGAAGTATTTCCGTCAGGGAATGAGAGTTCTCGTTTCTGGAAGAATTCAGACTGGCAGTTACACCAACAAAGAAGGTCAGCGCGTTTATACCACAGACATCATCGTAGATGATCAGGAATTTGCAGATAGCAAGGGTGCAGGCGCAAGCAATGGCGGTATGGGCGGTGGCTCTTACCAGCCGGCTTCCCGTCCGGCTCCTTCCAGTGCAATCGGCGACGGATTCATGAACATTCCGGATGGTGTGGAAGACGAAGGGTTGCCGTTCAACTAAGCGCAGGTTGGCGTGAGAAATTGAGCGTGCGACGATATTTGAGAGAAGGAGGCACTACCAATGGCATTCAATAAGACTGATAAAGCTGATGGCGCTAAGGTTAGAAGAGGCGGCATTCGCAGAAGAAAGAAAGTTTGCGTATTCTGTGGCGATAAGAACGGCGTAATCGATTACAAGGATACAAACAAGCTGAAGAGATACGTATCTGAGAGAGGTAAAATTCTTCCGAGAAGAATTACCGGAAACTGTGCAAAGCACCAGAGAGCTCTGACCGTTGCTATCAAGAGAGCACGTCACATCGCTCTGATGCCGTACACCATGGAGTAAGATATACTCTGTGTTGGAAACAGCAGAATACTGAAAATAGAGAGATCTTGCGCGAGATTCGTGCAGGGTCTCTTTTTTTGTCTCCCCTTCTGAGAAAGTTTGTGATACCCCCACCTATAGAGGAGGGGGACATCCACTCTGAGTTACATATTTGGTGCGTTTGGGATAGTGATTTTTCCAGAAAAAGAAAATAAAGACATAAAAATTGAAAATTCTTCTTGATAAATGTCGGTGTCTGTATTAGAATGGGCTTTACAGAGATGATAGCTGTCGAACAGAGTAAACGACATTTTAAACAGAACAGCATCAAAATGATTTCTTATGCGTCCTTTGTTTCTTGCAAGGGACATATTCAATGGCAGTGAGAAGTCCGGAGGATTCTCAACAGCCGTCTGGTGAATAAAAGATCTTACATTCAGTGAGAAAACCCAGTTTTTAATATTAAAATGAAACGCAATTCTGCAATCAGAACGATATGATCTTGCCATAAAGTCTGGCAGACATGAAGGCGCTGATTCTGCCTGTGTATCCTGCATATAAAGAGAAAGAAAAAGTCAAGCGAGAGTTAAGCGCGAGTCGTAGCGGGGCACAGTTCTATTGAAATTCATGGAAACTCATAGAAACATTCACAGAAATCACAGGAAATAAAAGAAAAAACGCAAAACGAAATATCCTTTTTGCCATTGGTACTGCCTTTTGCGCGCGGACATGCAGAAAAAATGAATGCAACGAACACAGATTGAAAGAAAAGAAAGATAGTTTGTGGATAACCTGTGTAAATTTGGAATGTGTGAGGAATGAGAGTTGGATTTCTCGTTGTGGATAAGCAGAGAGTCAGAATGCCAAAGTCTGAATCATTCCCGAAAGAGGAGAGAATGGAAGTGGGATCGGAAAGATGAGCAGAAGGAAGTGTCGCGAAAGATCGGAAAACAGCGATCATCTCTGCCTGCTGATTGGGTTTAGGAAAACGAATCCGGTTGGTAGGAGAAACGGGTGCAGAGCCCGGGACAGTAGAACAGACAGGAGAATTTGTGTCACGGCTTATCCCTCCCTGGTCGTCTGGACTGCTGTCCGAACAGAAGGGGGAGTATGAAGAAAAAATTGAGAATGAATGCACGAAGCAGAAAGGCTTATGTGCAGGGACTCAAGCGTTATCAGGCGAAGGGAGTTTCTGTTTTAATTGACGGAAAGGAGGCGGATGACACGCTGTGGGAGCGACTGTTTGAGATCCGCAGTGACGGTGGATTTTATATGGGAGATTATGTTCTTGAGGATCTTCCGGAGGATGGAGATGGCGATTGTTGCGAGACATTCAATCAGGCTTTCAATCAGAATTTCAATCAGGGTTTCGGCCAGAATTTTAGCCCAAATTTCGCACAGAATGAGAATACCAGAAGCCAGAGTCATTCGGTCGAAAGCGTGAGAGAACAGGGGCGTGGTTACGGTTCGTGTGCGACTGGCAATGTAGAAAACAGTGGAATGGAGAACTGCGGAATGTTTCCGGATCTATCAGATATTCAGGCGAGAAGTGCTCAGGCGGGGAATCAGAGTATCACAGCGAGAAGAAAGATTTTGAGACAGATTCGTTTTGATCTTGTATACAATAAGTAAATGAAGTAAACAGCGAAATAAGTAAATAACGAAAACGGTGACAAACTGACTGGTCTGCGGTGGAGAAAGATGATAGGAAATTTTTTGGTGTCCATTGCAGGAAGGGGGTGGGGCTTTGAGAGAATTCCAATTCAGCCTGGAAGAAACGGATAAAAGCACGGGGTGGGAATAGTCAGGAAAAATTAAGAGAGGGGACTCCTGTTTTATGCTATAATAAAAACACAAAATTTTGATCATAAAAGAGGAGAAACCGGCAGATGAAGCGGAGAAGACGGAAGACACATTTTATTTCATTTGCGAGACTGGCTACGGTAGTCTTGATCTTTACAGTTGTGGCAGGCGGATTTGTCGCATGGAAATATCTGGCGCCGTCGAAAGAGCAGGCAGATATTCAGGAGATATTCGCGGTCAGCAGTCAGGATGAGGTGGCGATCATCTGGAATGGACAGCGTACAGACGGAATCAAGGGAAAAATCATTGAGGATGCGGTTTATCTTCCGCAGGATTGGGTCAGCAACAGCATCAATGAGCGTTTTTACTGGGATGAGGCGGATAAACAGCTGATTTATACGTTTCCGGAATCCATTCTCTATATCGGAGAGGATGACCGCTCAGAGGATGGAAAACCTCTGTTTGTGGAGGCGGACGATCAGGTCTGGGTGCTGGCGGATCTCGTTCAGGAGCACACCGATATTCGGACGGAAACTTTTGTGGACGGGGAGGCAAATCGCTTCTTTCTCGATAGCAATTGGGATACAGAGCAGACAGCGGTTTTGAAAAAGAAGACGGCGGTTCGCATTCGTGGAGGTGTGAAGAGCAAGATTGTCGCCCAGGAAGCGAAGGGAACGCAGGTGACGATTCTCGATGAGATGGAGAAGTGGTCGAGGGTCAGAACGGAGGATGGCTATTTAGGTTACATCAAGAATAGCACGCTGAAAGATCGCAGTGAGGAACAGCCGATCAGCCATTTTGAGGAGCCGGTTTATACGAACATTTCTTTGGACGAGCCGATTACTCTTGTCTGGCATCAGGTGACGACGAAGGACGCAAATCAGACGATGGAGAAGCTGATGGCAAACACGAAGGGAGTCAATGTGATTGCTCCGACATGGTTTCTGCTGACGGATAATCAGGGAAATTATGAGTGTCTGGCGGATCGCTCCTATGTGCAGAAGGCGCACGCGATGGGCGCACAGGTGTGGGCAGTTCTTGACAACTTCAATAAGGGAGACAATGTGGATTCTGGTGTTCTGTTTTCAGATACCTCAGCGAGAAAGAAATTGATTGCAGGACTGATCGGAGATGTGCAGACCTATGGAATTGACGGAATCAATCTGGATATCGAGGGAATCAAGTCTTCCGTAGGTCCGCATTATGTGGAATTCATCCGCGAACTTTCCGTGGATTGTCGAAAAAATGGAATTATTCTCTCTGTGGATACTTATGTTCCGTCTGCATACACCGCATTTTATAATCGCGCGGAGCAGGGACGGGTCGCAGACTATGTTGTGATTATGGGATATGATGAGCACTATGCAGGCGGAGATGCCGGTTCGGTTGCCTCTCTTGGTTATGAGAAGCAGGGAATTGAGGATGCACTGAGAGAGGTGCCGAAGGAAAAACTGATCAGTGCAATCCCATTCTACACGCGGGTATGGCAGGAGGATGCAAATGGAGTGACGTCTCAGGCAATGGGAATCACGAAGGCGAAACAGTGGGTTCAGGACAATCAGGTTGAGCTGACCTGGGAGGATGCGCTCGGACAGTATTACGGAGAAAAGACGGAAAACGGGACAACTTACAGCATATGGATGGAAGAAGAGCGATCGATCGGTTTGAAGATGGATTTGATCCGAAGCAATAATCTGGCAGGTGTTGCGTGCTGGAAACTTGGATTTGAGCCATCTGATATCTGGGACATTGTGAAACTGCCGTAAGAGGTCGGAGATCGGATCATCAGATCGCAGATACCGGAAGCGATATCGGGTTATAACTCAGAGCGGACGTGCAGTGATTTTGATAGAAAGATGTCAGCGGAGTCGACCAAAATCATGCGCCAAGTCTGTGCGAGCGTCAATTTGAAAAAAGAGGGGGATGAGACAATGAGAAAGAGAAAACTCTGGAAACGGGCATCGGTGGTTTTGATTGCGGGAAGTGTTCTTTGGGGAGGTTCTGGATGTGCGAGAAATACAAACGGAGATCTGACATCTTTCCAGACAGCGTCAGAATCATCATCCGACTCATCTGAATCCTCGTCGGTGGAAACAGTGGATGGAAGTCAGGAAAGTCAGGCGGAGGATCAAACCGAAGATTCTGACAGAGACCAGACGGAAGAATCGGGGAAAGATGGCGAATCGAAGGGGAATGAAGACTCCAAGTCAGGATCTAAGGGAAGCGAGGAGATCGGAAGTTCGGGAGGATCAAAGACTTCCGGTTTGACCTCTTCGAGCTTAGACCGCTGGGATCGAAGAGACGAAAAAAAGCGGTTTGAGAGAGACGGTGAGTGGGAGAGCCATCTGATTCAGGGATCGGATATTCACTACTTTGCAAAGGAGCTGACGGACAATGGACCGCGGTTCCAGGAGATGGTCGAGTACGGAGACGGAAAGATTGTCACCTATATCGATGCGATCACGGATGCTTTTCTCGATGAGGTGATGGAGTACTGTCCGGATGCACTGATCTTGAGTGGAGATCTGACACTGGAAGGTGAGAAGAAGAGCCATCAGGAGTTGGCGAAAAAGCTCGAAAAGGTGGAAGATGCCGGGATTCCGGTTCTCGTGATTCCGGGAAACCACGACATCAACAACCGAAAAGCGGGAAAATATAAGGGAACACAGAGAATGCCCGCAGAGTACACGACACCGGAGGAATTTCGCGAGATATACCGCGACTTTGGTTATGATGAGGCGCTCAGCGAGGACAAGACAAGTCTGAGCTATGTCTATGAACTGGATGATGAGACGAGAATTCTGATGCTTGATACCTGTCAGTATCGTCCGGTCGCAAAGGTCGGCGGTGCGATTCTCTCGGACACCTACGACTGGATTGAGGAACAACTGAAATCCGCGTGGGAGGACGGAGTGATGGTGATTCCGATTGCTCATCACAACCTTCTCGATGAGAGCGAGATCTATGTGGATGACTGTACGATCGAGCATGGAGAACAACTCGTGGATCTCTTGGAAGAGTGGGATGCGCCGTTTTTCCTCAGTGGTCATCTCCATGTTCAGCATTATAAGCACGCCTCTGATAATAAAGGGCTTCCGGAGATGGTGACAGGTTCGCTTGCGACGCCGGGGTGCAAGTATGGTGTGCTCAGTTATTGCCCGGACGGAGAGTTTTACTATCGAACCTGGGCGGTTGACGTCGAGAAGTGGGCGAAGGAGCATGGAAGCAAGAAGAAGGATCTGTTGAACTTTGATGAGTTTCAGGGAGAATTCTTAAAAAAGGTATTTTACAACCAGTCGCAGAAAGCACTTGAAAATATCCCGGATTTGACGGACGCACAGAAAAAACAGATGTCGGATTATTATGCAGATCTGAATGATGCCTACTACCAGGGAACGGCTTATCGAATCTGTGAACAGGCATACAAAGATCCGGCATATGAGCTCTGGATGAACAACAATGCACTCACGGAACTGTCGGAGTACATCGAGTATATTTTGAGAGATGCGAAGACAGATTACAACCAGCTGAGAAGTGGTCGATAATCTACTTTATCATTGCCATGCTGCCATATATTGCCACATTGTTTGTTAGATTGTCACGTCTTTTCTTCTGATCGGAAAGATATAATAGGAGGGAGAACGATCCGGGAAGGTGTCGCGTGAAGAATCGAAGAGCGGAACATCTGATGGCGGTAGTCTTTCTTATGGCAGTTTTTCTGATTTCGCGAAGAGCGGGAGAACTTACCCTGGGTAACCGGGAGGCGATGGCAGTGGCGTTTGGGAAAAAGCGCCCGGTGGTCTGTGTCGATGTGGGTCATGGGGGCAATGATCCGGGAAAAATTGCGGTGGATGGAACACCGGAGAAGGAGATCAATTTAAGCATTGCGCGAAAGCTCAGAGACTATCTCGAGGCGTCGGATGTCGAGGTGGTCTTGACGCGCGAGGATGACAGAGGGCTTTACGAGGAGACGGACACGCAGAAAAAGACAGCGGATATGAGAAATCGCTGTGCGAAGATCAATGAAGAAAAGCCGGATCTCATGGTCAGCATCCACCAGAACAGTTATCATCAGGAGGCAATCACCGGCGGTCAGGTCTTTTACTTTTCCAACTCGGATGAGGGCAAGAGACTCGCGGAGATTTTGCAGAAACGCTTTGACTATGTTCTAGGCGATAAGAATACAAGGCTTGCAAAAGCGAACGGGAGCTATTATCTGCTCAAAAATGTGAAGTGTGTCTCTGCGATTGTGGAGTGCGGGTTTCTCTCGAATTGGGAGGAGACGAAACGGTTAAAGACGGAGGAATATCAGGACAGACTTGCCTGGACGATCCATGTCGGAATTCTGGAATATTTGAACAGCAGACAGGATGAGGCAACTGCGAGAACCGATGAAAGAAATGGACAGTAACGAGCAGACAACAAAAGCGATGCATTTTGGAAGGTACATAAGACAAAAGCCTTTTTGGAACTCCTCAAATCTGCTATAATAAGGACACATTGTATACACGACAGCGAGTGATGAGGGGAGAAAAAAAGGAAGGAGTTTGGGGTATGCACGATTTACAGACAAGATATCTGGAAAGACTGTCAGAACTGTATCCGACGATCGCATCCGCATCAATGGAAGTCATCAATCTGGAGGCGATTTTGAACCTGCCGAAGGGAACGGAGCATTTTTTGACGGATGTACACGGAGAGTATGAGGCGTTTGCTCATGTGCTCAAGAACGGTTCGGGTGCTGTGCGACGCAAGGTGAACGAGGTATTTGGAACGACGCTGAGTGATCAGGATAAGCGCACGTTAGCAACCCTGATTTATTATCCGCGCGAGAAGATGGCACTGATTCTCGCAAAGACGAAGAACAAGAAGGATTGGTATAAGATCACGCTTTACCGTCTGATTGCAGTCAGCAAGAGGGCAGCCAGCAAGTACACTCGATCAAAAGTCCGCAAGGCACTTCCGCCGGAGTTTGCGTATGTGATTGAGGAGCTGATTACTGAGAAGGACGATGTCAGAGACAAGGAATCCTACTACGATGCGATTGTGCAGACGATTATTCGTCTCGGAAGAGCGGAGGATTTTATCTCAGCTCTGTGTGAACTGATTCAGAGACTTGTCGTCGATCATCTTCACATTCTCGGTGACATCTATGACCGAGGTCCGGGTCCGCACATCATCATGGATGACCTGATGGCATATCATTCCGTGGATGTGCAGTGGGGCAATCACGATGTACTCTGGATGGGAGCAGCGACCGGACAGAGAGCCTGCATTGCAAATGCACTTCGAATCTGTGCCCGTTATGGCAATCTGGATATTCTGGAGGAGGGATATGGAATCAATCTTCTTCCGCTTGCGACGTTCGCGATGCAGGCGTATGAGAATGATCCGTGTACCTGTTTTGCGCTGAAAGGCGAGCCTCCGAAAAACAAGAATGAGAGAGAGATGAACTTGAAGATGCATAAGGCGATCTCGATCATTCAGTTCAAGGTCGAGGGGCAGATGAGCAAAGAGCATCCGGAGTTCGGTCTGGAGGGGCGCGCGCTTCTTCACCGCATTGACTATGAGCGCGGTGTGATCACGCTCGACGGAAAAGAATACAAACTTCTGGATACGAATTTCCCGACCGTAGATCCGAAAGATCCGTATCGCCTGAGTGATGCCGAGGAGCAGGTGATGGAGCGTCTTGAAAATGCATTCCAGAAGTGTGAAAAACTTCAGGAACACATGCGTTTCCTGCTTGCAAAGGGAAGTTTGTACAAAGTATACAACGGAAATCTGCTCTTCCACGGCTGTGTGCCGTTAAACGAAGACGGCAGTTTCCGCGAGGTGGAACTTTACGGACATCGTTGCAGTGGCAGATCTCTCTACGAGTTTTTTGATGAGTATATCCGAAAAGGTTTTGTCGCAGAGGATCTCGTGGAGCGCAAGCGCGGTCGTGATCTGATGTGGTACATCTGGCTTCATGAGAATTCCCCGCTGTTCGGAAAGACGAAGATGGCAACGTTTGAGCGTTATTTCCTTGCGGAGAAGGAGACCCACAAGGAGAACAAGAATCCGTACTACACGCTGATCGAGGATGAGGAGGTTGCAAACCGGATTCTTGAGGAATTTGGTCTGTCACCGGAGGACGGTCACATCATCAACGGTCATGTTCCGGTCAAGACGAAGAATGGAGAGAGTCCGGTCAAGTGCGGAGGAAAAGTACTCGTCATTGATGGCGGTTTCTCGCGCGCTTACCAGAAGGAGACCGGAATCGCCGGATACACCTTGATTTATAATTCTTACGGACTGATTCTTGCGGCGCATAAGCCGTTTGAGTCGACCGAGTCTGCGATTGAAAACGAGATTGACATCCACTCCGACAGCGTGATCATCCAGAGATCGACGGAGAGAGAGCTCGTCGGAGATACGGACAGTGGACGGAAACTCAAAGCGGATATTGCAGACCTTGAGTATCTGCTTGAGGCATACCGAAGCGGACGTATCATCGAGAAGTTCCCGTCTCACAATTCGAATAGTCAGAGATAAAATAGTTTGGTTGCGGGTATTGTACCTGAGTGGGAATGAATTTTATGAGAAAAATTTTCGTTACTGTTTATATCTCAGACAAACGGCAACAGATTTTGTAAAAAAGGATTGACGAGACAGAAAAAAGTGATTATACTGACAGCAAATAAATAAAAAATAAGTTCTTCGGGGCGGGGTGTGATTCCCCACCGGCGGTGACTCTTTGAGAGAAGAGAAGTCCGCGACCTGCGCAAGTGGCTGATCCGGTGAGATTCCGGAACCGACAGTAAAGTCTGGATGAAAGAAGAGATTATGCGAATAGATGTCAGAAAGATGTCAGAATATAGACAGCAAAAAATGACAGATCTTCACACAGAAAATGAGCCCCGGATTTCAATAGAATCCGGGGTTTTTTGATTCACTCATTTGTTTCGCATGATACTCCCTGCGGTGCATCACAAAATCTGTTTTTGGGCGGAGTAAATGCCAGAGAGCAGAGATTGGGATGTGCTGTGACTGAAAGGAACTTACATCATGGCAAGAGGAGGAGTCAACAATGAGAGAGAAACTGTTTACGACGAGAAATGTGGTATTGATGGGAATGCTCGGCGCGCTGGCGGGTGTGCTGATGATGTTTGAGGTACCGCTCGTATTTTTGGCACCGAGTTTTTATGGACTTGATTTCAGTGAAGTTCCGGTCCTTGTCGGGAGCTTTGCACTTGGCCCGGTTGCAGGAATTGTGATTGAGGCAGTGAAGATTTTGGTAAAGCTCGTGATCAAGCCGACGAGCACCGGATTTGTCGGAGAGTTTGCAAACTTCACAATCGGCTGTGCACTGGTAGTTCCGGCAGGACTGATTTATCGCTTCAACCGCACGAAGAAAGGCGCCGGAATCGGAATGACAGTTGGAACGATTCTGATGGCGCTGGCAGGAGTTGTTCTCAATGCCGTTGTGATGCTTCCGTTCTATTCTCACTTCATGCCACTTGACACGATCATCTCGATGGGAGCACAGATCAACCCGGCAGTCAGCAATGTGTGGACATTCGCTCTTCTGTGTGTTGGCCCGTTCAATGTGGTAAAGGGCATTGTGGTTTCTCTGATCACCGCACTTGTGTATAAGAGAGTCAGCGTTGTGATTCACAGCACGGCAGGTCAGGCAAGACGGGGCGTTCGAGCATAAGAGGCGAGTAAGACGAGAAGGAAAAAGAGCGTTGACTTGAAAATAAAATAATCGAAAGAAACGATTAGAGACAGAAGCAAAGAAGAAACAAGTAAACATAACATAGCAAAATATGGAAGGACCGGAAAGGAAGGCTTTATATTTCCTTTCCGGTTTTTTTGTGATATGATACGAGATATGATATTGGGAAATATTTATCTGAAAAAGAAAAGAGGTCAAAACACCAATGGAAACAAAGATGGTGAAAATACAGGATACAGCAGAGATACGAGATGAGGAGCTGGCGGAGGCAGCGCAGATTCTTCGGGACGGAGGTCTTGTGGCGTTCCCGACGGAGACGGTTTACGGACTCGGCGCGAATGCTCTGAATGAGGAGGCAGCCAAAAAAATCTATGCGGCGAAGGGGCGTCCGTCGGATAATCCGCTGATCGCGCATATTTCCTGCATGGAGGAGCTTGAACCCCTCGTAAAGGAGATTCCGGAGGCAGGAAGAAAACTTGCCGAGGCGTATTGGCCGGGACCGCTGACGATGATTTTTCCGAAGAGCAGTATCGTGCCGTATGGAACGACAGGAGGTCTTGAGACTGTGGCAGTGCGAATGCCGAGTGATCCGGTTGCAAACCGCCTGATTCACCTTGCGAAAGTTCCGGTTGCAGCTCCGAGTGCGAATACTTCCGGTCGCCCGAGCCCGACAACGGCTCAGCATGTATGGCAGGATATGAATGGAAGAATCGAGATGATTCTCGACGGAGGTCCGGTTGGAATCGGAGTGGAGTCGACGATTGTCGATGTGTCCGGTGAGGTGCCGACGCTTCTTCGTCCGGGCGCTGTGACGATGGAGATGCTTGAAAAGACCGTCGGTCATGTCGAGATCGATCCGGCGATTCAGGGACCGCCAACCGCGGATTTTCATCCGAAGGCCCCGGGCATGAAGTATCGCCATTACGCTCCGCATGCGCAGATGACGCTTGTGGAGGGCGAGGCAGAGGCAGTCGCAAAGAAGATCAATGAGCTTGTAAAAGAGGGACTTGAGCAGAATCTTCGGGTAGGTGTGATCTGCACCGATGAGAGCCGGTCAAGCTATCCGGACGGACTTGTCCGCAGTGTCGGAGAGCGCGCAAAGGAAGAGACGATTGCGCACAACCTGTTCGCTGTTCTCAGAGAGTTTGATGATCTTGAGGTCGATGTGATTTACTCGGAGAGTTTCTCTAAGGATCATCTCGGTCAGGCGATCATGAACCGTCTGACAAAGGCGGCGGGATATCACATCCTCAAAGTCTGAGAAGAAAAAGATGTAAGTCTTCGCGAGCGTCGATTTGAAAAATTGTGATAGGACATGAAACGCATCGTAAAGACAAGAACAGAAAAAACAAAAGAACGATGAAATTATGAGATTGTGATAAAAAAGGAGGATTCTATGTCAGAGACGAAGAAGCGTCGGGATTACATTTCCTGGGATGAGTATTTTATGGGAGTTGCAGATCTTTCCGGTCGTCGCTCGAAAGATCCGAACACGCAGGTAGGAGCCTGCATCGTCAGTCAGGACAATAAGATCATGTCGATGGGATACAATGGCTTTCCGAAGGGGTGTTCCGATGATGAGTTCCCGTGGGGAAAAGAGGCGGAGACGACGGATCCGTACAGCGCAAAATACCTCTATGTGACGCACAGCGAGCTCAATGCGATCCTGAATTACCGGGGTGGAAGTCTCGAGGGAAGCAAGCTCTATGTGACACTCTTCCCGTGCAACGAGTGTGCGAAGGCGATCATTCAGGCAGGAATCCAGACAATCATCTATAAGGAAGACAAGTATCCGGATTCTCCGTCTGTCCGTGCGTCAAAGCGCATGTTGAATGCGGCGGGTGTTCGCTACTATCAGTATGAGTGCAGTGGAAGAAAGATTGAGATCGATGTCTGAGAAATCTGAAAAATCTGAGAAAAAATGGGAGTCAGATCAGTGCGATCAGGGAAATTTGGCAGAACAGTTGAGTTTTGTCTCGGTTGATCTTGAGACGACGGGACTTGATCCAAAGAAAGACCGGATCATCGAAATCGGGGCGGTTCGCGTGGAGCGCGGAGTGGTCACGGGAGAGTATCAGCAGTTGGTAAATCCCGGATGTCCGATCTCCGATTTTGTATCTGATCTGACCGGAATTACGGATGAGATGGTGGAAAAAGAGCCGACGATCGGGGAGGTTCTCAACGAATTTTTGAAATTCTGTGGAGATCTTCCGATCGTGGGGCATCAGGTGATGTTTGACTACCGTTTTTTGAAGCGGGCGACAGTGAATCAGGGGGAATCTTTTGAGCGGAGCGGGATTGATACGCTTGCGCTTTGCCGGGCATTTATGCCGGTGGAGGAGAAGAAAAACCTGGCTGTCGCCTGTGCGTTTTTCGGGATTGAGCGGGAGCGGGCACATCGGGCATGCTCGGATGCGTGGGATACGGTGAGATTGTATACACAGCTAGCCAGACGCTTTGGACAGAACAAGCCGGAGCTTTTTGTCCCGAAACCGCTTATTTACAAGGTAAAACGGGATCAGCCGGCGTCGGAAAAGCAAAAAGAAGACTTGCGGTATTTTATAAAATATCATAAAATAAGCTTACCTGTGCGCTTTGAAGAATTGAGCCGTAGCGAAGCCTCAAGGCTTCAGGATCAGCTGATTTTGCAGTACGGCAGAATTGTCAAAAAATGAGAGATAGCGCATCTGGCACAAGAAAAATTAAGATGAAAGAGAAAGAGAGGTTCATGTATCATGGCAAACTCACATAATAATAAGAATAAAACAAAGAGAATCGTATCGGGAGTGATTGTCATCATCCTGATTCTTGCGATGGTGGTTCCGATGGTAGCGGGAACGCTCGTCAGCGTGTTCCAGTAAATAAGAGGAGCAGAGAATATATGAGAAGATTGAGATTGCTGAGTGGTGTGGCTCTGATTGCGGTTGCAGGAATCAGTTCGGCAGTGCCGGCGTATGCAGAGGAGAAAACCATACCGGATGGAATCTATGTCGGGGAGTTCAGTCTGGGAGGACTCACAAAGGAGAAGGCGGAGGAGGAAGTCGCGACCTATGTGGACGGGCTCTCAGATAGAACGATCTCCCTCGATGTTGACGGAACGACGGTGGAGACGACGGCGCGCGATCTGGGATATGCCTGGAGCAATGAGAATGTCGTTGAGGAGGCCGCAAGTCATGCACTTGAGGGCAATCTGATCCGTCGATATATGGGAACGAAGGATCTGGAAAAGAATCCGGTTCACATTGCGATCGAGGCATCTGTGGACGAGGAGAAGGTGGACGCGTTCATCAAGAAAACGTGTGCCGGAATTGTTGGCGCACCGGTGGATGCATCGATTGTCCGAGAGAACGGAACCTTTAAGATCACACCGGGAAGTTCTGGAAAAGTGGTTGATCTCGACGCAACGAGTCAGGCGATCGATGAGGCGTTGACCGGTGGAACTTCCGGAACCGGCGGGGAAAATACGACGACGGATACTGCCACTGCAAAGGCGACGGAAGGCGCAGAGACGGCACCTGCGAAGGATGCCGACGGCATGGTAATCAAGGTCAGTGCTGTGGTGAATGAGGAAGAGCCGAGAATCAAGGAAGACGATTTGAAGAGCATCAAAGATGTGCTCGGCACCTGCACGACCGATTTTTCGAGCAGTGGAGAGGCGCGCTCAAAGAACCTTGCAAACGGAGCGAAGAAGATCAACGGAAAGATTTTGATGCCGGGAGATACACTCTCCGGATATGAGTGCATGAGCCCGTTCACGACCGATAATGGATATTTCACGGCTGCCGCCTACGAGAATGGACAGGTTGTCGACAGCGTCGGAGGCGGTGTCTGCCAGATTGCGACGACACTCTATGATGCCTCTCTGATGGCGGAGCTGACGATCACACAGAGACAGAATCACTCGATGATTGTCAATTATGTGAAACCGTCGATGGATGCGGCGATTGCGGGAACCTACAAGGATATCAAGATCACGAACCCGTATGATACTCCGATCTATGTCGAGGGTGGAACGAGCGGACGCAAGCTCACATTCACGATTTACGGAAAAGAGACTCGCCCGGCAAACCGCAAGGTGGAGTACATCTCGGAGACGCTCGGCACGACTGATCCGGGAGCACCGCAGGAGAAGGTGGACAATTCGCTTGCACCGGGAACGAGAAAGCAGGTTCAGTCTGCACATACCGGCTTGAAGTCCCGTCTCTGGAAGGTTGTGACGGTTGATGGAGTCGAGACGGAGAGAACGATTCTTCACACGGATACTTACAATGCATCGAAGGCGATTGTTTTGGTTGGACCGAAGGTGGCGACTCCGCAGACCCAGCCGACGACACCGGAACAGCCGACACCGGCACCGGAGACATCTGGAAGTCATAATGGTGGTAATGGTGGAAACACGGGCGCAGAGACGACGACTCCGGCAGAGACTGCATCTGAGACGAAATCCCCGGCAGTCGAAGGGGAGAATGGCGGTCCGGGTGTGAGTGCACCGGCACAGACTGAGGCTCAGACAGAGAGTCACACCGAAGCACCAGCTCCAGCGCCAGCACCGGCACCGGAGCCTGAGACACCAGCTACCTCTCCTGTTGTAGAAGCAGCGCAGTGATAATATATATACAATTAATATATATTATATACAATATAGAAATTTTATTTGATCCGAGAGGATTGAGAGGATTGCGTGACAGATAACTTAGTATGGATGTCCCCTCTTCTCTAATAGATGGGGGAGATGGGGACATTGTAAACTTTCTTAGGAGGGGAGCATTTCGGCATGATGCGGAAAATTGAGCGAGAGAATACCGGGCTTTTGAAACCGGGACAGGACCTGGTTGTGGCGGGATATGCGGGGCTTGCCGGAAGTGCGATTCTCGCAAATGATCAGAGAGCTCGCCTGGGTGAGTGGTTCTCGGCGGAATGGCTCGATCAGGCAGGTGAGATGGAGAACTCGCTTCAGCAAGATAAGATCGACTGGTCGGAGGTCGGAGCGACGGACTGGGAGAGCGCAGGCGAGGGCGGTATCCTGTCTGCGATCTGGTGCCTTTCCGGAGCCTATGGAACCGGAGTGGAATTTGCGCTGAGAAAAATTCCGGTTCGTCAGGACACGATTGAGATCTGCGAGCGTCTGGAATTGAATCCCTACCGACTTTACAGTCATGGATGTTGGTTGTTGGCGTCAAAGAACGGTGGTCGGACCGTCGAGAATCTCAGAGAAAAGGGAATCCCGGCTCAGGTGATCGGAAGTGTGACGAAGGGCATTGCGCGCGAGATGATTGTGGAGAATGGACATGGTTTTCTCGAGCGCCCACAGCCGGATGAACTCGAGAAGATTCTTCCCGGATATTTTGAGCGGGATGAGCAGTGAGTTAAAAGCGAGCGATCAAAAGAAATCGATGGCTGATCAAGAGCATAAAAAGGATTCAGAAAAGAACGAGAAAGATAAAGAAAGAGAAAGAACGATAAAAAAAGATAAAGAAAAATAAATAAAGAGAAAGATTCAAAAAAGAATTCAGATAAAGAAAGATTCGGAACGGGAGGAAATGTCGTAATGAGAGAAAAGATACTGGCGGTAATTGAGAAGAACAGCAGAATTGATATTCATGATCTTGCGATTCTTTTGGGTGAGAGTGAGGTCGCGGTGGCGAACGAGATCGCGGAGATGGAGAAAGAGCATATCATCTGCGGTTACCACACTCTGATCAACTGGGACAATACCAGCGAGGAAAAGGTCAACGCCCTGATTGAGGTAAAGGTAACTCCTCAGAGAGGAATGGGATTTGACAAGCTGGCGGAGAGAATTTACCAGTACAATGAGGTCAATTCCCTGTATCTGATGGCTGGAGCCTTTGATTTCATGGTCATCATCGAGGGAAAGACGATGCGCCAGGTTGCACAGTTTGTCTCTGACAAGCTGGCTCCGCTTGATTCTGTGCTCAGCACAGCAACCCACTTTGTTCTGAAAAAATACAAGGATCACGGAACGGTACTCTGTGACGAGATCCAGGATGAAAGGATGCTGATTACACCGTGAGAAATCCATTATCTGACAAGATTGAATCGATTCCGTGGTCTGGAATCCGTAAGTTCTTTGACATTGTAAGCGAGATGAAAGATGCAATCTCTCTCGGCGTGGGCGAGCCGGATTTTGATACGCCGTGGCACATCCGTGAGGAGGGCATTTACTCTCTGGAAAAGGGAAGAACGTTTTATACCTCCAATGCGGGTCTGAGGGAACTGCGTGAGGAGATTCACAACTATGTGCACAGAAAGTACAACGTTTCCTATGATGCGGACTCTGAGATCATGGTGACCGTTGGTGGTAGTGAGGCGATTGACCTTGCGATGCGTGCGATGCTCAATCCGGGGGATGAGGTTCTGATCCCACAGCCGAGCTATGTTTCCTATGATCCGTGTGCGATTCTCGCAGATGGAGTTCCGGTGATCATCGAGCTTGAGGAGAAAGACCAGTTCCGCCTGACTCCGGAGAAATTGCTTGAGAAGATTACGCCTAAGACAAAACTTCTGGTGCTTCCGTTCCCGAACAATCCGACCGGTGCGATCATGACCCGCGAGGATCTTGAGAAGATTGCAGAGATTGTGGAGGAGCATGATCTCTTTGTGCTCTCTGATGAAATTTATGGAGAGCTGACTTACGGAGATGAGCCACACGTCACGATCGCCTCGATTCCGGGAATGAGAGATCGCACGATCCTGATCAATGGTTTCTCGAAGGCATTTGCGATGACCGGATGGAGACTGGGATATGCGTGTGGACCGGAGATTATCTTAAAACAGATGCTCAAGATTCACCAGTATGCGATCATGTGTGCGCCGACGACAAGCCAGTATGCGGCAGTCGATGCACTCAAGAACAGCGATGAGGATGTGGCTCACATGAGAGAGTCCTACGATCAGCGCAGACGTTACCTGCTTCATGCGCTTCGCGAGATGGGAATGGAGTGCTTTGAACCGCTCGGCGCATTTTACATTTTCCCGAGCATCAAGCGTTTCGGCATGACTTCGGAGGAGTTTGCACTGAGACTTCTTGAGGAGGAGAAAGTGGCAGTTGTTCCGGGAACAGCATTTGGTGCGTGTGGAGAGGGATTTCTGCGAATCTCCTACGCGTACTCATTGAAGAGCTTGAAGGAGGCGCTCAGCAGAATTGAGCGTTTTGTCAAGCGTCTCGATGAGGAGGGCGCCGGAAAGAAACTGGAAGAGGACGCTGTAAGAGCAGAAGCAGATGTAGATGTGGCAGAAAAAACAGCAGAAGCAGGTGAAGCAAAATGATGAACATTGTTTTGTTTGAGCCGGAAATGCCACTGAATACGGGAAATATTGGACGTACCTGTGTGGCGACGAACACGAGACTTCATCTGATTGAACCGCTGGGATTTAAGCTCAATGAGAAGGCGATCCGTCGTGCGGGTCTCGATTACTGGGACAAGCTCGATGTGACGGTCTACTGCGATTATCAGGATTTTCTCGACAAGAATCCGGGCGCGAAGATCTATATGGCGACGACGAAGGCGAAGCATGTCTACACCGATGTCAAGTATGAGCCGGACTGTTACATTATGTTCGGAAAGGAGAGCGCCGGAATTCCGGAGGAGATCCTTGTGGAGAATGAGGAGACCTGCGTGCGGATTCCGATGTGGGGAGACATCCGCTCTCTGAATCTGTCAAATTCTGTGGCGATTGTGCTTTATGAGGCACTGCGCCAGAAGGGGTTTGAGGCAATGACGATGGAGGGAAATCTTCATCGGCTTCACTGGAATGAGTGATTGAGGACTTTTTTTAGTGAGTGAGATATAGAAATAAAATTATAGTTTGAATTGAATTTTTTGAGTTCGCTCCTACGGGCGGGTCAAGTTATGCAAACGCGTTCGCACTCCGGGTTCGACGTAGCGGTGCGTAAGGTCGCAAAATACGCGACCTAAGCACCGACGTCTCACACGGGTTTGCATATACTTGCCCGCCCGTAGTCGCTCTAGGAATCCCCTTCAAGTTTTGTTCGCACCGTTCGTTTGTAAAGGTTGGGCCGGTATTAGGATTGGCTGTTTAAAATCATGGGGTATTGATTTTGAGCGATTAAAGAGAAATATGGCGGGTAATTAATTTGTGTTAAGTAAATAAAATTAAATGAAAAAATATGAAAAAAAGGATTGACAATACGGTTAGCACATGCTAATATAATACTCAGTTAGCGACAACTAACTACATGTGAATATTCTATACATTTCAACATTGCCCCATTCGACCCGTGGAGGCAACGACTCAACTCCTATGAAGAAAGCACCCTGTCCCGCAAGCAGGGTGCTTTTGTTTTGCCTATTTAGTCACTGGGATGAAAGGCATAGGTAAAATTCGTTACAGTTTATGGCATGCATGAACGGTAACAGGGTTGTATGGAAAAATAGACTTGACTTTTTGGGTGCAGGAAGTCAAAATAGAGAACAATATACACAGTGAGAAAAAATCGTAATAAGAGAAATATGAACATAAGAGAAAGGAAATGGCTGGGATGAAGATTTATCTGGTGAGACACGGTCAGACGGATTGGAATAAGGCGCACAAGATTCAGGGAAGACACAACATTTCTCTGAATGACTGTGGGCGCGAGATGGCAGAGAAGGCATCGGAAAAACTGAGAGATGTGGTATTTGATGGCGCATTCTGCTCTCCTCTGATTCGTGCCAAGGAGACCGCCCAGATTATTCTCGGAGACCAGAAGGAACTCTTGAAGACGGAAGACCGTCTTGCGGAGATCGCGTTTGGTGTGGAAGAAGGACGGGAGAGAGAAAAAATTGAGGCAGACCCGTCCGATCCGGTTCATAACTTTTTCAGTGATCCGGCACACTATCTTCCGCCGGAGGGAGCGGAGACCTTTGAGGCGGTATATCGCCGTACTGGCGCTTTCATGGAGGACTTAAAGAAAAGGGAACATGATTTTGATACGGTTCTTCTTGTCGCCCATGCGGTTGTCAACCGAACGATCCTGAATCCGATTGCCGGGATTGAGATTGGTGATTTCTGGAAGATTAAGCTCCCGAACTGTGCGATCGCTGTTCTTGAACTGAAAGACGGGAAATACCGGATTCTCGATGATGGTTCGGAGAAGGAAGCGTAGGGATAAGATTACAGTTTGTGTTATGCATGAACGGAACCATTAGATGAGAAAATTGTACGAAAAAATGTACTTGATTTTCTAAAAACCTTATGTTAATATATAGACAGTTAGCAATAGCTAACCACATGTGAATATTCTATACATTTCAACATTGCCCCATCTGACCCGTGGAGGCAACGACTCAACTCCTATGAAAAGGCGCTCTGTCCCGCAAGCAGAGCGCCTTTTTGTGTTATATGTTTTGTGAGGGTTCAAAGTGTCAGTGATGTACCGATCGCAATGGAACGAGGAAGCGCAGTGATTTTGATGGGAAGACTCTGATTACTGCTTGGCAGGAACTTCAGAGATCGGCTCAAAGAAATCTCTTCGGATGAAGAGACTGACATTCTCGATAAAGGTTTCGGTGTCGAACTGGTCAGCTTCCTCCAAATAGCATTTGATGATGCTGAAAAACAGGTCGCCGAGCATGGAGGAAAAGATCGGGAAGGCAATCTTTGCATGATAGCCGTTTTCCTCTGCTGAGCGCAGTTTGTCACCGAGAATATCCTGAAGCCCTTTTCTGAGAATCCGGACCAGATCTCCGTCCTTGTTTGCCTGATAAATTTTCTGATACTGAATCTTGTTTTCACTGATGTGGTCGATCAGGATTGTCAGGAAATTTTTCAGAGAATCGATGTTTTGAAGGCTGATGACTTCTTCTGTCAGACCAACTTCCTCGATCAGAGAGAGAAGGCAGTAGTGGAGAAGATCGTACTTGTCTTCAAAGTAGCGGTAAAAGGTTGAACGGGAAATCAGAGAGGTATTGCAAATTTCCGTCAGGGTGATTTGTTCGAGTGGAAGCATGCTCAGTTCTTTCAAAAATGCCCCACGAAGCAGGGCGTAGGTGCGCCGTACTGTGATGTGCTCTTTTGATGGGTTATTTCGGCTCATGATAGATGGTTCCTCCAGAAAAATTCTAAAAAATAAGCGAAAAGAAACGTAACAACACTTTTGTGCCAAATAGGACAGAATACATAAAAGTGTTTCATTTGAAACGCTCCACAAAAATATGATACTTGAGTATTTTACCATAAACATAGATAATAGTGCAAGAAATGATATTTGCTTCAATACGTTCGAGATGGGGAGATTTTTGAACAGAAAATCTTGAATTGTCCAGTAAAGAACGTAGATTTTTTCAGTTTACAGGGCGAGGCATTTGCAAGAACGGTTGGGGTCTGTGGAGGACATGGATGGAAACTGAATTTGCAAAAGGCAAGCGCAAAAAGATAGAAATGGAGGAAATGAGGATGTCTCAGAAATGTTGTAAGGCATATCTTTGGACGATCGCCACGGCGATGGCTTTTCTGATGACTGGAATGCCGGGGCAGGTTCGGCAGGTCTGGGCAGAGGAAGTGCAGGGGACAGAAGAGATACAGCAGACTCAGGAGATACAGAAAGTTCAGGAAACCGGACAGAGCTCGACTGGATGGCGCTATGAGGAAGGCGAATGGTTTTACTATCTGGAAGATGGGACAAAAAACCGAAAAGAGCTGACGTTTGACGATGCTGTTTACGAGTTTGAGAAGGATGGAACGCTTCAGAGTGCACACTGGATTCCGAATACCGGAGGAGGTGCCTACCCGGTTGTCTGTTACGATGATGAGGAGCAGGCGCTTTTCGACCAGCTTAACGACGAGAAGAAAGATCTGTTTTTTGAGGAGTATCCGGACCGGGAAGACGAGTATGACGGAGATGACCATGCGATGTATGACCGGTATGCGGGATTCAAGATGGATATGAATCTGAACAAGATTGCTTCTCACCGGCTTGAGATGGCGATGGAGAGTGGATACAGCGTCGACAGCACGATTCCTGGTGAGGGAAGCCTGAAAGATTATTTAGGGCAGGTCGGTTACCGCAAACATGCGACGAGCCTGGAACTCTACATACAGAGGCGGGATGATGCCGACGATGCATTTGACAAGGTGCTCGACCGGACGCAGAAGAAATACGATACGTCCGGGAAACGACTCTATTCTCTGGAATATTATCGGAGTCTCGGAATGGCGCATCTGGAAAAAAATGGCGCGCACTATTTTATGATTGAGTTGATGAGATAGAAGACAAATAACTGTTCGGTAGGTCTGCGCATTTACTGCGCTGACTGTACGAAACTATGGGCTAGCAAGCAAAAATCTCATTGTCGAAGACAATTTTCAATGGATTTTTGCTCGTGACTGTGAAGGCACTGAACAGTTACGAGAATACCTGTGAACAGGAAAGAAAACAGAATCAGAAGGAGTAGAAGAGATGGGACAGAAACTGTTTAATCGGATAAAAGGCCTGAGACACAGAGAAAAACCGACGGGGGAAAAAGGAACAGAGGGTGGATTTTCCACGATGCTGGCGCGCCAGATCATCAAAAAGCGCGGATTCATTGAGACTCTGTTTGCGATCGCCTGCCTGTTTTCTCTGCTCTCGATGCTTTTTGTCGATGTAAACTATGATTTGACAAAGTATGTGCCGGAGAGTGCCGTGTCTGCTCAGGGACTTGACAAGATGAAGGAAGTCTTTGGGTACCCGGGAACGGCGAGAGTCATGATTAAGGACGTCTCGCTATATGAGGCGAAACAATATAAAGAAAAATTTGAGGCTGTCGATGGAGTCGATCAGGTGCTCTGGTGTGACACGACCGTTAATGTGTATGCCGGAGAAGATTTCATCAATATGGATGACATCAAGGATTACTACAAGGATAATTGTGCGGTCATGGATATCACGTTCGATGAGGAGTCGGATTCCAACCGGACGAAGAATGCGATCACCGAGCTCAAGGAGATCACCGGGGACAAGGGATGCTTTTCCGGAATGGCGATCCAGAATAAATCTCTGATCGAGACGACCGCGAGCGAGATGCAGACGATCCTTGTCGTTGCAGTCATCATGATCTTTGCGGTGCTTGCACTCACGACGACGGCGTGGACGGAGCCGATCCTCTTCATGCTCGTCATGGGCGTGGCGGTATTGTTGAATCGAGGAACAAACATATTTATCGGAACCGTCTCGTTTTTGACAAACAATGTGGCGATCATTCTTCAGCTTGCAACCTCGATGGACTACTCGATCTTCCTGCTCGATGCGTTCCTGAGATGGAGAAATGCAGGTCTCTCCGAGGAGGAGGCGATCGTCAAGGCCGTTGAGGAGGCGATCAACTCGATTTTTGCAAGCAGTCTGACGACGGTTGTCGGTTTCCTCGCACTTGTGACGATGAAGTTCAACATCGGTTTCGATATGGGACTGGTGCTTGCGAAGGGAATTATTTGCAGTCTGCTGGCGGTTGTTTTCTTCATGCCGGCGATGATTCTCAAGTTTGCAAAGTGGAACGACAAGACGAGACATCGCTCGTTTATGCCGAATTTCACACCGCTTGGAAAGCTTGTATACAAAGTTCGATATGTGATCTTAGCTCTTGTCATCGTGTTGACACCGCCTGCCTATGTCGCACAGGGAATGAATGATTTCCTGTTCGGAAATGATGCGGTTGGTTCTTCCGAAGGAACAAAGGTCTACGAGGACGATCAGGAGATCGTCGCAAAATTTGGACGAAGCAACATGCTCCTTGCGATTTACCCGAACACCTCCAATGTGACGGAGAAGGAGCTCACGGATGAGCTTGAGGATCTGCCGTATGTGAAGAGTGTGACCTCGATGGCAGGAACCCTTCCGGAGGGAGTTCCGGAGGACATCATTCCGTACTCGACGGCAAAACTTCTGCACCGCGGGGACACGGCGCGCATGCTGATTTACATCCGCACAAAGGGAGAGAGTGAGGCATCGTTCCAGTACACCGATGAGATCCGGGAGATTGTGAAAAAGTATTATCCGGATAATTCCTATCTGGTCGGGGAGACACCGTCCACACAGGATATCAAGACGACGATCGTTGCAGATAATGCCCGCGTAAATGTGCTGACTCTGCTCGGCGTATTCATCGTTGTCATGTTCAGCTTCAAGTCGGCGCTGATCCCGATCATCGTTATGATCCCGATTGAGGTCGCGATCTACTTCAATATGGCGATGCCGTATATTCAGGGTGTCGACATGATTTACATGGGATACATCATTGTCAGCAGTATTCAGCTCGGCGCGACCGTGGATTACTCGATTCTGCTCACGAACAACTACATTGCAAAGCGTCAGGAACTTCCGAAGAAAGAGGCGTGCATCTCAGCGATCGCCCAGTCCTGTTCTTCGATTCTCACATCGGGCACGATCATCACGCTTGCCGGTTACATCGTCCATCTGATTTCGACGACCGCAGCGATCGGAGATTTGGGACATCTGATCGGACGTGGAGGACTGTTCAGTCTGGTTCTTGTGCTTTTCCTGCTTCCGGCCCTCCTTGTTCTGTGTGACAAGATCATCATCGATAAGGCGTGGACGCATCCGATTCAGAATTATCGGGAAAAGATGCGCGAGAAGCGGAAACAGATGCAGGGTCAGGTGAAAGCAAAACTTGCAAAGCATTTTGGTTCATAAGAATCGCATTAGAATCAGAATTGTATTTTTTAGAGAGTCAGGGATCATCGGAGGGAGAATAAGATGAAAGATAGATATAGAAGAATGGGTGCGACCGTGATGACGGTTGTCACGCTTGCCACGAGTCTGGTTCCGGCGCAGGCAGTGCAGGCAGGAGAAGCAGCTGCGAGTGTGGATGAGGCGATGTACGTTAATCTTGACTACTATGGTCAGATTGACAAGGTGAATATGGTCAAGAGCATCAGCCTGAATGGAACTTCCAGTTTCACGGACTACGGCGATTACACCGATGTCACAAACATGACGGATCACACGGAGCCGGTTCTTGGAAATGGAAGTGTTACCTGGAACTTTGCGCCGGATCAGAACGGACGATTCTATTATAAGGGAGTCATGAAGAACGACCAGGTGACTCTGCCGTGGACGTTTGATGTGTCTTATAAATTAAATGGAGTTCCGACGGATGCAGACAAACTTGCGGGGGCATCCGGAACGGTTGAGATTCACATTGATGCGACCGCAAATGAGAATGCGCGCGAGTATTACCGCAACAACATGATGCTTGCAGTTGCAGTCCTTGTCGACTTGACAAAGTGTTACAGCGTTGAGGCGGACGGGGCTCAGGTTCAGAATATCGGCAGTCAGACCGGAGTCGTTTTCACGGCTCTTCCGGGCGAGGATGGAGACTACACGGTTCGCATCGGTTCGGACAGTTTTGAGAGCGACGGCGTGCTGATGACGATGATTCCGGGTACGACGAAGGATCTTGAGCATGTAAAGGATCTCAAGGATGCAAAGGATACCTGGAAGGACGCAGGAGATCAGCTCTATGACAGCATGGAGCAGATGGCACTCTCCGTGGAGTCGATGCGTGACGGAGTCAATGAACTTCAGAGCGGACTCGGATCGGCAGAGAATGCGAGAGGTGTCTGGAGCGGTTCTAAGGACAACATCCTCGACAACAATGATAAGGCACTGGCATCTCTGACCGCAGTGTCCGAGCAGATGCAGGCGATGGTTCCGCATATTGAGTCCGCAAAAGAATCAGCTGAGATCGTTCACGACAGCCTCGGAGATATTGTGAATTCGATGAGAGAGATGCAGGACCCGCTCAGAAAGCTCAATACGAGTCTGCGCGGAATCAAGAGCAATACCGAAGATCTCGCCTCCGGTGTCGCTCCGTTAAATCAGCTGATGCAGACGCTGATCGCTCTTGATGCGACGCTCCAGTCGAGCGAGCAGATCTATGTGACTCAGCTTGCTTCTCTCGGAGTCAGCCTTGAGCAGGTTGAGAACGATTATTACGATGGCGATGTGGATCTGATTGATGATGTAAATGCGTCGGCGCAGACGGCAACTCCGTCTTCTGCAACGGCGGCCGGAATTCCTGGTGTGACGCTGAATACCCAGCAACTTCTCGTCGCTTTGACGCAGAAGAAAGCCTACCTTGAGAAACTCTCCTCGGCGAGCAGTTCTCTGGCCGGAAAGATGGCATCCTTGCTTGATGATACCTCAGATGCATCTCGCTCGATGGGTGAGCTTGTCGATGAGATCGATTTTATCCTTGAGGACAGCACGGCTCTGTATGATTCTCTTGAGACATATTACTCGGATTTCCAGCTTGCGCTTGATGATTCCGAGGAGCTGGTAAACCGGACGACAAACGCGCTCGACACGAGTGTGAGCACGCTGACTCTGATTCAGAATACGATGAGAGCAAGCAGTGATTCTCTCGATGCGGCAGCACGCGACAGCATTCGCGGAAGTATGGAAGTTCTCGATAAGAGCCTTCGCGTTCTCGACAGCACGACGTCGATGCGTATGGCGGGAAGAACGATGAAGGATACGATGGATCGTGAGTGGGATGATCTCGACGGCGATACGAGATTCCTCTACATGGACCCGTCCGCGGAGAAAGTTTCGTTCACTTCGGATCAGAATGAGGAGCCGGATACGCTTCAGGTGATTCTGAGAACGAAGGAGATCAGCCTTGACGATGACGATGAGATGCTCGATGCTGAGTCTGAAAAGGCATCTGAGGGACCGTTAAAGAGAATGTGGAATGTGCTTGTAAAGATGGTTCAGGCGATTATCGAGATCTTTAAGAACCGTTAATCAGAGAGAAGTTGTTATTGGGAATACAGGGATTATCAGGATTGTTAGATTATTAGGATAATCGGAATAGAGTTGTGTTCGTGTTGGGTGGAATGGAACGGAGAAGACTACGGGAAGGAGAGACAAAAGCTATGGGAAAGAATCGGGTCATTACGATAGGAAGACAGCTTGGAAGTGGCGGAAGCTATATTGGACGGGAAGTGGCAAGACGACTGGGAATCGAGTGCTATGATAAGCGTCTGATTGAGCTGGCGTGCAAGTACGGAAATGTGGATCTTGAGCGAATGAAGGACGCGGAGGAGAAACGTGCAAATCCATTTCTGTTTTCTGTTCCGCGCGAGGTTCAGAATGATCGCACCGGACATGGCGGATCAATCAACGATATGGTATTCAACCTCCAGTCAGCAGTGATTCGCCAGCTCGCGGAGCGGGAGTCCTGCATCATCGTCGGACGCTGTGCAGACTATGTGCTCAGGGAGCAGGAAGATGTGCGCTCAGTCTTCATTTTTTCGGATCTTGGAAGCCGAATTGAGAGAGTCAGCGAGAAGCGCAAGGTGCTCCGCGATCAGGCATTGAATCTGATCCGAAAAGAAGACAAGACGAGAAGAAATTATTATGAGTGTTATGCCGGGAAACGCTGGGGATCGACAGAGAGTTATGATGTGTCGTTAAACAGCGGTCGCCTCGGTCTGAATGGCTGTGTGGAGATGATCTGTGCGCTCTATAATCAGATGGAGATGAAATAACATGACTATGCTTAGATTAGAAACAAAGATGAAAAAAAAGAGGACTTCGTTTTGGCGCAGGGGAAGACAGTGTGCGATGGCAGTTCTGTTTGCAACCTGTGTCGCAGTCGCAAGTTGTCCGACCATAAAAGTCTGGGCGTCGGAGAAGAGTGAGAGCGAGAAGACAAAGATCGGAAAAGTCTGGCTTGTCGTAGACGCGGATGTCGGAATCAAGGCAGATGTGAGCGGGGATGTATATGTGACACCGGATGGAGGAAATACCGACCGCTACCGCATTGACGATGTTCAGCTTGTCAATGACGGCGGGGAGGAATTTGGCAACACAAATCCGCCGGAATTTGAGATCACGCTTGTCTCACAGGACGCGGAGGAATATTACTTTGCAAAGACCGGAAGCTCGGCAGTTCGTCTTGATCTTGCGACGACCGCAAAGTCGAAGTATGACAAGGTAGAGCTGATCAGCGCAAAGCGCCAGAACGATAATTCTGAGCTTGTGATTCGGGGACGCCTGATTTTCGACAAGAAGGCAGATACGAGAAAGGTGAATGCACCGGCAGTCACTGGACAGGAAAGTACTCAGAATAATACCGACGCAAGTGCGGAGACTGTCCGAGGCTGGGACCCGGCAGTCAAAGGACGTGCGGTCTGGGCTCCGGTCGAGTCGGCAAAGTATTATCAGATTTTCCTCGTCAAGGATGGCAGGGAGATCGGAATCATGCGCTCGGTTTACCGCACAAATTATGATTTCTCCGACCTTCTTCCGGGCGCAGGAACCTACCAGTTCAAGGTGCGTTCCGTTCGCAGTGAAAATAATGCGAAGAGCGACTGGGTGATGTCGAATGTCATGATAGTCCAGGAGGATGGAAGTTTCTCCGTTCAGGGACAATAAACCGTAGGAATCGTATCAGGGGGCTGTTTTGTCCACTGCGGTAGCGACGAAGGCGGGAAAGGCTATGAAAACCCGTTTGCCATGTCGGTGTTTAAACCGCGTATTTTGCGGTTTTATGCACCGCTACATGGCAACTCGGAGCGAGAGCGAGTTTTCATGGCGTTATTCCGCCGGAGGAGCGAGAACAATGAGAACAATATGAAAAGTAACAGAAACATATTAAACCAATATTCAGAGTCTGATATCAGAGAAAGATTCCAGACTCTTTCTTTTTGCCGTGCATCCATGTTATACTGAACAAGAAAGAAGATATGGAATGATGATATTTATACAATACACAGGAAGATGAGGCAGAAAACATGAAACATTCCCTTTACTACAAATTTATCCTCGGGTATCTGGTTTTTGGACTGCTCGGATTTGTGGCGATTTCCACATTCTCCTCGAAGATGATGTACAATCATCTCGTGGAAGAGCGATCAGAAGCCATGTACGATGAGGCAGTGACGATTGCAGGTACATACAGCGACATTTATATCCGCGGAAAGAAGCAGGATTTGCAGTCTGTGAGCCAACAGCTTCAGGCGGTGTCGAAGTTTATTCAGGCGCAGATCTGGATGGTGAACCGCGACGGCGTGATCATCGTGGACAGCGAGTCCCCGACACGCGCGGGAAACACGATCGAGGGTTTTGATCCGACGCTTACCGGAAATCGTCCGTACTGTACCGGAGATTATTTCGGTCAGTTTTCCTATCAGGTATTGACCGTATGCGCGCCGATCACGGGGAATTATAAGACTTATGGATATGTGTTGATTCATCTGCCAATTTCCCAGATTTGGGAGGAGAGCAATCGCAGTCTGAATGTGATTTATATCTCTTCCGCGATGATTTTCCTGCTCTCGCTGGTGATCCTGGCTGTGTTCACAAAGACCGTCTATTTTCCGTTAAAGAAGATCACGGAAGGTGCAAATGAGTACGCTGCAGGAAATCTGGACTATCGCATTGACCTTCACTCGCAGGATGAGATGGGATACCTTGCGGGAACATTAAACTATATGTCCGGAGAGCTCAACAAGATGGAGGAGTACCAGAGAACCTTCATTGCAAATGTCTCCCACGATTTCCGCTCTCCGCTGACCTCGATCAAGGGCTATTTGGAAGCGATCATTGACGGGACGATCCCGCCGGAATTTTATGAGAAATATCTGACGAGGGTGATCTCTGAGACGGAGCGACTCACAAAGCTGACACAGGGAATGTTGACGTTAAATTCTCTCGACAGCAAGGGCTATCTTTCCAGAAGCAATTTTGACATTACGCGAGTGATCAAGGATACGGTCGCCTCGTTTGAGGGGATCTGCGGGTCGAGAGACATCACATTTGATCTGACGTTTTCCGATACGATTATGATGGTGTATGCAGATCTCGGAAAGATTCAGCAGGTGCTCTATAACCTGATCGATAATGCGATCAAATTCAGCCATGACAGTTCGACGATTTTTGTGCAGGCATATACGAGAAACGAGAAGATTTTTGTCTCGGTAAAGGATACCGGAATCGGCATTCTGCGTGACAGTGTGAAAAAGATCTGGGAGCGGTTTTACAAGACGGATCTCTCGCGTGGAAAGGATAAGAAGGGAACCGGACTTGGACTTGCGATCGTCAAGGAGATCATTCAGGCACACGGAGAAAATATCGATGTGATCAGCACGGAGGGAGTTGGATCAGAATTTATCTTCTCCCTGCCACGTTCCACGAACCTGTAACTCGGAGTGGATGTCCGGGACAAAAAAATAGGACGAATAAAAAAATAGGCGAATAAAAAAGATAAGAGAAAATAGAAAAAGATAGAAGAAAATAGAATTTAAAGTTCTCAGGGGAGGAGAGACAGTGTGGAACAAGCTGGAAAACAGGCAGGAAGAGTCAAAATGATAGAAAACGAGGGAATTATGGGAAGAACAAAAGGATTTTTGAGACTTCTGCTTGTCATGATCTTTGCGTTGAATATTGCGTGTTCTGCATTTGCGTCGGAGTCGGAAAAGATCACAGAAGTCAATCTGGAGATTGAAGCGTATCTGGAAGACTCGGAGAGCAGAGGCGATGTGAGTGTGAGCACCGGGGACACGACCTATCGCATCAGAAACATTGAGGTTCTGAATGAGAATGAGGATTGGAGTAAGGTGGCACCGAAAATCTCAGTCGATTTCAAGGCAAAGAAGGGATACTATTTCGGGACTGCGGATGAGGAAATGTTTTCGTTCGAGGGAGATGAGGTCACGTTCGTCTCTGCAAAAGTCAAAAACAGCGGTTCCGGCATGACCTTGATTTTCACACTCGGAAGTGATGAGGATGATCTGAGTGTGCATGGACTTTCATGGAATGAGGAAGACGGATTTGCAGAGTGGGAGGAGAATGACAACGCGAGAGTCTATCAGGTAAAACTCTACCGCAACGATGTTGCAGTTGGCTCGACGCGGACGACAAAGAACACGACCTACGATTTTTCGGAGGCGACTTCCAAAAGTGGACGGTATCGCTTTATGGTGCGCGCTGTTGGAACCGGGTCTGAGCGCGGAGCGTGGGAGACGTCTGAAATCTGGCATGTGTTGGCGGATGAGGATGAGGATCTGACGGGAGGAATGACGGCTTCCAAACTTCCCGCCACGACGAGCCTTCTTCCAGTGGTAAACGGAAAGTCCGCGGAATGTTGGGAGAAAGATGAGACGGGGTGGTGGTATCGGTATGCAGATGGCAATTATCCGAGCGCTCGCTGGGCGAAGATCAATGGCAAATGGTATTTCTTTGATGAAAATGGCTATATGAAGACCGGCTGGGTCAAGTACAAGAGTAAGTGGTATTACTGTGACGAGAGTGGAGCGATGCTCTCTGGAACAACGACACCGGATGGGTATTCGTTAGGCGCAGACGGAGTGTGGATTCCATAAATGTCCGTTGCTGTTTGTGCAACGCGTGAATAGTAAAAATGTCAGAAAATTTAGTTAAAAATGTTGCTATTGACTAACAGCCCTTCGCATGATTATACTGAAAAAAAGGAATAAAAACCGAATAAAAACCGAATAGAAACTAAGGAACCTGCAAAGGATAAGAAATGGATTGATAGAGTATTGATAGATCAATGACATAGAAAAACCGGAGAGATTCAGTAGAGTTGTGTGTTGCATGCATAGGCATGGGAGGGTGAATCATGCAGTCGTTATGGGAAATGAAAGTTGGAGAGTCTGGTACAGTCAAATGGATGATGGGGAATTCTGCCGTGATGGAATTTTTGAGGAAGCACGAGATCAAAGAGGGAAACCTGATTCGTGTGTTTCAGAAAGGAAAGAGCGGTGTGATTGCCGGAACTGGAAACCGACGATTTGCGATTGCCGGGGAAGTAGCGGAGCGGATCAAAATTTGATCCGCTCTTTTTTTATTACTTTTTCACTTCAAACTTGTAGCCGATTCCCCAGACCGTTGTCAGTGCCCAGTTTGCGTGATCTTTGATCTTCTCACGCAGACGTTTGATGTGGACATCCACCGTTCGTGTATCTCCGATGTACTCATATCCCCAGATGTGGTCGAGAAGCTGTTCTCTTGTGAATACCTGATTCGGGGAGGAAGCCAGAAAATACAGAAGCTCGAGTTCCTTCGGTGGCATTTCCACAGAGTGTCCACAGTAGGTGACGGAGTAGTTTGTCAGATTCACAATCAGATCCGGATACTCCACATATTCGCCCTGCTGTTTCGGCTCTGTCGTCGCCGGAGATGGAACTGCCTGATAACGGCGCAGAACCGCCTTGACGCGGGCGACAAGCTCTTTCGAGTCAAACGGTTTGATCATATAGTCGTCTGCGCCGAGTTCAAGACCGAGCACCTTGTCGAAAATCTCGCCCTTTGCGGAGAGCATGATGATCGGAACCTGGGAGGTCATGCGAAGTTCCCGGCAGACCTGATATCCGTCAATGCCCGGAAGCATCAGGTCGAGCAGGATCAGATTTGGTTTAAAATCAGGAAAGACCCGAAGTGCCATCTCTCCGTCATTTACAATCTTCGTCTCGTAACATTCTTTCATGAGATAGAGAGAGATTAATTCTGCAATGTTCTCATCGTCATCTACAATCAAAATTCGCTGTTTTTCAGCCATGATCGGTTCATCCCTTTCCTGTTAGTTAATGTCAAAATTTATTTAAAGACAACGATCGTAACGCCGGCATCGCCTTCTCCAAAACCGCCGAGATGGAATTCCTTTACATATTTCAGTTTCTTTAAGTGGCGGTGGATACCTGCGCGCAGAGCACCGGTTCCCTTTCCGTGAACGACGCGAACCTGCGGAAGGTGAGCGATGTAGGCATCGTCGAGGTACTTGTCAAGTTCCGGAATCGCCTCATCGACGGTTTTTCCGAGAAGGTTGATTTCCATAGAAACCGTGGAAGATTTCGACATCTTGATCGAACTGCTTCCGCTTCCCTTTCTGCGGGTGTCAAGTCCCGGCGCACTGATCGAATTCTCCTGAATCAGCTCGAGGTCATTTAAGTTCACCTTGGAGCGCAGGATTCCCATCTGGACAAAGAGGTTGCCCTGAGCGTCCGGAAGGGAGCTGATCGTTCCCTTGAGGTTCATCGAGAGGACGCGCACGCTGTCGCCGAGACGCAGGGTCTTCGGATTGATTGCCTTGTGCGGTTTGCTCTCCTGCTTTAACGAGAGCTTGCTGTCAACTTTCTTTAAGTTCTCGCGGATCTTTGTTCGCTCTGCCTCAAGGGCACGGGTGTCGACGCCGGAGGAGGCAGCGAGCTTGTTGATGTTCTTGATTGTGCGGTCGGCAGTCTCTTTTGCCTGACGCAGGATGCGCTGGGCTTCCTCATTTGCGGAGCGGATCATCTTGTCCTTGCGCTCGTCAAATCGCTCTTCCTTCTGCTCTAAGCGGGATTTCAGACTTGCGATCTCGGCCTTGTAGGACTGGATCTCCTCGCGCTCTTTCTCGATCGTCACACGGCTCTCCTCGAGACGGCTGATCACATCCTCAAACGTCTCATCTTCGGTCTCGATGTGGCTCTTTGCGTCCTCAATGATGTAGTCCGGAAGACCGAGACGGCTTGCAATCGCAAACGCATTACTCTTTCCAGGAACACCGATCAGGAGGCGGTAGGTCGGGCGAAGCGTCTGGACATCGAATTCACAGCAGGCATTCTCAACGCCCGGTGTGCTGAGCGCATAGACCTTGAGCTCGCTGTAATGGGTCGTCGCCATCGTTCGACACTTCATGTTGTGGAGGAAATTCAGCACCGCAATCGCGAGGGCAGCACCCTCGGTCGGATCGGTTCCGGCTCCAAGCTCATCGAAGAGGCAGAGTGAGTGGCTGTCCGCTTTTCCGAGAATGTCGACGATGCTTGTCATGTGCGCGGAGAATGTACTCAGGCTCTGCTCAATGCTCTGCTCATCTCCGATGTCGGCAAATACCTCGTCAAAGACCGCAAGTTCAGAACCGTCAAATGCCGGAATGTGAAGACCTGCCTGACCCATCAGCGTGAAGAGTCCGACAGTCTTTAAGGAAACCGTCTTACCACCGGTATTCGGACCAGTCACGATCAGCAGATCGAAATCCTGACCGAGCCAGATCGTGATCGGAACTGCCTTCTGCGGGTCGAGCAGAGGATGGCGACCATCCTTGATGTGGATGCGTCCCTCGGTGTTGAAAATCGGCTCACTTCCCTTGTAGTGGCGGGAAAGAGCGGCTTTTGCAAACACGAAATCAAGGTGAGTCAAGAGCTGTAAATTGATTGCGAGAACCTCGGTGTACGGAACGAGACGTTCACTTAAGGTTGCAAGCACTGCCTCGATCTCTTTCTGCTCCTGAATCTCGAGTGTGCGAAGTTCGTTGTTCAGCTGAATCACTGCCATCGGCTCGATGAAGAGTGTGGAACCTGTCGCGGACTGATCGTGAACCATACCGTTTACCTGTCCCTTGTACTCTGCTTTGACCGGCAGACAGTAGCGACCGTCACGCATTGTGATGACGGCATCCTGAAGATAGGTACGGCAGGAATTCAGCACACTGTTTAACTGGGTGTGAATCCGGTCGTTGATGGTGCTCATCGAACGGCGGACTCTGTGAAGTCCCGGGCTTGCGTCGTCGGCAACCTCATCCTCGGAGAGGATACAGCGCTTGATCTCATTGTTCTCAGGCGTCAGAGGCTCAAGTTCGCGGAACATCTCATCGAGGGAGTCATCCGGGAATTCCTCCGATACATCGTGGCGACCGTAGGCGCGTGCGCGCGCGCAGACCGTCAGAAGAGAGCTGATCGAGAGCAGTTCCGGGATGCTTAAGGCACTTCCGATCTCGAGACGCTTTAAGGAGTCGCGGATGTCGCGCACTCCGCTCAGCGAGAGATTTCCCTTCATGCGGACACGGGTCACGGCGTCGCTGGTCTCTGCCTGCGCCTGGCGGATCTCATTTAAGTCCGAGGACGGAACGAGGTTTTTGCAGAGCAGTTTTCCGGGAGCAGATCCCGCGTACTCCGTCAGCTGGGAGATGATTTTTTCGTATTCCAGAGTTTTTAATGCTTTTTTATTCATAATTAAATCCTAAAATCCTCATTTCTAAAATTCTATAATGTTTTATGGGTTTTCTTTAACGCTCATTATAGCATAAAAAATTTTTTCGTTCAATTTTTGCTTTCGACTCAGAACAACGGGAGGAAGAAGTGCTACGGTTCAGAGGTAGGCACTTTTGGAATCGGAAGTGCCGTAAGAGTTACTGCCCAGCAACGAATAAGTTTGTAGTTGCAGAATTAAACGAAGAACCTTATAATTAGGTTAGGTTTTTCAGGGAGGATTATGAGGTTAGGAGGTTTACGATGCCTGAAATACAGGGTCCTAAGAAGGGATCTGGCGAAAAAAAGAGCCGGCAATTTATCAGTGAAAAGATCGTAAAGCAACCTCTGACAAAGAGGCAGGTTGCCACGCGCGGAGCCTTTGTGGTCTTCACGGCGCTGATATTTGGTGCGGTGTCTGCATTCAGTTTTACGGCAGTGAAACCACTTGCCGGACGACTCTTCGGAGAGGAAGAGCCGACTGAGACACCCGTATTCATACCAAAAGATGAACCGACTGATGTTTCGGCACCCGATGAGACGGCACCGACAGAGAGCGAGCCGATTGAGGAGCAGGTGCAGACGGTTATGGAAAATTACCGTTTTACGGTGGATGATATGAATTCGATGCTGAGCAGTCTGCGGATGCAGGTACAGAAGGCAGAGAAAGGAATTGTGACGGTTCACTCGGTTCAACAGGGGACGGACTGGTTTGACAATTCGATGGAGACGACGGGATTGTATGCCGGAGTCATTGTGGCGGATAACGGACAGGAGATTCTGATTCTGACTCCCGATGCAGCGGTTGAGAATGCCGATTCGATCCGGGTCGCATTTGGTGAGAAGCAGGAGACGGATGGTCAGATCAAACAGAAAGACGCGGTGTCGGGCATGGCAGTTGTCAGTGTCAGCATGGGCGCACTTGAGAGCAGTGTGCGAGATTCCCTTGAGGTTCTCACACTGGGAAATTCCTACACGGTTCGTCAGGGCGATTTGATTCTGGCAGTCGGAGGTCCCTCCGGAATTGTACATTCTCTCGACTACGGCTATGTATCTTATGTGCAGAAGAATGCCCTGATGGCAGATCGTGTGTGCCGTGTGCTGTACTCTCGCATTTCGGCAGATGCTCAGAAGGGAACGTTTCTGCTGAATACTTCGGGAGAGCTGATCGGATGGGCGATGGAACCTCAGGGAAATGCGGACGGGAGTACGAATTCGTCTGTGCAGATTATGGGGATCTCTGATTATAAGGGGATTCTCGAAAAGCTGACAAACGGTGCTTCTGCGCCCTATCTCGGAGTCATTGGTCAGGAAGTGTCGGAGAGCATGACGGCTCAGGGACTTCCGAGTGGAATCTATGTGATGAATGTGATTGCAGACAGCCCCGCCTACAATGCAGGAATTCAGAGCGGAGATGTGATCGTCGGAATCAACGGAGCTTCGATCACTTCGATGAAAGAGTATCAGAGCGCCGTTGACGGGATGGAAGTGGGCCAGCAGGCAACCGTCAGTGTGGAGCGCAATGGGCGCGAGCAGTATACACAGTTGGAGTTCCCGGTCACTGTCGGTTCAAGATAGTGGAGCCACGGCAAATTCTGTTACGGGGCACATGTGTGTGAACAGGAACATGAGCTGTCCGGAAACGATGGAAATGGAAATCGAAATCAGAAAGGTAAAAAAGAAAGAAGAGGAAACGAAAAAAATGAAGTATATTGGCAACTTGAAGGAAGGAATGCGAATTTCGGAGGTGTATCTGTGCAAGAGCAGACAGATCTCTCTGACGAAGGCAGGAAAGGAATACGGAAGTCTGGTGCTTCAGGATAAGACCGGAACCGTGGATGCGAAGATCTGGGATCTGGGTTCTCCGGGAATCGGAAATTTTGAGGCGATGGACTATGTATCCGTGGACGCAGATGTGACCATGTTCATGGGTTCCTGTCAGCTCAATGTGAAGAGAATTCGCAAGGCAGACGAGGGAGAGTACATTCCGGCGGATTATCTTCCGGTTTCCAAGAAGGATATTGGAAAGATGTACGCAGAGCTTCTGAATCTGATCGCGAGCATGAAGAATCCTTACCTGAAAAAGTTGGCAGAGAGCTACTTTGTGGAGGATGCAGATTTTGCGAAAGCCTTCCAGTTCCACAGTGCGGCAAAGAGCGTTCATCATGGTTTTGTGGGCGGTCTTCTCGAGCATACGCTTGGCGTTACAAAGATGTGCGATTATTTTTCTCATGCATATCCGACGCTCAACCGTGATCTTCTGCTGACCTCTGCGATGTTCCATGACATCGGCAAGATGAAAGAGTTGTCCGTGTTCCCGGAAAACGATTACACCGATGACGGTCAGCTTCTCGGACACATCATCATTGGAACGATGATGCTCAGTGAGAGAATCAAGACAATTCCGGGATTTCCGAAAAAGCTGGCATCTGAGCTGGAGCACTGCATTTTGGCGCATCACGGGGAATTGGAGTATGGTTCTCCGAAGAAACCGGCTCTTCTCGAGGCACTTGCGCTGAACTTTGCGGACAATGCAGACGCAAAGCTCGAGACGATGATTGAGGCGCTTGAGAGCGGTGGAGAGAATCCGGGATGGCTTGGATACAACCGTTTCCTTGAGACCAATATCCGAAAGACTTCTGAGAGTTAATTTCTAAATAATTAATTTCTAATAATTAATGTCTGAGAGTTAATTTTTGAGAATGGATTTAAGATTAAAAAGTTAAACGACGAAAAAACTGTGAAAAGATTGTTTTAAACGATGAAAAAAGAACTGAATTATTTTTATATCGGGGACTCTCTTGGTGGAAACCAGGAGTGGTTCTCGGGATTTATGATGAAAAAAGGCGGATGCGGGGCGGAGACTGCCTGCGACATCAGTGTCTATCTGGCAAAGTATTTTGGTATGACAAACCTGTATCCGTACAGTCTCGATCCGGTTGAGAAAGAAGACTATGTGCGCTTTGCCGATAAGATGCGCCCATACTTGAGTCCGCGTCCGATGGGGATCAACCGCCTCGACATCTATATGGAAGGAATCGAGAAGTATTTTCGCGATGCGGGATCGCCGGAACTTGTCACAGAACCGCTCGACGGAAATCTTCCGTGGGAGGAAGCAGGTCAAAAACTGCGCGCTGAGATAGATGCCGGTTACCCGGTTCCCTGCCTGATTTTAAAGCACAAGAATCCCAAAATGGAAGACTATGTGTGGCACTGGTTTCTTCTCATCGGTTATGAGGTGGAGGATACCCCGGATGCTCGCCTGCGGGTGAAGACGGTTACATACAGCGAATCACAGTGGTTGGATTTTCAGGAGCTGTGGGAGACCGGATATCGGGAAAAAGGCGGTCTTGTTCTGTTAAAATGAAAGGCTTGAAACCGGATATACCCGGACATGGCATGATGAAATCTGGGGAAGCTGGGAAAACGGTGTGGCTTGACAGATTGGATACACAGATCGATACAAAGAGGTAAAGGGAAAAGGGCTACCGCAGAAAACGGAGTGATTCCGTATCCTGTGGCAGCCCTTTTCAAAGGAGGTAGTTGTATGGTGTTTTCTATCTATGGTAAAACGCGACGATGATGGTTATGGGATAGGGTCATTGTCACGTCATATTTTTGGACGGACCCGGCAACGGTTGCGCGCGGTTTGCCACCAGGCCCTTTTATGTAAGTAATATAACGAACCTCTTTAGTTGATTGTTCATTATGGAATGTTTCGGAAGGTTTTTCTGTCTCCCTCACATCATGGTTATATCTTACTGGAAAAATGTGTCTAAAGTTTGAGCGGTTTCTAAAGGATTTGGGAAGATTAGAAAGAAAGTATAACGAAATTTTGATTTTTTGTTAAGAATTGAGCAAAGGAATAAATGTATGGAATTTAAGAAGAATGAAGTGTTTCAGGTAAGAATCGAGGACATGAGCAGTGAGGGCGAGGGAATCGGAAAGACCGATGGATTTGCGTGGTTTATTAAAGATACGGTGACCGGGGATCTCGTGGAAGCAAGTGTGATGAAGACGAAAAAGTCGTATGGATTTGCAAGACTCGTGCGCGTGATCGAGCCGTCACCGGATCGCACGGAGCCGAAGTGCCCGGTTGCCCGACCGTGCGGAGGCTGTCAGCTTCAGAACATGAGCTACGAGGCACAGCTTCGATTTAAGGAGAATAAGATCCGCAACAACTTGCAGAGAATCGGTGGACTGACTGAGATTCCGATGGAGCCGATCATCGGGATGGAGGAGCCGTGGCGTTACCGCAACAAGGCACAGTTTCCGTTTGGACGGGATAAGAACGGCAGAATCATCACCGGATTCTATGCGGGCAGAACGCACCAGATCATCGAGAGCGAGGACTGTCTGCTCGGTGTGGAGGAAAACCGGAAGATTCTTGACTGCATCCGCACTCATATGGAAGAATATCACATTGCCCCGTATGATGAGACGGCACATACCGGGCTTGTTCGCCATGTCCTGATTCGAAAAGGCTTTCGCACCGGAGAAATGATGGTGTGTCTGGTTCTGAATGGAAAGGTGAAGAAATTCACGGCGATCGATCAGCTCGTGGAGAAGTTGAGAACCCTTTATCCGAACATGATGAGTATCTCGTGCAGCATCAACACGGAGAAGACGAATGTGATCATGGGAAAGGAGATCGTGAACCTGTACGGACCGGGATTTATCACCGATTATATTGGAAATGTCAAATATCAGATTTCCCCGCTCTCGTTCTATCAGGTCAACCCGGTGCAGACGGAGCGCCTGTATCAAACTGCGCTTGAGTATGCCGGATTAAACGGCGGTGAGGTTGTCTGGGATCTCTACTGCGGAATCGGCACGATCTCTCTGTTCCTCGCACAGAAGGCGAAGAAGGTCTATGGCGTTGAGATCGTCCCGCAGGCAATCGACGATGCACGCGAGAATGCCAAGATCAATGGATTTGAGAATGTGGAATTCTTTGTCGGAAAAGCGGAGGAAGTTTTACCTGAACAGTATGAGAAGAATCAGATTTATGCGGATGTGATTGTGGTAGACCCGCCACGCAAGGGCTGTGATGAAGTTTGCCTGAACACGATTGTGAAGATGGCACCGAAGCGTGTCGTCTATGTGAGCTGTGATTCCGCGACACTTGCGCGCGATGTGAAGTATTTAGGGGAGCACGGGTACCAGGTGAAACGTGTCCGCGGTTGTGATATGTTCCCCAATTCCGGTCATGTAGAAACCGTGATTTTATTTTCAAGAGAAGATTAGAAAAGATTAAGTGACCGGCTTAGCGATGCTGGGATTGTGTCTTGCTTATCTTGATTAAATTATTGGAACGATTGGAACGAGCAGAAAATCAAAACTGGCAAGCGAGTGATCATAGCTTTCTTGCCAGTATTTTTTTATCTGGCGGAGATTAAGTCAGAGATTTTACTATATGAAATTATTGGTTCTTGTGGTAGGATATAGGTCTGGCAGAAGATCGGGAAAACGGTTGATGCACGGATAGCAGAGGAGAACAACAGAGAAAAAGAAAAGGCGAATATATATCCGCGAAAAACGTGAAAATATATATAAACGAAAAAAATAGAAAAAGTAGAAAAAACGCTTGACGTTCCAGATTGTGTGTGATATTATAGATCTCGCCCCTGAAAAAGGGGCGCTGATTTAAAAAGAAAATCAGAAAAAAATAAAAAAGTTGTTGACAGATCAATGACAATGTGATAAAATATAAAAGTTGTCGCTGAAACGAGAACAACAAAGAAGTCAAAAAACTTCAAAATAAAATAAAAAGTGCTTGACAATTCAAAAGCAACATGATATACTATAAAAGTTGCTGCTGAAAACAAAGCAACAGACTGAACCTTGAAAATGAAAGATTGAACAGTGTTTAAAACCCTGAAAATTCTTATAAAAAAGAGTCTTTTGGTAAAGACATCTTTGAATTGAGAAATTCAGAACAAAAACAAACCAAACAACAGTAGAACGG
>NZ_JBNMIQ010000005.1:0-158207 GCF_050873365.1 Brotaphodocola sp. | reverse complement strand
TCAACCGGTGCTTCCTCTTTCTCGAATACTGCTTCAATACTTATGTAGCCTACAGTTGCTCCCTCTGCAAAGTATGCCAGTCCGCTTACTCCAAAGGTCTTCGCATCTGCATCCCAGTTAATCTCATCTGCTCCCTGACCCTTCCAGCCTACAAACTTGTAACCTTCCTTCGCTACTACTTCCGGAAGATCAAACTGCTGATCAGAATCCTCTGCAATACCCTTATAAGTTACAGGATTTGTTCCATAATCTTTGAACTCACCTTTTTCCGGATCTACAGTAATTGTAACTTCTACTGTACGATTCTCCTCAACCGGTGCGTCCTCTTCCTCAAATACTGCTTCGATACTTACGTAGCCTACAGTTGCTCCCTCTGCAAAGTATGCCAGTCCGCTTACTCCAAATTCTGTCGCATCTGCATCCCAGTTGATCTCATCTGCCCCCTGGCCTTTCCAGCCTACAAACTTGTAGCCTTCCTTTGCTACTACTTTTGGAAGTTTGATCAGCTCATCAGAACTCTCATCGATATTTTCATACGTCGTAGATACAAAACTTGTTCCATGCTCATCGATAAGTTCTCCCTTTTCTGGATCTACAGAAATAGTAACGTTTACTATACGATCTTCCTCAACCGGTTCAACAATCGCAGTAAATGTTACATAACCTGTGTCACTGCCCTTTGAAGCAAAGCACAAATTATAAGCCTCATCATATGATAATTCATACTCATCATCTGTATCAATGGTAGTGTCCTCTTCACCAGAAACTTTCCATCCTTCAAATTTGTAACCTTCCTCTACATATACTTTCGGTAAAGTAAGATTATCATCTTCTTCAAGATCTTTAGATTCATTCATTTTTGACGTAGCAACAACACCATCACCGCCGACATTAATACTAACGGTTACCTTTTTCACTGTTGCTTCTGCCGTCTGAGCTGCAACTTCCTCATCAGCCTCTTCAGTTGCGATGTCATTCTCCAGAGCATCCTCTGCTACCTCAGCCTCGACCTTCTCATCCTCAGTCTCTGCTGCCTCTGCATCAGAAGCAGTTGCTACTGCTTTCTCTGCTGCCTTTGCCATTGCGTTGGCATCTTCCGCTGCCATTGCCGGAGTAACGTTACTTGCTAAGAGAGAAGCAACGGTAACTGCGGTAAACGCGCGTGCACCAAGTTTTTTCTTGTACATACCTTTTCTTTCCTCCTTGTCCTTCCCCATCATTAAATTTTCCGTGTCATAAGGCTTTAGAAAGTTTTAATGTATGAATGTGAAATTTAATACATGTTTCTCATCTGCTTTTTAAAAATGTAAATTTCTTACATTTAATTATACTGATTTTTCTCTAAATGTCAATTCAAATTATCAGTTTTCGACAATTTTCTCTCGTCTTTTATTGTGTATTTTCGCAAATTAAACATGTACTTTTCTGTTTTTTAGTTTTACCCCCCCTATGCGCAAAGCCTTATTGATAATAAAATTTCTCATTTTCCTATATGGATTTTTCTGTTTTTCATTCCAGTTTTTGTCAATTTTTATCATCTTCTGTGAACCCCATTTTTTTCTCTTTTACAATCTGTTTTTTTATATCGGCAACGGTTATAATGAAATAGCATCTAATCATCAAGGGTAGAGGGGTTCCGCTCAGATATCTTCAATCATAGAAACTTACAATTTAAGAGTAAAAATCCCGTCTTTTTGCGGGATCAATGACAAAAGACTGGAGGTCGAATACCAAAAATGATTCTTCGTACTGCCGATCGTATTCGGGAACTTCGGACAAAAAATAATTTAACACAAGCAGATCTTGCTCGATTGCTGTATGTGACACGTTCCAGCGTAAATGCATGGGAAATGGCAGTTGCCATTCCTTCCACGGAAAAGATCGCAGAGCTTTGCCGACTGCTTCATACAACCTCCGACTATCTGCTTGGAATTGATCAATCAGAAATGCTTCCTATTTCTCATTATTCACAGGAAGAAAAAGAACTTCTTTATCGAATGATGCATTATTTCGATGAAATACGGCATCATTTCACTTTAGAAGACGGAAGCAAAAACAGAAACTAAAATAATCAGAAAAACTATCCATATCGCTTCTTACGATCTAAAAAGTAATCAGTAAGCAACCGATAAATTACCACGTCTGAAGCCTCCGTTTCCTACGCCATCAGGCGTGGTACTCTGCGATTTTGATAGATACTACTCTACCGACACATATCGGATATGTAAGCAAAGCAACGCAAAAAAACACCGAGATACAGAAACCATTATCTTCTCTGTATCTCAGTGCTTTTTCCATGTTAGTTAATTCACTTTATTTTATTTTCAAATTGGTACCTGCCAAAAACCCGGTACCTCATAACGCGATAAAATTAGTGGTGGAACAGACGAATTCCAGTGAACGCCATCGCCATGTTGTACTTATTGCAGACCTCAATGACATTGTCATCGCGAACAGATCCGCCCGGCTGAGCGATGTACTTAACGCCACTCTTGTAAGCGCGCTCAATGTTATCGCCAAACGGGAAGAATGCATCAGAGCCGAGAGCGACATCCTGCATCTGATCGAGCCATGCGCGCTTCTCCTCTCTCGTGAATACCGGCGGTTTTACCTTGAAGATCTTCTCCCAAGCGCCATCTGCGAGAACATCCATGTACTCCTCACCGATGTAAACATCGATTGCGTTGTCACGGTCTGCGCGCTTGATGTGATCGACAAACTGAAGGTTTAAAACCTGCGGGGACTGACGCAGGAACCAGTTGTCTGCCTTCTGACCTGCCAGTCTTGTGCAGTGTACGCGAGACTGCTGACCAGCTCCGATTCCGATTGCCTGTCCGTCCTTTGCATAGCATACGGAGTTGGACTGGGTGTATTTCAGGGTGATCAGAGAAATCACAAGGTCTCTCTTTGCGGACTCCGGAAGCTCCTTGTTCTCGGTCACAAGATTTGTCAGAAGCTCCTCATTGATTGCAAGGTTGTTTCTTCCCTGCTCAAATACAACACCAAACACCTGCTTGCGCTCGATCGGCTCCGGCTCATAGGACTCATCGATCTCGATCACGCAGTAGTTGCCGTTTTTCTTAGATTTCAGGATTTCCAGTGCCTCCGGCTCATATCCCGGAGCGATCACACCGTCTGATACCTCTCTCTTGATCAGCTTTGCGGTATCCACATCACACACATCGGAGAGAGAAATGAAATCGCCAAAAGACGACATACGATCTGCACCTCTCGCACGCGCATAGGCACTTGCCAGCGGGGAGAGATCTCCCATATCATCTACCCAGTAGATCTTTGCCAGAGTCTCCGTCAGCGGTACTCCAACCGCTGCACCTGCCGGAGAGACATGCTTGAAGGAGGTTGCAGCCGGAAGTCCGGTTGCCTTCTTTAACTCACGCACAAGCTGCCAACCATTTAATGCATCGAGCAGGTTGATGTATCCCGGGCGACCGCTCAGCACTTTGATCGGAAGATCCTTTCCCTCATTCATAAATACTCTTGCCGGTTTCTGGTTCGGATTACATCCGTACTTTAATTCCATCTCGTTCATTTTGCGCACTCCTGTTCTTTCCTAATCCATTCGTTATCCATTCGTTTCGTGATCGGTTTCCAGATCGTTTCGTTTCACAATTCCGTTTCGTGATTCTGTTTAGTGATTCTTGTTCACAATCTTTGTCTCGTAGCTTCCATCCGCAATGTTGATGTAACGAACAAACAGAGAAACCTTATTGTCCGGGTTCAGGCTGTTCCAGAGCATATCGGTAAAGGCATCCATATCGTCCATCATGCCAACAAGCTTCGGCTCTCCCTCAAAGCTCGGAAGCGGATTGCCGTCATGCATGTAGGTGTGGATGAAATGACCCTCACCTGCTGTCGGATTCTGATAAGCAAAGGTGTAACGGTGGCAGGAATCCGGATTGCCGTTGTTGCTCTTCAAAATCGACATTGCATAGTTGTAATTGCCTGCCTCGATGTGCATCACGCCGGAGATGCGAGGGGTGTAGTTCGGAGCATCCGGCTCAAACTCACGACTGCGCAGAGACTGCTCAAACGTCATCTGCTTGTCCATGCCCTCATAAATCGTATCGGTCTGGTCACCATTTGTCACGATCGTCTTGTTTCCCAGCACACGAACCGGCGCATAGATAATCAGGCTCGGATCTTCGAGCTTTGCCGGATCAAATGCCTGAGTACGGATTCCCTCTCCGTCCTCCACAAAGACACGGTTACGGCTGTTCTCGCTTCTGCCCATGATAAAGTATGCAGTTACTGCCCGCGTTCCGTCCGGAGTCTTTCCAATCACAATTCCTCTTCCCGGATATGCGTTTTCTTTCAGTTCCTGTTCCAGAGATAACATCTTCATCTTCTGACTTTCTCCTCTCTCATTCCAATACAGAATCGGCATCTCAGAGCGGAATCCCATCTTTCTGTACACAAGTACAACTGTCTGTATACAAAAAGACCGCCTGAGTACCACAAAAAAATGGCGCCCAGGCGGTCGGCATTGTAAATTCAGACGTGCTCCCTCGTGGTATCCCACTCTCTCCGCCAGTCGCACGCTTCTTGCCCTTATCATAATCGATTTCTTTTCATCTGGCAAGTACTTTTTTTCGTCCAAGATTTTCTTTATTCCTCTTTAATTCTTCTTTGATTCCCCATTGATTCTTCTTTAATTGTTCTTTTTATTACGCTTTATCACTCTTTTCTTTATTTATTTTCTTTTTCCTATTCCTATTCTTCTTCCTTATCCTTTATTCAATCTCTTATTCATTCCGGATCGCTGCAAGCGGACTCAGCTTCATCGCTCGCATCGCCGGGAAAAATCCTGCCAACATTCCGACGAGAATCGCAAACCCAACCGCTGATCCAGCAAGCCAGAGCGGAATCCGGGAGATATTTCCTCCTGTTCCATTTCCAAGCAAATCTGTGAGAGCCGGCAGATGGTTGAGCATCGCAGAAACTGCATAACTAAACGCTAAGCCGACGACTCCTCCCATAAATCCGATAAAGCCGGATTCCATCAGAAACATATTTCGGATGTCTCCCATATCACACCCAAGAACTTTGATCACTCCGATCTCCTTTGTGCGCTCATAGATCGACATCATCATCGTGTTTGCAATTCCGATCGCTGCGACAAACAGCGAGACCGCACCGATTCCACCGAGAACCGCCTGGATCATCCTCGACTGTTGCTCCGCCTGATTCATCCACTCGGCATTGCTGTTTGCCTGATAACCCTGATCCGTGAGTTTCTTCTGAACATCCGACACATGTTCCATCGTGTCCACATTGACGATGCAGGAACTGTATACAAAATAATTGTAGGGTTTGCCCTTCTTGTTCGTCGGCTGACCGGGAATCGGATTCTTTTTAAAGATTTTCTTGAGTTCCGTCTTGAGCGGTTCCAACTGCGTATACACCGAGTAGGCATACTCATTGTAATCGTTGACCTCGCCCTCCACGACTCCGGCTGTCTTCAGCAGATATTTCTTCGGCGCTTTCGGGCGGTCTTCCCCCGTCCCTTGCGACTGGTAATAGGCATCGGTGTCAAAGACCACAAACATCGGCTTTCCCATCAAATCTACTTTTGGCAGTTCACTGTCATCAGAAAATCCCCAGCGGTTGCTCTTTCCGTCCTGAAACCAGCGGATCACCGCATTTCCAAAGATCAGCTTCATCTCCCGCTCCCCAGATTTTGGAAGGCTTCCCTTGCCGAGCGGAATCTGTGCAAGGTACGCATCCGGCACACCTGTGAGATTCGTGCTCATCGTGTATTTTCCCTGAAGGAAAATCGCATTGACTTCAAGAAGCGGATAGACACTATTCACATGTTCCATCCCGGAAAACTGTTTGACGACATCATCCGTTAAGTAGAGGGGCTTGTCCGAGTCAGAACTGCCCCACGCATCCTGCCCGTACACCGTGATCGCTGTCAGGCTTCCGTAGGAGGAAATCATCTCCCGGTTCAGTTCTTTCATGCCGATTCCGAGTGACATCATCACAACCACAGATGCCGTTCCGATCACGACGCCGAGAACCGTCAGGGCTGTCCGAAGTTTTCTTCGGCGCAGGCTATTCAAACTCATTCCCAGAAGGTCCACAAATCTCATCTTCCCACACATCCTTTATTTTCAAGTTGATGATTCCTTTTTTGATTTTTTACTCTTCACTCTCATCCTCATCCGCTTCCTGATGTTGTTTTCTGCGCTTCTTCCAGATCTTTCTTCCAATCACAGTCACAAGAATTCCAAGCACGATCACGGTTGCCACCACAAGTGCGATCCAATGCTGGGAAATCATGCCAAGAATTCCGGTTGGTGGCTCCTCGATCGGCTCCATCGGCTCTTGATTCATCGGATCATCCATCGACGAAAAGTCTTCCGTCACCGTCAGGGAAAGCTCCTTCTCCACCTCGGAGACATTGCCATTCTCATCCTCGTAGGAGATCGTCACCTTGATCTTTCCGTCATCCATCGTCGGCGCAATTCCGGTCAGCATACAGTCCACATTTCCGGTCTCCCCGGACTTGATGTTTCCGACATAGGCATCGGTCTTCTGAATCGAATCCGCCTCAAACGTCGCCATCACATTGTAGAGCGTCACACGCCCGGTATTGTTGATGCCAAACATCACATTCGACTCCTCCCCAACTGAGATCGAATCCGGCATCACCTCAAAGGTTCCCGTGTTGAGTCTTGGAATCTGGTACACCGGAATATCCACGGACATGCTGTCCTCCGCATTCTTGTACTCCGGGCTGTCGTACTTCGCCTTGATCGTGAGCGCGTAGGAACGCTGATCGACTCCGGCACGCGAACTCAGGCGGAATTTCACCGTCTGCGTCCCTCCAGCCGGAAGCGACGAAATGGCAACCGAAGAAGAACCTTCCGCCGTCGTGAAAACCGGGCTGTCCGAGGCTTTCTCCGACTCTACGGTCAAGAGCACATCGGAGGCGGACACACTTCCAGACGCATTCTTGATCTGAAGCGTCAAATCAAACGATTCTCCCGCAATAATCTTCTCCGGCTCCGTCGAAAATCCATCAACAATGAGTCGTGCCTTTGTGCGATCATGCTCATTAAAGTCATTCTGTTCATCTTCCTTCGGTTTGCTCGTGATGTGCACGAAGAACGTCGTCTCAAACGTCTCAAGTTCCTCTCCGGTCGAACTCTTCGAATAATAAATCTTCATCTGGATCGGATAGTACCCTGTGTAACTGTCCTGCCGGATCGCAAAACTGTAATCGAGAGGAACCACCTCATCCACACCAATCTTCTCAAACATCCGGTCATAGTTCACATCGTTGATCCGAAACGGGAACTTTGCGCTGTCTGCGTCAAGAATGATGCTCGCCTTGACGTTGTAGACCGTCGCCGGGCTGTTGTTTCTCAAGTTGATTGAAAAATTCAGCACATTCGGATATGTTCCATACGGCGTACTCTGTCCCTCTCCGAGCACAAAATCATACGTCTTCGTTCCCTCGTCATCGTCGTCGCTACTGCTTGTGGAGACCGAAATCCACACGCGGACATTCTCACTCGTCAGCTCCACCCAGCCTCCGTCATCCTGACTGCTGTCGACCTGCTCAAACACGGAAATCGGGACGGTATAATATCCATTCTGGAGATCCCGGCGCACGCGACCAGTCAAAGAGACCGTCTTTTCCTTGCCATCACTGAGCGAACCGACCGACTTGACCTTCTCAAACGTCGAATCCGTCGTCTCAAACGGGAAGGCATAGCCATACTTTAAATCATCCTCGTCCTCATCTCCAATGTCGACTCCGTTCGTATCAAAACGGATTCCGAGTCTCTTGATGTCGTGTCCCGAACTGTTTCTCAGTCGAAACGAAACCGTCATGCTCTTTCCGGTCTTTCCGCTTGGAATCTTCTCCGTAAAAATCCACTGGTTATCCGCAAATGCCTGTAACTTCCCGATTCCTCTCTCTCCCGATTCCGGCACTGCCAGAAATCCAACTGTCCATATCACGGTCAGCACGAATGCGATCCATCTGCGGAATCTTTTTTCTCTCTTCGTCCTGTTCATCTCCGTTCCTCCCTATCCTCCTGATTCGAATTACTCTGAGCGAAATCACCCTGTTCTGAATCACCCTGAACTGAATCACTCTGGCCTGAATTCCCCTGATCCAAGTTCTCATGATCCGAATCATCCTGTTCGAAATCATCCTGATCCAATTCATTCAGATCCGGATGATGCTGTTCCTCAATCTTTAAAATCTTTCCATCCACGATATGAAACTGCCTGTCCGCAAACGTCGCAAGGTGATTGTCATGCGTGACCATGACGAGCGTCTGGTTCTGCTCCCGAACAATCCGCCTCATCAATTTCAGGATCTCCATCGTTGTCTTAGAGTCGAGATTTCCGGTCGGCTCGTCCGCAAAAATAATCTTGGGATTCACGACGAGCGCTCTCGCAATTCCGACTCGCTGTTGCTGTCCGCCGGACATCGCGTTTGCCATGTGTTTCATCTGCTTCTCAAGTCCGACGAGCTTTAAATACTTCTGCGCCTTTTCATTTCGGATCTTTTTGGGGACTCCGCGAAACGAGAGCGGAAGCGCCACATTTTCCACGGCATTCAGCGTCTTTAAAAGATTGTAGGACTGGAAAATAAATCCGACATTCTCCCTGCGAAATGCCACAAGCTCATTCTCATTCATCCGCTCCATATGCTTTCCGGCAACGATGATCTCGCCCTTTGTCGGCTTCTCAAGTCCCGCGAGCATATTTAGGAGGGTGGATTTGCCGGAGCCGGAAGGTCCCACAATCGCACAGAACTCGCCTTTATACATCGTAAAGTCCACGCCATTCAACGCGTAAACCTTATTTGTTCCAACCTCATAGATCTTGTACAGATTTTTCACCCGAATCATCGGGACTCTCTGTCTTTCCATCTGCTGTTCACCCATACAATTCCCCTCATTTCAAGATGTGTTTTATTACTTCTCTTCTTTTTATAGGCTTTCCCGTACATGTGTTTGTGATACCCCCTCCTCTATAGGTGGGGGACATCCACTCTGAGTTATATGATTTGTCATGTATTTTCCCATACAAATCAAACAGATGTACGTTAAAATCCTCTCATACTCAACTTCATTATACAGGATAAAGTGTTTTCCGACACCTCTTATTTTCTTAAACTTCCTTACATATTCATTAACAAATATCCCGTTCTTTTTCCGATATTTTTCTGAGTTTTCAGAATTTTCAGGGTGAATCTTTCTCAAAAACCACCAAAAACTTTTTTCTTTTTTTTGCAAAATACAGTAGAATTTTCCTAAGAAATCCGCTATAATATGTCACGAACCAAATGACAAAACCAAAGGAGATACGCGATGAGACACATGTTAAACCCATTGGATTTCTCAGTGGAAGAGATTGACCAGCTTTTGGCACTGGCATCCGACATTGAGCAGAATTTTCCAAAATACGCTCATGTATGTAATGGTAAAAAATTAGCGACGTTATTCTATGAACCAAGTACAAGAACCCGCCTCAGTTTTGAGTCCGCAATGCTGAACCTCGGGGGAAACGTACTTGGTTTTTCTTCAGCTGATTCCAGCTCGGCATCAAAGGGAGAAAGCGTTTCTGACACAATCCGTGTCATCTCCTGTTACGCAGATATCGTGGCAATGCGCCATCCGAAAGAGGGTGCTCCGCTTGTCGCTTCGATGAAGTCCCGCATCCCGGTTATCAATGCCGGCGACGGTGGTCATCAGCATCCGACCCAGACCCTGACCGATATGATGACGATCCGCTCCTTAAAGGGACGTCTTGACAACCTGACAATCGGTCTCTGTGGCGATCTGAAATTCGGTCGTACCGTTCACTCTCTGATCGAGGCTATGGTTCGTTACCCGAACGTTCGCTTCGTCCTGATCTCCCCGGATGAGCTGAAAGTTCCGGAGTACATCCGCGACGACGTGCTTCGCGCCAACAATATTCCGTTCAAGGAGGTCAACAACCTCGACGAGGCAATGCCGGAGCTTGACATCCTCTACATGACCCGTGTTCAGAAAGAGCGTTTCTTCAATGAGGAGGATTACATCCGCTTAAAGGATTGCTACATTCTGACCAAAGAGAAACTGAAACTTGCAAAACCGGATATGTACATCCTTCATCCGCTTCCGAGAGTCAATGAGATCTCCACAGAGGTAGATGACGATCCGAGAGCCGCTTACTTCAAGCAGGTTCAATATGGAGTTTATGTGCGTATGGCACTCATCATGACATTATTGGAGGTAGAGAAACCATGCTGAACATCAGTGGATTAAGCGAGGGCGTTGTTCTGGATCACATTCAGGCTGGAAAGAGTCTGGATATCTACTATCATCTGGGTCTTGACAAGCTCGACTGCCAGGTTGCAATCATCAAGAATGCACGAAGCAACAAGATGGGTCGCAAGGACATCATCAAGATCGAGGGACCGATCGAGCACATTGATCTCGACGTTCTCGGCTACATCGATCACAACATCACAGTTAACATCATCCGTGACAACAAGATCGTGGAGAAGCGCGCTCTGACCCTGCCGAAGAAGATCGTCAATGTCATCCACTGCAAGAACCCGCGTTGTATCACCTCGATCGAGCAGGAACTGCCTCACATCTTCTGTCTGACCGATGAGAAGACGGAGACTTATCGTTGCCTGTACTGTGAGGAGAAATACTCCAAAAAGTAATCTTCTCAGTTTCGCACGATAAATTAATTTATCTATATCCTGCACAAGAAATACAGGTAGGACGCAAGTTCCTATCATACACCAAGAAACGGCACCGCCAATCAGCAGAATCTTCTACTGACGGCGATGCCGTTTTTCTGATTTGTTTTTATTGTTTTACTTTTTCGCTTCTTTGCCTCTTACCTGTCTTAGCAAATCAAATTGTTTTATCCAATTTTAATCCGACGAAAATTAGAGTTCCTCCACGATCGTTTTCACATCTGCCGGTGTCTGCGCAAGCACATCCGCTCCGGCGCCAAGAAGCTCTTCCCGGCTTCCATATCCGTAGAGCACGCCAATGCTCTTTAAGTCATTCTCCTTTGCCCCGACGATGTCGTTGCTTCGATCTCCGACCATCACGACCTGACTCTTATCGGTGATCCCGCAGGTCTCAAGCACATAACGAATCACATCGCCCTTCTTCTCTCTGCTCTCATCGAGAGTCGCTCCGCCGATAAAATCAAACCGGCGCGCAAGATCAAAATGCTCAAGGATTCGCTTTGCGGTATCCTCCGGCTTTGAGGTTGCCAGATACAGATGGTATCCTGCACTTCTCAGCTCGTCCAAAAGCTCCGGGATTCCCTCGTAGACGTCATTCTCAAACAGACCGCCCTTTCCGTCATAGTACTCACGGAAACGCTCCACCGCCTCGAGAGACTGCTCCACGCCAAATCCATAGTATTTTCTCATGCTCTCTGCTAAAGGCGGTCCGATAAACGGGCGCAGAGTACTGCGATCCGTCACCGTAATCCCGTAAGTATGCAGAGAATATTCAATCGCATTCATGATTCCTCTCGCGGAATCTGTCAAAGTTCCATCCAAGTCAAATAAAACGTGCTGAATGTTTTTCTCCATAGTTCTATCTTTCTCCTGTCACTGTGCACTTGCCTCGTTCACCTGGTCAATTCTGATCCGTCCGTCCACCAGATCCACCTTCTCAGCTCTCAGACACACAGCTTCCTCAATTTTTCTTTTTGTAACCCTATTTTCTGCAACCTTCTTTGCAATCTTCTTTGCAACTTTCTTTTTACACCCCTCTTATTATGCCATCTCACAGTGAAAAAGGCAAGGCGAAAAAACAAGTTCCTCTCATAGTCACACAAAAGGAACTGCCCCCGATCTTCTCAGGTAGCAGTTCCTTTCTGTTTTCCCTAAAAGCACCGCGCTCTCAGGAAACTTTTATTTAAAAAATTCATGTCCCCCATGCTCGAACAGATAGTGAAGCGATCCGTCAAACCATCGGACGTTTCCGTTTTGGGAAAGTTTTCGATTCATAAAGTAGAGAGCTCCCTGCGAGTAATCTTCCCCCGCAAGTGCGCGATCCACTGCTTCCACCGTGGCATCCGTCACCTTACAGCGATTGATGCTTCCATCAATCACCGGAGAAAACTGGGACTTCTGATAAACCACGCCAGTGATGCTCGCCGGAAAGGACTTGTTTAAAACGCGATTGATCACCACATTGGCGACCAGAATCCGGCCCTTCATGTCGCATCCACCGGCTTCCGCCTGAACAATTCTCTGAAGAACCGTCAGATCCTCGGGCGTGTAGGACACCACAGCCGCTGCCATCTTTGCCTCTGCCTCCTGACGTTTCCGTTCTTCCTCTGCTCTTCTTCTGGCTTCTTCCTCTTCCTGTCTTCTTCGCTCCTCCTCTACCCGGCGAATCTCCTCTTTCGTCTCTTCCACGGCCTCTTCCCTCAACTGCCGTGCATCAAGTTCTTCCTGCACATTCTTTGCCAGCGTACTTCCCGCCAGCAACTGTCCACTCTTTACCTCTTCGGTATCATGACCCGCAAGATGAAATGGTATTTTTGCTTCCGTAAGCAGTACAACTTCCTCAGTCTGTGCCACTTCTGCCTCTTCGATCTTTTCCTCGATCTCTTCTGTCTCTTCTGGACTTTCCTCCTCAGAAGAAGTCTCCGCATATGCAGTCAGAGCATTTCGCCCTCCTCCTGCAAATCCGGCTGAAGCAAAGGTCAGCACTGCAACCACCACGCTTCCCGTCATCAAGATGGCGCGTGAGCGGTACATCTGCTTTGTCACATTGACGCTTTTTACTGTCAGCGTCCGGACAAGCTGATAAACCGACTGAAGAAATGAGCATATTGCAAGCATACAATACTCCTCTCTTCGATCTTTCCGGTTCGTTTTCAAAATCTGGTTTTCGGGATTTTGATTTTTGAAATCCGTTCCGGAACTTGGAGGCGATCCCATTGCGTTTTGCTAATAAAAAGTGGGATACAAAACATGAATTTTCAAAATCGCCTGTTTCCTGGTAACTTCGCGTTACTGTTTTGTTTTTTGTTCACTCGTAACTGTTCCGTATCTTCACAGTCACGCAGTTACGTTCACTCTTATTTTGTTTTCATGATCAGTTCTTATCATTTCTCATGATTCTTCTCTCTGGCTCTTGTAGCAATCTTGTAACAATCTCATAGCTCGTAGCAAGATTGCGACTCCTGCCGATCTGCACAGTGGGCGCGCAGATCTTCCATCAGCAACGTGACTTCCGCTATTGTAGTGGGTGCTTAATAAAATGTCAATAACTCTTTCATACTTTTGTCACATCTGACACCCGGTTTTTCGCACACTTTTTGAATTTTGTACAGGACATCTAAATTTTTCTGGGGGAATCCGGCGAAATTTTGTGAATAAAATTTTTCTTTTATTACGCTTTTATTACATTTTTGTTAAATCTAACGATAGAAAAAAAGAGTCGAAATTTCTCGACTCTTTTTTATGTAAACTACTTGTCGCCCAATTTGCGAATTCTTCAAGATCTATTCCCATTTGCGCCACGCATAAGCCACACCTAAATTGGATCAAATTCTTATGAATTCTCATCAATTCTCATCAATGCTCATGAATCCTGCACAAGACTGACAAATTCTGCCTCGGTGTAAGCGCGCAGTTCCTCAGGATTTACGAGAACCTGCAAGCCTCTCTGACCGGCGCTGACCGCGATCTCATCAAAAAGCTGAGCTGTTTCTTCTATATAAGTGGGGAACTTCTTCTTCATTCCAACCGGGGAACAGCCACCGCGGATGTAGCCCGTCAGCGGAAGCAGATCCTTCACATGGATCATCTCCACCTTCTTGTCCTTTGCGACTTTTGCGACCTTCTTTAAGTCCAACTCCTCTGCGACCGGGATACAGCAGACGAGATATCCCGTCTTCTCCCCCTTGAGCACAAGCGTCTTAAATACGGTCTCCACATCCTGCCCGAGCTGGTCGGCAACATGGATGCCGGACAGATCATTCTCATCGACCTCGTAGGATTTCACGCCGTAGGAGATCCCCGCGGAGTCGAGAAGACGCATCACATTTGTCTTCTCGATCTTTTCTGCCTTCTTATTTTTGTCTTTCTTTTCTTTCATAATACCAACTACTTTTTCTATTCATTTCTCTGATACAAATCCGTTCCTTTGATATAAATGATATAAATCCCTTATCAATGCCCTAAATGCCTTTTATATCAAACCACTCAAATTCTTTCCGGATTTTACGGATTTTACTTACGGATTTACAATCTTTCCTGCGATTGCACAGGCTGCCGCCGTCTTCGGGGATGCGAGGTAGATCTCTACCTTTGAGGTTCCCATTCTTCCGAGGAAGTTGCGGTTGTTCGTTGCGACTACGCGCTCTCCGTCACTCAAGATACCGCCGGTACGTCCACAGCACAAACCGCATCCCGGATGGGTGACAATCGCACCTGCTTTGATCAGCTTTTCAAAGATGCCCTCCTTGAGTGCCTCCTCATAAACTTTTCGGCTTGCCGGAGTTACGATCATCTTCACAAACGGAGCGACTTTCTTTCCGTCGAGCACCTCAGCAGCAGCGCGCAGATCCTCGAGACGACCATTCGTACAGGAGCCGAGGAAGACCTGATCGATCACCGTGCCCTCAACCTCGGTGACGTTGCGGATCTTGTCGACCTGAGACGGGCATGCCATGACCGGAACGAAATCCTCTGCCTGATACTTCAAAGTCTTGAAGTAAACGGCATCTGCGTCGCCCTTTAAGTTCTTCTGGAAATCATTTAACTCGATCTCACAGTACTCTGCGGTCTTCTCATCCGGCGTGAAGGTTGCACACTTTGCACCTGCCTCGATCGCCATATTCGCCATCGTCATTCGGCTTGCGACCGTCATGTTCTCGATCGTGGAACCTGCAAACTCAAGTGCACGGTAGGTCGCACCGTCTGCGCCGAGGTCTCCGATGATCCGCAGGATCACATCCTTTGACATCACATTCTCCGGCAGGGTTCCGTTGATCTCCACGCGGATCGTCTCCGGAACTTTGACCCAGAGCGTTCCGGTGCCAAGGATTCCTGCCATCTCGGTATAACCGATTCCGGTTGAGAATGCGCCGACACAGCCGTAGGTCGTCGTGTGGCTGTCTGTTCCGAACACGACATCGCCCGGCTTTACATATCCAGCTTCCGTCATCAGCTGATGGCAGATACCGTCACTGCGGTGAACGTTCTTCATGCCGTACTTCTCTGCGAATGCATCGCCCACCTTGTAGTGGCGCACATCGTCCTGCTGGCTTGCCGGGACGAGGTGATCGTAGATCATCACAACCTTGTCCGGGTCCCAGACCTTTTTAAATCCCATCTCATTGAATTTATTTACAATAAACGGCATCATAATGTCGTCGAGCATGACGCGATCGACATTGACCGTCACGATCTCGCCCGGCTTTACGCTCTCTCTGCCGATGTTGCGGGCGATGATCTTCTCAATAATTGTCTGTCCCATCTTCTTTTCTCCCCACTCTTAAAGTCCGTTTCACGTTATCTTACGGCACTTTCGATTCCAAAAGTGCTTACTCGTGAATACCGTTTCTCTTCTGCATTGCCTTGACGAGACCGCCCGCATTCAGAATCTCCACCAGATTGTCCGGCAGGGACGCAATCGGGTACTTCTCCCCGTTGTGGTCAACGTCCTGATTTACGGTCACCGTGATCGTGTCGCCTTCCTTCACATGATCATGAAGATCCGGCTGTTCGATCAGAAGCAGACCATTGTTGATCGAGTTGCGGAAAAAGATGCGCGCGAAAGATTTCGCAATTACACAGCGGATTCCGAGTGCCTTCACGACCTCCGGTGCCTGCTCTCTCGAAGAACCGCAACCGAAGTTCTTTCCTGCGACAATGATGTCTCCCGGCTGAATCTGACCTGCAAGCTCCGGGCGCAGTGGGGAAAATCCATACTGTTTCATATCTTCAATCGTCTTTAATGCCAGATACTCGGTCGGGATGATGATGTCGGTGTCGATGTCATCTCCGAGAACCCAGACGCGACCTGTAAACTGTTCCATATTCTCTATTGTCCTCTCTCTTCTCTCCTAACAAATCATTAAATCATTTAGAGCTGGTCTGCGGTACAGATCTCACCCTTGATTGCGGAAGCCGTAACCGTCGCAGAAGATCCCAAGTAAACCTTGGAGCTCGGATGACCTGCACGACCCTTGAAGTTTCTCGTACCTGTGCTGATCAGCACCTCATTCTCACCGATGACACCCTGACAGCTTCCCCAGCAGACGCTACAGTTCGGGTTCATCACGATTGCACCGCTCTCCATGAAGATCTCAATCAGACCTTCCTTCATCGCCTGAAGGTAAACCTCCTGGCTTGCCGGAACGACGAGGAATCTCACATGATCGGAAACCTTGTGTCCTTTCAGGATCTTTGCGCCGACGCGCAGATCATCGATACGTCCGTTGTTGCAGGAACCAAGGAAGGCCTCATCAATGCGGACTCCGCAGACTTCCTTTGCCGGAACAACGTCATCGACAAAGTCCGGACGTGCTGCAACCGGCTGAATCTTTGACAGATCGAAGGTGTACTCTCTCGCATAAACCGCATCCGGATCACTCTCAAAGACTGCCTTCGGCTCTCTGCCTCTCTCTCTCAAGTACTCCAAGGCAATCTCATCTGCCTGGAAGATCGCGGTCTTTGCGCCCGCCTCAACGGCGAGGTTGCACAGAACCATACGGTCGTTGACGCTCAGCGTCTTTGCGCCCTCTCCGGTAAACTCCATCACCTGATAGTTCACACCGTTTGCGCCGATCTCACCGATGATCGTCAGCATCAGATCTCTCGGGTAAACGCCCTCCGGCAGTTTTCCGACGAGGTTGAACTTTACGGTCTCCGGGACAAGTACCCAGGAAGTACCGGTTACCATGCCGTAAAGTAAGTCGGTACAGCCGACACCGGTACCGAATGCGCCGAGAGCACCGTAGGTGCAGGTATGGCTGTCTGCGCCGAAGATCAGCTCACCCGGACGCACATAGTTTTCCATCATGATCTGATGGCAGACACCCTTGCCCTCCCAGAAATCGATGTTGTGCTCGCGCGCAAAGTCGCGCATCTTCTTCTGGGATGCAGCGGTCTTCGGGCTGTCAGACGGAACATTGTGATCCACGATGAAGACCATCTTCTTCGGGTCTGCAATGTGCGGATGTTTTAATTTATTGTGATACATATCGACGGTCAGATGGGTCGTTCCGTCGTTGCTCATCATGCGATCCAGATTGACCGTGTGAATATCTCCTGCCTTTACCTCCGGCACACCTGCTGCCAGAGCAATAATCTTTTCTGCGATTGTCATTCCCATGATCTTAGTCCTCCTTGTTCAGAGACGCAATCAATCCGCCCTGACTCAAAATATTCTGCATGTATTCCGGCAGTTTCGTGCAGGAATACGTCACTCCGTTTGCCACTGCAACGCCATCGGTCAGAGACAGATCCATCTCATCCCCGGTCTGTACGGCATCCGGAAGATCCTTGCAGACGATAACCGGAAGTCCGATGTTGATCGCATTCCGGTAGAAAATCCGTGCAAAAGATTTCGCCACAACTGCCTGAATGCCGAGTGCTTTTAAAACGCTCGGTGCCTGCTCTCTCGAAGAGCCACAGCCAAAGTTCTCTCCACCGACTACATAGTCACCCGGTTTTGCCTTCTTCGGAAAATCCGGATCGAGGGACTCAAACGTATGTACCTTCATCTCCTCAATATTCGGCAGTAACAAATACTGCGATGCGATAATCTGATCCGTATCCAGGTCGTTGTGAAATTTGAAAATTTTTCCCACAGACATTGTCTCTTCCTCCTTGTGCTTCAACCTTATGTTTCCACAGTTTCTCGTGTTTGTTTTTTGTTGAAGTCCTCACTGTGCCCCGCGCCCGATTACCTGTCCCATCGTACTGACCAGCTGTCCTATTAATACCGACTCGCTATCCTATGGTACCGGCCCGTTTTGCGGTCACAATCTTTTTTCTCAATAATCGTTTGTATTATATCATTTTCACTGCTATAATAACAATAGATAATACTCATATTTATCATAACAGTTAGTTATAAAATGCAAGAGTTCTGTAACAAAAACAATCTCCTTTGCTATTATCAAACATTATTTGTTGCAGTTCCCTTTATTTTTATCAAACTTATCTTTTCATTCAATTATGAAACTTGGAAATTTATAAATATTTAGAAGAGGATTAGAAGATTTACATGGATCAGAATTTATCACAGTATCGAATTTTTTATGCAGTCGCATCGGCGGGCAACATCTCGCGCGCCGCAAAGGAACTCTACATCAGCCAGCCGGCAATCAGCAAATCAATCAGCAAGCTCGAGGATTCGCTCGGGACAACGCTGTTCACGCGAGGGTCACGCGGAGTTCAGCTGACTGAGGAAGGCGCACTTCTGTTTGCGCACACAAAGGCTGCGTTTGAACAGCTCTCCGCCGGGGAACTCGAGCTCAAGCGCATCAAGGAATTCAACATGGGACACATCCGCATCGGCGTCAGCAACACGCTCTGCCGGTTTATCATGGTCTCGTACCTAAAGGATTTCATCGCACGCTACCCGCACATCAAGATCACGATCGAGAGCCAGTCCACGACGCACACTCTCTCAATGCTCGAGCAACAGCAGATCGATGTCGGACTGATCGCAGAGCCCCAGCGCCACCAGAAAAATCTCCACGTCCTGCCCGTCATGGATATCGAGGACATCTTTGCCGCCTCGCCCGCCTACTTAGAGAACCTGCGCCTGCGCGAGGGGGAGGACGCCGATGTCTTTCAGGTCGGCAACATCATGCTCCTTGACAAGAACAACATCACCCGCCACTATATCGACGACTACATGAGTCTCAACCACATCACGGCGAACAACCTGCTCGAGGTGACGACGATGGATCTGCTGATCGAGTTTACGAGAATCGGTCTCGGAATCGGAAGCGTGATCAAGGAATTTGTTCAGGAGGACTTAGAGAGCGGACGCCTCGTCCAGCTCAAGCTCGACACCCCGATCCACAAGCGGACAATCGGATTTGCCTGCCACAAAAATAGGACCTCCCGGGCGCTCGACACCTTCATGCGCTTCTGTGAAGAGCGCGCAAAAAAATCTCTGAGCGAAAGCCTCTAATTTAAATAAATAAAAGCTCCCGAAAAGTCCTATTCCTTTCATGCAAGTCGATGCTCGCAAAGACTGCAAAGACTTGGCACGTGATTCTGGTTAGCTTATGGACATCTTCCGATCAGAATCACTGCACTTTCTTATATCACTCCGTACTCTCTGAGCAGGTTTCCGATCTCCGTCTTGTCGAGACGTTTGAGCATCTCTTTCAGTGCAATCTTTTCAATAAAGTTCATATTCATGTCGGTAATCTTCTTGCCGTCGCGCAGTTTCGTCGTCGCATTCAGCAGACAGCGCAGATCAAAGACACTGCCCCAGACCTCGGGAACTCCGCGGTCAACATTGAGAAGCGTGTAGACTGCCTCCATTCCGGTGCGGATTGAGTACTCAGTCGTGAAGATCGTGTCGCGCTCGGTCTCGGCAAACTGTCCGATAAACGCGAAGTTCACACTGCCCTCCGGCACAACCTGCGGGCGGTCGCCCTTCTCGCGAGGCATGAAGAAGGCGGTGATATACGGCATCATGCACGGAATTGTGTTGGCGCTGTGCTCTGCGAGTTCCTCAATCTGGCTCTCCGGCACGCCGAGGTGGTAGAGCCACTCCATACAGATCTCTTTACCTGTACACTCGCGCATCGTCTTCTTGACAAAGTTACCCGGCTTATCCGTGAACAGACCGTAGATCCAACCGACAAGCTGTCCCTCCGGCTGAGTGCGGAACTGTGGCTGACGGTTGAACGTCCAGCTCAAAAGCCAGTTGGAATCCTTGACTGTCACGATTCCTCCGGTCACGACATTTCCGGAGAACGGGTCGCGCTTGCAGATCTTCTGCACATACGGCGGGATCTTGTCGTCAAGCGTCGTCACCGTCGCACTCATCCAGTTCGTCTTCTCCGGATCGTGGCAGAATTTGTCCGGTCTTCCAAATGACGGATCCTGGGACGCAATCTTTCGCCACATATCCCATCCACTTCCCTCTTTGAGTTCCGGCTTCCACTCTGCCGGACGGTTCTGGCTTCCGAGCGTCGAGTTCTCGACACAGCCTCCATCGGTGATAAAGAGCAGATCGTCTGCGCTCAGCGCAATCTCCTTCTTTCCTCCATCTGCAAGAACTGTGATCGATTTTGCCTGCTTTCTGCCATCCTTTATGTCGAAACGGACGTCAGTTACCTTCGTATTAAAATGGAACTGCACATGGAATTTCTTCAGGTACTCGATCATCGGAAGAATCATCGACTCGTACTGGTTGTAGCGTGTAAAACGCAGAGCAGTGAAATCCGGCAGACCTCCGATGTGATGCACATATCGGCGCAGGTAGAGTTTCATCTCGAGCGCACTGTGCCAGTTCTCAAATGCAAACATCGTTCTCCAGTACAACCAGAAGTTGGAATTCAGCACTTCATCGTCAAAGAAATCCGTTATCTTCTTATTATAAAGGTCTTCATCCGGCGTGAAGAACAGCTTCAGAATCTCTCTTGCTCCCTTGTCCGATAAACCAAACTTTCCATCGGTGTGAGCGTCCTGACCTCTCTTCTCAGTCGCACGCATCAGTGAGTAGTTCGGGTCGCGCTTATTTAACCAGTAATACTCGTCAAGCACGCTGACTCCCTCGGTCTCAATCGACGGAATCGAGCGGAACAGATCCCACATACACTCAAAGTGATTGTCCATCTCACGTCCGCCTCGCATCACATAGCCGAGATCCTCAAACAGCAGACCGTCACAGGCTCCACCCGCAACCGGATCTTTCTCCAAAATATGAATCCTCTCGCCCTTCATCTGTCCGTCTCTGACAAGAAAACAGGCACTCGCCAGACTTGCCAGTCCCGAACCGATCAGATACGCCGACTTTTTGTCCACTCCCTCCGGCTTCAGCGGACGGGCAAACGCCTCATAGTTTCCACTCGAATAATACATGAAATCGCCCTCTCTTTCCAATTATCACCTGAAATCAGTATACCCGGGATTCCAGTCAGATATGTAAGCCTGACCGAAACCCCGGGGATTCCTATTCTCTTATGATTGATATGGTATTGAAAACTATTTCTTATGTTTTCACCAGTCACATCACATAGTCTATATTGTACATCAGAATTTCAAAGAAGGCAACTGTACTTTCTTTATCTATTTTTGTTACTGTTCACGCGCCCTGCAAACAGCAACGGATTTTTCACTTTTACTCCACATCGTTGAGTGCCTGGAAGTCCTCCTCGCCGGTACGAACCTTCACAACCTTCATGACCTCGTAGACGAAGATCTTTCCATCTCCGATATGACCGGTGTAGAGCACCTTCTTTGCGGTCTCAATGACTTTCTCAACCGGAATGCTTCCGACGATGACCTCAACCTTCATCTTAGGAAGAACCGTCACATCCATCTCAACACCACGGTAACGCTCGCCGATGCCCTTCTGGATTCCACAACCCATAACCTGTGTCACGGTCATTCCGGTTACACCGAGCTCATTGAGGGCGCTCTTCAGTGCCTCATACTTCGCATATTTGGCAATGATCGAAACCTTATACATTCCGGTTCCTGCTCCACCTGCCGATCTCGTCGTCGTCACCGGAACGGAAACGGCTTTCTGCTTCTCGCTTGCCTTCTCGTAATCCGACTCACCGAGATCGGTATTCTCATTGACCTCCATGCCGGTGGAAACCTCAGACAGGTTGAATCCTGCATAGGCACTGATAAGACCATGCTCATGGTAGTCAAGACCTTCGATCTCGACCTCAGACGGAACACGAAGACCGATGAACTTGTCGATTACCTTGAAGATAATCGTCATCATCACGATTACCCAGAGCATAACGGATACAACTCCGAGAACCTGTACGCCGAAGAAATGAAAACCACCGCCGTAGAATACGCCACCGTCCTGTGCAAACAGACCGGTCAGAAGTGTTCCGGTCGCACCGCAGACACCGTGAACGGAGATTGCGCCGACCGGATCGTCAATTTTTGCCACATTGTCAAAGAACTCAACAGAGAGAACAAGAAGGATGCCGGCGATCAGACCGATGAAGAATGCACCCGTCGTCGTCACCATATCACAACCTGCGGTCACTGCGACAAGACCTGCAAGAGAACCATTTAAGGACATCGATACATCCGGTTTCTTGTAGCGAAGCCAGGTGAAGATCATAACGGTGCAGGTTGCAACTGCTGCGGACATGTTCGTGTTCATAAAGATTCGGCTTGCAGAGATCATATCTGCATCCGTGCTCATTGCTACCGTGCTTGCGCCGTTGAAACCAAACCAGCAGAACCAGAGGATGAAGACACCGAGTGCCGCTGCCATCAGGTTGTGACCTGGGATTGCATGTGCCTTGCCGTTTTTATCATACTTTCCGATTCTCGGTCCAAGGATTTTTGCTCCGATACAAGCGGAGACACCGCCGACCATGTGAACAGCTGTACTTCCTGCAAAATCGTGGAAACCGAGGGAGGAAAGCCAGCCACCGCCCCAGATCCAGTGTCCGGAGATCGGATAGACAATCAGAGAGATCAAACCGCTGTATACACAGTATGCCTTGAAGTTCGTGCGCTCTGCCATCGATCCGGAAACGATCGTCGCTGCGGTTGCACAGAAGACCGTCTGGAAAATCACATAGCAGAGAGTCGGAAGCGTTCCGAAATCATAAGTTCCGCGGATGAACGGATCAAAGCCACCGATCAGGGCGCCGGAACCGCCAAACATAATGCCAAATCCTACAAACCAGTACGCCGGAGTACCAATACAGAAGTCCATCAGGTTCTTCATGATGATGTTTCCGGTGTTCTTTGCACGGGTCATGCCCGCCTCACAGAGTGCGAACCCTGCCTGCATGAAAAAGACAAGTGCAGTACCGATCAGGGTCCAGATAACGTCGACAGATGAATACATAGATTTTTCCTCCTCATTCCCTTTTTGTAAAAAAGAAAAAAGCAGAGAGGCTGGTCTCATTTCCTTTAGCCTCTCTGCTTGGTTACGGATTATATGCTTCCTTTTCCGCTCTGTCAATCCCGCAGAATCAATTCCTTATTTTTTTAGAACTTTGATTTTCTTTTCTGTATTTTCACACAGACGCACTTAATTTTAACAGTTTTTTGATAAAAGAATCTTATCTGGTTTACAGCATGATGTATTTCAGCACAAACAGCACTGCAAGAACATACAGCAGTGGGCTGATCTTCTTCTCTTTTGCTCTTCCGCAGACCACATTGATCACAACGTAGGAGATGATTCCCATTGCGATACCCTCGGAAATGCTGTACATAAACGGCATCGCAATAACGCCGATGTATGCCGGAATCGCCTCGGTGAAATCGTCAAAATCTACTTTCAGCATCGAGGAGATCATCAAGAATCCCACGACGATCAAAGCCGGTGCCGTCGCAAACGACGGAATCGCAAGGAAGATCGGGGATAAGAACAGGGACAGTCCAAACAGGATTCCTGCAACCGTCGCCGTCAGACCGGTGCGTCCTCCCTCTGCAACGCCGGAAGCACTCTCCACGAACGTCGTTACGGTCGAGGTACCAAATACTGCACCTGCGGTCGTTGCGAGCGCGTCAGAGAGCAGAGCTCCGCGAATTTTCGGAAGGCGACCCTCCTTATCGAGCATATCTGCCTTCGATGCCACACCGATCAGGGTTCCGAGTGTGTCAAACAGATCGACAAACAGAAATGCAAACACGATCGCAAAGAAGTCCAGAGAGAACACCTTGCTGAAATCGAGCTTCATGAACGTCGGTGCCATGCTCGGAATCGCAATTCCGTTTGAAAAGTCCGGCAGAAGGCTGTATGCGCCTGCATCCGGATTGACCTGATAAATTCCGGTCAGCTGGCAGATGATTCCGAGAATCCAGGTGATCAGAATTCCCCAGAGAATATTTCCCTTTACCTGCTTAACCAGAAGAATCGCACTGATGAGAATACCGATCAGCGCAAGAAGCACGGTGATTCCCTCGGTCGAGAACGTTCCGTTCTGAACAGATGCCTTAAACGAATAGAAGGACACCAGTGTCGTGCTGTCCACAACAATTTTTGCATTCTGCATACCGATAAATGCGATGTAGATACCGATTCCCGCAGATACCGAATGTTTGAGGTTCATCGGAATCGCATTGAAAATCCGCTCACGCACATTTGTCAGAGACAGAATGATAAAAATAATACCTTCCGCAAAGACTGCAGTCAGAGCCATCTCCCAGCTGTATCCCATCTGCAAAACAACTGTGTAGGCAAAGTAAGCATTCAGACCCATTCCCGGTGCGAGAACGAACGGATAGTTCGCCATCAGCGCCATGCACAGGGTTCCGAGCAGGGCAGATACTGCGGTCGCTGTGAACACGGCACCGCTGTCCATTCCCGCTGCACTCAGAATGCTCGGGTTTACCGCCAGAATGTACGCCATCGTCATGAACGTGGTGACACCCGCCAGAACCTCGGTCTTTACGTCCGTATGGTTCTCTTTGAGATGAAACACTTTTTCCAGACTCATATTTTTTCCTCTCTTCCCGTATGTGTCCCCATTTTCCAGATTGTCGTCAACATTTGCACGGACTTTCATCTGGTCAGGATACACGCATTTTTACGCAACGTTTCTATTGTAACATCTGCGAGTGAGAAATACCAGTCTCATTTTGTCTTTTCTTTTATTTCTATTATTTTTATGAATCTTTTGATCTTTCGTAATTTTTTGATCTTTAGGTGCTTTTGGGGGTTCTAGGCATCTTCCCACTACACGCGCGCACCCTTCATCGTCTTCTTGCGCTCATACATTCTGCGGTCAGCCTGCTCTAAGAGCACTTTCAGCGTCGCTTCCGGAAATTCCGTGGAGATCGCATAGCCCCACGCAAACTCCATATGCGCCTGTCTGCTAAACTCATTGTAGTGATCCACGGTCGTCTGAATATTCGCAATCACTGCCTCCGCCTTCTCCTTGTCCGTGTGCTCCAAGATGGCGATAAACTCATCTCCGCCGTACCGACCCACAAAATAATACTCCGGAATCGAGGTGCGAAGCGCATTCGCAAAGTTCGCAATCAGCGTATCTCCGGCGAGATGACCGAGGGTATCGTTGACGCGCTTAAGCCCGTTTAAGTCAAAGATCATGACAGCCTTGGCGTCTTCCTCACTCACATTTTCGCGGTCCATCAACAGTTCCTCACAACGGCTCTTGTTCGGAAGTCCGGTGTGAAGATCGATATATGCCTTCTTCTTGAGATCCTTGTTGCTCTTCATCAGCATGACCTCCTCGATCGACTGCTGAATCATCGAGCACACAATCAGAATCATCACGACGCTGAGCGCCCGCTCGAGCTGACTGATCCTCGTCGCACACTTCTGCGAGTAGATCTCCGCTGCGCTGACCGTATCGTCCGCAAGGTGGAAGTAGGTCTCACTCATCGAGAGCAGGTCGGTCTGCCCGTATCCCTGTCGCTTGATGATGTCAATCTTCTTTTTCAAGAGTTTCCAGTAATTGTACTGAAGCTCCAAATATCTCTGGTAGTCTTCATCGTTCAGACTTGTCAGATGATACTTTCCACCGCCGTGAAGCAGACCGTCAAAAATATCATCGAGGTATTTTTCCAGATCATTGTCGCCCTTTCCGGCGATCTCGAGCTTCACCATGCGCTGAGTCGCTCCCCGCAAAATTCCGGCATAGTTGACGACCCTCGCATCTCCCTGAATCTTCGATACCTCTCTCATCATACAGAGCGTCATTCCGATCATGAGAAAAATCAAGATTCCCTGTATCACTTTCTGAATATTTTTCCCGTATCGCTGATGGTGTTCTCTTACCTTCTCCCTCAAACTTTTTTCCATCTGCACATTCTCTCCCCCTTCTTAAATGATCTGTATCTGCACAGATCTCATCGCCATATCCCGCTCCTCATACAAAAAATAACAGATAGCCCCATCCTTTCCGCAAAAATAGCGAAATAGCGACAATATCATGATAAATCGTATCATTTTCCATCATATGAGTCAAGCAAATCTGCAAAACGCAATTTATACATCCTCCTATCAAAATCACTGCGCATATACAAAAAGAGACAGGTGCTCGTTTGTGGGGAAGCACCTGTCTCCTATCAGTCAATTTTTATATAGCAGTGTTTGATTGGTTTGACATCACGTCAGTTAAAAATATATAGGTTGGTTGAAGGATTAGTTCTCGCTTACATGCGGAAGAATGGTCTCTACCTCTGCGTGCGGACGCGGAATTACATGTACGGAAACCAGCTCGCCAACTCTCTGAGCTGCTGCTGCGCCTGCATCGGTTGCTGCCTTTACTGCGCCTACATCACCGCGAACCATAACGGTTACCAGACCACCACCGACAAACTCTTTGCCGATCAGGGTTACGTTTGCTGCCTTTACCATTGCATCAGCTGCCTCAATAGATCCTACCAGTCCCTTTGTCTCGATCATTCCCAGTGCATCGTACTTCATCTTTGTTTCCTCCTGATTTCTTTCAAATTTTATTATTTAATATTTGTAATAAAAACACACATTTTTAGCGCACAATTCTGACGGTTGAAGAAGAGCCGAGTCCCATTGCATTTGCCTCTTCCATATCCAGATGACATTCCAGTCCGGACTGCTCCGTCACACGGATCACCGTATTTCTCAGAATGCCTCCGCGCATTCCGTCCACCTCAAGGCAGACGCTCTCTCCATCATGCACACCGAAACGCTCTGCGTCGGACGGCAACATGTGAATGTGGCGCTGTGCGATCATCACGCCGTTTTTCGTCTGAACCGAACCCTTCGGTCCGACAAGGGTGATTCCCGGAGTTCCCTCAAGATCACCGGAGAGCTTCACCGGTGCCTTGACTCCAAGTTTGAAGCAATCTCCTGCGAGAATCTCGATCTGACTTGCCTTGCGGACAGGTCCAAGAATCCGGACTTTCTCGATGGCTCCCTTCGGTCCACACACCGTCACCGTCTCCTTGCAGGCGAACTGTCCCGGCTGGGAGAGATCTTTGAGCTTTGTCAGCTCATATCCTGCGCCGAAGAGCTTCTCAAGATCCTCGGCAGAGAGATGGACATGACGGTTGGAAACGCCGACCGGGATTGCTCCGCTCTCCGGCTTTTCCTCGGAAGCCGTCTTCGCGTCTGTGCCATTCTTGACTGCTTCCATAATAAGTTTCATAAGTGCTTCGCACTGATCCATGGATGACTTCCTCCCTGTATTTTTCTTTCTTGCTTCTTTCCTTATTTATTCATAGAGGAGATCAGCTGGCGAACAAGGTCTGCCAGATGAGCATCGTCTGTGAATCCGGCACTTGCCTGCTCCAACTGGTTCTGGCTGGTCACGGTCTGCTCCACAGAAGCTCCGCAACTGCCTGCGCAGTGGCTCTGCTTCTTCTCAAAGGAAGCGACGATGTCTGCCGGGCTGAACTCATGTGCACAGGATGAAGTTGCCGGTGCGGTTGTGGTCTCACAGCAGGATACCGGTGCGGTTGCCGTATTTCCAGTTACCTCCGGATGATGGAAGGTGCGGTCATCCTCGATCAGAGTTGCGCAGTTCTTCAGTCCGTATGCGACTTTCTTGATGTTGATCAGATTTAACGGGCTGACATTCTCGGAAACGGAGCTTCCGCCACAGGTACCACAGCCGAGGGTGAATGCCACATTCAGTCCGGTGCTGATTCCGGTTCCGCCCATGCTTCCGCCGGTGTTTACAAGAATTCTCGATGCCGGTTTTACAGCGAACTTGCGGACAATCTCATCGTCCTTCGTGTGAATGCTCATCGTGTGGCCGATACCGTTCTGTAACAGATCCATGCTCAGGTGGCAAGCCTCCTGCCAGTCTTTTACGGTGTAGAATGCGAGAACAGTTGTCAGCTTCTCGTAGGAGAGCGGGTAACCGTCGCCAACTCCGTCCTGTCCACCGATCAGAACCTTTGCAGTCTCCGGAACGCTGATTCCTGCTGCCTGTGCGATTACCTGCGGGGTACGTCCAACAAACTTTGCGTTCATTGCATGACCGCCGTTCTTGAACAGCAGACGGCAAACCTTCTCGGTCTCCTCGCGGGTCATGAAGTATGCGCCCTGACGCTGAAGCTCTGCGACAACCTCGTCATGGTTGCACTCCTCACAGATGATTGACTGCTCGGAAGCACAGATCGTACCGTTATCGAAAGTCTTGCTCGCCATGATTGCGGATACAGCAGATTTCACATCTGCGGTGCGCTCGATGTATGCCGGGGAGTTTCCTGCGCCAACACCGATTGCCGGCTTTCCTGCGGAGTAAGCTGCCTTTACCATGCCCGGGCCACCGGTTGCGATGATCAGAGCCACTTCCTTGCAGTGCATCAGCTCATTCGTTGCTGCCATTGTCGGGGTGGAGATACAGCCGATCACGCCCTCCGGAGCACCTGCCTTCAAAGCAGCCTCCTTCATCACCTCTGCTGCGCGCAGGGTACATTTTGCAGCGGACGGATGCGGGGAGAAGACAATCGCATTTCCTGCCTTGATCGCGATCATCGACTTGTAGATAACCGTGGAAGTCGGGTTCGTGGACGGAACGATTCCCATGATCAGTCCAGCCGGTGCTGCCACCTCAAGAATTCCTCTCGCCTTATCCTCAGAGAGAATTCCGACGGTCTTCATATCGCGGATATCCTCGTAAAGCAGGGTGGATGCTGCATGGTTCTTGTAAGTCTTATCGAGAACCTTTCCAAATCCAGTCTCTTCCACTGCCATCTTTGCCAGACAGGAAGCGTGCTCCTCTGCTGCCTCAATCATACTGCGCAGAATCTTGTCAATCTGCTCTGCTGTCATGCATGCCATCTTTTTTGCTGCCTCAGCACCCTGACGCGCCAGATTTCTTGCTTCCTGAACGGAACGCAAATCCAGATCAAAATTTTCCATTGTTTTATCCTTTCCTCTCACATTTTCTATCACAAATCCCCGTTAAGAGATCCTATATCTGATTCCACTAGATCTGATACCACTGTCTCAGCTCTTCCATCAGCTTTGACTTGTTCGCTCTCGAGATCTCTCTGCCTGCGATTCCAAGCTCCGGGTAAGTTCTTGCCAGACTGCGAAGTTTTGTCACATGGGTCTTTTCAAGCTCCGAAAGAAGTGCCTCTTTGCCTTCCTTCTTCACAAGCCAGTCACAGTACTCCCGGCTCAGCGCCCCATTCTTTCGTTCCAAAACCTGCTCAGCTTCCAGATCCTCTTCCTGTCTCGATTCCGGATCGCTCTCTGCCTTCGGCTCATCCGTCATCACATCGTTCCCAGAATCTTCCGTCTCAAGACGCTCTGTCTCAGAACCTTCGATTTCAGAACCTTCGATTTCGGATTTCGCTTCTTCTATCTCAGACTCAGAATCTTCCGTTCTCTCTTCGATCTCTTCAGAATCCTCTGAGTTTTCAAAGTTTCCGGAAGGATCAGAAGGATCTCTCGGATCGAACATCCCTGCCACTTCCTCATGCGGTCGTGCAATGATGTGACTCGTCACCAGATGTCCCTCTCCGAAACGCTTCACCGATGCCGTACCGGCATCGACTGCTGAATGAACCGCCGATACATCGCCGGTCACCGTGATCGTCACGAGACCTCCTCCGATTATCGTCTTTTCCACAAGAGTCACATCCGCACTCTTGAGCATCGCATCAAGCGCCTCAATCGCCGGAACCAGTCCTCTCGTCTCAATCATTCCAAGTGCCTGCATGTGCTACATCCTCCTTACAGAAGATCTGCCCAGTTTGCCGGGTAAGTGGAATAGAAGACTCTCGCCTTGTCCGGAGATCCCCAGATTACCTTTGAACCGGACGGAACAAAGAGAACATCACCGGCATTTGCCGTATATTTCTTTCCGTCAATCGTGACGGTCAGAGTTCCTTCTATTACATAGTCAATCTCCTCATACGTCAGCTCCCAGGCAAACTCTGAGTGATCGATCACAAGGAAACCTGCACTCATGTGAGACTCATCCTTGCTCACCAGCTCCTGATAATAAGCGGTCGCATTCGGATCTCCCGTATCAAATACATCCATCTTGACCGTCTTTCCGCGAACGACTTTCAGTCCATTCGCATGGGACTCGGACTCATACGGCTTGTTGTTACAGCATTTTAACAGCTCTCCAAGTAACCCCTTATCCATCAGAACTTTCAGCATCTGGTAGATCTGATCGCTCGTGATTCCATCTGCCCCACAGATCTCTGCCGGTGCTTTCTCGGATGAAACCGCCTTTGCCGGCTCTGCCTTCGGTTCCTCATCACAGAAGGTAATGCCAAATGTATCTGCGGCATCCCGTGCTGCCGGTGTCACAATCGTCTGCGGTCCTACCACACAGACCTTTTTTCCCTCATTGCTCAGAGCCTCAATGTCTCCGGCGCAAATCAGACGCTTCATGACTTCACTCCTCTCCATCTATCTCCCTGCCCTTCAAAGATTTGTTCTTCAAAGATTACTCTTCAAAGATTTCCTCTCTAAAGAGTTATTCTTCAAAGGTGCAGTCCTCATCGATAATTCCTGTCACCACCGCATCGACCGGACTCTCATCGTTCTCCATCATGCGTCTTGCGGATGATCCGGTTGTCACGAGGACCCGGTCTCCGATTCCGGCACCGATCATATCGACGACGACAAGTCGCTCTCCGGCTCTCGTTCCGCCGATCATCTCGGCTAACATCAGCTTGCATCCGTTTAAGGCTTCCGCCTTTCGCGTCGCCCAGATGTTGTCTATCAATCTCGCCGTTACCATTCCTCCCGGTCCTCCTTCTCCCGCCTGCGGATCTCCTCGATTGCCGATTCCACCGAAGCGGTATCTCCAAAGATCGCAAGCATAATCATACTCTGGGGGCAATTTCCGCGGATATCCTCCACGGTCACTCCCACGGCTTTCTCCGCCACATCCGCCGCACAGACCATGTCGATCAGTCTTCCCTGAACAAGTCCGATGGCATCCACGCACTCAAGCGATTTCGCCATTCCGCTTCCCTTTCTCCTTGAGAGAATTTCCAGGGTGCCCTGACCGGGCGATTTGATGATCCGGTACTCCATACGGTTCTCACTCCATTTCCTGATCGGTACAGCTCATTGCAATTCCAAGCGGGGTTACAAACATCGGATTCTCCGGCTTGTAAGTCGGGATTCCGGTCTTTTTCTCAATCACCGTCTCGATTCCGGACAGACAGCAGGTTCCGCCGACGAGGTAGAGACCATGAACCTCATAGCCCTGTACCTGACGGCTGATGATCGATGCCACCTTCTCAATGACCGGCTTTAAGACCGGAAGAATCTCCTTGTGATTTTTCGGATTTCTCTTGTAGATCTCCGCCTCTGAAAAAGGAAGTTTGTACGCCCCTGCCAGAACCAGGGAAAAATGCGTTCCGCCTGTCGCCTCATCGTCGACGTTCACAACCTTACCGTCCTTGAGGATGGAAATTCCGGTTGTTCCGCCTCCGATGTCGACGACAGCGCCATTTTTAATCTTCAGAATCTGGTTGGCTGCGGTCGGCTCATCGAGCAGAGCAGTGATCTCAAATCCCGCTCCCTGCACAACGTTCTTGATTGCTCCTCCATCGAGTGCATCCGTTCCCGGAGGAATCGCCGCTGCCGCATAGATGAGTTCGGTTCCGAGTTTCTCCTCAAGCTCCTCCTTCATCTCACGCACTAAGCGGATCGCACCGATGTAGTCGACAACCATGCCGTCCTTCACCACATCTGCATACCGGTAAGCGCCCGCCACAGGACGGCGGTTTTCATCCAGAACGGCAAGTACTACACAGGCTGTTCCGAGATCCACGCCGGTATAATAAATAGAAGATTTCTTTTTTATCGGCTTTTTTACCACCTTTTCAAAGTCCCGTACCAGACGGTCACACTCTGCAAATGCTAATTCTTCTGACATATTTTTCCTCCAAATGTCTGGCATATCATCTGAGACAGCCGGTTGATTACCTGATTGGCTGTCTTCTTTTTCTCATCCGGCAGATGGATCGCAAACTCTCTCAGCGCACAGCGCAGAATGTGAAGTTTGACAATCTCTCTCCCCCTCGGTGACTGGGCATGAAATCCTGTCACCTCAAAGCAGTCCGGCATCGCCTCTCCTGCCCGCTCCGGCGAGATTCCACTGCACGTCCGGCAGATCTTCTTCTCGTCCTCCCAGGCAATTCCTGCTTTTTCTTTTTCCGCTTCGTCTCTTCCGATCTCGGAGAGAACCCGCTCAAGCTCGAAGACTTCCTGTGCGATCAGCACATCCATCGCAAGAAGATCAATTCCCGTCTCTAAGAATCGTGCCTGCATGCTTTTGAGCCCGTATCGCCATTCCTGCGATCCGTCCACACAGGAACTTGGAAAACTCGTTCCCGATGTCCCCGTCTCTGCACCTGCCACGACATTTGCCTGACTTCCCGGAGCACTCTGCTCCATCTTCTTCTCGTCCGTCGCTTCCTGCTCAGTCTTCTTCTCACTTGTAAAACTCGTAAAAAATCTTTTCTTATATCCCTGTTCTTCTTCCGGCATCCGGATTCCGAGGTCGCTCAAATACTGTCTCGCTCCCGGGGTCAACCGGGTTCCGGGTTCCAGCCGGTAAGACGTAAAGTGCTCGTTTTTATAACGCGCTCTCAAATCTTCCTCGGTGATAAATCTCATACAGGTCCCCCTTTGCAGAGATTCTTGTAAAGGTTCTCAAACTCTGATACAGCCGGGGTTCTCGGATTCGTTGCCGTACAATTATCTTCCATCGCACGCTTTGCCATCTCCGGGATTGCGCTCTCAAAGCTCTCGCGATCGACGTTCAAGTCGGTCACATATGCCGGAATGTGGATTCTCTGCATCAGGTTCTTGATCTGACGAATCAGACCGTAAACCGCAGCTTTCGGCGTTCCGCCTCCGATTCCAAGCATGTTTGCAATCTTCTCATAGCGAAGAAGCGTCTCGGTGTCCTCCACAAGCTCAAGTCCTGCATTGTAGCCGATCACATGCGTCAGCAAAAGGGCGTTCGCTCTTCCGTGCGGAATGTGGAAATGGGCTCCGAGTGCATGTGCCATGCTGTGACAAACACCGAGGGAAGCGTTGCTGAATGCGATTCCCGCTAAGCAGGAGGCATTGTGCATATGCTCTCTCGCTTCCATATCTGATCCGTCTGCAACGGCGCGCTCGAGATACTCCCAGACAAGTTTGATTGCCTTTTCTGCACAGGCATCGGTGAAATCATCTGCCTTTGTGGAGACATAAGCCTCAAGACCGTGCGTCAGCACATCCATTCCCGTGTCTGCCGTGATGGACGGCGGAACGGATGCAGTCAGATTCGGGTCGAGCAGTGCGACATCCGGAACCAGTGCCTGATCGACAAGCGCATACTTGACTTTCGCCTGCGTGTCAGAAATCACCGCGAAGGAGGTCACCTCGCTTCCTGTTCCGCTCGTCGTCGGAACGGCAATCAACATCGGCTTCTCTCCGCCGTTCATCGACGCATACAGATGGCTTGCTGCCTTTGCCGTATCGATTGCGGAACCACCGCCGAGTGCAAGGACGGCATCCGGTTTTAACGCCGTCATTCCCTGAATCGCCATCGTAACCACCTCGATTGACGGGTCCGGAACAACCTTGGAAAAGATCTCGGTCGTAGCTCCCGCCTCAGCGAGAAGTCCTGCGAGCTCTCCGGCTCTTCCACACTTTTCCATGAACGGATCACAGATGATATATGCTCTGTGAATGCCGAGTCCCTTCACCTCTTCCATCGAGGATTCGCCCATATATACACGGGTGCTCATCAAAAACTGTCCCATCTTCTGTCCCTCCTTTCTCCCAGTATTCTCTCGAATTTCTTTCCGATTTTCGTTTGAAATTTCTTTTGAGATTTCTTTTAAAATCTCTTTTTATTATTTTGTTTCTTCCTATTTTATAATGGGGATCGTTTGATCCGATTCCCTCTGTTGTTATTGTCTCATTTCGCTATCCGATAAAGGATAACAAAAGTTCTTTTAACGCTCTCATGCTCTCCGGATCCTGCCCGTTGATCTCGTGGTAGGGGGGATTCACTCCCGCCTGCATAAGATCCTGCCGTGCCATCTCGATGTCCGCCTCGGAAAGATCGCCTTTCGTGATGACTCCGAAGATCGGAACGCGAAAGGCTTTCGCAAATTCCGGCGGATAGGTAAAACGCTTTTCAGTCGCAGATGCAAGCATCGCGATACAGCAGGCATCCTGTGCCGATGCAATCAGATGATGATGCATCCACGGACTCTCAAGATAAGGTCCCGGTGTGTCAAGCGTCACAGAGCGGTAAACCATGTTGGGGACTCTGCGGATCGCCCCGCCTCCCTCAAGAAAAGAGGCGAGCGTCGTCTTTCCGCTTCTTCCTGCCCCGACAATCATAATTCGTTTCTTTCTCATGTCCTCGTAATCTCGGCAACGGTGAATCCCAAAACACGCTCAAGTGTCTCGGTGACTGCGTGAAGCGCCACATCCACACTCTCGACATCTCCGGAGATCACCACCGAACCGGTGAAACGGTCGAGAAATCCGATTTCTACATCCGACGCTTTTGAGGCAAGATCTGCCGCAATCATCGCCGTCTCGTAGGGGGAGAGGGTCAGAATTCCGATTGCCCCCCTGCCCTCTATTCCCAGACATTCGTAGATCTCAGGAACCGGAGAAGCGATCACATGAGCGATCGTGACCTGCTTGCCGGGAACGGATTCCTCCACGACCCGGCTCGTCGGCATCAATGTTTTCTCCACTTGACTCTCCTCCCAAAATCTCAATCTCTTAGTGTCTGACAACCGTCACAGGGAACTGGTACTCTTTCATCCAGCCCTCGATCCGGTCAAGATCTTCCTGACTCAGGCTTGGATCGTCCTCGATCTGGTAAGGGATGTCGAGCTGACTGTATTTTCCTACGCCCATCTTGTGGTAAGGAAGAAGGTCAACTCCCTGGAAGTTTGGATCATCCCGATATGGCAGAAGGAACTTTATGACCTGATCGATCTCCTCCTTGCTGTCATTGATTCCCTTTAACATCGGCATTCGCACCTTCACGCGGTAGCGTCGTTTCAAAAGCTCATTCAAGTTTTTCAGAATCTGCTCATTTCCGATTCCGGTCAACTCATTGTGACGCTTCGGGTCCATGTGCTTGATATCAAAGAGGAACAGATCGACATACTGTGCAATCTCAAGCAGTTTTTCCGTCTTGATGTGACCGCAGGTCTCGATTGCTGTGTTGATGCCCTCTCCCTTGCATGCCATCAGAAGATCGCGCGCTGCCTCCGGCTGAGAGGTACACTCTCCGCCACTCAGCGTCACACCGCCTCCCGACATGCTGTAAAATGCCGCATCCTCCTCGACGAGTTTCAGAAGTTCTGAAATCGTCTTCGTCTCACCGGTGATCTCAAGTGCCGTCTGCGGACAGACACTCTTACATTTCCGACAGCCAATGCAGTCAATATCCCGGCGAACTCGATGGAGTCCGGTCTCCGGATCGATCACATGAATGTTCTGCGGACAGACCTCCACGCAGGCACCGCAGTTTGCGCAGGAGTTTTTTTTCAACATGACCTGATGCTTTCGCACCAGACCTTCCGGGTTCGCACACCACTTACAGCGGAGCGGGCATCCCTTGAAGAATACGATTGTCCGGATTCCCGGTCCGTCGTACATGTTATATTTCTGTACATTAAAGATCAGAGCTTTTCTCTCCATGCTTTCTCTCCTTTTTCTTTCTCATCATCCTCTGTCTGACGACTTATCTGAAAAAACGGTTATCGGGTTTCCTCTCATCCGCCAGACAGAGCACTCGATGAAAATCTTAGAAATGAGTCAGCATGGTACGGCTGATAATCTCATCCTGTACATCCTTACACAGCTCTACGAAGAATGCGCTGTATCCTGCTACGCGGACGATCAGGTCGCGGTACTGCTCCGGATGCTTCTGAGCCTCGATCAGAGTCTTGTTGTCGAGGTAGTTGAACTGCATCTCGCCGTTTCCGAACATACAAGCCGTTCTCAGCAGGGTGATCAGGCTCTCCTCGCCCTCCGGGGTATCCAGAAGACCAGCCATGATCTTGAAGTTATGTACCATACCGATGTTCATGTTGTCGTTAGACATCTTGGAAACCGACTTGATGATTGCGGTCGGGCCCTTGAAGTCTGCGCCCTGGGTCGGGCTGATTCCATCGGACAGAGGCATCCAAGCGTGACGGCCGTTTGCAGAAGCACCTGTCATCTGACCAAACGGAGTGTTGTTGGAGATTGACAGAGTACCATGGCTCAGTACGGAGTACAGGGTCTTATACTTTCTGTGCTCATGCTCGGTGAAGTTGATCAGGTCTGCTGCGATGTTATCTGCGTAATCATCGTCATTTCCGTACTTCGGAGCGTTTAAGCAGTCGGTGCGAACCTGCTCGTAGCCGACGAAATCTGCCTTCAGTGCATCGTTGAGCTCTTCAAGCGTGTATTTCTTATCATCAAATACAAGTTTCTTGATTGCTGCCATAGAGTCTGCGTAGGTTGCAAGTCCGGACCAAACAACGCCCGGTCCGAAGTTGTACATTGCTCCACCTGCGGAAACGTCCTTTCCGTGCTCCATACATCCCTCGTACATGATGGACATCAGTGGCTTCGGAGCGAGATCGCGGTGTACTCTCTGAGAGATTACGGTTGCAACGTCGGTCCACTTTGTGATGTACTTGATCTCTTCCTTGACAGCCTCTTCAAACTGCTCGTAGGTCTTGAACTGGCTTAAATCTCCCATATCCGGGCAAACCTGCTTGCCATACCACAGCGGAACACCGTGATTTAAAACAAGCTCGATACAGATCGGCCACTGGGTGTATGCGGTGGAAGTCCACTGATACAGACGGCCTGCCTTCTGAGGCTCTACACATCCCATCAGACAGTAATCTCTTGCATCCTCAATGGAAACGCCCTTTGCAAGCATCATCTTGATGTGGGTGTCATCGAAGTGACATGCCGGGAAGCCCATTCCTGCGCGAACAACGTCAACGATTTTCTTCAGATAACGACGCGGGGACTTGTTGTGGATACGGCAAGCCAGAGACGGCTGGTAAATCTTTACGTGACGGACAGCATCCATCAGCAGGTAGGTCAGATCGTTGGTTGCATCATGACCGGATCTTGTCACACCGCCGACACACATGTTGACGAACGGCTGATAACCTGCGAAGAACTTGGAACCGCCCTCACTTGTGATCCACATCATCTCAGACATCTTGATCAGCATACAACCTGCAAGCTCGAATGCCTGGAAGTTGTTCATACGGCCGGACTCAATGTCTGCCTTGTAGAACGGATACATGTACTGGTCAACACGACCGATTGACATACCAGTCTGGTTCTCCTCGACAACGAGCAGGGACTCGATCGTCCAAACTGCCTGAATTGCCTCCCAGAAGGTCTCCGGTTTGTGTGCCGGAACTTTTGCATTGACCTCAGAGATCTTGTACAGCTCTGCCTTTCTCTTCGGATCGGTCTCCTTCTCAGCCAGTTCCTTTGCGTACTCGGACATTCTTCTCGCATAGATCATAACGCCCTCAGTCGTATCGATCACGGACTTGTAGAAGTAAATCTTGTCGATATCCTCCGGGTTGTCGTAGTGAAGCTGTGCTAAATGCTCCTTTGCCTCGTTCTGGATATCGATCATGCCCTTCTTCATCAGGATGACATCGTAACCCGGGTTGGAATCTCCACCACCGTTGATTGCGTGGTAGGAACAGTCGGATACAAAGGACTCACCGGACAGCTCCCAAACGCCAGCCTCACGGTACTGATCCTCACAGTACTCATCTACGGATTTGCCCTGCCAGAACGGGAAGAGCTCCTCGCGCATGATCTTCTTGTCTTCCTCGGAGATGTAGAACGGATCCTGCGGTCTTGTGCCGATCGTGTCGATCTCGTCCACCATCCAACGCCATGCGATATCCGGGGAGAATGCGCCTGCTCTCGGTGCGCCACACGGTGCGCCGACGATCAGCTCGTTGTCCTGAATGACAAGCGGAGCAGTCTCACAGCAGTAACGGAAGCATTTTCCTCTCAGCTCGATCTTTGGCATTCCCGGATTCTCTTTTGCAATCTTGGTGATTGCTCTTGCACGGTAGGTCGTGATCGACGGCTTCTGCTTTAAGTAGTTCTCCTTTAAGAGTTTCAGTCTTCTGGTCATTCCGTCCGGAATGTCGGTACCCTCTGCCGGGAAATCTGCGAGGCTCTTTGCTTCCTCTGCCTTCTTGCCGGTATTGTCTTTTGCGATTTCCTCGGAAACCGACTCAAACATCTTCATCAGAGAAGCCTTCTCCTCAGGAGTCATATTTTTGGTGGCTTCTGCAATTTTATCTGAAAATTCACGAATATCCAAAATGGTTCCTCTCTTTCTTTCCGGAGTAACAAAGTACTCTCTCGACTTCTTGTCAAACTGTGTTACTCGATTCTTGTTACTCCATCATCTTCTGGAAGTTGCGCACCCCGAAGGCCGCCTTTCTTCGGTAAATCAGATTCATCGGTGAAACATTCTCTGCGGTGATTCCCATTCCGGCACTCAGGCTTCCGAGCACTGCGGACGGGAAAAGATTTGTCGTCACTCCCATCGCTCCGACAGAGGATGGGGTGTTCACAAGCACGCGTCCCACCGGTTTTTTCAGTGCAAACTGGCGGATGATCTCGGCGTCGGTCGAGTGAATCGCCAGCGTATTTCCATGATTTTCTCCCATCAACAGCTCCATGCACTTCTCACAGGCGTGCGTCCAGTCGCTCTCGATGTAGAAGACGATCACCGGACAAAGCAGGGCATTTGCATACGGGTTGAAATCCGTGATGTAAGTCTGCTCGGATACCAGCACTCTCGTTCCCTTCGGAACCGAAAATCCCGCTTTTGTGGCAAGCCACTCTGCGCTCTTTCCGATGTACTCTTTCTCCGCACATCCCTGCTTCTCCCCGATTCCGAGAAGACGAATCAATTTCTTCTCCTCTTCCTCGTTCATAAAGTAAGCTTTGCAGGAGATCATCTCCTGCTTTGCAGTCTCTGCGATTCGGCTGTCCGCAACCACATACTGCTCAGAACCGGCCATGATTCCGCAGTTGAAACTGCGTCCCGCAACAATGTCTGCGACTGCCTGTCTGACATCTGCGCTTCTCTCGATGAAGACCGGGGACGGAACAATTCCGCCGTAAATCACCGGTTTTCCCGCCGGGCTTTCCCGGTAAAGCGCCTCCTCACCCATGTTTAAGATCAGTGAGGTCTGCGGGTGAGCGAAGAGCTCGAGCGCTCCCTCCTTTGCTGAGGTCTCCATACAGGAAATCGCTCCGTCCGGAAGCCCTTCTGCAAGTGCCGACTCTCTCAAAATCTGAACCGTCTTCTTCGTCGTCTCGACGGCTCTCGGATGCGGGGCAAATACCACCGCATTTCCGGATTTCACTGCGCTGACTGCACTAAAGAGCACGGCTGAGACCGGGCTGAGTGCCGGAACTGCCACAGCGATCACGCCGAGCGGAACTCCGATCTCCAAAACACCCTCGCTCTCACAGCGATCGAGAATCCCGACACACTGCATGTTTTCAAATGATTTCTCAAGCGACGCAATCAGAAGCTGGCACATCTTGACCTGATCGGCGATCTCTCCGTATCCGGTTTCCCGGACTGCCATTTGCACGAGCATCTCGACTCGCTCTGAGCACGCTTTCATCATCGCACGGACAACGCGGTCCAATCTTTCCTGTTTCCATGTCCCGAGGACGTTCTTTGCCTCGCCGGCCTCTTCCATGAGGACGCGGGCTTCCTGAACTGCCATCAGGTCTCTGTCAACAAATTTCATCTTACGATCCTCCTGCGTGTTTACCTTACTGTTCTGCAAACAGTAACGGATTTTGCCAATGCTTCGCATTCCAAATCGGCAAAATCTGCTACCACCAGGTTATCTTACGGCACTTTCGGTTCCAAAAGTGCCTACCTCTAAGCAGCAACGTTTTTACTCCTCCGGCAGTAGATTCGTCAGGCTGTAACGTTTCACAATCTTTCCAAGATCCTGATGCGGTCTCGGGATTACCACGGAGCTGTAAACTTCTGCTCCCATGTTCTCGACTGCCTTCACTCCGGCATCCACTGCGGTACGGCATGCACCGACATCACCCTGAACGATGACGGAAATGTATCCGGAAGCAACGTTCTCATAGCCGATCAGCTCAACATCTGCTGCCTTGCACATTGCATCCGCAGCTTCCAGAACAAATACCAGACCAAAGGTTTCAATCATTCCAATGGCTTCATATCTCTCCATACTTTTTCTCCTGTAAACGGTTTCTTACGCAAGTCCCTCTAAGTCTAAATAAGTCTAAATACTTGAAGTGGTTTCTTACGCATCAATGTCGTGAACGGACACGATCTCACCGACCGCACGGATCGGTCTCGGCATTACATTTTTCGCTGTCAGTTTGCCGATCGCTGCCGCTGCCTCAGCTCCCGCTTCCACAGCAGAACGAACAGCTGCCACATCGCCCTTCACCATGATCGTGACAAGGGTAGAACCTACATTCTCGTAGGAAATCAGCTCGACATCTGCTGCCTTTAACATCTTGTCCGCAGCTTCCATCGCCGGAACAAGACCGAGGGTTTCCACGAGACCGAGGGCTTCTTCACCGTAATATCTCATTCTCCGATTCTCCTTTTCTAATTCTAAGCGATTCCATTCTCATTCTCCGAATTTCAATCTCTCAACTTTCCACCGGGAGAACGTTTATCGAAACTTTGCAGGCACGTACTTGTTTACGGCATCGCGTCCTGCCTCGTTGATTGCAAATCTCATCGAGAGCTCTCCGTTTTTGTCAAGCTCATATCCGGTCAGATCGCACATTCCGTTTGCCTCAAGTGCCATCGCGTGATTCAGATACATTTTCTTTGTGAACTGACCCTCGTTTCCGTACTGAGGCTTCATCGCAGTCATGATCTCATCGACGCTTGCATCTTTCACCTTATTTAAATAATTCAATACAGCCATTCTTGCAGGAAGTAACATCTTAGTTTTCCTCCTTCTTAAAGAAATCTAACGGATTCATCGTAACCAGGATTGCACCAGCGATGATGACAATCGATCCGATCACGATCGTCGGAGTCACTGCCTGACCTAAGAACAGGACACAGAAGAGAACTCCCCAGAATGCGTAGGTGACATTCAGGGACATTCCGATTGCACAGCCAACGGTTGCATTTGCCTGATACCACAGCAGATAAGAAGCACCTGCGCTCAGACCGGAAATTACCAGCCATACGATCGGCATTCCAGCTGCTAACGTACCGCCGAGCAGTCCGAGACCGCCGACAAGCGGAACGATGACGATCAGGTTTACAAGACCGGAGAACAGCTCTCTGATGTTTGTTGCCACATCGGTATCAACCATTGCACCGCCGTAACTGGAAAGCGTTCCCTCAAGTCCCCAGCAGACTGCTGCGAGAAGGGAACAGAGAATTCCGAGTGTAAAGTTCGGTGCGCCCTCCGGCTTCGTCCAGTTGATGACGATTGCACCGGCTACACAGATGACCATTCCTGCGACAACTCGCTTCGTCGGTCTCTGTTTCAGGAAGATCCATGCGAAGATCGCTCCGAAAAGACCACAGGTTGCGGAAATCGGGATTGCGTAAGCACCTGCAAGTGCAAGTCCTACGAGGTAAGCTCCGTTTGCGATCGGACCTCCAAGGAAGGCTCCGAGAAGCATCATCTTTCCCGGGAAGGTGTTCAAGGTTCTTCCGATCTCTGCCAGACGTCCCATCTTGGCGTTGTAGATCAACAGCCAAAGTCCGGCAAACAGATCATTCAGACCTGCGCACACATAAGGAGCTGCAAGGAAACCAGCCGCTCCGGCAAGTGGTTCATAGTAACCAGCCACCATAACCAGCGTGGTGTAAATTCCATAGGTCAGACCGGAAAGTGCTCCGGTCATCAGTCCCGTCTTGCGGAAACTTTTGCTGACCTGTTTCATCTTGGCATCCGCTAAAGATGCGTTTCCTCCGTTCATCGATTCATTTCTCCTTTGATGTTATTTAATTATTCAGTCTTTCCACCAGGAAGGATGGTCTCAACCTCTCCGTGCGGACGCGGGATTACGTGAACGGATACCAGCTCACCGATTCTCTGAGCAGCTGCGGCACCTGCATCGGTTGCAGCCTTGACAGCTCCGACATCACCTCTCACCAGAACGGTGATCAATCCGCCACCGACTTTTTCTTTTCCGATCAGGGTTACGTTTGCTGCCTTTACCATTGCATCGGCTGCCTCGATGGAAGCCACAAGACCTTTTGTCTCAATCATTCCAAGTGCATCATACTTCATCTTGTCTCTCTCCTTCTCCTTGGTTCTCTCCCAAGCCCTCAAACGTTTCGCTTTTGCTTTACTTTTGCTTTGCTTTTGTTACTGTTACGTTTTCTTTTGTTCGGGATTGGGAACTTTTACGGTTTTTTCTTTTCTCTGAGCTCATTTTTATTTACAGCGCGCGCAACATGCACAAGAAACAGTTTCTCGCTCATGTTTTTCTGTGCACTTAGTATAGCCCTTGCCCCATGCCGGAATGTCAACCCCTTTTTTCGATATTTTTTTCACACGCTGTTTTCCGGGACAAAATCTCGGATTTTTAGCATCTTGTACAAATCCAGAAACAATTTTATAGCAGATTGTCCAATCTTTTGAACAAAATTTTGATCCCTTTTTCCCCGGGTATGCAAAAAGCGGGCAAAATCATCCCTGATCTGCCCGCTCTGCCATTCCCCCTAAGGGGAAGGTTTTTTACCGCATGTTTCACCGTCCCTGTTCCTGTTTTCTCTCGCTCTTGCCTTTTTTTGCTCTAGTCTCCTCGGTTTTTACCCTGCTCTTATTTTTCTTACTTCTTGTCTTTTTTCTTGGCTTTTTATTTTTTTATTTATTCTTAGTTTTTCGTCGCCTTATTCTTGGCGCCTTATTCTTGTTGTTTTAATCTTGTCTCTCTTACTCTTCCGACTCCTGCTCAAACGGAACCATGATCTCCGTCACAAACTCCTCCGTCTTTTTTGTCGACCAGTAGTCTGTCACAAACCGCTCATACGAATCCTTGGCGAGACGACATCCGCGCTTTTTCGCCCACTCCCGGATTCTCTCATATTCCTGATCGATCGTCTCATGGGAACCGATGTGGTAGACGCAGACCGCCATCCCGCGCTGGCGTGTTCGCTGAATCGGACTCTGCGTGTTCGGGCGAACTGCCTGTTGCATGATCCGCACGCGACGGCATCTGCCCTCCATCTTCTCCTCAAACGAGTCATAGTGCAAAATCACTGCTCCGGTGATCTCCTCCCCGTGCTCCTCGAGGTAATTCGTCCACGGAATGTTGATGACCGCAGGCGGGTAATCGTAGGTGAATTCCTGATCCATGTAGCAAAAATCCATCTCCGGAAAATATTTGACGGAGATCTCGCACGTCTGGTAGCGCAAAACCATCTGCGCCTCCTGAATCAGCTGATACCAGTCCTGAATCGAGATCAGGCTCTCCTGAAGCCTGCGCCTCTCCGCCGTCAGCTCCCCGATCTTTTCCGGGAACCATTTCCGGATTCCGGCGAAGTTCACATCGTCGAAAAGCCCCTGCATCTCCTCGAGCTTAAAGCCCATCTGTTTATAATATTTCAAGATCGGCACATACAGCAGAGTGTCCTCACTGTAATACCGATAACCATTTTCCTCGTTGATATAGTCCGGCGAAATCAGCCCGATCTGATCGTAATAGCGCAGTGCCTTCCTCGAGACATTGCAAATTTTGCTCACTTCCCCGATCGAAAAAAATTTCTGTTCCATATCCGTTTGACTTCTTCTCCTTTCCGTTTTGTTCCCCATTTCTTGACAGTTTTGGTGTTTTTTGTCTACTGTAACAAATATCCGTCTATATTATCAGATTTTGTGTGGCATTTCAACTAATTTTTTGTGAAAGCAGGCACAAAAAAAGAAGACCGAGAGGAGCACCGGGAAATGCTCCCGTGCTCCACGCAGTCTCCATCTTTTATTTATCGGACTTTTTCACACTGATCTTTTTCGCATTGATCTTGGTTTTTTGCTGACTTTTTATTGTGTCGATTTTATTGTGTTGATTTTTTACTCTTCGTCGAGCGCGCGGTTTAACTCCTCGGTTCCGGAAACGACAAATCTTCCCTCACGGATTACCGGAATTCCGCTTCCGTCTGCACGGACTGCGGTGATGTCCCCGAGCTCCGAGTACGGGATTGTGATGTCGAGATGACAGCCAAAGTACGCCTTCGAGACATCTTCCTTACGCAAAATCGAGATCTCGTTGTCGCGCGCGATCACCTCGCGTCCATCCGGATTGTACATCGGGGAATCCTCGCTCCAGCTGTAACAGGTGTCACCGACTGCAAAGTGCGGTCCCATCTTCTCCGCAATCAGGATCGGCAGTTTCTCGACAATGCCAAACTTCTGCGCCATCGCATATGCCGTCGTGTTCGTTCCGATCGCAAACTCGCCCATCGGAAGCGTGTCATGATTCTTAAGAATCTGCTGGCGGATCAGCTGTTTGCCCTCCTCCGGATTTTCGAAATTGTCACAGCTGTACTCTGCGACCTTTCCGTCCTCAAAGCGGATTCGCAAATTCTTAAACTGGATGTCCCCAAGGTAGACCTGGCTCACATGCAGAAGTCCCGTCGTTCCCGCAAGAATCGGCGAGGTGAAGACCTCCCCGAGCGGAATGTTGACGTCGGCGACACAGTTTTCAAAGTTTGTCTGCTTCGACGGGTCTGAGAGCGTGTGAAGCGAAACGCGGATGTCGGTCTCATTGCCGTTTCGTCCGGTCACATGCACCTGCTCTGCCTGATCGAGCACGTCAATGATGTGCTGTTGGATCTCCTTGTAGACCTCGTAGTCGAGCGTGTTGATCCGGATCGTCTCCGCAAAGATCTGCTCAAAGTCCTCTCCGATTGCCGGAACCGGAAAGGCGATGATCGTAAAGCTCGTCTCATCCCCCGGAATGTAGTCGTTGAGCACCTGCATCGACTCGTTCGCATAGGCGATCGTCAGCTCCTCCTGCTTCTCGCTGAGCTTATATGCCTGCGGGCAGTTGACCGGACAGAATCCGTCCTCCCCGAACGTCTCCACGACAGCCGGACCTGCAAACCATCCCGCTTCCTTGCGGTAGGTCTCATACGCCGTGCGGAGCACTGCGAGCTTGCGCTCCTTGAATGCCTTGTCGAGATAGATCGCACTGTCATAGCGATGATCGTAGTCGTACTGGCGGTTTGCCGGGGTGCCGTGATAACCGATCTTGCGGTTCGGATTCTTCGTCACCGACCACGATGCCGAGCGGTAGAGAATCGTCTCAAGTCCCATCTCGGAAAACTGGCGAATCGCAGAGCGGATCATGCGCTCAAATCCGAGCTCATAGCGGATTGCGACTGTCTTCTTGCGGGAGAGATCTCTTCCCATGACCTCAAAGCCCTTGCGGTATCCTTCGGTGTACGTCGAAGCCATCTTCTCGATCGTCTCGTCCGGAAGCGTGTTCAAAAATCCCGCAATCTTCAATTCTGCATCGGAAATATACTCTCCGAAACGGTACAGATAGCGCAGATCGGAAAGATCGCCCTCCATGATGATGTCACGCGCAAATGACAGAGACGGGTCGAGCTGTTCGCGAATCCGGTAAGTCAGCGTCACATCGGTGTAATCGCTGAAGAACCAGTAGAGCACATCTCTCACTGCCTTCTCCTGCGGAACCCCTTCCTCAAAAAGATTGTAAATCTCAATCAGCGTCTCTGCGAGGATCGTGATGTCTGTCAGACGGCACTCGTAGGCAAAGACAATCGCCTCGCGAAACTGTGCATAAAAGGCGGACAGAATCGTGCCAAGCTCCTCCCCGAGTTTCTCCACCGCATATGCCGGATTTGCGTAGCTCTCACCATAATGCTCCGGGAGTACATCCGCATAGAGCGCATGGTTAAGAGTCTTTAACTCCTCGAGCGAATATCCTTCAAGCTCCTCGCGAAGCTGAAGTCTTGCCAGCTCCTCGATCTGACCCGCAAAATGAGCCACCACGACAAAGTAGTCCCGAAACGGCTCTGCAATTCTCTCCTCCGACGGAATCTGTGCAATCCGCTCCATCGCCAGATCATAGCGCTCGCGGATCTGCGTATTCTCGTCATTCCATAATTCCCGATAATTCACAGTCGTCATACCCTTTCTTTCTCAGATTCAAGCCCAGATTTCAGCTCAGATTCCGATTTAAATTTCAATTTATCAGATTCAAGCCGATGTTCTGATATTTTGTTGATATTCTGATATTCTGTTGATATTCTGATATCTTGTTGATGTTCTGTTTTACATCGTCAGCGACAGGACGCCCACAATCAGCATGCAGACCCAGAACACTGCCAGAATCGCACCGGCGATTGAGGCAATCCTCGCCAGAATATAATTTTTTTCCTTTTCCCGAAATGCGGTGATCCCATAGATCAGGGTTGCGACAGTAAACACAATCCCGCAAAATCCCCACGCTGACACGTTCGCCCCGCCGTTTCCCTGCGCACGCACGCTGAGAATCAGGCTGACAAGCGTCGACGCAAGTGCAACGACTGCAAATCCCGTCGCCGGAATGCTCCTGCTCGCAAGCGGTCTTCGGATATAGGAAATCCTGTATTTTTTTCTACGCACCCTGCGCTCCTTTCCGAAATGAAAACTCCAGAACGCAAAGAGGATGTCGCACTCCCGCAACATCCCCTTCTTCCGGCGTTTCCCGCCGATTTAAAATGTAATCTCGCCTTTGCGTTTGAGCAGAATGCTCCCGCACACGATGGACATGATTCCGACTACCAGACCCGTCACAAGAACCACAATTCCCACCGCAATGCTACACGCACCGGTACGCTGCATTGTCTTATATACTTTCTCCATATGCAACTCCCTTACTCTTCAGCACCATACTGCTCATAGTAAGCGTCAATTGCTGCCTTTAAGGTATCGTCGATCACGATACGACCCTTGTACGGCTTGTTGTAGAGATGCTCCACAACATCTGCCATCGTCACGATTGCGGTCGTCTTGAAGCCATACTTTCTCTCAATCTCCTTGAGTGCAGAGTGAGTCGTGTCTTTTCCGCGCTCCATGCGGTCTACGGATACAACAAGACCGAGCACATCCACATCGCCCTGAGCCTTGATGATCGGCAGAGTCTCCTCGATTGAAGTACCAGCGGTCGTTACATCCTCGATGATCACAACCTTGTCATTGTCCTTGATCGGGCTTCCAAGCAGAATTCCCTTATCGCCGTGATCCTTGACCTCTTTACGGTTTGAGCAGTAACGGATATCTGCATCGTAGAACTCGCTGATTGCCATCGTCGTTGCAACGGTCAGCGGAATACCCTTGTAAGCCGGTCCAAACAGCACATCGAAATCCATGCCGAATGCGCTCTGGATTGCCTTTGCATAGTACTCACCTAAACGGCGAAGCTGGGTTCCGGTGCGGTAGAATCCGGTATTTACAAAGAACGGGGTCTTTCTTCCGCTCTTGGTCACGAAATCACCGAATTTCAGAACCTCACAGTCGATCATAAACTCAATAAATTCTTTCTTATACTGCTCCATAGCACGATATCTCCTCTCATTTGGGTCTTATTGTCTTAATTAATCTTACTCTTATTTCACACAGCCGATCAGCTCATGGATATCCTCGACTCCATGCTGTTTCATGAAGTTCTCGATGCCCTCAGCGATCTGAACCGTTGCATACGGATTGAAGAAGTTCGCCGTGCCGACAGAAACTGCGGTTGCACCTGCCATGATAAACTCGAGCGCATCCTCAGCCGTCGCGATACCGCCCATACCGATGATCGGAATCTTGACTGCCTGAGCGGTCTGGTATACCATGCGGACTGCGACCGGCTTCACTGCCGGACCGGACATGCCACCGGTCTTATTTGCGAGCGCAAACGTCCGGCGATTGATGTCGATCTTCATTCCGGTCAGCGTATTGATCAGGGAGAGTGCATCTGCACCGCCTGCCTCCGCTGCCTTTGCCATCACCGTGATATCCGTCACATTCGGGCTGAGTTTCATGATCACCGGCTGTTTTGCCTTTGCCTTGACTGCCTTTGTGATCGCCTCAACCGCCTTCGGGTCCTGACCAAACGCGATACCGCCCTCCTTGACATTCGGGCAGGAGATGTTGATCTCAAGAAGATCTACCGGCTCATCAGCAAGACGCTCCACGACCTCAAGATAGTCCTCGGTCGTCTTTCCGCAGACATTGACCACGATCTTCGTGTCGTACTTCTTTAAGAACGGGATGTCTCTCTTTGCAAACACATCAATGCCCGGGTTCTGTAAACCGATCGCATTGAGCATGCCACCGTAAACCTCGGTGATACGCGGAGTCGGGTTGCCCGGCCACGGCACATTTGCCACGCCCTTCGTCACCACAGCTCCGAGACGGCTCAAATCCACAAACTCGCTGTACTCTTCTCCGCTTCCAAATGTACCGGAAGCTGTCATAACCGGATTCTTTAACTCTACACCGGCAATCGTCACCTTTGTATTCATTACAGCTCCACCTCCTGCGCAGGGAATACCGGACCATCCTTGCAGATTCGCTTGTTGTGCACATGGGAATGGTCATCCACTTCCTTCGACTTGCAAACGCAGGCAAGGCATGCACCGACGCCACATGCCATGCGCTCCTCGAGGGAGAGCCAGCACTCGATTCCGTTCTCCTGTGCATACGCCTTGATTGCGCGAAGCATCGGGGTCGGACCACAGGCGTAGATCACCTCTGCGTCAAGTGCCTGCTCACGGATCGCATCAAGCACATTTCCCTTCGTTCCGGCACTTCCGTCCTCGGTTGCCAGATAAACCGAACCATACGGCTCAAATTCCTGATTCAGGAACAGAACATCGCGGTAGCCGAGCACCATCTGTCTCTCGCCCTTGAGCGTCTTTGCGAGCTCAAGCATCGGCGGAATACCGATTCCACCGCCGATTAAGAAGGCTTTCTTCGTGCTGTCCGTCGGGAAACCATTTCCGAGCGGTCCTAAAATCTCGATCTCATCACCTGCCTGATAGGTGGCAAACTCCTTTGTTCCGGCTCCGACTGTCCGGTAAACAATGCGCAGACGTCCATTCTCACGGTCAATCTCACACAGACTGATCGGACGCGGAAGGAGTTTTGACTGATCCTTCGTATAGACAGAGATAAACTGTCCCGGCTTTGCCTGAGAGGCAATCTCCTCTGCCTGAATCCACATGCTGAATACATCTGCTGTCAGTGCTTCCTGACTGACCACAGATGCCGTCATCTTGATCTTTCCCATTACGACCCGTACCTCATTTCCAAGATTAGTTACTGTTCACACGCCCTGCAAACAACAACGGATTTTTTCTCACTCTGTTCTTACAGGAGGAAGTTACAGAACGCTGTTGATGTCTGCAACCATGTCCACAACTGCCTGTCTGGATGCCTCTGCGAAGTGCTCTGCGCCGAATTTTGCATACTTCTCCTGTCTGTATGCTGCGATGATACCGCGGGAAGAGTTGACGATTGCGCCGAGTCCGTCCTCATTGAAGCAAGCCTTCAGATCCTTTGCGGTACCGCCCTGTGCGCCGTAACCCGGAACGAGGAAGTAGGTCTTCGGCATCAGCTTTCTGAGGATTGCGCTCATCTCCGGATAGGTTGCTCCGACAACGGCACCAACGTTGCTGTATGCGCCATCCATGCAATCTGCGCCCCACTCTACTACCTTGTCTGCAACCAGCTCATAAACCGGTCTGCCATCGACAAGTTTGTCCTGAAGCTCACCGCTGGACGGGTTGGAGGTCTTTACCAGAACGAAGATTCCCTTGTTCTCTGCCTTGCACACATCTACAAACGGCTTCACGCCATCGGTTCCGAGATACGGGTTTACAGTGAGAAACTCGGTGTTGAATGCGGAGTACTCCTTGCTTCCAACTTTCACTTTGCCCAAATGAGCGGTTGCGTATGCAGCGGAAGTAGAACCGATATCACCGCGCTTTGCATCGCCGATCACGATCAGTCCCTTCTCCTGGCAGTAACGAACGGTGCGCTCATAAACCTTTAAGCCCTCAATGCCAAACTGCTCATACATTGCAATCTGCGGTTTCACAGCCGGGATCAGATCCCAGGTATGATCGACAATCTCCTTATTATAGTTCCAGACAGCGTCTGCGGCGCCCTCTAAAGTCTCACCATATTCTGCAAATGATTTCTTCAGAATGTGCTCCGGAATATAACTGAGCATCGGATCAAGTCCCACACAAATCGGTGCCTTTGTTTTCTGAATCTTCTCAATTAACTGCTGAATCATCTTTGTCCTCCTCATACCTTGTCCGTTTTTATTTTGTTGTATTACTTATTGCTTATCGCTTGCTATACATATGTATAGCAGTGTATAGCAATGTATAGCAGATATCTCTTGGAACATTTTAGCATATCCGTGAAAGCCTTTCAAGCTAAATCAAGCCGGAAATCATCGGAACAATGATAACCGTAAGAAGTCCTGCAACGGCAATCGCAAGACTGCTCATTGCGCCTTCGACCTCGCCAAGCTCGAGTGCCTTTGCCGTTCCGATTGCATGGGCGGAGGTTCCAAGTGCCAGTCCGCGCGCAACCGGATGTTTGATTTTTGCGATCGCAAAGACAGCATCTGCAACGATGTTTCCGAAAATTCCGGTGATGATGATGCAGACAACGGTCAGCGTCACAACACCGCCAGCCTGCTCACTGACTCCCATTCCGATCGCTGTCGTGATCGACTTCGGAAGAAAGGTGACATACTCCTGGTGGCTCAGTCCAAATACTGTACAGAGCACAAAAATACTTCCCGCACTTGCAATGACGCCTGCAATGATCGAGGCGATGACTGCAACTGCATTCTTCATCAAAAGCTCCAACTGCTTGTAGAGCGGAATTGCCAGACAAACCGTCGACGGGGTCAACAGATAGCTGATGTATTTTCCGCTGTTGTTGTAAGTCTCATAATCGATATGGAAAATCTTCAAGATCGCGATCACAAGAATCACGGAAATCAGAAGGGGATTTAAGATCGCCCATCCGAATTTTTTCTTCAGCCACGCGCCAAACAGGTAAGCGAGAAGGCTTAACACAAATCCCAAATATAAAGAACTCTGAACTGCACTCATGCCTATCTGCCTCCCTTGTTTTTCTTGGTTCCGGTGCTTCTATTATTTCTGTTTCTATTATTTCTGCTTTTATTGCTATTCTCGTTCTCGTTATTATTCTTGTTCTTCTCGTGATGTTCGTCATACTCGCGAACTTCTTTTTCGCCAAATGCAAGGATCAGCTCCGTAACCTTTCCGGTTGCAACCATAACGATAATCGTTGAAACGGTACATACCACCAGCATCGGAACAAGAATTGCCCGCATGGCATCTACACTCTCCATCAAGCCAACCGCTGCCGGAATAAACAGAATCGGCATGATCTCAAGCAGGAAATTTCCTGTCGCCTCAACCTGATCCAATTTAAGGATTCCACTGCACAAGAGCACAAGCAACAGCAGAAGTCCATAGACACCTGCCGGTACCGGCAACGGCAGTAGCAGATTCATCAGCTCGCCAACCAGCGTAATTCCGAACAGAATCGCGCTCTCCTTCACATACTTCATTTTTTTCTCTCCTTTTGTACTGCCCGGGGAAGTGTGTTAAAACTTTGTTCGCATCAGTTTGCGGAGACGCCTCCTTTAAGAATTCCTCTTTTTAGAGTTTTTCTTTTTAGAAGTCCTCTTTCTTTATAGGGGGGCTCCTTCAACGAGTAAAGTTAGGCAAACACGTTCGCACTCCGGGTTCGGTCAGCGGAAGCGTCACTGGCGCTTCCTCGACATGCAAAGCAACGCAACGGTGCATAAGGTCGCAAACTACGCGACCTAAACACCGGCGTCTCACACGGGTTTGCCTAATCTTTCTCGTCTCCGTCGCCTGCTTCTATCCCCTTAACACAACTTTCTTCTGTCACTCTCAAATGCATTCTTTATACATTCTCAGATATTTTCTTTCCTGGGCATGATGATCTGCGCCAAATTTGCACATCCCGGCTATTCTACCACCACCCCCGTCAAACTACAATCCCATTTCTTGTATTCTTTTTGTATTTTTATTATAATAAGAAAAACCTTGCCAAGTCATCGATTTCACCTGTGACGACTATAAAAAGGCAGAATTCAATGCAAAAAGGCACATTTCTTTAAGCATTTTTTATCACCTAAAATAATGGGGACACCTTATAACAAACGAAAGGATTTATTTATGAACATTCAGAAAACCATCACATATACCGATTTTTCTATTCTTGTTACCCAGACACCAGATTCTTCTCAGTCATCCACACTTGATTCACTCATATTATCTTGTCATCAGAATGGAGAAAACGTACCCGAGTTTTCATTCTCTGACGATGAAGAAAACGTTTTTCTCTTTCTGATGCGTTCAGACGGTTCGATTCCTGCCGTTCTTTCTCTCTCAATCTTGGATAATGAAACCGCAGAATGTCGGGCTGTCACCGCACCTGCATTTCGCCGTCAGGGATATTTCTCTGCCCTTCTTAATGAGGCAGAAACACTCGCAGGAGAAAGAGACATTCTCTTCCCGCTCCCGGATTCCTGTGCCGATGGTCTTGCCGTCATGCATGCACTTGAGGCAGAATGTCTCTCCACTGAGTATGAAATGGCATGCCAACTCGACGCATCTATACACTCTTCTTCCCCTATTCATTGTAATAACCCTTGTTATATCAACCAGAATTCAACTCTCTTTGAGACTGCAAAATGGACTCTTGTCGCCTATAAAGGAGAAAACGAAGATTCATTTTCCCTCCATGTTTGCGAAAAAAATGAAGAAGTAATTGTCGATGATCAGACAAATTTCGATGCAACTTCCAATTCATCTACGGTTGATTTTATCGGTTCCTGCCTGACAACACGCACCTCTGAAAACGGTGTGTGTCTACACCATGTCGAGATCCGTGAAGATCTTCGAGGAAAAGGATTTGGCACTATTCTGATTCGCAAACTACTCAAACAACTTGCTGAATTTGGTGTAAAACGCGTGATCCTGCAAGTTTCCGGAGACAATACGCCGGCACTCTCTCTATACAAAAAAACAGGCTTTGCAATCACACAAAGCCTGTCCTATTATTTGTACTAACTACTCAAAATTCGTACAACATATATTTAGATTTTGAAAGCCGTGAAAAAATACCTCTCAGCAAGCACTACTTTGGAAAAGAAATTTACTAGATGGCTCCGATGGCGAAAAAGTCTAAGCAAACCCGTGTGAAGCGTCGGTGCTTAGGCTATGTACTTTATAGCCTTATGCACCGCTACGCTCGCTCGGCGTATCGCGGAAGCGCCAGTGACGCTTCCGCTGATTTACCCGGAGCGAGAGCGCGTTTGCGTGACTTGTTTCGCCTGTCGGAGCCCCACTATTCACTCACTATTCACTATCTCAATTCTCTAAATTATTTCAATTTTCTAAATTCTTAACTTTTCAAATCAATTTCTGAGTTCTCAATCCAACTCAAACCTTTTACAGAGCCAGTACCTTCTCGGCAGCGGTCTCCATCCAGTCTTCCTTCAGATACTCTACCGTACCTGCATCGACATTCTCTGCAATCTTCGGATCGATCGGGATCTTTGCAAGTACCGGAATACCATACTGCTCCGCAATCTCATCAATATGGCTCTCACCAAATACAGAAATCTTCTTTCCGCAATCCGGACAGCTCAAATAGCTCATATTCTCAACAAGACCAAGGATCGGAACATTCATCTTCTGTGCCATATTCACTGCCTTTGCAACGATCATGGAAACCAGCTCCTGCGGAGAGGTTACAATGATGATTCCGCTAAGCGGAAGAGACTGGAATACGGTCAGCGGAACATCGCCAGTTCCCGGAGGCATGTCTACGAACATGTAGTCCACATCCTTCCAGAGTGCATCGCTCCAGAACTGCTTTACTGCACCTGCGATAACCGGGCCTCTCCAGATTACCGGATCAGTATCCTTATCAAGAAGCAGGTTTGCAGACATAATGTCAATTCCGGTAGCCGTCGTTGCCGGAACCATCATGCCATCCTCAGTCACAGACAGACCATCCGTGCCAAGACCAAATGCCTTCGGAATCGACGGACCGGTGATATCTGCATCCAGAATCGCGGTATGTTTTCCCTTTTCATTTATTTTCACTGCCATCAGTGCAGTAACAAGAGACTTTCCTACTCCACCTTTTCCGCTCACAACGCCAATTACATGCTTGACGCTACTTGCAGGATTCAGCGGTGCCAGAAGGCTGGTCGGCTGACCTCCGTTCCGGCTTGGACAGCTCTCTCCACAGCTGTTGCAGTCATGCGTACAATTCTCACTCATGTGAAATTTCCTCCAATTCTGATTCTTCTTATCGTTTCTTTTTATGTACGTTCGCAATCCCCCAAATCAAGCAATCTTAAACATACACATTTTTAGACCCTCATTTCATTGTAGTTCATTTAACAGGCTTTTGCAAGCCTTTCTTTTTTCATAGTGCCCTCCCAAGCCCCTCTTTCGTCCATTTCGCCCTCCCAACCTTTGCCCGCTCCCAGATTCTCTGTATTTGTGAATTTTTTAATTTTTTCTCATTTTATCGCTTGTCGTTTTAGTAAAAACTGCTTATAATGAACATGTATCCGGGTAGGATGTCACCCATGCTCCCGCTCCCTGATACAGAATTCTAAATCTATCGATACTAAGGGGTCTTAAAAAATGAATGTAAATATGAATCCAAACAGCGAGCTGATCCAGTCCGCCGTCAATGTCCCAAATCTCGCACAGGTTCCGGAGGCACTGATCAGTCAGGCAAGACAGTTCCAGTCCGCCATGATGATGTACACCTGCGCCATCCGTGAAGTAAAGACCAAACTCGAGGTACTCAACGATGAACTCTCGATCCGCCACCAGCGCAACCCGATCGAAGTCATCAAATCCCGTGTAAAGAAGCCGACGAGCATTGTGGAAAAGCTGATCCGCCGAAATCTTCCCGTATCCGTGGAATCCATGTGCACGAATCTCGACGACATCGCCGGAATCCGCGTTATCTGCTCCTTCGTCGATGACATCTACACCGTCGCCAACATGCTCGTAAGTCAGGACGATGTGACCGTCATCGCAATCAAGGACTATATCAAGCATCCGAAGCCAAACGGCTATCGCAGTTACCACCTGATCATCGAAGTGCCGGTCTATTTCTCGGAAGAAAAACGAAACATCCGCGTCGAGGTTCAGATCCGCACGATTGCGATGGATTTCTGGGCAAGTCTTGATCATCAGCTCAAATACAAGAAAGATGTCGACAATGCTGAGGAGATCGGCGAACAGCTCCGCCAGTGCGCCGAAGTCATTGCAGAGACCGATCAGCGCATGCTCTCGATCCGAAAAGATATTGAGGCAAAGACCGTAAAAAAAGAATAACAAGTAACGTAACGATTCATCCATTTCTGATCACCACAGTGAGACAAAAAACCAGCAGAGAATTCGATTTCCGATTCCCTGCTGGTTTTCTTATTGATTTACCACTTTTTGATTCATTACTTTGACTTATTATTTGACTTACTATTTTGATTTATTGTCTTTCTTAATCGTCGTTTTCAGGCATATCCTTTTAAGCATTCGCTTTCAAAAGGCGTACCACTCCGGCACTCTCGAGAACCTTTCTCACCGTGTAAAACAGAACGGAGTTGATCGGCCACATAATCATATTTTTGAATGCACGCATCGGAAGCAGTGCGAGAAATCCCTTTCCGTAGAGCATGCTCAGGAAATACGTGCTCATCAGCATGTTGCAGATCACACAGACTGTCAGCTCTGCGATCAGAACGCGCGTCAGCGTCAATGGGCGCTTATAGTAGAAACAGCCATAAATCAGTCCTGCGACAATCGCCACAAGCGTGAATCCCGGGAAAAATGCTCCGGTCGGCTTGATCAGAAACTTCACAATGTCCATCGTGCCACCGAAGACGGCTCCGGCAACCGGTCCAAAGAGACTGCACACAAACTGATTGACGATTGTCGAGAAACCGATCTTGATGTAATCGCCGATCTGGATCGTGAAGTATCCGAGAATCACGGACAAAGCTCCAAACATCGCCATCGTCGTGATCGCACGGACGTGCTTGAGTTCCTGATGAGAACTGGTAAACAAGGAAATCATTTTACGCATAAAAAATACCTCCTTTGCAGACCTCTCGAACTACAAAGGAGATATAAGATTGAAATATATCCTCTTCGCAGCGGGATGCGGACTGTGTACCGCAAAGAACTCCTTTGTTCTCGTTCTTTTTCGTCCTGCCGGCAACTCCCTGTCCGGCTGGCACTTGACGCACACAGACCTACTCTGCTTCTCTTATTTATTTTTGTCTTATTTTATCACAAATTTTCCTTTTGTAAAGCATTTTTTTGCATGCAAAACGTTTTTGACGATATTACTTGTACACGGAACTTGCAGACTGACCGACTTGTCGCGCAACTACTTTTCCTGCTTTGCAAGGATCTGTCTCTCCGTTTTCTTCATCATATAGAGGAAATACGGGATCAGCGGAATCAGTGCCGCAATCCATGCTGCCGGATCAGACGCACAGGTCTCTACAAAACCGTAACCGAGTCTTGCAACGACCATGACAACCAGCGATCTCGCTCCAAGCTCAAACACACCGCCCATCATCGGCACAAATCCGTGCCCGAGTCCCTGAAGCGCATTTCGATACAGAAAAATACTTCCGAGGAACGGATAACACCAGGAAACCGTGCGGAAATACGATCTTGCCGCCTCCGTCACTTCGGTCTGACTTCCATCGATAAAGATGTGGATCAACGGATCTCCGAAGAAATGGATGATCAGGATCATGAACACTGCGCTGATCAGAATCATGATCTGCGTGTCCCGGACGCCCTGCTTGATGCGGTCAAATTTGCCTGCTCCCCAGTTCTGTCCCACATAGGTCGCTGTTGTCGCACCGAAGGCGATAAAGATCGAGGTGACAAGGTTCTGGAGCTTTCCTGCCGCTGCAAATCCCGCAATATAAGTGGAACCATAGCTGTTGACTGCGCCCTGCACAATGATCGTTCCGAGTGCCGTGATCGAAAACTGAAGTGCCATCGGAATACCGATTCCCATGAGTTCTGCCATCATCGGGAAATCCAGACGGAAATCCTCCGATGAGAGTTTTAAAATATGAAATTTGCGGATGATATAGACCAGACAGCAAAGTGCCGAAACGCCCTGCGCAATCACCGTCGCCCACGCACATCCCTCAACTCCGATGTGAAGTTTGATCACAAAGACTACATCGAGGATCGCATTGAGGACAGCGGAAATAATCAGAAAATACAGCGGAGAACGGCTGTCTCCGAGTGCACGAAGCACTGCTGCCAGTGCATTGTAGGCGGCAGTCACAAAAAGTCCCGCATAGATGATCGCCAGATACGATGCCGTCTGGTCGATGATCTCATCCGGGCTGTTCATCAGTCTCAAGATCGGATAGTTGAATGTCAGAAGTGCGAGTGTCATCACGACGACAAACGCCACGCAGAGCTCGATCGAAACAGCCACATAGTGACGCATCTTCTTGTAATCCTTTGCTCCGAAACTCTGAGCAACCATGATCGCAAATCCACTCGTGATTCCATTGAGCCATCCGATCACCAGAAAGTTGAGGGAAGTCGTGCTTCCGATTGCTGCAAGCGCATTTACGCCGATGTATCGCCCGGCGACAACGGCATCCACCAGATTATAAAACTGCTGAAAAATATTTCCCAGATACGCGGGAATCATAAAAGCAAGGATCAGCCGTACCGGACTTCCCTTTGTCATATCATTTGTCATAAAACTTTTTAACCTATCCTTCTATCTTGTCTGTCATTCTTTCTTGTCTGTTGTTCTATCCTGTCTATCGTTGTTTCTTGTCTGTCAGTCTTTCTTATTCTGTCCGTTTTCCATCTTTCCTGTCTCTCGTCTTTCGATTCAGTTTTTTGCCAAGCCTCAAACGAGCGATCTAAGATGACTTTTTTCAGCGCTCCAATAGCGCCAGTCCGTTCTCCTTCAGCCATTCCTTGCTCTTCTCATATTCCGGAAGCACCCGCCCGACTTCCGCCCAGAATCGCTCAGAATGATTCATCTCAAGCCTGTGACAGAGTTCATGCACGACAATATAGTCGAGCACCTCATCCGGCGCAAGAATCAAGCGCCAGCAAAAATTTAAGTTGCCCTGATAACTGCAACTGCCCCAGCGCGATTTCGTATCCTTGATTGTGATTTTCCCGTAATCCACACCGACGCGCTCCGCAAAGAATGCGACGCGACTGCGAATCTTCTCCTTTGCGAGACGACGAAACTCCGGCTCATTCTCCGGCGTGATTTCTGGAAACTGCTCCTGCCTTCTCTCCCGCTCCCTCTTCTCTGCGAGAAATTCTGCTCTCTTTTCCTCAATCCATGCCTGACGATCCCGGATCAGATCGTCGATCTCCTCCTTGTCGCAGTCTTTCGGGGCTCTTACGGTAACATCGCCATCCAAAGTAATCTGGATGGCGATCGTTTTCCTGGATGTGCGGATCAAATCATATCCGCCCCAGGTCTTCTCTGTCTGTTTTTTCATATCAGAAACCTAATTACTACCTGCTATCTATGAGTCAAATCAAACTCTGATTTTCAAATTCAGGAAAACTTGGTGCATGTCTTAGTTCTCGCGCATACGCGTGATGATGCCGTTTGCTCTCTCGTAAAGTTCCTCCGGATCAACACCGATCGAGAACTCGCCGTTCTCATACAGAATCTGGCCATTTACCATTGTCAGCTTTACATTCTGCTTGCTTCCGCTGTACACAAGGTTCTTTGCAATGTTGTTGAGCGGTTGCATGTTCGGCTGGTGAAGATCGATCATGATCAGGTCGGCAAGTTTGCCCTCTGCCAAGCAGTCACAGTCGGTAAGTCCCATCGCATACGCACCGCCGGAGACTGCCATCTTGAGCACCTCATCTGCCGGAACTGCCCCTGCATTCTTCTCGCGCAGTTTGCCGAGTCCGGTCACAAGGAACATCTCGCGGAACATGTCGAGACAGTTGTTGCTCGCCGGTCCGTCCGTTCCGATTGCAAGGCAGATATTCTTCTCAAGCATCTCGGAGATCGGCGCAATTCCACTTGCGAGTTTCGTGTTTGATCCCGGGTTTGTGACTGCAATCAGATGCTTCTTTGCAAAGATGTCGAGATCCTCCTCACTCATCCAGACGCAGTGGTAACCGCCACCGCCGTACTCAAACATGCCGAGAGAATCAAGAAATGTCGTCGGAGTCATGCCATAGCGTCCCACACACTGAGCCACCTCTGACTCGGTCTCGGAATTGTGCATGAAGACCGGAGCCTTGTACTTCTGGGAGAGATTTGCGACACCCTCAAGCAGTTTTTTCGAGGTCGTGTACTCTGCATGGAAGCCAAGGCTGTACTTAATCAGCTCATCGTAGTTGTTATAAGTCTGATACTCCTCCTCCATCGCGGAGAGCGAGGACGAAAAGTCATTGAGACTGCTGACAATCACGGTTCTGAATCCACTGTCGACCGATGCCTTTGCAATCATCTCCGGGTGGAAATACATATCAAAGTTTGCGGTGATTCCGCTTGTCAGATACTCGAGAATCGCAAGACGGCTCAGCCAGTAAATGTCCTCTCCCTGAAGTTTTGCCTCCATCGGGAAGATCTGCTTGTTCAGCCAGTCGAGAAGTGGCATATCATCCGCATAAGAGCGCAGAAACGTCATTGCAGAGTGCGTATGTGCATTCTTAAATCCCGGCATAATCAGGTTGCCCTTTGCATCAATCTCACGATCCCAGATCGGCTGTTCCAGAATCTTTACAGAGTCCGCACCGCTGACATTGACCGGTCCGACATGGGTGATTCGGTTTCCCTCCACCCAGACTTCTCCTTCCAGAATCTCGGTACTCTGATTCATCGTCAGAATTCTCGCATTATAAAAACGAATATTCATCTGTAATCCCTCCTTCTCCATTCTTTTCTTTTTTAGTTCTATTTTCTTTTCCAGATCGACTTCTCTTTTTCAGTTCAATTTTTCTATGCGTTCCAAAACAACTTCTTATTATTTACTTTTGTTATTTACTCTTGTTGCTTACGTTTATCTTCTGCGCATAGTTCTCACTTACCCGTTTTGTCTTATGGCTTACTCTTATCGCTTGCCCTTATCGTAGATCTCACCGAGCGCACGCGGGGAACGGTTGTACTTCGAGAAGAAAATCAGAAGCAAAAGCGTCACAACATACGGAAGCGTCATCACGAGATCCGAGTAACTGCTCGGCATCTGAAGTTTCTGTACAAGGAAGTATCCGCCAGAACGCGCAAATCCAAACAGCAGGCAGGAGCCGAGTGTCGGAAGAATCGTCCAGTTTCCGAAGATCAGCGCTGCAATCGCCAGATATCCGTAGCCGACATAGATGCTCGAGGAGAAGTTTGCGGAGATGGAGTACGCAAAGCTGATTCCTGCAAGACCGGAAAGACCGCCGGACACCATAACGGCAATCAGGCGAACCTTTGCCACATCGACACCGGCAGCATCGACTGCATGCGGGTTGTCACCGCAGGCGCGAAGATTCATGCCGTAAGGAGTCTTGTACATCACATACCAGGCGATGATTGCCACAACAACAATGATCACCTCAAACGGGTAAATATCCTTGAAGACTGCACCGAGCACCGGAATCTGGGAAAGACCCGGGATCGTCCACTTTGCAGATACGCCGAGCACGAACTTATCAGAAGCCGCGCCGAAGACACTGCGGTTGATGTACTTGGTTAAGAAAGCCGTCAGCGCCGATGCCAGAATATTGATAACGACACCGCTGATAACCTGGTTTGCCTTAAAGCGAATGCACAAAAGAGCGTGAAGCAGGGAGTAGAGCGTTCCTCCGATCACGGCAAACAAAAGTGCGACATAGTAAGGCACCTGAGAATTTCCCGAAAAATTTCCTGCAATGCTCACAGCGACAAGCGCGCCGAAGAATGCACCCACGCCCTGAAGTCCCTCGAGCGCAAGGTTTGTGATACCGCTCTTCTCACTGTAAATACCGCCGATTGCCATGATAAACAACGGCAGGGAAAAAGAAAGTCCGTCTATGATGATTCGTTCCATTAGCGGTTCCCCCTTTCTTCGCTTTCCTTAAGTTCCTCTTTCATACTCTTGACCTTATAACGAATGAATGCACCGCACGCGGAGAACAGAAGGATCACACCGGTGATAACAGACGCAATCTCCGACTCAAGTCCGGACGCAGAGTTCATATAAGTACTACCCTTGCTGATCACGGTAATCAGGAAGGAGGAGAAAATGATGCCGATCGGGTTCGAGTTTGCGAGCAGGGAGACTGCAATCGAGTCAAATCCCGTGCTTGCAAGCACCTTCGGCTGAATCGATCCGAAGTATCCGAGATAGTAGGTCACACCGGCAAGTCCGGCAAGTGCACCCGATACGACAAATGCCATAACCATACTGCGACCAACCTTGATACCGGCATACTTTGCGGCATTTCGGCTTGTTCCGACACTCTTGAGCTCATAGCCGAATGTCGTGCGGTCAAGCAGGAACTTTACTGCGATCGCAATGATGATCGCGAGGACGATTCCAAGCGGAATATCCATCTTGAGATCTCCGACTGTCGTGTCCATCAGCGTCAGTCTCGATGCCTTCGAAACCGGATTCGACTGACGGGATACCGGATTGACATAGTAGGTGTTGATAAAGAAACTGATCACATACTGTGCAATGTAGTTGATCATGATCGAGGACACAACCTCATTGATGTTGAACTTCTCTTTCATCCATCCGATCAGTGCACCGACAAGCGCACCCGAGATGATTCCACAGATCAGAACAAGCGGTTTTGCAACCGGAGCCGGAAGATCGCTGTAACCGATCAGCAGAGTCGTCACAAAACCGGCAACCAGCATCTGACCTGAGATACCGATGTTAAACAGACCGGCACGCAGAGCCACTGCAACTGCAAGAGAAGCAAAGAGCATCGGCGTCCACGCGTTCATAAAGCTCATGAAATCCGTCAACATGCTCTTGTGACCTGCATACGTCGCCTTCGGCAGGATGCCCGAACCCTGAAGCAGGTTCTGGTAAGCCACAAGTGGATTCTTGCCGAGTGCAAGGATCACAACCGCACCGGCGAGAAGGCTCAGCACGATCGCAAACAGCGGAATCGAAACCGCCTGATAGCGCTCATTTCCGAGAAGGCGGACGAATCCTTTTTTGATTGTATGATTATTTTTCTGCATCCGCTTTTACCCCCATCATAAATTCTCCGACCTGATTCGTCGTCAGTGTCTTGGCGTCTGCAATCTTCTGAATCTGACCGTTGTAGATGACACCGATCGTGTCGGCACAGTCCATGATCTCATCGAGTTCGAGAGAAATCAGAAGGATCGCCTTGCCCGCATCACGCTCCTGAATGATCTGGCGGTGAATGTTCTCAATCGCACCGATATCAAGACCTCGCGTCGGCTGTACAAAGATCATCAGCGGGGATTTCAGCTCGATCTCACGACCGATGATCGCCTTCTGCTGGTTTCCTCCACTCATCGAGCGGACGATCGTCTTGATGCCCTGACCACTTCGGATATCGTAGCGATCAATTAGCTCTTTTCCGTACTCATCAAACGCGCTCTGGTTGAGTACCCCATGATGAGAGAACGGCTCCTTGAAATACGTCTTTAATGCCAGATTTTCCTCAAGCGTAAAGTCGAGGACGAGACCGTAACTCTGACGGTCTTCCGGGATGTAGGAAATACCCTGAAGGGTTCTCTTTCGGATGCTCTCATGCGTGATGTCGACACCGTTTAAAATGATCTGTCCCTCAGCTGCCTCCGCAAGTCCCGCAATCGCATCGGCAACCTCGATCTGACCGTTTCCGGATACACCGGCGATCGCAAAGATCTCACCGCCATGAATCGAGAACGAGACGTTCTTCACGACATCGAAATGATCCTGGTTGCGCACCGTGAGGTTCTTGACCTCAAGCACGGTCTCGCGGAAGTTTGCCGGCTTCTTCTCAACCTGGAAACTAACCTCACGGCCGACCATTTTGTTCGCCATCGTCTTCGTCGAGGTCGTCGCCACATCGAGCACATCGATCAGGCGACCACGGTTGAGGATTGCACAGCGGTCTGCAACCTGCTTGATCTCCTCGAGCTTATGCGTGATCAGAATGATCGTCTTTCCGCCGTCGCGCAGTCCCTTGATGATCTTTAAGAGGAATTCGATCTCCTGAGGAGTCAGCACAGCCGTCGGCTCATCAAAGATCAGAATCTCCGCCTCGCGATAGAGCATTTTCAGGATCTCCACTCTCTGCTGAATCGAGACATTGATGTCCTCGATCACATCGGTCGGATTGACCTCAAGACCATACTGCCTTGACAGCTCTGCGACTTTCTTGTCCGCCTTCTTTAAATCCACCCACGGCAGAAAACCGAACTTTTTGTCCTTGTTCTCCAGTCCGAGAATGATATTCTCTGTGATCGTGTAGTTGGATACCAGCTTAAAGTGCTGGTGCACCATACCGATATTCAGTTTCGTCGCATAACTCGGAGAGGTGATGTTCTCCTTCTTTCCGCGAATCCAGATCTCGCCCTCATCCGGCTCATACATACCGAACAGCATACTCATCAGCGTGGATTTTCCCGCTCCATTCTCTCCCAGAAGGGCAAAAATCTCTCCCTTCTTGATCTGCAACGTCACATCCTGATTCGCCACAATGCCGGGAAAGCGTTTGGTGATGTGCTTCATCTCAATGATGTACTCCGACATAAACCGACCTCCTTATCTCCATTTTCTTGTTCCCTTTTGAATACCCAGATTTCTTATTTTCTGTTCTATTTTCATTTTTCGGCTTCACGTTTCGTTTTTCATTTTCCTGTAAACGCATAGGTGTCGCAAGCCAGCACCTCTGCTGTCATGCGACACTTATCTGCGACCTGCATCTGAGGCATTCAAAAAGGCCGGCTTCTATGAGTCCTGATCAGGGACCCATAAAGCCGGAACCCTTATTGTTCTGTTGAGACCATCTTTCTTCTCTAATCTCTTCTCTAGTCTCTTCTCAACTCAAATCTCTTATCCGAATTTTCGAATTTTCAAACTTCCAAACTCCGAATCTTTCATTCTTTCATTCATTAATTCTTGGATTCTTGGAAACCTATCCGAAATTCATCAAGCGCTTACTTTAAGCCGGTGAAATCCTCCGGAGTCTCGCCGTTGAAGTTGGATGCCGGAACAATCGTTCCGTCCTTCACGAGCTCATAAGCCTCATCGAGCTTGCTGATCGTATCCTCAGACATCTGATTTCTGCCCTCTGCCTTTACAAAGCCGGTAGAATCGGTATCTGCACCAAGAACTACGTTCTCACCCTTGAAGGAACCATCCTTAACTGCGTTGAGCTGTTTCTCTACGTTCATGCTCATAACTTTCAGAACAGAGGTCAGGATTACGTTGTCAGAACCGTTTGCACCGTCATCGTACTGGTCTACGTCACAGCCGATTACCTTCACGCCGGTTGCTTCCTTTGCTGCGGTGAAGACACCGTTTCCGGAACCACCTGCTGCTACGAAGATCGTGTCAACGCCCTCGTCGATCAGAGCCTTGCCGACTACCTTACCGGTTGCCTCATCTGCGAAGCTACCTACATAGTTACCGCCAACATTTGCGCCGGTTACATCGGTACCTGCGTAGGACGGAAGCTCTACAACCTCAGCGCCAGCCTCAAACTTCTCGTTTGCGTAGTTGACACCGGACTCAAAACCAAACTGATAGTTTACGTTGGACGGATATGCGATACCGTTTACGACTGCAACCTTCTTGGACTGAGACTCAAGTGCTGCTGCCATACCTGCAAAGAAGCCACCCTCCTGCTCCTTGAAGGTCATTGCGTAGATGTTGTCACAGCTAACTTCATTGCCCTCTGCATCAGACGGGTTGGAGTCAACCAGGATGAAATCTACATCTGGGTTGTCCTCTGCAAGGGTGCCGATTCCTGCGAACTGATAACCACAGCATACGATAACATCGTAATCTGCAACGATATCTGCAACTGCCTGAAGAGCTGCTGCGGTATCACCGGTCTCCTCACGAACCGGAGTAACGGTTGCGGACGGATTCTCCTCGATGAATGCCAGAACACCGTTGTAGTTATCCTGGTTGAAAGAACCGTCATCTACGCCGGACGGACTGCTGACAATCGCAATCTTCAGAGCATCGCCACTTGCCTCAGAGCCACCCTCTGCCTTGCTCTCACCCTCTGCGCTTGCAGTGGTCTCATCCTTTGCCGGTGCTGTGGTCTCTGCGGAACCGCCGTTGCTACCGCCACATCCGGTTAAAAGCGTACTAGCTACTACTGCTGTGCTCAGCGCTATACTCAGAACTTTTTTCATAATCTGATTCTCCTTTTTTGTTGTTCTCTCTGTACCTGTTTCCTATGATTCTCGCCATGATACCCTTCGTGCCATCCAGTCCGTCTCCGAACTGTTTCCCCTGTCTTTTCGCGCACAAAATCCACATCTTTTTGAGAAATAAAAAATGGTTACATGTATATTTTTACTACAAATCACGGCGAATATCAACCAATTCTTCTAAACTTCTTCTTTTTCTCTCACTATTTATTAAATTTTCTAATGAATATTTTCGTTTTTTCAAATCAATCCCGCCGTAAGCCTCAGAATTTTATCTTTTTTGAATCGACGTGAATCTTTAATCCTCAAACAATTTTGCAAGGCTCTCGGTGTACGGAGCACGGCAAATGCCCTTCTCGGTAATGATTCCCGCAATCAGCTCGTGATCGGTCACATCGAATGCCGGATTATAGCATTTGACCTCCTCAAGTGCCATCGGCTTCTCGTAGAATTTCTTCTTGATCTCATCCGGATTGCGAAGCTCAATCTTGATGTCCGCACCTGTCTTACAGTTCATGTCGATCGTTGAGGTCGGTCCGAGTACATAGAACGGGATTCCGTAGTATTTTGCCAGAATCGCAACTCCACTCGTTCCGATCTTATTCGCTGCATCTCCATTTGCTGCGACGCGGTCACAGCCGACGAAGCATGCCTGTACCCAGCCGTTCTTCATCACGATGCTCGCCATATTGTCGCAGATCAGCGTCACATCGATGCCTGCCTTCTGAAGCTCATAGGAAGTCAAACGCGCACCCTGTAACAGCGGTCTCGTCTCATCCGAGAACACATGGAAATTCATTCCACGCTCTTTTCCGAGAAACAGCGGGCCAAGAGCCGTTCCATAGCTCGAGGTTGCAAGCGGACCTGCGTTGCAGTGGGTCAGAATTCCATCGCCGTCCTTGATCAGAGACAGACCGTACTCGGAAATTGCACGACACATGCGCTGATCTTCCGCCTGAATCTCCTTTGCCTCCGCGCCGAGGATCTCGACGATCTCATCCACGCTCTTCTCCTTGTTTGCGATCACGGTCTTCTCCATGCGGTTCAATGCCCAGCTCAAGTTGACAGCCGTCGGACGAGAAGAATTCAGATACTCTTTCTGCTTGCGGAACTTCGCAAGAAATCCCTCATAATCCTTCGTCTCCTCCGCAATCTGACCAGAAAGCACATACATGCAGTATCCTGCACAGATGCCGATCGCCGGTGCTCCGCGCACCTGAAGCTCAAAAATCGCATCATACATCTTCTTTGCGGTATCGAGCGTCAAAAACTCCGTCACATTCGGAAGCTGGGTCTGATCTAAAATCACAACCGCCTTTCCATCCTCACTCAGTCTCACATTCTCCGGCTCTGCCATCTTGCCGTCTTCCATCAAAAACTCTGCCATTTTGTTATCCTCTCTATTAAAACTATTTTTATTTGCTTTATGATGCCAATTCTATGACGCCAATTACTAGCGGGCTCCCGAAGCAAAAAAGTTTCAACTATCTCCCAATTCGAAATCCCGCCTTAAACGCCCGGGAACTAAACGCCTTCTCATAATCCTCAAGCTCATAAAACTCCACCGGCGGTAACTTCACAAGCCCCTGCTCCAAAAGACGCAGTGCCGGCTCAAACGGGCCACATCGGCTTCCCTTGATTGCAATCTCATTGACTGCATAGAAACTCATATCGACATTCGTCTTTCCCGCATACGTGCTCTTTAAAACGATCGTGCCCTGCTTTCGCACAATCTTTGTCGCAAGCTCAAGTCCGGACGGTGCACCGCACGCCTCGACGACAACCTCATAGCTTCCCTCACCGGATTCAAGTGCCTGATCGGCAAGATTTTCCGCCTGCTCGACCGTCATCGTCCGCCCAAATGACGCAAACTGGGCGAGCTTCTCCGGATGTTTTCCAATCACCGTCAGATTTGCCCCGGTCAGTCGCAGAACGCTTGCAACCTGATATGCCAGTCGTCCATCTCCGATCACAGCGACCGGAAGATCCGGCTGGATATGCACCTGCTTTGTGACCTGAAGAGCTGCCGCAAGAGGCTCGGTGAGCAGTGCTGTCTCCGGCGCCAACGTAGCCGGCACTTCATGCAAGAGATGGGTCTCAAGCGTCATATACTCCGCAAAACATCCGTCCTTTCTCTCCATCCCGATTACCCGGCGCGTCAGGCAGTGCTTCTCACGCCCCGTCCGACAGTAAATGCAGTGACCACATCCCGCATTCAGTTCCCCGACAACCGTCTTTCCAACCCATGACGGATCAGAGGACTCTTCAACCACACCGACAAACTCATGTCCCATCACACCGCGAAACGACGGGCGATATCCTTTTAGAATTTCCCGATCTGTGTTACACACTCCTGCACAGAGAATCCGAATCAGACTCTCCGTTGCAGACGGAACCGGCTTTGGCAGATCGTCACGAAACTCTGCCCCTGTTCCGTTAAAATAAACTCCTCGCATTTCCTTTCTGTCCCCTTATCTGATGTTTCCTGATATTATCTGATATTATCTCTAATATTTCCTATAACTCTATAAAACGACACGTTTAGATACGTTTAAATACGTTTAAATACACTTAGATACACTTATCCCAGAATCTTACTTTTCTTTCTCATATCCCGGGATCTCAATCGGTGTTCCAACGCTCAGCGCCATGTGATAAATCTTTGCGGTATCCTCAACGTAGACGCTGTTGATATAAGCCTCCGCCATCGTCGCTCCGACTGCGACAACACCGTGATTTGCCATCAGGCAGGCATTCTTGCGCTCGAGAATCGGCACCGCATTCAATCCAACCTCGGCACTTCCCTGCGTCGCATACGGGCTGACCTCAATGCTTCCCTTGAGGAACGGAATCATCTCAATCAGAATGACCGGGATTTCCTGATGCGTCACTGCAAACGAGGTCGCATACGGAGAGTGCGTGTGCACGATCGCGCCAACGCGAGGCAGATGGCGATAAATCTCTGCATGCATCTTCCACTCGGAAGACGGGCGGTGGCAACCCTCAATCACATTTCCATCGAGATCAATCACAACGATGTCCTTCTCCTCCATAATGCTGTAATCATAAGAGCTCGGTGTGATCGCCATCAGTCCACACTCCGGACAGTAGGCACTCATATTTCCACTCGTGCCTGCCATCAGCTTCTCGTCATATGCCTTCTTTGCAGTCAGAAGCACCTCTCTCTTTTTTTCCTGCATGACTTCCGGATTCATTTTTCCAGTTTTCTCTTCTGCCATTTTGCTTTCCCCCCATACAATTCTAAGTTGTCAATCTGTTACCTCCACGGTATCATACAGCATTTTCCGTTCAGAAAATTCCTACCCGTGTACAGTAACGTCCATCTCACTTTTTCCGCAACATATTCGCAAAATCTTCTCATAAATTTCGCGCAAATCCATTTCCACAATACTGGCAAAACTTTCCACAATACTTTTTGAGCGTAAGAATAATTGCAGAAAAAACGTCACGATATGATTAAATTGTACACGAATTTTACCGATCTGACAACATCTCTTTTTTCCAAATTCCTCGGATTCTTTTTTTTATTTTTTTAAAATTAGAATTCATGCATTGCACAAACAGCAACGAATTTTGCCCCATCGGCAATCAGCACATCCACACTCGCAATTGTCAACGGAGACAGAAACAAAACATGCACACACAAAACACAAAAAGGAAGAAAAGAAGAGAGAGACTCCATGTCCACCCCCAATTGGGGAAGTTTCCGCAAAGTCACTCCTCTTTTCTTCCTGTTTCCTGTTTTCTTTTTTCTTTTCTTTATAAATCTATAAATCCTTCCGTCCGTAATAAATCCTTTGGGATTTCGGTATTCCAGTATTTCGGTATTCCGGTACTTCAGTATTTATTAATCTTTTAATATTTCAGAACGCGATCCACCTCTGAAATGATAACGGTTGCTCCGCCGATCTTGATGTTTCGCACGACATCGACCATCGTCTTGCCGTTGTATTCCCAGACCTGACGATCCTCATAGCGCTCCGTACAGCTCTGGCGCACATAGTCAAGAACTTCCTGCTCACGCTCCTTCTCAATACAGATCATCAGCGTGATATTTTTCTTGTTCGTGTAAAGTCCCTCTGTCAAAAACTTTGTCGCAAGAATCCGGTTGCGGATCAAAAGCCCCGCCAGTTTCTCATAATCCTGCTCCTGCACGATAATCATCATCATTTCCATAGCGAACACCGTCCTTTCTAAACAAAATTACCACGCCTGACAAAAGACAAATCTTATCAGGCGTGGCAATTTTATGGAAAACTAAGTTCTAGCGACCCTTTACGGTTGCGATATCGATCAGAGTCAGCTCTTTTGCACGATTCTCAAGGCTTGTTGCAAGTGCACCAGCCGTATCAAGGCTCGTCAGTACATGAACGCCAGTCTCGATTGCATTACGACGGATCACAAAACCATCATGGCTTGCCTCTGCGCCCTGGTGCGGGATATCGATAACGAGATCGATCTCATGACCAAGGATCAGATCCAGGATGTTCGGGGACTCCTGCTCGATCTTTCTAACCGGGAATGCCTTTACGCCGTTGTCGTTGAGCACTTTTGCGGTTCCGCGGGTTGCAAAGATCTTGTATCCAACATTCTGGAAACGTCTTGCGATCGGAACAACATCCTGATGCTCGGACTCACGAACGGTGATGATCATGTTCTTGTGCTTCGGCAGTTTGATGCCTGCGCCCTCGAATGCCTTGTACAGAGCCTCGTTGAAGGTCTTTGCGATACCAAGGCACTCACCGGTAGACTTCATCTCCGGTCCAAGGCTGATATCTGCGCCACGGATCTTCTCAAACGAGAATACCGGCATCTTGATTGCAATATACTCGGACTTCTTCTGAAGACCCGGCTCGTAGCCAAGCTCGCGGATCGTGTGACCACAGATCACCTGAGTAGCTAACGGAACGATCGGGATTCCGGTTACCTTGCTGATGTACGGAACGGTTCTGGAAGAACGCGGGTTTACCTCGATGATGTAGACATCCTCTCCATCGACGATGAACTGGATGTTGATCATACCCTTTACATGAAGGGCACGAGCGAGCTTCTCGGTGTAGTCAACGAGCTTTGCCTCGACAACCGGAGTGATGCTCGGTGCCGGATATACGGAGATACTATCTCCGGAATGGATACCGGTACGCTCGATGTGCTCCATAATACCCGGGATCAGGATGTCCTGACCGTCGCAAACTGCGTCGACCTCGATCTCCTTACCCATGATGTACTTGTCGACAAGGATCGGATGATCCTGTGCGATCTGGTTGATGATGCCGATGAACTCATCCACATCGTGATCGTTGATACAGATCTGCATACCCTGACCACCGAGAACGTAGGACGGACGAACGAGAACCGGATAACCGAGCTTTTCTGCTGCCTTCTTTGCTTCCTCTGCGGTGAATACGGTATGACCTGCCGGACGCGGAATCTGGCACTTCTCAAGGATCTCATCGAAGAGCTCTCTATCCTCTGCCGCATCGACATCCTCTGCTGCGGTACCAAGGATCGGAACGCCCATCTTCATCAGGGACTCGGTCAGCTTGATTGCGGTCTGTCCACCAAACTGAACGACTGCTCCATCCGGCTTCTCGATGTCCACGATGCTCTCAACATCCTCCGGGGTCAACGGCTCAAAGTACAGCTTGTCAGCAATATCGAAGTCGGTACTTACGGTCTCCGGGTTGTTGTTGACGATGATCGTCTCATAGCCTTCCTTTGCAAATGCCCAGGTACTGTGAACGGAACAGAAGTCGAACTCGATACCCTGACCGATACGGATCGGGCCGGAACCGAGAACGAGAACCTTCTTGCGGGAGTGCTCCTCCTCAACCTCGCTCACGCCGTCGAAGCAGGAATAGTAGTAAGGAGTCTCTGCTGCGAACTCTGCCGCACAGGTATCTACCATCTTGTAAGCAGCGCGGATGTTGTTTGCATGGCGCATTGCCTTGATCTCATCCTGCGGAACACCGCTCAGACGGGAAATCACGTTGTCCGGGAACTCGATGCGCTTTGCTTCCTTCAGAAGCTCCGGAGTCAGCGGTCCCTTCTCCAGTTTATTCTCCATCTCCACGATAATTGCGAGCTTATCGATGAACCAGAAGTCAATCTTCGTGATCGCATGGATCTCCTCGTAGGAAATGCCACGGCGCAGTGCCTCTGCGATTACCCAGATTCGACGGTCATCAACCTGTGCCAGCTGTTTCATCAGCTCATCATTTGTCAGAGCCGTGAAATCATAGGAGCGCAGGCAGTCTACATGCTGTTCGAGGGAACGGATTGCCTTCATCAGACCACCCTCGAAGTTCGTGCAGATACTCATAACCTCACCGGTTGCCTTCATCTGAGTTCCCAGCGTTCTCTTTGCGCTGATGAACTTATCGAACGGCAGACGCGGCATCTTGACAACACAGTAGTCGAGCATCGGCTCGAAACTTGCGTAGGTCTTCTTGGTTACTGCATTCTTGATCTCGTCAAGCGTATAACCAAGAGCGATCTTTGCAGCTACCTTTGCGATCGGGTATCCGGTTGCCTTGGAAGCCAGTGCGGAAGAACGGCTTACACGCGGGTTTACCTCGATAACACAGTACTCAAAGCTCATCGGATGAAGTGCATACTGTACGTTACATCCACCGGTGATACCAAGCTCGGTGATGATGTTCAGTGCAGAAGTACGGAGCATCTGGTACTCCTTATCGCCCAGAGTCTGGGACGGAGCCACAACGATACTGTCTCCGGTGTGAACGCCAACCGGGTCGATGTTCTCCATGTTACATACGGTGATTACGTTGCCTGCGCTGTCTCGCATTACCTCGTACTCGATCTCTTTCCATCCTGCGATGCAACGCTCTACAAGAACCTGACCTACACGGGAGAGACGAAGACCATTCTCAAGGATCTCACGGCACTGCTCCGGGTTGTCTGCGATACCACCACCGCTACCGCCGAGCGTATATGCCGGACGGAGCACAACCGGGTAACCGATCTGCTCTGCGATGCGAAGACCATCCTCAACGTTCTCAACAATGTCGGACGGAGCAACCGGCTCACCGATCTTCTCCATCGTCTCCTTGAACATCTCACGATCCTCTGCCTTCTTGATCGTCAGGGCTGTCGTACCGATCAGGCGAACGTTGTTCTCCTTTAAGAAACCAGCCTCCTCAAGCTCCATTGCAAGGTTCAGTCCAGCCTGTCCACCCAGAGTCGGAAGAATGCTGTCCGGACGCTCTTTCTTGATCAACTGCTCCACAACCTCAAGCGTCAACGGCTCAATGTAAACGCGGTCTGCGATGTCCTTATCGGTCATGATCGTAGCCGGGTTGGAGTTTAACAGAACAACCTCAATGCCCTCCTCTTTCAGGGAACGGCAGGCCTGGGTACCCGCATAGTCAAACTCGGCCGCCTGTCCGATGACGATCGGGCCGGAACCCAGAACCAGAACTTTCTTGATACCAGGAATCTTAGGCATTATTCATTTCCTCCCATCATAGTGATAAAACGATCAAACAGGTACGAAGAATCCTGCGGTCCCGGACAAGCCTCCGGATGATACTGTACGGTGAAAATGTTCTTTCCAACGTAGCGCAGACCCTCGTTTGTTCCGTCATTGACATTGGTGAATGCTGGCTCAGCTACCTTCGGGTCCAAGCTCTCCGGATTCACTGCATAGCCGTGGTTCTGAGAAGAGATGTACACTCTTCCGGTGGAGAGATCTTTTACCGGATGGTTGCCACCGCGGTGACCATACTTCAGCTTGAAGGTGTCAGCGCCGGTTGCCAGTGCCATCAGCTGATGACCGAGGCAGATTGCAAAGATCGGCACGTTGGACTCATAGAGCTTGCGGATCTCTTTGATGATCTCGACATTCTCCTTCGGGTCTCCAGGGCCGTTTGACAGCATGATGCCGTCCGGGTTCGATGCCAGGATCTCCTCTGCGCTTGTATCGCACGGGTAGATCGTCACCTCACAACCGCGCTCTGCAAGAGAACGGGCGATGTTGCGCTTTGCACCGAGATCGAGAAGAGCGACTTTCTTGATCGGCTTCTCAAACTTGTCAGACTGCTTGAGCACATACTTCTCCTTGCAGGAGGTTGCCTTAACCACACCCTTTACGGTGTAAGCCTTCATGCGGGCAATCGGCTCTGCTAAATCAGCGTACTCCTTCGTCGTGATCATGCCGTTCATGGTTCCTTTTTCTCTTAAAATCTTTGTGAGGGCTCTTGTATCGATGCCACTGATACCGGGAATGTCATACTTTTCCAAGAAATGCTGGATGGTATCCTCGCTGCGGAAATTGCTGGGGATCCGAGATAATTCACGAACAATATAGCCGTCCGGCCAAGGCCGTCCCGACTCCATGTCCTCATAACAAATGCCATAGTTGCCGATGAGCGGGTAAGTCATTACAACTGCCTGTCCCGCGTAGGAGGGATCTGTGAGAACCTCCAGGTAACCGGTCATCGAAGTATTGAACACGATTTCACTGATTACTTCTCTGGTAGAACCGATGCTTGTTCCTTCAAAAACGGTGCCATCTTCCAGAATGAGAAATGCTTTCATATACGGGGTACCTATCCTTTCTTTTTGCAGGCTCTTTCGTATTTCAGCCCAAATTGATAAGATTATACATGATTCTCTCAATTTTTGCAAGTACTAATTAAGTACTAAATTTAGTACGTTTCATCTTTGCAAATGCTAATTTCGTACTAAGGTTAGTGTGCTTTCTCTCTACAAGCACCGATTTCGTACTAAAGTTAGTACGCTTTTCCTTTGCAAACACTGATTTTGTATTAAATTTAGTCCTCTGTTTTTTTATTATAACGTGTTCTGTTTTCTGATGCAATCCACTAGAGAAATTTTTCTAAAAACTCTAAAGACAGTATATAAAAATCCCCGGCTCTCTCCATTTCCAGAAAAAGTCGGGGATAAAATAATCAGGAATGAAACATACCCAAAAATAAAATACAATTTTACAATTATTATTTATTAAGCAAGCAATTTCTTTACCATCTCGGCGGTGAAGACCACTTTTTCGAGGTGATCGACCTCAATCTGGTAGAGCGCATTTGCCGCGATATGCTCCGCTGCCTGCTCAAGGTCACGGATTCCGCTCGTTTTCATATGAAGCTCAATCACAGCATCAAGACCCTCATCGGTGAGAATGCACTCCTCCGGGCGCAGGCTCATCCGGCGCAGAACCTTCGGCAAAGCATAGCGCGAGAAGATGATCTTCTTCTCCTCCGCGGTGTAGTCCGGAATGTCGATCACGGCAAAACGGGACATTAACGGTGCACTGATCTGAGACTTGTCGTTTGCGGTCGCGATCGGGTAAACGCCTCCGGTCGGGATCATACACTCCATGTAGTTATCCGTAAATCCAAGGTTGTCAAGAAGCGTCAGAAGCACATCTGCCGGGTTGCCATTTCCCTTTCCGGAAGCCGCCTTGTCAAGCTCGTTGATGATGAAGACAAGGTTGGACTCTCCCGCCATTGAGAATGCCTCCATGATGATTCCCGGCTTCGCGTTTGCGTAAATTCGGGAACTTCCGGTCAACTGCTCCGGATCATTGATCGAGCTCATGTCAAGCGTCGTCCACGGCAATTTCAGAATTCTTGCCACCGCATAGGCGATCTGGGACTTTCCGGTACCAGCCGGACCGACAAGCAGAAGACCATAAGCCGGAAGCGTATGCGTGCGGTTGATCTGGATGATCGTCTCAATGATTCTCTGTTTTACGCGCTCCATGCCATAGAGCTCCTCATCGAGGATTCTGCGTGCCTCCTTCGGGTCAATCGACTCAAAGTAATTGTTCTTCCACTGGATATTCATCATGATCGAGAGTGCGCGCTGTGCGTGACGGCGCTCCTCCGGGGAAACCTCGTGGGAACGTGCGACTGCAAGATTTCGGCGTGCCCACAGACGAATATTCTCCGGCAGGGTTCTTCCTGCACAGGTCATAAAGTCCGTGATGCTCTGAAGACTTGTGAGCTTCATGTCATCGCCGAGCTCATCAGTCTCCTCCTCGCTCTCCTCCTCTACCGGTGCACTGCTTGCTAACAGTCTCTCAATCATAAACTGCAAGAAACCGTCCTCCGCAGACAGCTTTGTACCGCCTCCGAATGCAATCTCCCGAATCTTGTACACAGCATAGCCGTCCTCCTGGTTCTCACCGGACAGGCGCACCGTGATGTGGTTCTCACCCAGCCACTTTAACAGGCTGACGAAACGCGCATCAATCTGCAAGATATCTGCGCTGACCGTTCCGTCCTCCTCCTCAAACTCAAATGCAGTCCGCTTCACCGGATTTGTGAAACGTCCACAGGAATGATGTTGCCACTTCCGTTTCTGATTATCCAAAACCATAATCGGCTGCTCTGGTGTCGGGTTCGAATTGTTTGAAGAAAACGTCGTGTAGGTGCACTCCGCTGTTCTCTCCTTCTCCGGGACATCATTAAAATCAAATACTGGCATGACAGAACCCCCTCTCCGCTTTTTCACTCGCTTCTCAAATTTCTCAAATTCATTTATCGATCGATCAATTCTTAAATTTATTTATTAATTCTTAAATTCATTCATTTCTCGATTTTTTTGTCTTACTTGACTTTCTCTTACTTGACTTCAGTTTTAACTTACTTCGCTTTATTTTTTACTTACTTGGCTCTACTTTTAACTTGCTCGGCTTTACGTTTAACTTACTCGACCTTACTTTTTTTCTTCGTTTTACTGAAGGCGTCCACAGCACTTCTTGTACTTCTTACCGCTTCCACACGGACACGGATCATTCGGGTAAATCTTGCGGATTCCCTTTGCCTGTGCCTTCATCATCTCATCGAGGGTGTAGCCACTGCAACGGAACATTCTCGTATTTGCACAAACCTCCTGATACAGAGTACCAAAAGCTTCCTTTGCGCTCATGGAGAACTCCATTCCCATCTCGGTCAACTCATGAAGAATCTCATCACGGCTGTATCCCATCGCGGTCATCTCCCAAACTGCTGCGACAGCCTCCTGCGTCCACGCACCGCGCAGTCCCATCTGGTCTGCAAAGAAGGTTGCGAGCTTCTGGTAGGACGGGTTTTTAGACGGATAGCCGTGCTTCTCACAGTCGCGCACTTCCTCTGCGGACGGGATCGAGAAATCCTTCATCCGACGTCCCTGCTCAATCTTGCGGTAAACGTCATCGTGAAGCACATCTTTCTGGATCACACGGTCATCCTTGATCACGCACGGATTCTGGTCTGCCGGGATTGCCTCAAAGATCTCCATAAACTGCTTCGGAGTTACCTCAAATCCCTCTCTGCCACGGTACATCTGCACCATAACAGAAACCGGAACGGTTGCATAGATCATGCGGTGCATGTACAGGCAGTCGAGCATCCAGATTACCTCAGATCTGCGGTGATGGAATTCCTTCGTGTTGATCTGCGCGTAAACATCCTTTACTTCTGCCGGAACAGCAGCCGTGCCATTCTGATACAGCATCACATAGCCATTCCAGTAAAACGGCATCAGGGCTTCCATTTTCTCCTGCTCAATCGCAGTTGCACCCTCATTTGCAAGTACCTGCTCCCAGACATGAATGGAGACATCCTTCATCGTCACAAGGTTCTGGCGCATATTTTCCGGCTGAAGAACGATCTCAGCAAGTTTCTGTGCAAGCTCCTCCTTCGTCGGATCTGCCTCATCCTCCTTTGCCGGAGCGAGATGCCACTTCTTTGCCATGTTCTTTAAGGCATCCATCTCCTGATTCAGAAGAATCCACTCAGTGCTGAGCACAACACCCTCCTGCATTGCAGACTGAGCGTCTAATGCTTCCTCTTTCTTCTCCGCAGTCTCTGCGATCTTCATTGCCTTCTCAACCTGTGCGATCTCCTCGGCATTCTGAGTGGCAGTATTTGCTCCTCTATTCGCCTCTGCATTTGCTTCTGTCTGGGAAACAGCAAACTCGGTAGCTAACTTCTGATTCAGGGCATTCTTTGCACCCTCTGCATCTGCAATCTCTGCATCCTTGATCTGAAGCACAACCAGGCTTTCTGCGTCCACGTTCTCCTGCTGTTTCTCGATATCCACACGATATTTTCCGTCTTTTCCAGCAAAGAAGCTAAACCACTCCTCCGTGTTCATCAGCTCATCCGCGGATGTCTGAGCATCTTCCATCGTGTAAGCTGTGCTTGCACCAAACACACCTGCTCCATTCTCCTGAATCCGTACTTTTTTATGATAGAACTCAAATCCGAAAGGCAGAGCCTGATCCTGCTCCAAAACCGCCAGCAAGATCTCAGCCAGTCTGGTATAGGTCAGACCTGCCGGAATCTGACAGCGTCTCCATGCAACCGGTTTTCTGTTCTTCTCGGTGATTTTTATCTGATATGCGATCATGTTCTAATTTATCCTCCTTAATTCTGTCCCCCTAAAAGTGACAGCAGTCCGAAACCATTTCCGGACAAATTCACGAATTTTCTTTTTCCTTCAAATATTCCTCAAATATTCTACTATCAAATGAAAAATTCTTCAACTGTTTCTTTCCCTGCATAAACAAAATCCACCCACTCCCCAAAGGAAAGGGAAACTCTTCGCAGATATTTTCTGCCCAAAACGCCAGAACTTCAACATCGAAAACAGACAGACCACCCACCATCGCTGGCAAGCGGTCTGTCCTATTTCTAACTATTTGACATTGTATGAATTAGAAGAGATTTCATCAGTCTCTGTCGTCACCCTTCTGCCATGCGCGAACGCTCGGTGCAAATGCAGTTCTTCTGTCCTGACTTCCGTTCTTCGTGATTGCACCCTTGTCATCCGTCGTCCACTCATTACCATCTGCATCCGTCACAGTCTGACCGACTACAATCTTACCTGCCTCATCAACGAGTTTCGTATTTCCATCCGGAATCGAAATCGCCTCATAGCCCTTGCCCGGGAAAGCTTTCTGCATTCTTCCCTTATAGTAGAGGGAACCATCATAAACACCTGTATAAGCCGAACCGGTATCCGTGAAGTAATAATCCGTCACTCCATTGCCATCATCGATTTGAATCTTTCCAGTTGCCGCTGCATTCTTATCATCCATATTGAAGTAGTACGTCACGCGGTTGATCTCCCAGAAACCGTCGAGAGTACGTCCATTTTCATCGAATGCATACGTCTTTCCGTCAAATTCTTTCAGAACAATCTCATTTCTTCCTGCACGCACTGCCATTCCATTGCTGTCAAAACGATACCAGTTCTCAGTCAGCTCGCCAACCATATCATCCGCGCCGAGTGTCTTTACCCAGCAATCTCTTGCGCGCTCGCCCTGAGCCAAGGTATCGGTTGCCTCCGGCATATAATAGCGGAAGCCGTCAATCTCCGGAGAAGTGTCGCGAAGCTTGCCCCAGCCTCTCTGCATGATTCCGCGCTTGTCCACGCAATAATAAGTTCCATTGACATTGATTTCCGTATAATTTCCAGACAGACTGCGCGTAAGCACACCCGTCGTCTCATCAAAATAGAAATATGCGTCACGTCCGTTCGCCTTGACATAACGACCGACAATACCGTTTGCATCCCAATCCACCGGAATCTTGAGCATCTGCCAGCCAGTTGCCACAGCTCCGTCCTCTCCGCAGTAATAGCGGTCTCCGGTCTTCATCGTATACCAGCCGGTAAACATCGTTCCGTTATTGTTGATGAAATAACGCTTGCCGTCGATCGTGTAGATTCCACGATTCAGGCGGTAACCATTCTCATCTGCATAGTACCATTCGGTGTACGGTGTTCCATCTGCCTTTGTCTTATCGAGTGAAAACCAACAACTTCTCTGCATCACGCCATTCTCATCGAAATACTGGCGCTTGCCATTCTTCAGATTCATCCAACGGCTCTGATATCTCGATCCGTTCTGGTCAAAATAGTAGGTCTTTCCATCAAGATCATAATAACCGTTCTTGAGTACCTTGCCATCCTCACCGCCATAATACCAGTGATCGACACTCGCTCCGTCCTTATTTATTGTCGGAACATTGAACCAATCTTTTTCTACCTTTCCATCCGCATTCAGGTAATAACGATTCTTCTCATCATCGGCAAACCAGCGTGCACGATAATTCAAACCGTTCTGATCAAAATAGTACGTATCCTCTCCAATCTGAGAAAATCCGGCACGTCGAATGTCACCGTCTGAGCCTGCATAGTACCAGTTTGTGTACTCGTCACCATTTTTATTGATTCCAGAAACGGAGAACCAACCATTTTTCTCCAGTCCATTCTCTCCAATGTAGTATCGCTTCTCATCCAGGTTGACCCAGGCATTTCTCGGAGCGTTACCCCACTCATAGAAATAAAAGCTACCGCCATCAATATCAAACCAGCCATTGCAATACAAAGAGCGATCTGCAGATGCATAGTACCAAGTTGAATAGGAGACACCCTGATCATTCGTCCGGTCAATGTGGAACCAACCGCCACTCATACAACCATTGTCCTTGGAAATATAGTACTTCTTGTCATCGACAGTGATGATTCCGTCAAGCGTACAGTTTCCGCCCTTTCCAAAGTAATAGTCGTGACCGTCAATCGTGTACCATCCATTCATATAGATCTTTCCATCTGCGCCGGCATAGTACCAGGTATAACGGACTTTGTCCTTCGGCTCCGTCGGAATGGACGCAATCGAAAACCACTCATTCTCCTTGCGGTATCCATTCTCATCTACATAACAACGACCATCGGTGACATTCACCCATTTATCCTGAGCAATCGCGCCATTTTCCTCATACTGCCACTTTCCCTGCGCGTCCTGCTGCCAGTTGCCCGCTGCCCACGCCGGAAACGTCGCCGCCGATAAATAAAGGATCGCTGCCGCCGTCGCCGTGATCAGTTTCTTGTTTTTCATAATCATATTCTCCTTTGTTTCTTTATGCACCTATTTCCCACTCCATATGCTTATTGGATCTTGCATATTTAGCCAAATCTTCTGCGTATATTTGATCTTATCTAGAATTTCTTTTTTCTGATTGTAGCATTGAATGGAAAACTTGGCAAGGTCTACATAAAAATCCAATACTATTCTTTCTATTTCTTCTGCTGTCTAGAAAATTCGTTACTGTTCACACGCACGCGCGCAGTAACAGTAACCTACTTTTTCCTTACCATACAGCGTTTCTTGAAAAATGAGATACCGTAACAAAGAATCTGGTCATAATCATCCTCAAATTCTTTCGCATACATCCGATCATCAATCTGTTGCAGAGCAATCTCACATTCATTTTCCAAATTTTTCAACGATTTCGTATATTTTGCTTCAAAAATCGCCAGCCGACCATGAATGGAGTCATAGACAATCACATCACTCCGTCCTTCCCCATGCTCCTTATTCGAGTCCACCATGTACCCTGCACCAGTGAAAATCCCTGCTAAAAAAGCATGATAGAAATCCTCTCTGTAATCGTGATAACTGATCGTTCTCCGCAAAAGAACATTCATTTCTTCCGTGAGTTTCTCGCTGTCGCCATTCCAGACCGCATCAAACAGTCCATTTCTATTCCATTTTCTCGCACTATCATAAAACCATTTGATTACTGTCGTTTCAAAGATCTCCTTGATTTCTCTATTCGGAATCATAAGCGCAATGGCATCTTCCGGCAACTCACTGTCACAGTTTTTTTCTCTCACTTTCGTCAAATACCCAGTCAAATACAACACACTCCAAAGATTATCTTCCGAAGAATGTAGATAATCATAGGTCAAATTTTCATCTATATTCTGAACGATATAGCCCCCTGCCATCAAAGTTTCAAGTTTTTTTGTGATATTGCTCCCTGCATAATCGATAAACGATCGAATAATCGCATTGTCACTCGTATTTTTCCAGTAGCTTACAGGTTTGGCGTTTGGATTGCGTTGCAATTCTAAAAGGTAATTCATGACGTCCCACGGACAATACACGTCAAAATCACCAAAATGGTAACCGTCATACCACATCTTCATATTATCCGACTGGTCTAGCATATCTGCATCCTTGAGTATCTGGTTTACTTCACTCTGCACAAAACCAAAATACTCATTCAGACGAGAGGCTGTAATCGTATCGGAAACAAAATTATTTGTCCCTGTAAAAATACTTTCTTTTGCAATTTTCAAACATCCCGTAATCACAGCAAAACGAAGCGACTGATTATCTTTTAATGCCTGCATCAAACCCTTCATGACATCAAGCATCTCATCATAATAACCTTGAGCATTTGCTTTCGCCACCGGAACATCGTATTCGTCAATCAGAAGAATTACAGGCTTTCCATAATATTGTTGCAACAATCTTGTAAGCAACATCAGACTGCCCTTCGTATCTGTTATAGACGCATTTCTTCGGATTAATTGTTTTACAATTTCTTTGTCATAATCTGTAATTTTGTCACTATCAAGCAAATATAAATGCTCTTTATACAGATCGGAAATTACCAGTGCCAACATTCCATATGCACCAGTAAAATCCAAACCGTCTACCTGTCGAAATGAGACAAAGACCGTCGGCCATTGATTCATCCACTCATCACAAAACTCTTGATTCTTTGAAATTTCAAGATCAGCAAATATCTCTTTGCTATTTTTCCGAATGTCAAAAAAACTTTCCAGCATACTCATTCCAAGTGTTTTCCCAAACCGGCGCGGACGAGTAATCAATGTCACCTTTGTTCCAGTTGTCTTAAGAAGTTCTTCAATCAAACCAGACTTATCAACATAATAATATCCGTTCTTGCGAATTTCTTCGAAATCTGAAACACCAACAGGAATATTTAGATTTTTCACGGTTGCTCATCCTTTCTTACAATTATACCCTTGAGTTAGTAACTCATAAGTTACTTTCTTACGAGTTACTAACATTAACATAAAGCTAGCAATTTACAATAGACTAATCATAATCTTCCTCAATAAATACTTCATAAAAACACGGTCCATTTTCATACTCTACACTCAACATATAGGTCTTTCCCTCCTCTAAATTAACAGAAAGATCATTAATCGCATATTTAATTGAATTTCCATTTTCTCCACCAATTCGTACTTTCACTTTTCCTCCAGCATCAAGATCTGTGGATAATCTATAAGTTCCAGTATCTGGTGCAGTATACAAATACCTATCCGTTTGATCCCTATATCGGATACAACCAGAGATATAACCCTCTTCCGTAATATCTGTCACTGCAATCGGAACACCAATATTGACCGTATAATCACAAGGGACATCTCGATATTCAACACTTAGAATATAGGTCTTTCCTGCTTCCAAATTTATTGTCAAAGCGTTGGTACTTGAAGAAAGGGAATTACCATTTTCTCCACTAATCCGTATCTTTACACTCCCTCCTGCACTCAAATCCGTGTCAAAACGATATATTCCACTGATCGGAGCCGTATAGCGATATCTGTCACCTTGATCCTGATATCTGATACTTCCAGCTACAACATTTGCACCGCTAATATCTGCTATTGCAACCGGCACACCAATATTAATTGTATAATCACACGATCCGTTTCGATAAGCAATATTTAAAATATAAGTTTTTCCCGCTTCCAGATCTATCGTCAAAGCATTTGTATTTGAGGAAAGCGAATTACCATTTTCTCCACTAATCCGTATCTTTACACTCCCTCCTGCACTCAAATCTGAATCAAAGCGATACCTTCCACTAACTGGAGCCACATAACGATACTGATCATTCTGATCTTGATAAGTAATACTACCAGAAACGCTCGTACTTCCAGTAACATCTGCAAGTTCATTTGGTACGCCAATCTTTATTATATAATCGCATGGTCCATTGCGATATTCAACACTCATAATATAAGTTTTATTTTTCTCCAAATATATTGTCAGATTATTCGTGCCCGAATCTATTGTTTCATCACTTTCTCCACTAATTCGTATCTTTACACTCCCTCCTGCACTCAAATCTGAATCAAAGCGATAGACTCCATTAACTCCAGATGTAAACTTATAACGATTTTTTTGTCCCTCATTTTTAATTTTTCCCGTAACCGTCGACACACCTGTGATATCCTCTATATTATATAATGGTGAAATATTCTCCTTTGTAACCTCCACACCGGTATTTAAAACAGTCTCGTTACTATAAGTCGTCTCGGGTTCCGTATCATAAGATGGAGATTCTTGTCTATCTTCAGACTCTGTACTTTCATTTTCCGCGGTATCTGGTATAGTTTCTTCAAAATTTGTGTTATCAAAATCAGAATTTCCATCTGGCAACTCATTGTTTTGTCCCGGCAATTCTTCATTTTGCATAATATCATTGCTTTCCCCCATATCCTGCTTCGTCATGCCATCCGATGAAGTCGTGTTACTTATGGGAGGAAGAAAAGGTTTCAAATTCTCGTAAAGATAACTTCCTGCAACGCTCCCACTCAACGAGACAATAGTGGCGCACACAGCTACTATCCACTTAGGAAGTCCTTTCCACATTTGCACCATCGCACCAAAAATAGCCAAAAAAATAGCAATAAAAAGAATTCCCCATCCCACCATTTCTCCACTTCCTCTCCCGTTATATTCAAAGACAAAAAACAGGGTACAATGACTTCACCTTATCATTACACCCCAGCTTGTCTTTCCTACATACACTTTATAAGCATAAGTGAACATAACATTGCTAACTGGTGATTAAGGTAGAATTTTTTCCACTCCACCTTAATCACCAACAAAAATCTGAAATTTCCTTTAATCTCTGCCGTACAAATCTCTTGTATACACTTTATCTTTCACATCATCCAAACACTCATCATATCGATTTGCAATAATCGCATGGCTTTGCTCTTTAAACTTCTGCAAATCATTCACAACTTTACTTCCAAAGAACGTTGTCCCATCTTCGAGTGTCGGTTCATAAATAATCACGGTTGCTCCCTTTGCCTTGATTCGCTTCATCACTCCCTGAATCGAAGACTGACGGAAATTATCCGAATTTGCCTTCATCGTCAACCGATACACTCCAATCACAACATCCTTTTCCATCGAAGCATCATAGGTATTTTCATCGCCATACGCATAATATCCGGCCTTTTGCAGTACCCGGTCTGCGATGAAATCTTTTCTCGTTTTATTTGACTCCACAATAGCCGTCATCATATTCTGCGGAACATTATCATAGTTTGCCAAAAGCTGTTTCGTATCCTTTGGTAAACAGTAACCGCCGTATCCAAAAGACGGATTGTTATAGAAAAATCCAATACGCGGATCAAGGCAAACGCCATTAATAATCTGCTGGGTATTGAGTCCTTTCATTTCTGCATAGGTATCCAGCTCATTGAAGTACGATACTCGCAGAGCCAAATAAGTATTTGCAAAAAGTTTTACCGCCTCTGCCTCAGTAAATCCCATAATCAACGTATCAATGTTTTCTTTGATTGCGCCCTCCTGCAAAAGTCCCGCAAATATATGCGCTGATTCTACAAGTCTTGGATCGTTCACATCCGTACCAACGATAATGCGTGATGGATAGAGATTATCATACAAGGCTTTACTCTCCCGCAAAAACTCCGGACTAAAAAGAATATTATCACAGTGGAATTTTTTTCGAACAGATTCCGTATATCCCACTGGAATTGTACTCTTGATCACCATCATCGCATTCGGATTAGATTCCATCACCAACTGGATGACAGATTCAACTGCGGATGTATCAAAGAAATTTTTTCTGCTGTCATAATTCGTAGGCGCTGCAATCACTACAAAATCAGCATCGCTGTAAGCCTTCTTTGCATCCAGAGTCGCGGTTAATTTCAATTCCTTTTCAGCCAGATATTTTTCAATGTACTCATCCTGAATTGGAGATTTTCTGTTATTGATCAATTCAACCTTTTCAGGAATAATATCCACTGCTGTAACTTCATGGTGTTGCGCAAGCAATGTCGCAATCGAAAGACCAACATATCCCGTTCCTGCCACTGCAATTTTCATAGTATTGTTCTCCTTTTTCTTTGCTTCTGTTGTACCCTATTAGAGCACAACCTTATATCAAATTTTCTATGCGCCATTTTCAGAACATTTTTATTCCATAGAACGGTATTTCTTATGAAATAGAAAAAGAGCCACAGTTTCCCATGGCTCCAGTATATCACAGGTCAGCGAACAATTCATCCCTGTAACAAAATTTGTTATATTTCAGTCTCCAGTTTTTCAACAAATACTTTACATTTTTTTGCTTCTATACTGAATGTTGAGGTGTATTAGAAAATATACTTTCAATATTCAGTATAGAACCAAATCATTGTAGACAAGTATCACTTTATTGCTCATTTAGAAGTAACAATAGCGCTAGCAATATATTATTTTTTTAAAACTCGTCTAACAATTTTAATTGTTTCTTTAAATTCTTTCATTCTAAACATAGCAATTAAAAATGTTATATTGGGAACAATCATACAAATAATAATTTTAATGAAAAATGATAAAATATTCTCTTCCGTTATTAATGTACAAATGAAATACGTCACTCCACAAGCAATTAAAGTAACTATCGTATATATTCCAAGTTTTATTAAATACGGCCACATACTACAATGAAATAATTTTTTATGGATCATCCAAGTCTGCCACGGATATGTAATCAAAGTTAATGCCAAAATTGTCGATAAAAGAATACCATAAATTCCAATTGTCTTTACCAATATAATATTCATTACTAAGTTGAAAATATTTGCTGCATATGAACGCCACATATCTTCTTTCCAAAGTCCGGCAGCATCTTTATATGCGCTCTGTACAGACTTCAATTGAAATGCATAAAAATATATGCAAAAGCAAACAACTATTCCCATCCCAAACATAAGGTCTTCTCCAACCCAAAGTTTCATAAATGGTTGATATAAACAAAATAAACAAACTGTACACCATCCCACAATCCATGCATTGATAAAAGAAAGATTCATGTAATCATGGTAATTTTTTTGATCGCTTTCCAATACAATACTGTTTCCAATAGAAGAAATAATTGAAGTAAACACGACTGTTACAATAGAAATAATCGCATTCATAATATAATAATAGTTATTATATTTCGCCAAAGCAACCAAACCCAAAAATGCTGAAATGACAATACTATCAACAGAATTATAAATAACATTGGTAATTTTAACTGCAAATAGTGCCATAACCTTACCTTTAATTTCTTTGACCAATCGAGTCTCCACCTGTCCTCGGCAAACATACTCTGGATACATTTTCCAAGCGCAAAAAGCTAAAATAATATTAGCAGTCAAAGAAGTTAGTGGTAACAAAACAACATAACCATAATAATTGTGCCAGAGTATTAAAACTATAATTTGAAGTAGATTCTTAGTAATACCTGTAAACATATTTACTTTACTTGCCACATCATTTCTCTGACTCGCATTTAAAACTGATGCTTGATAGGCAAACAATAAATAACTTCCTGCAGTATTTACTAAGTAAATTATAAACAGTATATAAATATTAACATCATTAGGTACATCACCAGAAATAAATCTCCTTAAAAATGGCATAATTATTAAGCCTGCGCAAATAATAACTATACCAATAATTCGATATATTTTTTTATAAAGATTTAGTAAAGCGCATACCGTATAGGTATCTTTTTCCGCAATAGGTTTATACATCGCATAAACCATCGCACTTCCTACTCCTAATTCTGCAAGACTTAGAACATTTAAAACAGACGTAAATAAACTGCTTAAACCCAAATATTCTGAACCAAGCGAATAAATCATTACTGTACGAACTATAAAAGGAAGCAATAAAGTTGAAACTTTATAAGTAATTCCCCATATGATATTTCGAGTTGCATTTTTAGTTCTACTTGCCATTGTTTATATTATACTCCTTATTTATTTGCTCCAAAATTAAATTAGAGATTTGTTTTGCACCATTTCCCATGTCAGAAAAACCAACTTTCTGTTCAAACATCTTACATTTTTGCATATATTTTTGATTGTCAAATTCCATAATATTATGTATTAACATTTCATCTGATTGAGCTAAATCAAATGGAACCTCTGATAATGTAAAATACCATTCTCGTTCTTCCCTTAAGTACTTTTCTACATCTTTCGCCAATAAGAAAACAGGTTTTCTAGCAAAACCAAAATCAAACATACACCCAGAATAATCCGTAATCAATACATCGGACACAGCAAGAAGCTCTTGCATATCTGGATAATATGTTGCATTTATAATATTTTCCTCTTGCATTATATCTTTTGCAAGCTCTGCTTCATTAGGATGCAAACGCATTACAAATTCAAATGAAGCACCAAATTTATTATTAAGAGCCTTGCAAACTGCTTTCACATTCATTTTGTAAATCATTTTATCCGTATTTTTTCGAAATGTAGGTGCATATAAAACAATTTTTTTGTCGTTTGGAATTTTCAATTCTTGATATACTTTTCCATGCAATGTTTGATCTTGTTTCAAAAGTATACTCATTCGAGGTACATCACATTTAATTACCTCTCCTTCATACCAAAATCGATTCTTATATTTATCATAACGAAAATCATTATCTGAATACATTAAATCAATACATTTTCCATCTTCTTTTGATTGTTTTAAATAAACTAACGGTAAATCTGATGCATCTGCTTCATTTTTCTTAAATCCAAGCGTTGAATGCCATGTTTGAATATAAAATTGTCCTCTTCTCTTCTCTGGACGAATTGTTGACTTAATATTATCCACCCAAATCTTTGCTGTAATCCAATGATATGCTGCTCTAATAGTTCCATACTTTACTGGTTTAATGCCACTTGGTAATTTTGTATGAACATCAGTTGTTACCCAAATTAATTTTAATTTTGGCATCTCCTGAAGCAATTCTTGTGCAATATACTTTGGATCGTCACCAAATCCTTTGCCTCCAAAATTATCAAATACAATCTTATTTCTCTGTATTGGAAGTAAATAAAATATCTTTATTATATTTTTCTTTAGATCTTTATAAACTTTCCACGACCAAATTTTTCTTTTAAATTCATAAATTTGCATTTGTTCCCCTTCCCATTTAATCAAGAACCCTCAACTATAAAAAATTTTGCTATTTCTTCTTACACAAATATGCCATTATAATAGATATTCCCGTATTTGTTAAAATAAATATTTTATAGCATTCAATTTTCTTGTTACAGCTGAACCCTCATTTCAAATCTGCACTCAAAAAACTTCAATTATAAAACTATAACAAGATATTTTTACTTTATATAAAACCTTTAACCTCTGTTTATCGCTTAAATACCAAAAATAATATAAGTTTTATTTTATACTTCCAATTTAACTCATTAAATATTATTGGATTTTTACTTATTTCCTTAATTTTGGCTTCGATTTTGTCACATGCTTTCTGATATACCTGTGAATCATCTTTTTGCATCTTTTGATATAGTTCTTTACACTTTCTAATATAGCTTTCATATTCTCTCACTAAAAGCTCTGTCTTATTCCATTTGTTTAATAATGTTATTCTAAATTCAATTGCTTCTAAAATATCTAATTGTTTCTTAGAAAATTTAGAATTCATAATACTATTTTCTCTCTGACGATAAAAATATAATTTTTGATTAGTGATCACCATTTTTTTAGCAAGATGTAATATCTGTGGAGTCAAAAACATATCCTCATGAATTTTTCCTTCAGGATAACGTAGTTGATAATCCTGAAAAAACTTTTTATCATACAATTTATTCCAAGCAACTGTGACGATAACATCATTATTATTCATCTGGTCCAAAACATCATCACCACAACGAATATCTAATTGTTGCTCTATATTTTTTTCCCAACAACAATTCATTCCTTTAACAAAATCACATGCTACTAAATCAGCACTCTCCTTTTTTATCAACTCTATCATTACTTTTAAGTAATCAGTATGAAGAACATCATCACTATCTACAAAAGCAATATAATTTCCCTTAGCAATATCAATCCCAGAATTTCTTGCCGATGACAAACCACCATTTTTCTTATGAACTACTTTTATCTTCTTATTTTTTAAAGCATAATCATCACATATTTTTCCAGACGAATCAGTAGAACCATCATCAACTAAAATCATCTCATAATTTTGCCAAGATTGTCCCAGAATACTATCCACACATTCTTTTAAATACTTTTCCACATTATAAACTGGTACAATAACAGAAACAAATATATCTTGCATAATTTCTCACCACCTTAACAATTAAAAATTTTCATTATTTTTTTTACTGCTTTATCTACTGTATAATCGCTTTTTAATAATAGTTCCATCGCATTGTAGCGTTCTAATGAAGTTGAAAGTAACTCATCTGCCCATACTTTCGGACCTTTTTCTAAAGAAATAAAATGGACATTTCCTGTTAAATTTGTTTCTTCTGGCACAACATTTTTTGATGTAAAACATGGCAAACCTGCAGCCTGTGCCTCTAAAAGCACGATGCCAAATCCCTCAAATCTTGACGGTAAAAGAAAGCAATCCATTGCTTGCATATAATTTTCCACATCGGAAACTGAACCAGTAAAGATAATATTTTTCAAACATTTCTCTTTTATTTTTTCTTCCATTTTTTTTCTGAGTATACCATCTCCAACAATCAATAATACAGTTTCTGAATTTTTATAATAAAGTTGTTCAAATATTTCTAATAAAAATTCCGGATTTTTTTGTTCAACTAACCTTCCACAAAAACCAATAACTAACTGATTTTCTCTCAATCCATACTTAGTACGAATCCGCTCACGTACTTGATTAGAAAATGAAAACTTTTCAAATTCAACAGCATTAGGAATTACCGTATAATTTTTATTATGAAAGAGCCAGTCTCCCGCCAAAGTAGAACATGCAAGCTCATGAGTAAGATAATATCTCTTTGTCATATGAAAGTATAATTCATAAATTTTATCTTTTACTTTAAAGGGTCGATTATAATTGTTATTATGAGCATGTATTATTCGATATGGCAATCCACATTTTTTTGCAGCAATAAGTAAACGATATGCCGTATCAACACTTTGCCAATTAACATACACACCATCCCACTCTGGATGTTTTTGTAATACTTTTTCTATTGTCATTGCATCAGGCAATTTTTCTTCACGCTGATAATAATATTCTCGATAAATTCGACCTCCCAATTTTTCAATTTCCGCAGAGTATGAAATATTTTTCATATTGTGAGGAAACAAAAAATCAAATTGAATTTTATTACGATCAATTCCTTTATACATGGTTAACAAATACTGCTCCGTCCCACCAAACATTGCCGAACAACCATATACACAAATTCTTTTCACTTTTTAATGTTCTCTCCTTTGGGATATTTATTACATCACTATAAATTAAAAAAATTATTTTAATTTTTGTTTGATAATTGTACATATATTTGTATTATCAATTTTTTGTGGTAATCCTTTGTAATGAATAGATGCGTAATACGGAACATTTACTGCTGTATGCTTTGTTGTTGTAAAACTTCCATTTCCATGGTCATTCAAAACTAATCCACCACACTCATGATCCGCCGTTACAAATACTGACACTTTATTTTCATCTATTTCTTCTAATGCCGTACCTATGGCTTTATCAAATTCCATAACCTCTGCTAATGTATCATCTAACATGTTTTTTGCTGAAAATTTATCAATATGACTACCTTCTACAATTAATAAATATGCCTTATATTGTTCCTGATTTAATTTCACTAAACTATCCATATAATAAATCGCATACTTAACCAAAGTAGATAATTCTGGAAATTCCGTTTCATCATAAGAGCACCCATTATAATGTCCACTAATTCCACAATATAAGCTCATATTTTCTTTTGCATAAGTATTTAGTGCTTCATAATTTAATGTACTATCTGTTGTGAAAACAATACTATCATTTTTTTTACTATTAACACTATTCCATAAGTCCTGATCTCTTTGCGCAATAAACAGATTAATTTTTTTATTAACTTCTTGCTCAAAAATATTTAGACTATCATTACGATCTGTTGCATATGAACAAAATGCTGCAGGCGTTGCTCCCCAAAAAAAATCTGTACATACAATTCCCACCGCTATTCTATTTTCTTGGCAATATTGAACAAGATTTTTATTTTTTATTTTTTCTTTATTTAATCCAATATACCCGTTTTTTGTTTTATATCCCGTTGACATTGCAGTAGCCGCTGCTGCACTATCTGTTGGACCATTCAATTCTAAAGAAAATGTACTACATTCTCCTTGAATAGAAAGCTTTTCCATGTTCAAAAAATCGTATCCATATTTTCGCTTAGCTAATTGAACATGATTTTTTCCCATTCCATCCCCAATAAATAAAATCTGATTTTCTATGCCTTCCTTCAAATTTTCAATTTTAGGAATTTCATTTAACTCATCTATAAGCTTTTCTTTACCTTGTATTATGCTTTTAAGATCGCAGTTAATTCTTTTTTCATTTTGTAAAAGTACATGATCTCGAAAATATAATCCCGTACCTCCCAAAAATAAAAAAGTAATAAACAGTATAGCTAATTCTTCTATAAAAAATATTAAGCCATTTTTTCTATATAATACTAATAATGAAAAATACATATACGCAATTAACTCACCTATTATATATACGAATTTTACATAATACAAAGTTAACAATTGCACATCAAAACTAATAATCAAAATCTTTTCAACTATAAAATATATACACAAATAACTTATACACAAACCTATCGACACTTTCATCAATTCAAAACATCGATAAAAAGAAACTGATGTCAACAATGTAATTATAATAAATACATTTCTTATCTCTTCTTCTCTAAATTTCCAAATACCTATAATGCTTCCTAAACAAAATACTAATTCAGATAAAATTATAATGAGAAATAAAAGATATTTCATTTTAAAATCTTTTTCCATTCATTTCTCCTTCTAATTCATTTTCTGTTATAGTTTTCAATAATACCGGAGCACTTTTTAAACAATTCACAAGTAAGTAATACTACAAACAACATATAAACATTCAATCCGTGCACTTCTGTAATTCCATAAATTCCCCATGCTATAATGGCAAAATTTATATCATCATTCTTTCTTTTTGCTAACACATAAAACAAAACAATTAAAAGTATTAACCAAATGATTCCTTGACGCATAGAGATATCCGTATAAATATTATCAAATGTAAAATAATTCAGTTGATAAGTTTCATCATATTGAATCTTTTCAGTTAGCAATGTTCTTCCCCAAAAACTTATTCCATAATGCTCATATGCATACGCCCCTAAACGAATTCGTCCTGACAAAGCCTTGTCAAGTGCCACAAGGACAATGTTATTACCTTTCGTATATAGAATAACTGCTAACATAGATATAATTGATAAAACTGGTGTAATGAACATTGCAACAATTCTCAAAACATTAGATGTTTTTTGTGGAAAATGTTTATAAAATAGCAATACTATCAATAATATCAGTATTGCCGTCTCATTTGTTCTCGTCCGAGTCAATTTATAATTTATTAAGGAAATTCCAAATATAATCAATATATTAATGTATTTAATATTCTTAAAATTTAGCCAAATCCACATCAGTAAAAGATTAAATACTAATACTGAAAAGCGATTAGGATGACCAAATCCCATATTAAGTCGTTCTACTCCATCAATAATTTGTGAATAAAAATCTCCTGTAAATGGTATTCTTATAATGGCAAAAATTAAATGCAAAACAAAAAAAAGGCACTCATATTTAAAAATAAACTCAATTACCTTTTTAGGATCTTCCCCATAAATAGCTAAACAAGTTACCGCTGTAATAAATATGCCATAATTTCCAACTCGAATTGTACTATACAAAGCTAACAGACTTACCAAAATATACACTAACAATATTTTTCTATTATAATATTGCATCATAATACAATGTAGCCCCAAACACCCAACTCCTAGTATAGCTAACACTGTATCAATATTATCATTATAAAATGGCAATATACTAGATGCCGATCCATAAACTTTTAATATTAGAATAAAAACACCACAATAAAGAAAATTCTTTATTTTTGGAAGCATAAATTTTGCATTCATCAAATCACCTCACAACATTCAATAAATATCCATCTGTTGCATTTTTCTTTCTATGAATGCACCCTGGATTACCAACAACTACCGAATCCGCTGGAACATTAAAATTGACAAAAGAATTCGGAGCAATAAGTACATCTTCTTTAATATGTATCCCTCCTACAATAGTTGTATTTAATCCAATGTAAACAGAGTCTTCCACAATCGGAACTCCCGTTTTATCACAACCTATAGTTGATCCTTTATACATAGTTACATTTTTTCCAATCTTTGCTCTAGAATTGATGGTAATATTATACGCATGATCCATAGAAAATCCACCACCAATTTCTACCGTATATGGAATCTCAATATGATAATGTTTCCGTAAATTTTTTAATATTAACTTATAAAAAAACGTTAAATTACTCTTATTTTTTATTTTTCTCCAACAATACATATAAAGGAATCGATAGTCTTGAAAAGATCGAAACCTTACTACATCATCCCCAAACAAGCGATAATGATCCATTTGAATTTCTGTCATTTATCGTCCTTTCTCTTTGCAGATACTCCTACTAGTACAGAATTTTTCTCTATACAAGATTTGTTGACAACTACATTGGCTTCCATTTTTCACCCATCTGCAATAAATAGTTTTCCAAATATTTTAGCATCAGATCCAACATAAATATTATTTCCAAGTTTTAGTAATTAACCCAAGTCATTTTTACTATTAAATTTACCGGAAAATATATTAACAATTTCTAACAAAAAATTCTGTCTCATAACTTGTATATTCTTTTAGTTTTTCTTTACTATACCAATATCATTTATTTTTCTCTTCTAAAATAAATTCGTGCAATGTTTGAAGCAATCTATTAATTGAAAACTTCTGAACATGGTCTTTTGCATTGTTTGCAATTTGCGCTCGTTGTTCTTCCGTTATGTTACTACATACATCTATAATTTTTTTGACCAACTCATCTGAATTTCCCGATTCTACTAAAAAGCCATTATCTCCATCTGTAATAATTTCTGGAATCGCGCCTTTTCGCGAAGCAATACATATTTTTCCATAGCTCATTGCTTCAATAATACTAATTCCAAACCCCTCTTCCCAAATTGCCGGATGAATAAAAACGTCTGCATTTCTAAGCCATTCATCTATATTTCTCTGCATCCCGTGAAATAATACATTATGCTCTAACCCAAGCATTTTCGCACGCTTTTCTAGATCTTGCTTATACGGACCATCCCCGATAATATTTAGTTGATAATTATCTTTTTCAGCAATCTTAGAATACGCATCTAACAACACCTGAACCCCTTTTTTTTCAATTAATCTTCCAATATAAATCAATTGAACTGGTCTATGCAATTTTCCATTTATTACACCAATATTCTCTGGACATACCACCCCATTGTAAATCACTTTTATTTTTTTTTCTGGAATAGAAACATTTGATAAAACACTTTGTTTTACCCATTTAGAAATAGCAATAATACCATCGCTACGTTTTAATAGATTATCATAAATTTTTTTACGATATTTTTTTTCTGTAATTATTTCATGATAAGTATTATGTACATAAACAAAAACTTTTGAACGTTTTTTCTTGCAAAGATATATTTCCATTGCCAGCCATATTAATGGTGCTGGATGATGAATAATAATTGCATCAATGCCAGATTGTGCTACAAAGCAACAAATTTTCTGACACAATTCAAAAATCTGCCATTTTCCCAAATGTAAACACTCAACCTGAAGATGTTCATTTTTCATTTCATCATATAGTATCCCACCTTCATGGATAAACCAAAAAATATGTTGATCATCTTTCGCGTTTAATCCAATATCTTTGCAAAGCTTTTCAATTCCTCCAGTTTTTCCTGCATACTCCAAATGTAAAATTTTCATTAACATCCCCTCGCTTCACAAATACTAATTAACTTTTTTGTAATTTTATCTGGCAAATATTGTTCCTCAATTGTTACTTTAGCATTTTTTCCTATTTTTTCTCTTAAAGTTTTGTCTTCAATTAAAAGTTGAATTCTATTACTTAATTCTTCTTTATCTCCTACTGGAACAAGTATACCATTTTCCATGTGATAAATAATATCTGCTGGACCAGTCGGACAGTCTGTTGAAATACATGGTAAACCCACAGCCATAGCTTCTAACAATGTATTAGGCATTCCCTCAAAATCTGAAGATAAAACAAAAACATCTGCGTGTCCATACATTTCATAATAATCACTACTTCTACCTCGCAAAGTAATAATATTATCTAGCCCTAATTGCACAATATGTTTCTGTAAATCATTTTTTAAAGTTCCTTCTCCAAAAATATCCAATCGAACCATCGGATAAATACGATATACTTCCGCAACAGCATCGATTAACAAATTAAAATTTTTCTGTTTTTCAACTCTGCCAACACCAATAATTCGAAAAACATCTGTATCTGGTTTTCGTCTGATTTCCATTAAATTTTTCGAGACAGGATTTGGTAAAACACTAATTTTATTTTGAATGCTATTCATAAAATAACGTTTTTGATCTATATTTTGAACGATCGTTTTTCTCGAACGTTTAACAAGAGAATCTCTATATTTTTTTTGCAGTTTACTTTCTGGAAAAATATATGGGTTATTTCTAACGGTTTGTATAACTCGTTTCTTATACATCGATCCCAACAATGCAATATCTGTCCGAATACAAGTTGTCCATAAAAATGGAAGAATAAAATCTGGTCTTTCTTTTTGAATTACTTTTCTCAATTTATAAGCTAATTCTAAAAGATATTTTTTACTAATTTTTTTTCGATATTCTACTTCTTCTAACTCTGATAAACAAATTACCTTTACAGATGAATCAACAGGATATTCTTTCTCTACTTTGAAATGTGTTACAATAACACTCATCCGATCTACTTTTATTAATTCACTTGCCAAAACAGATACAACTCTCTCAGCTCCACCTTTAGAAAGCGATGGAATAATAAATAAATACTTTTTCATACCATTCCTCATTAATCACGTCCGAATAAGTCTCTTGTATAAACTTTTTCTTTCACATCATCTAAGCATTTGTCATAACGATTAGCAACGATTACTTGGCTCATTTTTTTAAATTCATCCAATTTATTAATAACACGACTGCCAAAGAAAGTATCATTATCTTTTAAAGTCGGTTCATAAATGATGACAGTTGCTCCCTTCGCCTTAATCCGTTTCATGACTCCTTGAATAGAGCTCTGACGAAAGTTATCGCTATTGCTCTTCATAGTCAATCGATACACACCAACCACAACTTCTTTTTCTTTCCTTTCGTCCCAACTATCATTAGCCTCATAAGCTCCTGCAATTTCCAGTATACGATCAGCAATAAAATCTTTACGCGTCCGATTAGACTCAACAATAGCTTCAATCAAGTTTTCTGGCACATCTGCATAATTAGCTAATAACTGTTTAGTATCTTTAGGCAAACAATAACCTCCATAACCAAAAGACGGATTATTGTAATGGGTACCAATACGAGGATCAAGACAAACACCATCTATAATCTGTTGCGTATTTAAACCTTTCATTTCAGCATATGTATCTAGCTCATTAAAGTAACTAACACGCAAAGCAAGATAAGTGTTAGCAAATAGTTTGACCGCTTCTGCCTCAGTGAATCCCATGAACAGTGTGTCAATATTCTTCTTAATAGCACCTTCCTGAAGAAGTTCCGCAAAAACATGTGCTACCTTCACTAATCGAGCATTTGCAACATCTGTGCCAACAATAATACGACTTGGATACAAATTATCATACAGTGCCTTGGACTCTCGCAAAAATTCTGGACTAAAGATGATATTATCACAATGAAACTTTTCTCTCACATTTATAGTATATCCAACTGGAATAGTACTTTTAATAACCATGATAGCTTCTGGATTATATTTAATGACTAAACTGATAACTGATTCAACTGCACTTGTATCAAAAAAATTTTTCTTACTATCATAATTTGTGGGTGCAGCAATAACCACAAAATCAGCATCACTATAAGCTTCTTTAGCATCCAATGTTGCGGTTAAATTCAGTTTCTTTTCTGATAAATATTTTTCTATATATTCATCTTGAATCGGAGACTTTTTGTTATTAATTAATTCCACTTTCTCAGGAACGATATCCACAGCAGTCACCCTATGATGCTGGCTAAGAAGCGTAGCAATAGAAAGCCCCACATAGCCGGTTCCTGCAACAGCAATCTTTAAATCTTTAAATTCTCTCATAATTTACTTCTCCTCTTTCGCAGATCTGCTAACCCCTATATTAACGCCTATATTCTAAACATATTTCTCACTTAAAAAACACACTTTTCACATACTCGTAACTATTAATGTCACCAATATCATACCTCTTACCTGGCATAAGATATGCATGCATTGGCGTCTGATTACTCAGCCATGCAGCAAAACTCCCCGGTGCATCATAACCACATCCATTGTTTAATGCTTCCTCAATACGCTTTACATCCATAACACGATAACAGTAAAACGGCGGTACAGCCAAATTACCTTTCGGTTTTATCGGTTTTTCTTCATAAGAAGTAATCAGGTCATTCCTATCCACCGTGATAATTGCTGTCTTCTGTTGCTTTTTCAATTCATTCTCTTCATGACACATTACACAAGAGGTATTCTTTCTCTTGGCAAACTCCACGAACTTTGAAAGGCTGAAATCCAATACATTATCACCAGCCATAATTAGAAGATCATCTATTAAATTCAATTTTTCTACTGCCAACTGAATGTCCTTAACTGCTCCCAACCTACTCTCATTAGTACTAGTGCCATCGTCAATTACAGTGATCTTATAAGGTCGAACCCTTACTTTCTTGTTTCTCCAATCTTCAAAATACTGTACAAACTTATGGTTAGAAATCACCACAAATTCATCAATATCAGTAGTATCCACTAGATCATCTACCAACCAATCGAGAATGGATTTTTCTCCCACTTTCAAAAGTGGCTTTGGAAAATTCTCAGTTAATGGATAAAGCCGTGTAGCGTAACCCGCTACTAAAATTAAACATTTCATTTATTATGTGCACTCCTCTTATAGCGCTACGCCATCCGCACTCTCACACAGATGGAAGCTGTACTTTCCTTCCAACATAGAAAACTCTTTCAGATATTCTGATGTCACTTTTGCTTCAATATCATCCGCTCTATCTGGATCGATTAGAGCCATACAGCATCCCTTGAACCCTGCACCAGAAAAACGGCCACCATAGATACCATCCGTATCAACCATAATTTCATACAGTTTCTTTAGCTCATCGCAACCACATTCATAGCTATAAATAGAAGATTTACCACTCTCAAAAACAAGCTGACCATAGCCATCCAAATCACCGTTTTTCCACAATTCTGCCCCCTTTTCGGCACGAGCAAACTCACTATAGTAGTGTTCTGCACGGCGTTTCCATAATTCTGGCAGTCTATCCTTATAACTCTCAAATACTTCAAATGGTACATCTCGTAACCGCGTATTTGCAAAAGTATCATAATTCATTCCAGCGTAACCCATCAGTGCATAAGCCGCAGCCTTACATACATCTTGGCGCAAGTTGTATTTAGAATTCTTCAAGGACCTCTCCAAACCAGAAAAGAAAATCGCCACTTTGTAAGGCTTCATCTTCTCACTAGTAGGAATCAGCTCATAACTGTCATCTTTCGTGTCGAGGTAAAGCAAATGGTTCTTCTTAGAGAGCACTTCACAGCTCTGATCAAGTTTACCACAAGAAACGCCAACGTACTGATTCTCTGCAGCCTTTGCTGTAAAAATCATCTCCATCGGTTCAAGATGAATACCATTAACCTTGCATAATGCAGACAGAAAGCAAATAATAACCGATGCAGATGAAGATAAACCACCAATCGGCAAACTTCCCTCAATGATGCCGGACAGACCAACTTTTAGGCGGTACTTCTCACCCAGCATTTTAGTTGCACCACGCAGATGATCAGCCCAGTCCCCCTGTTTTTCTTCCGGCACTGCACTTACAAAGAACTGAGCGCGTTTCGGAAAGTTCAACGACTGTAGTTCCACCACGCCGTTCTGTTTCGGATGGTAAGCCATATGTATTCCCTTATCAATTGCCAAACCATTGATTTTTCCATACTGATGGTCAATATGCGCACCTAGCGGACTGATACGGTATGGACAGAAAGCTACATCATACGGCTCCTGATGATATAATTCTTTGTAAACCTCAACACACTTCATTAACTTTCTCCTTATTTGTAAAACTCAGCATACCATTCAGCAAACTTCCGTAGTCCAGTTCTCAGGTCAGTGCTAGGTTTATACCCGAAATCGCGCTCCAAAGCACTGGTATCCGCATAGGTTACAGGCACATCTCCCGGTTGCATCGGAACAAGTTCTTTGTGAACCTCGAAGTCGTAATCCTCTGGCAGAACTTTAGCACGAACTAATTCTTCGGAAAGAATCTGTACGAAGTCCATCAGATTCTCTGGATTCTGATTGCCGATGTTATAAACCGCATACGGCGGAATCGGCAAACCGTCTTCTCCATTTTTCTTGTCCGGTGCTTTCTTCATCACACGAACAACGCCCTCTACAATATCATCCACATAAGTAAAATCACGTTTACAATTACCATAGTTAAAAATCTTAATGTTTTCTCCCTTCACTAGCTTATTAGTAAAACCAAAATAAGCCATATCTGGGCGTCCAGCAGGACCATATACAGTAAAGAATCTTAAACCAGTAGATGGAATGTTATATAACTTAGAATAAGCATGCGCCATCAACTCATTGGATTTCTTAGTTGCAGCATAAAGAGAAACCGGATTATCTACTTTGTCATCTGTACTATACGGGACTTTCTTGTTGGAGCCATAAACAGAGGAAGAAGAAGCGTACACCAGATGCTCAACGCCAAGCTGTCCGTTATCGTAAGAATGGCGACAAGCTTCAAGAATATTGAAAAAGCCCACCAGATTAGATTCCACATAAGCATCCGGGTTAGAGATAGAATAACGTACACCAGCCTGTGCTGCAAGATTCACAACCACAGACGGCTTATATTTGTCAAATAGTTCTGTAATCAGTACCTTATCCGCAATATTTCCCTTCACAAAAATAAATGTAGGATACTTGGCTAGCTCTTTCAAACGAAACTCTTTCAGTGCTATATCATAGTAGTCATTCATATTATCAATGCCTATAACTGTGGCTGACGGTGTTTCCTGATAAATTCGCTTCACAAGATTTGAACCTATAAAACCGGCTACACCTGTGACTAAAACAGTTCTATTATCTAAATTTACTGTACTCATTGCATTTATCTCCTTTTTAGAAACATATATATTAAGTTTCACTACCTACATTCATTTAGAAGAAATTGTTAATCATCAATACCCGCATTACTTTTCTCTCCTATATAACTTCATTGTTTCTTCTACAACCTTATCCCAGTCGTACTTCTTGCAGATAAAATCTCCTGCCTGCGCTTTCAGTATCATCACTTTTTCCGGATGATCACACGCATCTTGCAGACAAGACCGCAACTCGCTCACATCTGATTTCTTAAAGATCAGAGCCTTATCTTCCACCACTTCTGCGCACTCCGGAATATCAGATACCAGACAGCAGTTTCCGTAGCTCATTGCCTCCAATAAACTTAACGGCATTCCCTCCAAATCAGATGGCAAGGTGTAAATGTAAGCATTGCTGTACAGTTCCTCTAACATTTGACCCTGAACAAAACCAGTAAAAAGAATCCGATCGTTTCCCTTTGCCAGCTCTTTTAACTCATTCGTAAAAGAATCCGTATCACTCGAACCACCAGCAATCACCAGTTTCTTGTCTGTCTCAACCTGCTTAAACGCCTCGATCAAATAACGAAGTCCCTTTTCTGGAACAAGTCGCCCCAGAAACAAAATATAGGAATCTTTTGTAAGACCAAATTTTTTTGTAATCAAATTTGCACTTTGAATCTCCGGGCGACTCACACCGTTTGGAATAAAATGGGTTGTACGTCCATATGTATTTTTAAAATAGTCTTGTACTCCTTTACTCAGAACGATGATCTCATCCGCATATTTCACGGCATTTTTTTCACCCTGCCGAATATATTTTGAACCAAAACCGGATTTCCACTTTTCTCTCTGCCAATCAATTCCGCCCGATGTCAAGTCTTGGACAACTTTTTTCACAAACAAATTTGAAAAAGGCACAAAAATAGGCTCATCAAAGCCAAAGCAGTTTTCAATCTGCCCTTGGCTTCAATGAGCCGTTATTCAACGGAAAAGAGCCATCTCAGTTCACTGCATCTCTGCATGACACCTGAAATGGCTCTATAATCACTGTGCTATATACAAATCTTTTAGTTCATCCAAAATCTGATCTTTCGTTCTCCCTACCAGCCCCAACTGCTTAATGTCAACGCTTTCGTTTTGCATCCGCTGCACGAACTCTTGAACATCTGTATAAACTCCTTGGGGAGCCGTAATCTTAACCGTGGGATCAATCAATTCCGTCAGACGGAAAACATCATTCTTATGTTTCTTGATGTTTTTGCCATCAACATGTTCACCTGCGGCTTTGCGATCCGTCAAATCCATCCACGCTTTTGCCTTAAATGGGATCAAATATGCCGCATCCAAGACAGTCACCCCATCAACAGTGACTTTCCCATGTTTCAAAAATTCGTAGTAATCATCGTCCAAAAGAATAGCAGACAGACTTGAAATATCTTCGTCTATTGGTAACGGCGTTAGCACTGCATCTTCTGGAAGTTGAATGGCATCCAGCTTTCGCGTGAAAAGTTCAATCATCGCAGGATACTGATTCGAGATTGGGTGGCTAAAACGATAAAACTGCGGCACACCCGAACTTTTATTGCAATGTTCATATCCAGCCTGTTTTACATATTCCCAGAATTTCTTTCCGAAATTCGCGTCAACTGCTTCTATAATCAGAACAAGGTCAATGTCCTTTGTTGCTCGGAAATCCAAACCTTCTTCCGTCATCAGAATGTCACACGCCGTTCCTCCAATAATGGCATATTGTTCTTCACTGCCCTTGAACCATTCCTTAAAACTATCAATTCCTGTAACCATCTATCTTCCTCCACAGTTCATTCAGCATTTCTTCTACTGCTTCTTCAACCCGTTCATCTGCATCTTCTCGCAATGCCAATGCCAGCGAAAGTTCGTCTACAATATTTAGTGTGGACAATTTTCGAGGATTGTATCGCCACATTTCTACAGCCACTTGCACCTGCGAATCTTGCAAGCTATTTGTCATAACATCTTTCCATTGAGAGATTCTTTCTGTTGCATAGCATTTGACGTTCGGTGCGTTCAGCATGGAATACTCTGCCAATGCCGAATATCCACTTTCCAACAGGTCTGTTCCCACCAATTCTTTCGGAATATAAACCGTTCGTTTTATTGGATTCAACAACTTATCTCCTGCTTTTTGGAATAGTATTTTCGGAGAATCCTCAGATTGTAAAATCCGCTGCACACCCATTTTCTTTATATGCAGCAATCCCATTTCTTCAAGCTGTTTCGATGCCCTCGATATAGAAGTAGGTGTCAGTTCCAGATCTTTCGCAGCCTGACTTGTGGACAGTTCTCGTGCGCCTCCATAAATGAAATGCAGCAGAAGCATCTGCGCCGATGGAAGTATTTCTTCCCGTGGCTCCCTTTCGGCATTGCACCGTTCCTGCAAATACAATGCCATGAAAGGCAAATAAATCTGCTTTCCTTCTACGATAAATGGAATTTTTTCACGAATTAAATATTCTTTCTGACGAAAGCCAAGTTCATTTAGCACCAACACAACAGGCAAATTTTCATTTTTCTGTATCCGCGCAATATGCTTTTTCAGCACTTCGATCTGCTCCAGTTCTGTCTTAGGATAAAGAAAAATCACCCTTTGTCCATTCATAGACGCCATCTGTAAGCGATACCTTGTAGCTATAAAATTTGGCAAATGCTCAAACTCCCCATTCTTATAGGCGACCTCAATTCCAAGGACTTTATCGAGATACTCCATGTGTTCACCTCCAATCTTAACTCCTTTTCTGTATTATAACTCATTTTAAGTTAAGATGCAATATTAGAGTTAAGATAAGCTGCAAACGCACATTATCACTAAGTTTTTTCATGTTTTAAGTTGTCCATAATATAACATTGTCGTTGATGTTATATCATGGGCAACCGCTTGATGCTGCTTCCCTGCCGTGCTATACTTATCCTATACAAAATCATCAAGAGGGAGCGCATTGACATGAGCAAAAGACTTGTTGCCTACTTTTCTGCCAGCGGTGTCACCGCAAAGTTTGCCGAAAATCTGGCAGATGCCATCGGTGCAGACATTTTTGAGATTCAGCCGGAAGTTCCGTACACCAAGGCCGATCTGAATTGGATGGATAAGAAAGCCCGCAGCACTATCGAAATGAGCGACCCGACCTCTCGCCCTGCCATTGCTGCCAAACGTGATAACATGGACGAGTATGACACTATTTTCGTTGGATTCCCTATCTGGTGGTATGTTGCTCCCACCATTATCAATACATTTCTGGAAAGCTACAACTTAAAAGGTAAGACCATCATCCCCTTTGCCACCTCCGGCGGCAGCAGCATGGGTAAGACCAATGAAAAACTTGCGCCGAGCTGCCCCGGTGCAAAACTGCTGCATGGTAAGGTATTCAACGCCTATTCCAGCAAAGCCGACTTGTCGGCATGGGTAGAAACGCTCAACCTTTAACCTTCACATTCCTACGGAATGAAACACCCGCCTAGCTGAGAAGATTCACAAATCCTCTTCCCTAGACGGGTGTTGCTTTTGGCTTACTTATCCATCATCGTACAGCTTTAGTAATAAAGCCACCGCATACCATCCCAGTATGGCTGAACTTCTCCTCTGGATTCATGTTGCTCATCAAAAAGATCAAACGCAATCAACCGAGCCGTATGGAAATCATCAATTCTACGATTGTTATATCGAAATACGCTTTTCCCTCCATAGAGAACACCCCAGCCTGTTCCATACTTACTTTTCATAATCGTTATATTTTCGCCCTTATACCGTAGCACATATTTTCCTTGATTGCGTTCTTGCCATTCCCTGCGCATGAAATTTTTCTTGCGATTCAAGCGATTTTTCAGTTCCCGCTCAGTCTTTTGAGGGTTGATATAGTCGTCAGTCATGTGTTCTGCGCACACACATCCCACACGCAGTTCACCATTAAAATTAGGATGCTGCAAAATGTGAACGTAACGAATCTTCTCCTGTCCACACATTTCGCACTGTTCGTATTCTACGTCATCCCCAAACGCTAAATCCTCACCCAAATCTTCTATTCCTATTTCTTTCCATCCTTTATGTGGAATACCTTCTCGTTCCCATCTTGCCAATTTATTCACCATCCTTCTTTGTTGTTATTCATGTAATTATTCGTGCAGTTCCAAAGGCAAACCATCCGGGTCAAAGAAGAAGGTCATTTTCTTTTTGGTGTAGCTGTCTAATCGAATCGGTTCACATCCAATCCCCATCTGTTCCAGCTCTGCCACGGTAGCTTCCACATCATCCACCCGGAATGCCAGATGCCGCAGACCACAGGCTTCCGGCCTGTTTACACGCTTGGGCGGGTTCAGTTCTGCAAAAATCTCCAGTTCAATCGCATCGGCTCCATCACCGACACGCAAATCCAGTTTCCAGTCGTTCCGCTCCTTGCGGAAGTTTTCTCTTACAACTGCAAAGCCCAGCTTATTCACATAGAAGTCTCTTGCTTTTTCATAGTCAGAAACGATGATTGCCACATGATGAATCGTCGTTAATTTCATTTTCTATGTTCCTCCCCACTTTATATGTACCACACCTGCCGAAGCATTACTGCCACCAGTTCCAGAAGTACCACCACGCTACCGATCACCTGCGGTATCATAAAAATCACAAATCCACCGATCAGCATTTGAAGTGCTTCCATTCCCTGCGACTGCTGCATAAGGAACGAAAGCACCGCCGTTGCCAATAGCGCACTGCCCAGCAGATAGAAAATCCATGCCGAACAGTGATGCAGAAATACCACAAACCATTTCGCCAACCACACAGCAAGGAGCAGTGGCAGGGTTATCATCACCAACACCAATTTTAACAGCCATCGAATCGCTTTCATAATGTCCTCTTTCCGGCTGTTTTGTTGCCCATATTATAACACACTCTTTGATGTTACAACATGGGCAACTCAGCCTTTTTCAGATTCAGCCCGTATGTAACACTTTTACAGCTTCTTGGATGCTCTGCTCATATTTGAATCGTACCACAATACGCCCACCATCATATACAAAGACGTTTTCAATGAACGCGGACACCATGCTTGCCGTAAGCCTAGTTCCATTCAGAAAGTTTTCTGCTTGCTCTGCCGCTGCGCGCACGGTTCCCGGCACAACGCTCTTAGTGGATTCTTCCGCTTTAGATTGTTCAATTTGCTCTTGTACCTCTGAAATCCTCCTATCGCACTCCTGCTTTTTCTGCTTGTAGGTATCCAGCGAGAGCGTTCCTGCCGCATATTCTTCATACATCCGCATCTTCTCACCTTTCAGGTTTTTAAGTTCCTGCTCCATCAGAGTTTTGCGGCGGCTTGCCTTTTTGTGGGCTTCTTTCAATCCCTGTTCTTCTTTTTGAATATCGCCATAGAGAGAATCCAGCAAAGAGAGTTCCTTTTTCAGTGCATGGAAAACCGCATTTTCTATATCACTGACTTGGAACACCTCAGAAGTGCATTGTGTCTGCCCAATCAGTTCCAAGCCCTCTCTGCACCAGAATGTCGGAACAGCCTGCCTAAAATTATGCCCCATGACTCGTCTGCAATTTCCACAGCGGACTTTTCCTTTCAGCGGAAAGTCCACGCCGCCCATCAGCACTTTATGGCTGTTGCTTTTTATGACAAGCTGCGCTTTTTCAAATTCTTCCCGGCTGACGATTGCTTCGTGGGTTCCTTCCGTAATAAACTGCTGTCCTTTTGGAACTGCCCGGACGATACCCTTGCCGGAAATCAGCGTTTTGCTTTTTCCAAGAACCATCGCCCCGGTGTACACATACGCCGTAAGGATTCTCCAAACACGAGTGCTATCCCAAAGCATTACAGGCGCAATGGTATAGGTCGTTTCTTTTCCATACGCCTTATTTTCCTTGTTATATACGCTCGGCACAGGAACATTTTCATCATTCAGCATCATGGCTATATCTCTTGTTCCAAGCCCCAGAATCGCAAGATCAAAAATACGCCGCACGATTTTTGCTGCTGGCGGGTCAATGATAAATGCGCCTTTTTTATCTGGGTCAAATTGATAGCCAAACGGTGCGGCAGATGCCGTTGTGATGCCTTTTCTCCACTTGACCTGATTGGCAGTCCGAAGTTTCTTTCCGGCATCCCGGCAGTACATCGTGTTCACCAGATTGCTGACTACCACATCCATACCCAGCGTCGTACCTTTATAATTGTCGCTGTCATAGTTATCGTTGATAGCAATGAGCCGGACACCCAGCAGTGGAAAAATCTGCTCCATGTACTCGCCCACACCGATATAGTCACGACCAAATCGGGAAAGGTCTTTCACGATGATGGTATCAATCTTGCCGCTGCGCACACCATCCATCATCTGCTGGAATCCCGGTCTATCAAAATTGCTTCCCGTATAGCCATCGTCCACAAAGTCCATCACAGGCAAATTTTGCAGACTTTCTTTGTGGGCGATATACCGCTGGATCAGTTCTTTCTGGTTTTCAATGCTGTTGCTCTTATCTTTTCCATCTTTGCCCAAGTCACCGTCTGCCCGTGAAATGCGCTGATATACCGCGATCATTTTCCTGCACTCTCCTTTCCCAGTTCTGTAAACACATCCCGGAATCCGAAAACAATCCGAATCCGTTTGTCCGCGCTCACCTCGATTTTTTGTACAAGAGCTTTCACCAGCTGAATATCAAATCCAAAACTGTCCAGATGTTCTTCCAGATGTGCGGTCATATCCAGATATTCTTCGATTTGCTGTTCTACTGCTACTTTCTTATTTTCCGCTTCCTGCAGCGCAGCCCGCAAGCCATCATATTGTCTGGAATAATCTTCCCGAATCAGTTGATAATCTTCGGAATCCACCACACCAGCCACATAGTCCGCATAAAGCTGTTCCCGTTTTCTTGCCATCTGGCCGACTTTATCGGTCAGACTCATAATTTCTCCCTTTGCACGGTAGACAGGATTCTGCACATCTTCAATTTTCTGTAATTCTTCCACCACCTTGCGCCTATCACTAAGTTGTGTAATAAACAGGTGCAGTTGATCCATTATCAGGGCTTTCAGGAGCTTCTCCGTGATTTGGTGGCCGATGCACTTATCGTCTGCCTGCCTTGCTTTGCAGATGTAATAGCAGACCTTTTTGCTTTCTTCTGCTCCATGCGGCAGCCTGTCAAAATCCATAGGTCTGCCGCAGTCTGCGCAGAATACCATTCCTGCAAGGTCATTCTGATACTCTGCCCGAATCTGTTCAGACTTTGCTCTTACGGTATGGAATACCTTTCGATTCTTTTCCAAGTCTTTTTGCACTCGCTCAAAGTCATCCCTTGCGATGATAGCCGGGTGCGTATTTTTTGTTATATGCCATTGTTCTTTTGGCACATCCCGTTTATCCTGCCCTGCAAATAGTCTCTGCGTACTTTTACTATTGACCGTATCTCCAACATAGGTCTGATTCTCTAAAATGTGCCAAATCGTTGTCGTTCCCCATTTTTTATTTGTCAGGATTTCCTTACCCTCAACATTTTTTCGATGCCACTCGCGCGGTGTCGGCACACGCAGCAATGTCATTCGTCTGGCAATTTCATTGATTGGTACATCCATCAGTTTCCACTGAAAAATCAGCTGGACATAAAAGGCCGCTGCCGGGTCAATCTCATTGCGTTTCGTTACTGGATTCCGAACATATCCAAACGGAGCATCACTTCCAACTGCATAGCCTGCTTCTTTCTTGCGCTGTAAGGAAGTCCACACCTTTTTGGAAATGTCTTTCGCGTACATCGCATTGACCATATTCCGAATCGGGAGAGCCAGACTTTCCATATCCTCTTTGCGCGTACTATCAAAATTATCAGTGACAGCAATCAATCGAACACCCAAAAAAGGGAACACCGTTTCGATATAGTACCCTGCTTCAAGATAGTTACGACCAAAGCGCGAGAGGTCTTTCACCACAATGCACTTGATTTTCTTCTGCCGCACATCGTTCATCAGGCGGGTAAATGCAGGCCGCTTAAAATTTGTTCCCGTAAAACCATTGTCGAAGTAGGTGTCCACATAACTCAGTTCAGTGCTGCGGTTGATATAGTCCTGCACCAGCGCGATCTGCGTTTCCATGCTCTCCTCTTTTTCATCATCCTCAACGGAAAGCCGCCCATAGATTGCCGCAGGTATTTTTGCTTCTTCCAGTTCCGGGAGCAGCACAGAAACCGCTGTCTGCTCCGGCTGCGGAAGATTCTTTCTACTCTTTCGTGCCATCGTCTGTATCCTCCATCTCTATCCGACCAAGCATCTGTTTCCACTCATCCGTTTTCATCGTCAGGCTGATTTCTGCCTGTTCATCGCCCAGTAATGTAACTGTGACCTGCTCAATATACTTTTTCACAAAATTGCGATTCAGTTCTGCCGGGGTCTTATATTGTGCCATCTGCTGAATCCACGGATTGCGCAGGCTCAATGCTCGCTCCCATACCAACGTATCTCCCATGATTGCCGTAAGCTGCTCATTCAGCTTCCGATGCGCTTCTTCATAGTCCATCAGTTCCGCATGGTACTGTTCTTCGGTGATTTCATTTGCCATATAACTTTCATACAGCGGCACACGGCGAAACTGTTCCATATTCAGTTCGGCCAGAACGGACTTCATCTGCACCGACTTTTCAGCTCGGACTGCTTCAATCGCTTTCCTGCCCGTTCCTCGCTGAATAGCTGCAGCCAGCTTTTCTTCTTCCAGATGTTCCGTTTCCAGAGCATCCATCACTTTTTTATAAATGGAAGCTGCCGGAACTTTCAGTTCCTTTCCATTTTCCTTGTGTGCGCGGCAGTATCGGCAATAGAAAAGTTCCTCACCTGTTCTCTTATCCTTATGCCAGCAGAGTGCGCGTCCACAGGTGCAGACAATGTGCTTTGCCAGCGGATTCGGCTTTTTGTAGCTTTTTCGAGTGGAGATTTTGTTTTCGTCCTCGCGCATATTGCACGGGAACGCATGAAACTGTTCTTTGGTTATGTATGGTTCGTGGCAGTTTTCCGCAATGATCTGGCGGCTTCCATTTGCCGCCGCACCCGTATAAGTCGGGTTTCGGAATAAGCACCTCAACATATCCGTTGTCCACTGGTCTGGTTCTGCATCATAAGGCTTTCCCAAAATTCTCTTTTTGTGCTTCATGGGAGGTTCAACACCCTGCTCATTTAACCACTTTGCAATGTCACGCATTTTCTGACCGGACGCATATCTGGAAAAAGCCTCGCTCAAATAAGGAGCAACTTCTTCATCCTTTATCATGTTGCTTTCGCCATTCCTGCGGATATAGCCAAATGGAACAGAGCTTGTCAGCCGGAATCCTGCGCCTTGTTTCCTTCTCCACGCAAACATGATTTCTGCGTGCATCTCACAGCGTTTTGCTTCAAAATAGTCCTCGACTTCTTTTCGGCTGGCTGTTCTGGTGTCCAAACCCTCATCCAGCACGATCAGGTCGATGCCCGTCGCATAGAGCGTTTCCTTGATTGCCTGTCGTGCCGCCGGGAAATCCGGCCCGCAGTAGTACATGGATGCCACAATAATGCAATCAAATTTTCGCTCCACGCCATCATCGGTCATTTGGTCAAACGCGGTGCGCGCCTTTTCATCGTTCTTGCGGTCAGAATACTTTTTCAGAAAATCCAGTTCTTTATGTTCCGCCAGATATGTCGCAATACGCTGATTCTGCTCGGCAATCGCTAGTTCACCTTGATGGTTCTTCCATGGAAGCGTCCGGGTATAACTTACACACTTCATACTGCATTTCCTTCCGTTTCTGCCTGCGGAACACTACTGCAATATTCCGGCACATTACGAATTTCCTGATCGAAGCGGTACTGGATATGAATGTGTTCCTTATCATAGATGGTGATGCTCTCTACCAATTCCACCAGTACACGGCGGTTCAGGCCCGTCAGGTTTTGGTAGGACTTGAAATCTTCAATCCACGGCAGATGTTCCACATCCAGATTGTTCAGGCAATCCCTCTGGCGGTTCATTTCTGCTTTGGCCTTACGGATAGTTTCAACCTTTTCATTAAAGGAATGGCTGAACTCTTTGTACTCCTCCTGGCTGACGATGCCATTACTCATATCCTCATAAAGCTGGCGGCGCAAGGTCTGATATTTTTGTTCTTCCTGCTCCAGCATTTTCAGATGCTCTTCCACAGATTTCAGTCTGCGTTCATTCTTGGGAATCTCATTGATTTCGTCCAGCCGATGTTCCAGTCCGCTGATTTGCTGTACTTTTCCCTGCAATGCAGCCAGCACCACTTCCACCAGCTTGCTTTCGCTGATAAGATGTGAGGAACAGCCTAGGCCATTGTGGTTTGTGACGCAGTGCAGATAAATATACTTCTTGCCGTTTTTCGATACGGTACGCCGCACCATGTTCTGCCCACAACCGCCGCAACGAACGATGCCCGAAAACAGATTTACAGTCTGCTGTCCTTTCGATGCACAGGTATCCAGTTTCAAAACCTCCTGCACGGTATCAAACAGCTTTTGCGGAATGATTGCTTCGTGCATATTGGGAACTCTGATCCAGCCGGATTCTTCCACATTCCGAATCTTCTTGATTTTGTAATTGATCTTTTGCCGTCTGCCCTGAACCATCGTTCCAGTGTAAACTTCGTTTTTCAGAATCCGAAGTACCTGAATTGCCTGCCACTTCGCATGAGTTCCTGCTTTGAAGCCGCTGTGATAATTCAACCCGCACAGTCGTTTGTACTCGCTCGGAGCCAGCACATTCTCGCTGTTCAGTTGTTCGGCAATCGCTTGTGCGCTCATGCCTTCCAATTTTCTGCGGTAGATAGAGCGAACAATATCTGCCGCATACTCGTCTACCACCAGCCGATTTTTGTTCCGTTCGTCTTTGCAGTAGCCGTAGATTGCATAGCCGCCGATGAACTCTCCTTTGCGCCGCTTAATGTCCAACTGGCTGCGCACCTTGATGGAAATATCCCGGCAATAAGAATCGTTCAGCAGATTCTTGAACGGAACCACAATGCTGTCCGAATCGCTGCTCTCGCTATTCGCATTATCATAGTTGTCATTGATGGCGATGAAGCGAATCCCCATCATGGGAAAAATCTGTTCCAGATATTTTCCCATCTCGATGTAGTTACGGCCAAGTCGGGATAAGTCCTTGACAATGATGCAGTTAATTTTGCCGGATTTAATATCCTCCATCATCTGCTTAAAGCCCGGACGCTCAAAGTTGGTTCCTGTGTAACCATCGTCGGCGTATTCTTCGACTAAATGCAGCTCTGGCCGTTCTGCAGCAAAATCCCGAATCAGTTCTCTTTGATTGCCGATGCTGTTACTTTCGGCTTTGTCGCCATCCTCGATGGACAATCTCAGATAGGCCGCTGCCCGTATGTCTTTATTCTTTTCTTTATAAAAAAACAAAGCCATTAAACCTCCTGTCTCCACGCAAATTGCATGGTAAAATCCAGAAAGTTAATGGCTTGTGATTGCACTTATTTACTTAACCCGTCTGTATTCTACCAAGCTGCGGCATAAAAATCAAGCTGCTGCGCATATTTTTACGAAATTTCTTTTTTCAGTGCTTTCCCATGCTCTGCAACAGGCAATCCCACAGTTCGCTGCCCTCTGGCCGGAATGATTCATATACAGTAATGCCCTTGATGATGGCTTTTCGGTGATACACAGGCTCCGTATGCTCCTGTTTGGGCTTTTCGTCAAATCGCTCTTTCTGCTTCATGGAATCAATCCCCCTTTACTAATAGGAATCCAGAAGGACATTTTGGAATACAATTTTTGAAAAAATTTCAAAAAAAATCTGAAAAGTGTATTCCAAATCGGGGCTGCGGATTCCTATTTATAGAAGCACTTCTTTTGATGAAGAACGGGGCTATACTGCAAACACTAGGTTTTCCCTATCTTAGAGCAAGATTCGCCTATGGTAACTCAAAACTCACTTTCGTGATTTTTCGTTCCCGGCAATCTTGATGGGGATTCCGCTCCCCATTCCCACGGTACGCACAAAATCTTTGATTTTGGCTATCTGGCTCCACATGAATGTGTTCGCAGCCGAACGCCTGCGGCTTATCGGGAATTGCTTCGCAACTATAAAATGCAGGAGGATCACACTATGGCTCGACCCAAAAAGGACGAAAGTATCAGGCGGACTAATAATGTAATGGTTCGCTTTACCGATGTAGAGTATGCACTGGTTTCGTGTTCAGCTGAGCAGGCTGGCTATCCCGTTGCCGTTTATGTAAGGAAACAGGCTATAACCGAAAAACTTCACGTCCATTACAACATCGTTGCCGACATTGCAGAACTGCGAGATTTTGCAAGACAGCTTTCTCACATCGGGAACAATCTGAATCAAATCGCTGCTTTCTTTAACAGCGGCGGCATCCAATCTCGTGCCATGCTGGAAGAAATCAATCGTTGCATGACCGACCTTCGCGCCATGCGGAAAGAAATTGTAGGATTGGCAGGTGATTATCGTGGCAATCTTAAAACACGTCGCGGGTAAAAGTGCAGACTATGGTGCTGCACTCGACTATTTGAAATATGAGCATGATGAAGTCCTGAAGAAACCTCTGCTTGATGCAAACGGGAACTGGGTACTCCGCCGAGATATTCTGCTGGAGGGCATAAACTGCGAGCCGGAACTTTTTGATGTAGAGTGCGAAATGCTTAATGCGCAGTATCACAAAAATCAGAATTACGATGAAATCAAGACGCACCACTATCTCATCAGTTTCGACCCTGCCGACAAAGACGAGTGTGGGCTGACAGGAGAGCGGGCGCATGCCATCGGCATGGAATATGTGAAAGCCAATTTTCCGGGGCATCAGGCGTTGGTCTGTACTCACATGGACGGTCACAACGGCAGCGGCAATATTCATGTACATATCGTAATCAACAGTTTGCGAAAACTGGATATTCCGCAGCAGCCCTTTATGGAACGCCCCATCGACTGCAAGGCAGGATATAAGCATCATCTGACGAAAGACTATCTGAAGCATTTACAGCAATCTCTTATGAATATCTGCATGAGGGAAAATCTTAATCAGGTCGATTTGCTTTCCCCGTCTGTCAACAAAATTACGCAACAAGAGTATTATGCTAAACAGCGTGGGCAGATCAATCTGGACAAGTTGAACGCCGAACTTGTCGCAGAGGGTTTCACTCCCATGAAAACCAAGTTTCAAACGGAGAAAGATAAACTGCGCGACGCTATTACTGCTGCGGCGAAGAAAGCAAAATCTTTTGAAGAATTCTGCCGCCTGCTCCAAACCGAATCTAACATTTTAGTAAAAGACCACCGTGGTCGATTTAGTTATCTTCTCCCGGACAGAGAAAAATACATATCTGCCAGGACGCTGGGAACCAGTTTTGACCGTGAACATCTTCTGACACTTTTTGAAAGTAACGCGATCACCGCCGCAAAAGAAAAACAGCAATGGAGTGTTGCTGACCCCATTGCCGTTCTCTATATCAAGTCCAATCTTCGTCTGGTGGTGAATTTGCAGGACTGCGTAAAAGCCCAGCAAAGCCGCGCTTATGCTCAGAAAGTCAAAATTTCCAATTTACAGCAAATGGCAAATACCATCGTCTATGTACAGCAACATGGTTATGACAGTTACGAGGATTTGAAAAAAGCGCGTGATGAACTGTCCGTCAAAATGTCCGATGCCCGCAGCACCGCCAAATCCACTGATGCCGACTTGAAGTTGCTTAACGAGAAGATTCACTATCTGGGGCAATATCTTTCCACAAAGGCTACATACAAAGTATTTTTGCAGGCAGACAACAAGAAGATATACCGTTCTGCACATCAGGATGAAATTGCCAGATACGAAGAAGCCGTTCAATTCTTGAAACGCAATTCCACAGATGGCACAATTCCCACGATGAAAGATTTACGAGCAGAAAAGGAAAAGTTGCTTTCCGCGCGAACCGCACAATACGAAAGCTACACCTATTTCAAAGATTACTACCATGAACTGCAAACCGCTTGCAGGAATGTAGATATGATCCTTGAAACGGAACACACACCGCAGCACAGCCATACCCAACCCAAGCATAGTCACGAACCATCACTCTAAGCGATGCATGAAAAAGCCAGCCACAAGACTTCACACTGAAAGTCCTATGGCTGGCTTCTCAATTTTTCAGTTATTTTCAAAAAGGCTGCTTTCTGCAACTTTCTTCAATGCAGCTACCACCGTATCATACGGCACGTTTTCTTCCAATAGCTGTGTTGTCAGGCTATCATAGTCCTGCTTATACGCTTTTTCCTTTATGATTTTTTCAAGTAATTCTGGAACATTGGCGTCCGGCAATGCAGATGGACAAATGACCGATTGTGCGCGAACTGCCCGTACCTCTTTTACCAATTCTCTAAAATTTTCATCCTGCGGCACAAGCGGCAGCAGCTTATAAATATCATAGAGGTGGCGAGAATGTTTTGCAACTTTTCCTTGCAAGTAATAATCGCAAATTGCAAAAACCTTGTCCGCCAGTGTTCGGTCAATTCCCTGTACTTTCATTTCAAACGGATTTAGATTATATTCTTCAATCACATCTGGGGCTTCCTGCCCCATCATGTCGCCAATGTAGCTATGAACAGGCAATAAAACAGTTGGAAAGGATACTGCCGTATAAGACGTTTCCAATAAAACCGCCGCTTTCAGCGCATCGCTTGCCATCGGAATGACTGAATCGTATGCGATCACATAGCGGTTATAGTCACGGCGGCTTCTGGTTTCATCCAGATTTTCAATCGTCATTCCAAGTTCTTCCGCCGAATCCACGATTGCCTGCTTTATCTTTTTCTTCTGTCCTTGTGACAGCAATGTATCAATCGTAATATCAATATCCTCAGAAAAGCGGCGAATCACTTTATGGCATTTGCTCAGTGATGTGCCACCCTTAAAAACGATATACGGCATCTTCTGCGCCAAAAGCCGTAACAGCATAGTAACATAATAATCTTTTTCGATTGCCTGCACCATAACGCCCGTCTGTTCATAGGCCAAGTCAATCGCATCCCGGAATTGTTCTCTATCACTGTGCAAGTATGCCATTATAAATCACCCTCGTTTCTACCAGATTTTTGTACAGCTTATCCGGGTAATAAGAAAAATATGGTTCCATCTCCGAAAGACTCAACCTTGCATCGCTCATATATTGATATAAGCGTTCCTGCAACGGCTTTCCTGTAACCTCGGAATATACGTCCACATCTTTCATCAAATCAAGAAATTGTAGTACCTTGTAATTAGATTCTGTCACTGGCACTTTCGGCTTACGAACAATCACCCGCGACTTTGCCAGAGATGTTTCCCTGTATTCATTCGTTGCCTTATTAGATACGACTTCATACAGCATCGGAACCTGTGTCGTTAGCCCCATTTGGTTAAAGAACATCAAACCACTCACATAGCCGCATCGCTTATCCTTATCTCTTAGATATTTACATTCCAACACTTTTTCTGGTGGAAGCTGTGACCCTGATTTGAAAATCGTTTTTTTCGGCAAAAAGTAAACTCCATTGTCAAACCGCTTAACCTTTCCAGCATCGGTGAGTTTTTTTATCTGCTGTCGAAGGTTTGCGCGGCTCATGCCTTCGATTTGAAGATCAGCAAGGAAAATTGGCTCATTCGGTTTGTAGTTTTTTAGAAGATACTCATATAATGTTTCCATACTGCCCTCCATTCACAGTTTCGTGTTTTTTATTTTCTGTCCTGTTATTATTATACTCGTGATTTTCAAAAATATCAAGACATCTGTGTTTTCCACACAAAAAAAGAGTGGCAGTTCCTTGTTATAGGAACCACCACTCCGCGTCATAACGAATTTTTAGTTTTTACGACTTCGCTCCTGCTGTTGTTGCTGGGTCTGCTCTTTCTGTTTCCGCTCTGCCTGCTTAATATGCAATCGATCCAGCACCGACCATCTGTCACCAATGCGCCGTGGCTTTTTCGGCACATTATTCACGCAACCATCTATCATGTCGTAATTCTGCTCTGTGCCGGATTCCCGCGCACGTTCATACGTTCCATTCGTCAAGCATTTCTCATGTTCGGTCATATCCTGCTGCTTTTTTTCAGCACGATGAACATATTCCGCAAGAACCGCACGAACATTTTCAAAGCCATTTGGAGCATCCGTTACAAATACGCCTTTTCCATCTACCACGATTGGAGAAACGGCATCTTTGCGCTGCTCGTTACGCATCATAAAGAAGCAAACGCCCTCGACAACTTCACTGTCATACGGAAGCCACGTTCCTGTCTTTCCATCAATTTGATAATTGGGAACCATGTAGACGACAGTATTTCCGGCTGCATCAGCATCCATAAAGCCACCGAACTCTACCAGTTCTTCTTTATCAACGTAGAAAAACTTCCGACCCTTTTCTTCATCCCATACGATTACATCACCGACACCAAACGGGCGTCCAACAAATGTGTTCGGTCGCTTTTCTTCCAGCCTCTTCCGGGCTGTCATCGGTGTATCGCTGGGTGCAGGCTTTCCTTTATATGCACTCTGGTAATTCTGATGATGAATCAGAAAGCCGTCCTCTACCTGCTGTGCATAGGATTTTGCCCAATGCTGATGATGCACCTCTTTGATTTGGAAAACTCTATACTGGTTTATCATTTTACATTTTCTCCTTTTCCGGCTCCTCCGGCCTATGCCATTCCAGTTCCAGCCCCTTGAACTGCTGCTCATTCAACTGCTGCATCTTCGGAATAGTCTGTTGAACCAGCGCAGACATTTCCGCATCTTCTGCCACAAGCGGCTGAACTTCCGTCAACACCTGAATCGTATTTTTGAGTGTCGACTGCTCAAACATCGCCATCAGCATCAGTTCCAGTTCATCAAAACGCACATTGCTCATAATTCCATCCCTTTCTTTTTTGCTTCCTTCGGCTTGTCCTGTTCCTGTGCAGGCTGCTCCTGCTTCTTCACTTTCAGACTATGCAGGGCATCCAGAACAGACTTTTTCGTACTGCTGCGTTCCTGCTCCTTGCTCCGCTGCCGTGCCGCCATCAGCTTTTCCATATCGGAAATAGCCTGCTGCACCAGCTTATCATCCCTGAAATAGTTGATGGAATTGATGTTCTCGCGCTGCACTTTATCGTTCACGACCAACTCATACATCCCAACAAAGCCACCATCTTCCTCGATGCAGAATCCAATGCACTTGTCGGCGTTCATCCGTTCAGACGGAATCTTATCGTAGATTTCCAAGGCTTCCTCCATCGTCAGATGGTCGTGGAACTCTCCCGCAAACGTAAACTCCAAACACTCCGCAACATAAAAACTGAGCGTTTCCTCCGGCGCAGGTCTTTCTGCGGCGAGCTTTTCTTTCAAAACCTCTGCCTGCTGTTCAGCCACCGTGTCGGCTTGTTCCCGCAGTTCTTCCGCGTCCATGACCCGACCCTCTGCTGCATCGCATCCAAACTCTGCAAGCAGTTCCGTCATAGCCTCCTGCACAGATTTATCCCCATCCGTTTCAAGGACACCGCCATCACGTTCTGTGAAGTCCTTATTATATAAGGTATAGTCAAAGCCATCTTCACAGGTCTGAATATGGAAATAGGCATCCAGCAGTTTGTAGGCCAGTTCCACATCCTGCACAGCCAAAGCCCCCTGTAACGGCTGGACAACGTGATTCTGAATATACGGGTTATCCCAGCCCGGAACCGTTTTGTAGTCCTCCACGATGGTGTCAATGCCGTTCCTGCACTGTAATATATCCAGCGAACCCGGCAGAGGATCAGGATTTTTCTCTACGCCCAAGGCTTTCATGTAATGGCTGGGAAGTGCCTGATACTGTGACATTGCATCGTCGAGATTTCCGAATCGCTCAATTATCAAAGGCGCGGTCTGCAAATTTTCGACTACATAGAACTGCTTTACAAAAGGCTGCTCCTGTTCCCGTTTTTTCTGCGCTTCCAGTTCTTCCCTGAACATCGTCACAAAGCCATCCAGCACAGCCGGGTGGCTGTCAACCACCCAATCCGTGCGAAACTCAATCATTCTTGCGTTATGTTCCGGGGTGCTGACCTGTTCTGCCCATTCCTTATTGCTGGCAGAAAAGCGGCCATCATAACTTTTGTGGTGCAGGGTATTCGCCAGAATGTAGCCCACGCGCTCCATACCGTACTGCCGCACGACCTGATTCACTGCATCGTCCCCAAGGTGCATCCCATCATAATTGTCTGCAATCACTTCATGGATTGCCTGCTTGCACTCGCTGTTCATCCGATAGGAAGTGCGGTACAAATCCACTTCACCATGTTCCTGCGCATAGGAGAACGGCTCATAGTAGACGGGAACATCGGAATAGTCTTGTGCGCTGTTATCTGGCACAGGCACAGCCTTTTCAATGATTTCCGATACCACATCATCCTTGTTCGGCATATTCCATTTTTCAGAAAGATACTCTTTTACCGCGTCCAGAAAACCATCGTCGAAGCCATTCCACAAATCCTCTGCTACCAGCTTGCCCTGCTCATTGACTGCAACGCAGGCCGCCATATCGCCGTGTTCCTCATGCTCCAGCAGGAAGAACTTCTCGCCGCCGATTTCCGTTTCATCAATGGCGTACCATGTACCGATATGGCCTTCAACCGTGATATGGTAGGAATCGCCGTGAATCAGTCCATTGTTTTTCTGCTTCTGTTCCCCCATGAACTCCCGCACGGTCAGTTCTGCACCTGTGAAATTCAGTCCATCCTCGCCAAGTTCCAGCCGCTCATCTGCGCCAAGGTCAAGTTCTTCGGCCATCAGAACAGATGCCGCATGGTTCACCACCACAGTTTTCTCTACCGTGACAGGCTGGCCGGGGTCGTAGTCCGAGCCGCGCAGATCATAGCGATATAATCCCTCCGGCACATCTTCATCCCGCAGTCGGCCATTGCTGAAAAGACCCGGCTTATCAAAGATTTCGATTTCCTGCAATTCTTTATTTAAGAGAGTTTCTTTCTGCAAATCCATATTCCTTTCATTGAAAAATTCCGGCAGTTCTGCAAATCCGATGCTGTCTACATAGTAGGCTTTGACCGTACTGCCATTATTGAGTACCACCACGTCGCTGACCGACAGCGAATGTCCCGTAAAGTCTGCCGGACGCTGGATATTGAATCGTTCATAGATTCCGTCCAATGTATCTTTATCTGTGAGCGGCGCGGTATAAACCAAGTTATAATCTGCGCGGGCAACCGTCATGCCTTTCTTCTGCACAAAATCCAGCCCCATGAAGCGGTAGTCGTGTTCCGGGTCACGAGCAGTGATTTGATAAATACCGAACTGCTTTTCGCTGCTGTGCAGCAGGGCATCTTCCTGTTCTGCCATGTTCCGCTCCTGTTCCAAATCTGCTATTGCAATTTGGAAGGTATCACTTCCGCGTTCGATTTCCTCTCGTGCCGTGACAAGAATCGGCCAAGGGCTAATGCGGACGAGATAAATTTGTTTGCCCTCGTCATACAGTCGGAGGGCCTGTTCACGGTTTATTACTGTCAGCTTAAAATCTGGGCGCGCATACTCGTCCTCTGCATAATCTTCCCGTTGTTCCAACAGAATCGCATCCCATGCGTCTGCCTTGATGCCGAAAATTCCATCGTGCCGCTCGATTCCCTCTTGGCTTACATAATCACCTGCTGTTCCATTACGGAACAGCGGATAAATCCTCTCACCCAGCCGATGCCATTCCCGTGCGCCCTCTTTCGTCAGCGGCAGCACATCATCTTTCAGATAGCCATAGTCGTGCATTTCTGCAAGGCCGATCATCCCATCCGGGAGATTTTCAATTTTCTCCTGCGCATCGTACATCAGGCGGTTGGCTTCTTCCTTATCATCCTCGGCCAGTACAGCCGCCAAGCCGTTCACCAGTTCTTCCGTTTCTGCCCGATCATCCAGTTTGAAAGCAAAGTTCACGATGAGATTTCGCTGCTCATCATCGAAAATCGTTTTTTCCTGTTCTTTATCGGCAATCAGCTTTTCCGCATACTGCATCGCAGTCATACGCTCCGCACTCCTTTCTGCCACCGCCGCCTCCAGCTTTTCCAGAAAATCGGCAGCAGTCAATCGAATCGTATCCATCGAATCTTTCAGTTCCTTCAACTCTTTTCCACTGGCCCAGCTTGCCACATACGGGAAAGAATAGTCGGACGTATCAATGCCCAGAGCCGAGCAGACCGTAAAGGCGATGCTTTCGGCTTCAGTTTCTTTCGTGAGTCTGTCTTTTTCTTCACCGCGCAGCTTCATCAAATCGCTGTTATGCAGCATCGCATGAGCGACTTCGTGGATCATCGTCTTGACGGTCTGGCTCTCACCCATGCCTGTCTGGATGCAGATTTCTTTGTCTGCATCACTGTAATACCCCTTGGCTTCCCCTTCGATTTCAGTAAACCGAATCGGCACAGGCGATACCTGCTCGATTGCCGCCGTAAGCTGCGTGTAGTCCTTAACGCTGGCGGTCAATTCATTCACTTCCAGTTCCGGGAGCGGTTCACCATCGGTCTGTGAAACATCAAAAACCGTTGTCACTCGGAAGTGCGGAATTACATACTCCACACGCTCCATTTCAGGCTCACCGTTTTCATTCAACACCGCCAGCCCCGTATCCTTGTCGATTTTCTCGCGTTCCTCTACTTCCCTGATGGGAGCCGGAGCAATGATCTGAATACCCTTTTCGCCTTTTTTGACGTAGCGGTTGAACTTGTTCTTCCATGCCTGAAATCCCGCCACCAGTGTGGCATCAGGCCGCTGCATAGCGATCAGCAGCGTATTGTTGAAACTGTAATTGTGGAATTTTGCCATCGTGCGCAGGTACGTCGTGTACATTTCCGATGTAAAAATGTCCTTTACGCCCTGCTCCAGCCGTTCCGTGATTTCTTTCATCTGCTGTTTGCGGTCAACTGCCATGCAAACCCTCCTTCTTCTTGACCCATCGCGTTTTCATCTGGTGCGGGTATTGGTCGGTCTGTTTCGGTGCTTTTGCACCGTTCCATTCCAATCCTCCGGCTCTGCCCTCACAAATATATCCGGCAGCTTTCAAGGAACTGCCATTTTCTGTGTCCAGAATGTAGGTGATAACTTTGTTGTAGCCCATTGCCCGTGCCGCACGGTACGCCGCCGCATATAGGATGCTGCAGGCGTTTGGCGTTCCGTCCGTACACAGACGGTTAATTTCCAGCGTGTAGCCATCATCCAGCCGCCGTGCCACGGGTCTGCCGCAGATAGCAACGCCCACCAATGCGCCATTATCCGATACTCCGATGGAGAATTTATGTCCTCGTGTCGGCTTGTGGTGGCGATGATACTGCTGCACAAATGCGTTTGCCGTTTTCAAATTGATCGGTGTTAATGTCAGCAAATGCCCTCCTTTTCAAAATGCCCCGTTAGATTCCTTGCAGAGAGCTAACGGGGTTATCCTATTTACAGTTCCATATCGTGATTTTTCCGCTTCTGAGGTTTCTGCGGTTCTGCGGTGCGCTCTGCCTGCTTTGCATGAAGCTGTGCCAGTACAGAGGGTTTCCGCACACTGTCTGCGCTGCGTTCTGCAACGCGGCCTGCATAGTTCACAGGCTGGCGTGGTCTATCTGCCACTTCCGTTTCGGCTGCATCCTCGTCCACGCCCAGCGCATCTTCGCTGCCCTTTTCGTCCATATTGAGCAGGGTGTTCAGTTCTGCTAGACGTGCAGATTTTTCTGCCAGTTCATCTTCCTGCACAAAGGGTCGTTTTGCTTCTTTCTTTGCCTGTTCCAACTGCTGTTCTAAGGTTTCCAGTCTGCGCTCCACCTGCGGCAATGCTCTTTCGATGCCTGCCAGCGCATTGGTAACACGCAGGATGTTACCCTGCGCATCTTTGCCGACTTCCATTGAGTAGTTCCATGCGCCCTTGATGGACAGGCGGTACACTTTATCGAAGTTGTCAAACCGGGAGTGCAGTTCAAACGCGCCGTATCTGCCGATCCTTCCTTCGGTGCCAGCCGCTTTCAGAGCCTTGCAAGCCTCGATGATGGCCGCACCTGCTTCCTTGCGTTCGGTGTACACCTTGCCGCTGATTTCCATAGTGAAGTGTTCTTTATCCTGCGCCAAAAGTGGTTTTGCCGCTTCCATGTCAGTTTTCAGAGCTTCAATCTGACTCTGTGCCGCTGTGATTTCTCGCGGATAACGGCGTGCAATATCCGATTCAAGGCTGTAAATCTGGCTGGTGTGGTTGGCTTTCAGCAGTTTCAGTTTGCTGACCTGAATATCCAAGTCCATCTTTTCCTTGATGTAGGGATTGCCCGTTGCCAATGCCTTGATTTCGGCATACGACAGCGCGGTATCGTCCACATCATCACAGGCGCGGACAGGAGATTTAGAGGTCATAATCTGGCTGATGAATTTCTGCTTATTTTCCAGAATTTGCCACATATACGAATCAAATGTATTTTCAGTGACATAACGGAAAATTTTCACCTTTTTGTTTCGGTTTCCCTGACGGAGAATACGGCCCTCCTGCTGCTCCAAGTCAGAGGGCTTCCACGGGCAGTCCAGATGATGCAGCGCAATCAGCCGATCCTGAATATTGGTTCCTGCGCCAAGTTTCGGCGTAGACCCCATCAGGATACGCACCTGTCCGGCGCGTACCTTTGCAAACAAGTCTGCCTTTTTCGTTTCGGTGTTGTACTCGTGGATGAACGCCACTTCTTCACGGGGAACGCCTTTTGCCACCAGCTTTTCCCGAACATCATCGTACACGTTAAATGTGCCATCTGCTTTTGGGGTAGACAGGTCGCAGAAAATCAACTGTGTTCCCTTATCCGGCGCAGATTCTTCCCAGACCTTAAACGCATTGTCCACACAGCGATTGACCTTGCTTTCCGGCTCGTCCGGCAGCATATCATTGATAAGCCGCTGGTCGAGTGCCAATTTTCGGCCATCGTTGGTAATTTTGAGCATATTATCGAATCTGGGATTCACATTTCCTTTGCGCACGGCCTCGGCGCGGTCTGCAAAGGAACTCACCATTTCTTCCTGTGTTTCGCTTGGTTTCAGCACTTCATTGATGTACTCTGCTTCCGGCACAGGCAGGTTCAGCATATCTGCTGTCTGCACATCTGCCGATTCCTTGAATAGAGAAATCAGTTCCGGCAGATTAAAGAACCGGGCAAAACGTGTTTTCGCACGGTAGCCCGTACCCTCCGGCGAAAGTTCGATTGCTGTAACGGTTTCGCCAAAGGATGCTGCCCAATCGTCGAAGTGGCTCAGCCCCATCTTCTGCAAGGTATCATACTGGAGATACCGCATAATGGTGTACAATTCCACCATCGAATTGCTGACCGGGGTTCCCGTTGCAAATGTCACGCCCTTACCGCCTGTCAGTTCGTCCAAATACTGGCACTTTGCAAACATATCGCTGGACTTCTGCGCATCGGTCTGGGCAATACCTGCGATGTTGCGCATTTTTGTGTAGAGGAACATATTTTTATAGAAATGTGACTCGTCCACAAACAGACGGTCAACACCCAGTTCCTCAAATGTTACCACATCATCCTTTCTCGCCTGGTCATTCAGCTTTTGCAGCTTTGCTTCCAGCGTTTTCTTCGTTTTTTCCATCTGTTTGACCGTAAAACTGCGGCTGTCCTCACTCCGGGCATCTGCCAAGGCCAGCGTAATGTCATCAATCTGACGCTCGATAATGGCTTTCTGCCGTTCAGGGGAAAGCGGCACTCGCTCAAACTGGGAGTGTCCGATCACGATGGCATCGTAATCACCTGTTGCAATACGGGAGCAGAACTGCTTACGGTTGCTGGGTTCAAAATCTTTTTTCGTTGCCACCAGCACATTGGCATTGGGATAGAGCCGCAGGAAGTCTGCGCCCCACTGCTCTGTGAGGTGGTTCGGAACCACATAGAGGTTCTTCTGCGACAAGCCCAGTCTGCGGCTTTCCATACCGGCAGCGATCATCTGGAAAGTTTTGCCTGCGCCCACACAATGCGCCAGCAGTGTATTGTTGCCGTATAGGATGTGCGCCACCGCATTTTTCTGGTGCGGCATCAGGGAAATTTCCGGGGTCATACCCTCAAAGCGGATATGACTGCCATCGTACTCACGCGGACGAATCGCATTGAAAATTCGGTTATAGGTCGCACACAAATCCTCGCGTCGGTCTAAATCCTTGAAAATCCACTGCTTGAACGCTTCCCGAATGGATTCCTGTGCCTGCTGCGCAAGCATGGTTTCCTGCTTGTTCAGCACACGGTGGTCGCCATCCGCATCGTGAATCGTATCGTAGATTTTGGTATCCCGGAGGTTCAGCGCATCTTCCAGCAGCTTATAGGCATTGACCCGCATCGTTCCGTAAGTGTTGGTGACAAGGGGATTTCCGCGATCCAGCGACTTGCCGGAAATGTTCCATGCACCGGAAATTTCAGAATAAGTTGCCTTAATGTCGATGCCCGCGTAGTAATTCGGTGTCTTGAACACTTCCTTCATAAACTGCGTGATGTACTCCGGCTTTACCCAGTTTGCACCCAGCCGCACCTCGATTTCCGAAGCGTCCAAATCCTTGGGCTGCACCCGTTTGAGGTAGTCCACATTGATCTGATACTCTGCATGGTTTGCCGCAAAGGTTTCTGCCGTTGCCAGCTTTTCACGGACGTTGCCGGAAAGGTATTCATCCGAAGTTTCCCACTGCTGTGTCACAGGGTTTCGGAAAATTGCGCCTGCCAGTTCATCCGTGACTTCCTGCTCTAACTTTCCGCAAAGCTGCGCCATGAACGGCACATCTACCTTTGCTCTCTCTCCGATGGAGAGTGCCAAGGCTTCACTGGGCGTGTCCACCGAGGTGACGGGTTCTGGCTTACGGATGGTGCGCTTTGTAAAAATGTCAGCCAGCCGTTTGAGGTTCTTTTCTTCGTCCAGAATTTCCAGCGATGCCAGCAGACAATAGCTGCTGTCCTGCCGGAACGCCCGCTTGTTGGCGGTGCTGTTGATAAGACCGTACTGCGCTGTGAACGCTTTGTACTGTTTCAGCAGGTCATTCTGCAAAAGCTGCACTTCTGCATCCGAACCATCATGCAGCTGACAATCCAGCAGCTTCCGTGTGGTTTCGCGCAGGGCAATCATTCCCAGCACACGCTCTGCGGTCACAGCAGGCAGTTCCACCTTGTTCATAAAGGAATTTTCGCGATAATAAATCTGCCCATCCACATTCGTGAAGCTGAAATTTTTTACGCTGGGGTCTGCCGGAATCGGTTCTTCCTGCACGTCTAGTTCATCATCGGAGATTTCCGGCTCCGTGATGGTGGCATGGATGCTGCGGACCGCTTCTTTCAACTGCTGGGCAAGGTCTGCGCCCTCGATGGCCTTAACCGTGGTTTCCTGCTTGCCGTACTGGGTACTTTCCGTAGTGATCTCGCCCAGCACCATTTCGGGATGCTGCGCAAAATACTGGTTGATGGAATAGCCCTCCGGTGTTTCGCCAAGGTCTACCCAGTCTGCCCTCTCGACCGCTGCACGGTCACGCTTTTGCAGGAACAAAATATCCGCGACCACGCTCGTGTTGGCATTGCGCTGAAACGCATTGTTCGGTAGACGAATCGCACCGACCAAATCGGCACGGTTGGCAAGATATTCACGGACAGAGGAATCTTTCTTGTCCAGTGTTCCACTGGACGTTACCACCGCCACCACGCCGCCCGGACGCACAAGGTCAAGACTTTTTGCAATAAAGTAATCGTGAATCAGGAAATTGTGGCGGTCATACCGCTTGTCCGGCACCTTATAATTGCCGAACGGTACGTTGCCCACAACGCAGTCGAAAAAGCTGTCCGGGAACTGCATCGTTTCAAAGCCCTGCACGGCAATCTTGTTTTTCTGGTACAACTGCTGTGCAATACGGCCCGAAATGCTGTCCAGTTCCACGCCATACATCCGAATTTTCTCCATACTGTCCGGCACAAGTCCCATAAAGTTGCCGACACCGCAGGACGGTTCCAGTACGTTGCCTTTGGACAATCCCATCTTGTCCAGTGCTTCATACATCGCCTTGATGACCGTAGGCGAAGTGTAGAACGCATTTAGCGTACTGGCACGGGCTTCTTTGTACTCGTCTGCTGTAAGCAGGGATTGCAGTTCGGCGTATTCTTTCGACCAATCTGCATTTTTATCATCGAACACCTGCGGAATACCGCCCCAGCCCACATACCGGGAAAGAATCTCCTGTTCTTCTGCGGTTGCCTGCCGCTGCTCTGCATCCAGCGTTTTCAGTATCCGAATGGCTTCCACATTCGCTTTATACTTTGTTTTCGGCCCTCCTGCGCCGAGGTCATTGTCCGTGATGTGGAAGTTAATAGGCTCCTGTTTGGGCTGCGCAGGTGGTTCTGCCGCACCACTATCCAGCGGAAGATTGTGCTGCCGCCGTGCGTGATTGACCTCTGCCGGAGTCATAGGCTGCTGCGTCAGCGGTTCAAGGGCTTCCTCTGCCGCTGCACGGCTGATGGCATCCGTTCGATTCTGCACATCTGCGATCAGCTGCATCTGTTCCGGCGGAAAGTCAGGATTGAGCAAATCTTCCAACTCACCGCCCGATTCTGCCACCGAATAGATCACATCCATCTGCTCCGGGGAGAAATCCTCGTAGGCCACACCTGCATTGTGCAGAGCAGTAAAGACTGTGATTTCAACCGCTTCTTCCATCGGTACGTCGGCCTGTTCATATAGATGCCGAATGTACTCCAGCGGTTCCGTTCGGAAAATCGGATACTGGGCTTCTTTCGCAAGGGTCATGTCCTGCAAGCTGACCGTTCCCTGCTCAAAGTTGACCGAATCCACGCGGAACTCTCTATCGTCCAGTTCAACGATTGTATTGACTGGCAGATATTCCTCTCTGCGGAAATACTTTGTCTGCGCATGGGTTCCATCTTCCTGCTGGCCGGACAGATAGACGCTCTCCCCCTGCTTCCAGAGTTGCATTGCCTGTGAAACCCACTGTTCACGCGGGAAACCAGCCACTTCAACTTTGCCGAGTGCGGTTTCCTTTTCCATCAGCTTACTGCCAAGAAGTTCGGAAACGCGCTTTGCATCTTCGCCGTAAAACTCAAAGTTTCCGTACTGCTCATAGCCGACCAGTGCATCCGGGTAACGCTCTTTCAGTGCGTTATACTCGTTGGCAGCATCCAGCGGCATGGGCTGTAAGGTCGGCTCAAAGGTCTTTTCTACCGCTGCATACGGAACCATAACGCCACGCACCCACTGCGGTGCGTCCATGCTATCCTGATACAGTGCAACGGCATCCCGTCTGTCCGTGATAACATCCTGATAGGTGCGCTGGAAAATATCTTCCTGAATCCACTCTCCGAAGTGCGCCCATGTGTCGATGGCTTCGGAGTAAACGGCATTTTCCACCTCGCCGGAAGCAAACAAATCCTCGATTTTCTCGCGGATCAGATTCTCCGCTTCTTCCTCGGCGGTATCGCGGTCACGCAGCAGTGGATAGATTTCGCTGCGCTCTACCTTTTCCAGCAGCGTGTACAGACATTCTTTATAGATGCTGCGGCTGTCTTTCTGCGCGTGGTCGGCATCCAGTTTCAGAAAATCGTTCAGCGGATTCTTCGCCAGCGTTTCATCATAAGATTGCACGGAAATAACCCTGCCTGCCACAGCAGGATTTTCCATATCTTTCAGATAAACGTCATAGGCATTGGAACGCTCAATACGGTACAGATGATTCTTTTCCAGATACAGAAAGCTACCATTTTCTCTGCTGTACATTTGCTTGGGCTGATTTTCAAATGATTCTACTGCTTTTGCATCTTCCCTCGTTTGACTAATGACAGCTTTTGCATCATTCAGACTATTAAACGGCCCTGTTTCTGCCGTACCCGTACCCTTTTCTTCGTCATAGTTGTAATGGTTATAAAACTTGCCATCTGGATATTGCAGAATCGCAATATCCTCGATATATCCCTCCTGCATCATTATCGTTGACTGATACCGCGCAACGACTTTTGCCTTTTGGGGTTCCTCAACCGCTGTGGCGGTTGACTGCTCTTTCGATTGCGGCTTCTGCTCCATGAAGTCAAACATGGACATCTGCCTGTGTTCAGGAGCCGCAATCTCAACAGCCTGCTTCTTTTCCGGGAAAATCGTGTATGTTCCCTCGACATACTGGTGCAGGATAGAGAGTGCTTCTGCTTTGCTCTCATATTCTTCGGAATCCATCGGCACGGACAGCAGCGCATTGTCCATTTGCTCCAGCAGTTCAGCCGCCTGTTCGGGGTCTGCCAGCTTTTCAACCAGAGCTTTTCGGCCTTCTTCGTGATAGAGGTCTTGCGGATAAGGCCGTTCTATCTCGTTCGGCAGATGATGATAAAAACTCATCACCCGCATTGCCATCCGTTCCCGTTCATAGACAGGCATTCGGGAGTAGTCCGCAGGTTTCAGATATTCGCTGTCTCGGATAAGCTGGTCTATCCGTCCTGCCGCCTGATTCCAGTTCAAATGCACCTTAGCATACGGGTTTCCGTATGTGCCACGTTCCAGCGAAATGCCCCTGCCATCGTGATCTTCGTGAGAATCATCTGCTCTGCAAAGTGCATGGCTGCTGCCACCGATTCCGTAGTGGTCTTTCAGGAAGTCAGCCTGTTCTTTCTTGTCCTCGTGGTTCAGGAAGAATGAATAGATTGCCAGCCGACCATCCGAATAATTACTGCCCTGTGCGAAATACGCATTGATTTCATCTTCCGTGATGAACCTTTTATACTCATTCCAGTGAAAGCCATCCCGCGCCGAGTAATTCTGATAAGGCTTTGCAAACTGCTGGAACAGAGCCGCCACTTTATCCGGCTTATAAAAGTGCATCCGCATCAGGTCTTTATCTTCGGCGTAGGCTTCTCCCAGTGCAGACAATCTATCATTGAGGTCAGCCAGAAAGCTCGTATCATCCAGCAAGCCCGCCAGTCTGTCCGTCACTGCCGGGAAACCGCCCTTGAAAATTTCCGTATTTTCAAATACTGCTTCTGCAACGCCATCGGCTAAATCGCGTTCCATATAAGCCAATGTTTGCGCGTGTTCCTGCAAAGCATTTTGCCGTGCAGCATCCAGAACCGCCTGCGGTGCATACTCACCCTGCCGGAGCAGTTCGTGGATGCAATTGCTCACATCCTCCCATGACAAAAACGCATTGGCAATCGTGCCGCCCTTGGCCGTGTCGCCTGCCGCAATGCGCAGACCCAGATCATCGAACCAGACTGCATACTTGGCATCATCAATTTCAAAGCCTTTGCCGCCCGTACCGTATTCGTTTTTCACGAACTCCGTGTATTCTTCCGGGGTTTTCTCGACCATGAAATTATAAATCAGACGCAACTGGCCCTTGCTGCGGTTGCTGCCCGTGCGCAAGATTTCATCTACCACTTCGGAATCAAGCGCAATCTCGTCTGCATACCGCGCCTGAATTGGTGCTTCAATGGCGCGGATCTGCTGTTCCACAGTGGGCAGATTGGGAAAAGAAAAAGCAGAGGCAATTTCTTCCTCTGCTTCGCTCAAATCCTGTTCAGTTGTCGATTCGGTTAATTGTACACCAATTCCTTCAGCACGATCTCCTCGGCCATCTCCGTCAGGCTGTTCTGGTGCGCTGCCCATGCCAGCGGGTCTTTTTCCTTGCTCGGAGCCGGATACTTCTCGTTCAGGCTGTCCAGCAGGACTTCCATCCGGCTCTCCGCTGCTTCCTCGATCTGCGCCAAGTGCTGATTCAGTTTGCCGCTCATCAGCATACTCTGATACCAGTTCTTGCAGTTCTCTTTCAGGTACGTTCTGCGCAGCATCCCGTACTTCCCGATGGTCTGCGGCTCGTCCTTCACGGCCAGATTCGGGAACAGGTAATCTCCCTTGCGATGATACGTCAACTCCATTTTCTTGTCCTCCTTTGGTCGTGGTTTCTTTTGTTTCGTGCTTTAATGTGCTAAAGTCCGTATTGGTATTATACAAGCTGTGAACAGATTTTTCAAGCTGCTGCGTGATTTCTTTCTGATAAATTTTCCGCATCTCGCGGCCAATATCAAAAAGAACGGCTTCGCACTGTTCGGAAACCGCATTACCAAGGAACGACAGCACAGGCAGCTTATTGAAATCCACGATGCGGATAAAGTCATCATCATCCAGCACATCCATAGGCTCCTGCCCACAGCGACGGGAAAGCGTATAGAAGATACTGTTTACCATCAGTTCCCGGAAACGGACACGGATGTTATCTTCGTCCAGTTCTTCCAGAAATGTGTCTGCCACCTCATAGGCCAGACCATCCATCGCTTCGTCCAGATTGTCGGCGGTCAACTGCTGTGCCAGTTCCATCAGGGCGGCGTTCATGCTGTCCGTCTGCGACAGGCCGTAGGTATCTGCCAGATGGTCTAAAATCTCCTGCTCATGTTCGTGGCTATTCAGATTCCATAGCAGCGGCGTTCTGCCGCCATCGACAAGGTGGGTGTCCGAAATGTCGAACACATACCGCAGTCCGATTCTCGGCCCGGTGTCGTCGATCAGGGCGATGCCCTTTGCACCACGATTGACCCAGCGATTCATTTTTCCGTTCCACAGTTTCATTTCTGCACAGGCAGTTGCATCGGGCCGCTGTGCATGGATCAGCAGCGTATCACTGAACGAGTAGCGGTATAGCCGTGCCGCTACATCCAGATAGCCCATCCAATCCCGTGGGGAATTGCTGACGTACTGCGCATTTTTCTGCGCAAGTTCACGAATATCATTGACTTTTGACAAGGTGTTCCCCCTTTACGTTTTCTTTTTCATCGGCGTTTTCGGAAATTCCAGACTGTACTGTGCGCGGCCATCCTCGACGCGCATCACAAGGTCGGCGGCGAATGTCTTATCTTTTTTCGCAGAATAAAAGTCTTTCACATGGGTGCGGCCTTTCTTCAAAAGGTCGGCTGCCATCTTCTTGTCCATCGTCTTTCTCATATTGGACAAGTATCTGCTTTCTTTCCAGAGAGCAAATTTGCAGCTGCGGTCTGCACAACAAAAGCTGAGTTTACTCTCATGCACAGGGTTTCCGCAGACCGGGCAGCTTCCCACGCCTACCTTATTATAATAGGGAGCCGCCGCAACAGTAGGAATCTGCCGCAAATCGGCCAGCATCTTGTCGAGCAATCCGTGGATGCCCTGCATAAAATCATGGGGTTTGATCTCGCCGCGCTCCATCCGCAGCAGGTCATTTTCCCACTCGGCTGTCATGCTGGCAGATTTCAGGTAGTCCGGGATATTGTGGATCGCGGCCACACCGTCCTCCGTTGGAATCATCTGCTTTCCTTTGCGCTGCACATAGCCGGAGGATACCAGCTTTTCCAGAATTGCGGCGCGCGTTGCAGGAGTTCCCAGCCCTTTCTTTTCCGTGTCCTTTTCAAATTCTTTGTTGCCTGCGGTTTCCGTTGCGGATAGCAAGGTATCTTCGGTGTAGACTTTCGGCGGCGAAGTAAAGCCCTGCTTTTTCTCTGCCCGTACCACAGGAAGAACCATTCCCTGCTCCATCTTTTTCGGGAGAGGTACATCTTTATCCTTTTCCAGCTCTACAAACGGAACAGGCTTTGCCATGTATCCGGGCTGCAGGATGTTCTTATATTTTGCCATAAAGTTCTTGCCCTGGCAGCATACCGTCACAAGAACGTCCTCATAGATGAACGGCGGCTGTACAGCCTGCAGCAGCTTCCATGCGACAAGGGAAAGAATCTTCTGCTTGATTTCGGACAGCTTTTCTTTATCACACTTTGCACCCTGCATGGTCGGCAAAATTGCATGGTGGTCTATGACTTTGCTGTTGTTGATAACGCAGCTTACGTCTGCCGCCGTGCCATCCAAGGCCAGCACCAGAGATTCCACTGTCTTGCGCATATCCTCGGTCACAAACTGGCTGTCTGTTCTGGGATATGTCACCAGCTTTTCTTCGTACAATTCCTGTACAGCCTGCAAAGTCTGGCTGGCGGTCAGACCGTAGTAGCGGTTTGCTTCTCGCTGCAAGGTCGTCAGGTCATACAGCTTCGGTGGCTTCTTTTCTACCTTCTTGCGCTCAATGCCGCCGACCACCGCGCACTGGCCATCACAAGCGACCCGCATGGTATCGGCATCCTGCTCCTGCGTCATCTGTTCCGATACCGCCACGACACCCGCGCCGGACAGTTCCACTTTGTAATAGGGTTCTTTTACGAAGTTCTGGATTTCGGCCTGCCGTTCGGTCAGCATTGCCAGTGTCGGGGTCTGCACCCGGCCAATGGTCTGCTTTCTGCCGTATTTTTTCGTAAATGCGCGGGTTCCGTTCATGCCAATCAGCCAGTCCGCTTTTGCTCTGCACTCAGACGCTGCAAACAGATTATCATACGCCGCGCCATCTTTCAGATTTTCAAAGCCCTGCTGGATGGCTGTATCTTCCATGCTGCTGATCCACAGCCGCTTGATGGGGAGTTTGCTTCCGGCAAGGGCATACACACGGCGGAAAATCGCTTCACCCTCACGCCCTGCGTCGCAGGCGTTCACCACATAATCAAATTTCTTGCTGCGGAGCAGTTTGCGCAGAACATTGAACTGCGGCTTCTTGGTGTTATGTACCAGCAGTTTCCACTCAGTAGGGAGAATCGGCAAATCTTCAAAACGCCAGTTCTCATAGCGTTCATCGTAGTGTTCCGGGGCTGCATACTCTGCCAGATGCCCCAGACACCAGCTTACCACGCAATCCCCACCCTCCAGGTACCCGTCCTCCTGCCGATACGCACCGATCACTTTTGCAATGGATTTTGATACACTCGGCTTTTCTGCAATCACCAGATATTTCAACTTTTTCTCCTTTTTAAAAAAGCAGGGATAGCCTTTCGACTACCCCTGCATCCTTATGTTACGGTTTCTTATGTATCATTTTCGTTGTCGGACTGATTATCCTCGTTCACAGTCGCAAGGCTCTGGTCGGTTTCCAAATTTTCACTCCGCGGCGTTTCTTCTTTCGGCTTCGGCTTATAAATGTAGAAGTAGAAGAAAGCACCTGCACCGCCCAGCGCAGCCACGAATACCAGCAGCAGAATCTTATTCTTGCCGCCGCCCGATTCCTCTTTTGCTTCTTCGACTTCCACATCCGGGGTAGGTTCTGGTTTGGTTTCGGGCAGCACTACCGCAGGTGTTTCTTCTTCCTGCTTGCCGTTCCGTTCTTCATCGTCCAGAAACTCCTGCAAATCGTACTCGTCGATCATGGAGAGCATATAGACGTTCTCACTGTTCCGCGCCCGGTCAATCACCAGAAAGAACGTATTGCCGCCCTTGGTCTTGACAGTGAAGAACTCTTTACTGGAATCATCTGTGATGTTATCCTCCACCTCGCCATTGCCCACGATGGTAAACGGAATCTTTTCTTCCTCTGTCGGCTCGGTTTCCTCAACCACCTGTACAGGTTCCTCCGTAACTTCAGTGGCATCCACATAGGCGAAGGCCGGAGTGGAAAAGCCCACCGCCATCAGCAGGGTCAGAATTGTGCTGGGAATAACAACTCCCAGCCGTTTAAGCATCTTTTTCAAGAACTTCCTCCGTTTCTGCTTCTTCCGAAGCGTTGTTTACAGCAGTTATGAATTTCACGTTGCCTGCCTGAATGTTGTCCAGCAGAGCCAGCAGTTCGCGCCCGCCCATCTTGGTGCTGCGGATGGCACGAATGATCTCGCTGTCCTCTTCCTTTTTCTGTGCTGCCCGGATGGTTTTCAGCCGTTCCTCCAGTTCCGCGATCTGCTGTTCGGTCTTTTCAGCTTCATCCAGATATTTCTGTAATTTTTTGCCCATCGGCCCTCCTTCAGTTAATGCGGCCAAAGCCTAAGAAGTGGCTCTGCCAGTAGGTCGAATTGATACTGGTATAGGAAATGGGGTCGCCACAGTGGATCATCATGCCATCGCCAACATAGATACCAACGTGCGACGCACCAACGGTGTTATAGGTTTTCTCGAAGAAGATCAGGTCACCGGGCTGCGCATCCGCAGGCGAAACATAGCTGCATTTTCCGCGCAGGCCGTTGGCCGTTGTGCGCCCAACGCTCCATCCATTGCCGCAGTTATTGATGACCCAGCATACGAAGCCGGAGCAGTCAAAACTGGTGCTTGGGGAACTGCCGCCCCACACATACGGCATACCAAGGTACTTTTCGGCTTCCTTTATCATCCTCGCAAACTTTTCATCCGAAAGGGCTTCCGATGGAATATCGTACTTGAAACCACCGCCGGAGCCACCAGCACCGCCGCCCGTGCCGATACTGCCCGTTGTGCCGCCGCTGTAAGTCGGAGAACCTGCGCCGAACAGTTCGGGGCGGTTGCCGTAGGTCAGGTTATAGGCATCGTATCGTCCCGTCTGCTTCTGGTTCATGTTCTGCCGTGCGATGGTGTCAAAGCCTTTATTTTTCAGCAGGACATTGAGAATTTTGTACTCATATTCTTCCGTTGTCTGCGTCAGTTCTCCCGTAAACGGGTCAACGGAAGTCACAGTTCGTGTACGAATCTCAATGGTTTCCCACACTTTCAGGAGATACTGCTGCTTGAACAGTTCTTTGATAACAGGCTTGACCTGTCCTCTGGTGAACTCCTCATAAACCGCAGTCAGATGGGAAATAAGCTGATACGGGTCATGCCCTATTTCGTCAAGCTGATAGCGGTATTCATCATAGCCCGGATGGGTGGATTCCATCTGTCTGATCTGCTTATCCAGTTCTTTTTCCAGTTCCAGATAATCTTCTTCCGCGCCTTTCATGTCGGCATCCTTGCTGGGGTAGGTCGTTCCCACAAAGGTACTGCCTGTCCCCTGAATTGCTGCACCGCAGCTTGAAAAGGCTCCCAGCATTACCATCACAAGCAGGATACCCACACCAATACCGACCCACAGGGTTTTGTTCTGCACAACGATCTCCTGCACCGCTGCTTTCGCTTTCTCCGTAATGGTGTTGGTAGCCGCTGCCGCCTGCTTGCTGGCAGCAGTTCCGGCTTTCTGGCCGCGCTTGGCAGCTGCATAAGCATCCTTATACTGCTTTTTCTGGTAAAACTTCGCACCGACTGTTTTTGCTTCACCCCCTGCGGCAGTCGGTGGTGGCTGGGGCTGCTTCTTTTTCACCGGCAGTTCTGCCGCATTTTCTGCCGTGCCGCCCTCATTTTCGGAGAATTTCAGGCGGCTGGATTTCTGTTCATCGCTGACTTTCTTCTCCGCTCTGGCAGATTTTTCTTTGGGCTTTTTTCTGCCTTTGACAAAATGGTGCAGGCGTTCGGCGGCTTCTTCCGACTTATGGGCAGCTTCCACGCCGGAATTGTCTTTTTCTACCTGATGTACTTTCTGATGGGCAAACCCGGTGGCGGTGTCCACTCCTTTCTTGGCCACCTTCTTAACGCCCATCCCCATGCCACGGACAATACCGCCTTTTTCATCCTCAAAAGAAAGTCGGCCTTTCTTTGTGGGCGACGGCTCTGCATCAGGTTCCGCAGGCGCATTCTTTGGCTTACCCTCCTCCTGATGGGCTTTATAATAGTCTGCGCTCTGCTTGGCGGTGCTGTGATACCGGGGTGCATCCTCCTCCCCGTCCTCGGCATCCATGCACAGTTCTTCTTCCACGATAGGTTCTTCGTCTGTTTCCTTTTCCGCAGTTTCTTTTGCCGAATCTTCCTGCTCTGGCTTTTCTTCTGCGGTTGCGGACTTCTGTTCCCCGGTGCGGAGGTTTTCATCCGCCAGACCATCTTTGGTCATTTTCTGGACAATTTTATCTCTGCCCCGAAACTTTTTGTCTGCTATGGAAATCACCTCCTTCCAGCTGGAACCGTCATGCGATTAGGGCTGCGTGGGTTTCCCACTTATCAAGCACCTGTTCCAGCTTCCGGGCAAAGGCGATCAGACGGGTGTTCACTTCCTCACGGTCAAGATAACCGTGGGCTTCCATGTGAAAGCCGGCAGTCAGTTCATCGGCCAGTGTACCAACGGCGTAAAAATCCTCCAGCACCGTATGCACCACCGATTCTTCATCGTGGAAGTTGAGCGGCTCCACCTCGGCAAAAGGCGGGCCGGAATCACTTTCGTGCGGCTCCATGTCAGAATGATGATGAATCTTACGGCTCAGTCGGTCAAAAATGTTCGGTGTTTTCATGCTTCTCTTTTCTCCTTGTATTTTCCCATTTCTCCGGGCTTCGTGGTCATTAAGCTGTACAATTTCAGCGAAGTATCAAATTTATCCTTGAACGGAATAATCGTGTTGCCGTAGAACAGCAGTCCCTCACCCTCGTTGCTGTTCGTCACATACGACAGCTGGAACGGCGAAATGTTAAGCTGCTTTGCAAGGATTTGTCGGTCGCCGGATGCTTGGTTAAGCATATAAATAAAATCGCTGTTCTCGAAGATATTTTCGATTTCCCGGCTGGCCAACAAATCCTTGATGTTCTGGGTGATGCCCGTGGGGATGCCGCCCCATTTTCGGAACCGCTTCCAGATTTCCACGCTGTATGCTGCGGTCTGTTCCTCTTTCAGCAGGAGGTGGAATTCGTCTATGTAGTACCGTGTGTTCTTTTTGCCGCTGCGGTTGATGGTGACACGGTTCCAGACCTGATCCTGAACAATAAGCATACCCAGCTTTTTAAGCTGCTTGCCCAGTTCCTTAATGTCGAAACAGATGATGCGATTATCCAGTTCCACGTTCGTCTGATGGTTGAATACTCGCAGCGAACCATTGACGTAAATTTCCAACGCCGTGGCGATACGCTGCGCCTGCCGCTCTTTCTGCTCCCGCAGACAGTCGTACAGATCACCAAGCGTAGGCATATTTTCTGGCTTCGGGTCGTTCAGATACTTCTGGTAGACCAGCGGCAGGCAGCGGTCAATGACCGATTTTTCTTCCGGCTCCATGCCATCCCGTGCGCCCATGATAAGTTCGCACAAGGAAAGAATAAAGTCCGATTTCATGCCCAGCGGGTTATCATCGTCCGCGTAATTGAGGTTAATGTCCATCGGGTTGATGTAGTCCTTACTGGTGGACGAGATATGGATGACTTGACCGCCCAACGCTTCCACCAGCGGATAATACTCGCCTTCCGGGTCTGCGACGATAATATCGTCCGTTGTGGTGAAGAACACATTGGTAATTTCACGCTTTGCCGAGAAACTTTTACCGCTGCCGGGTGTACCCAAAATCAAGCCGTTGGGATTTTTCAGCTGCTTGCGGTCTGCCATAATCATGTTGTTGGACACCGCGTTTAAGCCGTAATAGAGGGAATCGCCCTCCATAAAAAGCTCCTGTGTCGTAAACGGGACGAAAATTGCGGTGGAAGTGGTCGTCAGTGCGCGCTTAATGGGAACGAGATTATTTGCCAGCGGCAGGCTGCTCATAAGGCCCTGCTCCTGCAAATAATCCAGACGGTTCAGAGTGCAGTTGAACTTCTGAGCGATACCAGCAGTCTGAAACACAGCACTATCCAACTCCTGTTTGGTCTTGGCCGTATTGAGGAAAAGTACCGTAACAAGGAACATACGCTCATTACGGCTTTGCAGATCATCCAGAATCTTTTTGGCCTCGCCGCCATAAGTTGCAAGGTCACTCGGAATAATTTCCATATCATAGCCAGACCTCACAGCTTTCTTCTGTTCCTCAATGGTCATACGATCAAGGTCGGTAATTTTGCTCTTAATGAGCTTGATTGCTTTCAGCTGGTCTACCGATCTTACATGGATACTGACTATCAGATTCTTGTCCATGTCCAGAAATTCAGCCAACACCTTATCCGTCAGTTCCGGGGCAAGGATGTTCAGATAGGATGCAGCACCGTAGGTGTCGCCCATCATAAAGTCCTTGCCGCTCTTGAACAGAAAACTGGTCGGGGCAATGAAATCTTTGGTCGTCATGCCGCTCTGCAAAATGCGGTCATAGCTAAAATCGAACTTCTGCTGTTCCTCCTGATGAAAGGTTTCGTACATGATCTGAAGCCGTTCTACACCGTTCAGCGGATAGGCTTTCACTCCCAGCACCTTAAAATTGTTGAGAATATCGGTTTCGATACGCTCTAACCGGGGCTTTGCTTCCCGGACACTCTTTGCTTCGATGCTGAACGTGATGTACTTCGTCCGAACCAGACCGTTATTGCCCTTGGCAAGCTGCTGTTTCAACATCTGCGCATATTCCATGCGCACATCATCAAACCGGTCGTGCTGCGGCTCGATCTGGATGACCCTGTTGTACTCGCTCATGTCACTTTTGTGGTTGATAAACGAGAGTTGGAAGCGTATACTGGAATCGAAATAATTGAGAAAATCGCACCAGCTTTCAAAGATGGTGTTTTTGTCCTCGTTCTGGGCAAGCTGATAGTTAATGTCGTAGAATCGGACAGTTTTGGAATACAGATGTTCCTCCACCCGGCAGATGCCGTCGCGCCCCATTTCCAGATACGGAATGGAACGCTGCACGGTCAGCCGCTGTTCTTTCTGGTTCTTTTCGGATTTCCGAAAGAACTTCTGGAAGAAGTCGCCGAACGGCAGTTTCTTCTTCGGTTCATTTTTTACCAATAAAGCCTCCTTTCCGCTGGATCGGTGCTGCTGTTTCCAGTTCCCGGTCATACAGATTTTCAATCTCATAGCGGCGTACCGCAGGACGTTTGAATCGGACGCTGATAAAGTTCGTCAGGATGGTTTCAAGGTGCATCCCGTTTTTCTCGTACAGTGCAAAGAAAAATTCCGGCAGCATCAGAAGCACCATACCTGCCGCTGCATTGCTGGTTCCCAGCGTACCGCGCATGAGGAAATAGAACGGAACGCCGATGCTCGCCGCGAAACCCATACACACAAGCTGGCGTTTCGTCAGGTTCAGAAAGACCTTGTTTTTTACTTTGGAAAGGTCTTTGGGGATCGTTACATAGGCCATTGATTACCAGAACAGCCAGACCGCCGCCGGGAAACGGCGTTGTCTGCTGTCTTTTCCTTTCGTTGAATTTTCCCGGATTTAGTGACTGCCGAAGATCTGCTTAGACAGACTCCCCGTTTTAAGAAGCGAAAAACAAAGAATCACCGTGTAGGCCATCGTGCCGAACAAAGCCGAGTGAATATCCGAAGATACCCGGATGCTGCCGATGAGGGCTGCATAAATCGCCACGCAGACCATCATTAGAAACGCCTGAAATGCCAGCGCGAACAGTCCTCGGAAGTAGCTCGTACCCACATGACCCCATTCTCGGTTACTCATGGTTGCAAATGGAATCGGAGCAAGCGAAGTGTAGAGGTAAATTTCAATCATTCTGCCGTACATAATCACCGTGATAACCACCGACAGAATTTTCAGACACCAGCTTACAACAAGGGTTTCCAGTGCCAGCGTCACCAGTTCGCCAATCGCCATTGTAGACATTGCCGCCTGCATCTGCATGGAAAGAGAACTAATGTCGATCTCCGTATTGCCACGGATAATGCCGGAGGAAGCGTTCACCACCGACTGTCCAATGTCAAACACGGCCATTGCAATATCGAACGTGTGGCTGACGAGATAGACCGCGATCCACATCTTCACGAAATACTTGAAGAACATCCATGTGTCCACATCGTGCAGATTGTTTCGTTCCGTCAGCATCGAGATCAGTTCGTAGCAGAGGATCAGCGTGATGATGATTCCTGCAATGGGAATCACCACCGAATCTGAAATATTACGGATCATGCTGAAAATACTGCTGTTCCACCCTTGCGGTGTCTGCCCGACCTGAGCAGCGATCTCACTGGTCTGTTGGTTGACTGCCGTGAACATCGTACTCAGGTTGGACTCCACCATGCCGGAGAGAAGTTCCCTCATCCATTTTTCGATTGCTGCGAAAATATTATCGAACAATGGCGGGTTTTCCTCCTATAACTATCGCTTAGCCGAAAAGACCAGAAAGCAGCGGGATGAGCTGGGTGCCGATCAAAATGACACCGCCGCCGCTCATCAGCTGCTTCATGCCCTGGCTCTTTGCGCCCGGATTGTCGTTCCCGTACCCTTCCATGAGGTTCACAACGCCCCAAACGCCAAGGCCCGCGCCGATGGCAACAACGAGAGTCTGGAGAACGGTAATAGCCTGATTGAAGAATTCCATATATGTACTTTCGCCAGATTGCAGCATTGATAATGTACACGATTCCAAAAGAGAACCAGGCTGGCACAGCTTCGGTGCTGCCTGCTTCCTGCAATTCTGGCTTCTCCTTTCATATTCATAAAAATCAGCCTTTTGGAATCGCAGATGGGAAAAATCAGTCGGACGAGGTTCCTGTCATGGGGTCTGCCCGGACAGGTGGGCGGGTGTACTTCTTACTGGAAATAATGTTCTCCTTTCCTATGCTGTGTTTTCTTCGGTCACATCCACCTCGTAGCAGTCAAATTCTTCATCCATCCGCAATTGCAGTTCATGCTTCAGGTAGCGTTCTACGTCAAAAGCGTTCTTCTTATCAAAGTCCGAAAGCTCTTTGTACCGCTTATGCTTGGTAATGTCGAATTTATCGCTCAAGAATGGCCGGACACCGCGTAATTGCAGGATGCACTTGCTGCCATCCATGACAGCAAGCTCGTCCCGGCTCATGAGTTCCTTCCCGGTTTTTTGGTACGTTGTGCCAAAGGATGGGCTTTGACCGCGCGTGTCGGATGTGTTGTATAGATCAATCGTTTCTTTCCCCAAGGTTTCGGAAATCTCTTTGAGCGTTGAACTTTCTTTGCCGCCGAGGAAAAGCATGGTATCGCAGTTGCCGATGATGGTTTCTGCGGCATCCTTGTAGATGGTTTTCAACTGGCTCTGCGATTGCAGGATGATGGATGCCGAAATCTCGCGGCTGCGGATGGTAGCGATCAGCTTATCAAACTTCGGAATCAAACCGATATTCGCAAACTCGTCGAGCAGCAGCCGTACATGACACGGAAGATGCCCGCCGTGTTTATCGTCTGCACTATCACATAGAAGATTGAAAAGCTGGGTGTACATGATGGACACCACGAAATTGAACGTATCGTCAGTATCGGAGATAATAACGAACATTGCAGTCCGTTCCTCTCCCAACTGTTCCAGTTCCATTTCATCGTAGGCCATGAGGTCACGCAGTTCCGCAATGTCAAACGGAGCTAATCTTGCACCGCAGGAAATGAGGATGGATTTTGCCGTTTTACCAGAAACAAAATGTCAATAGTTTTTTAATCACTTTTTTCCGAAAATGAGCAAAAAAATAGAGCATATGAATTTTCATACACTCCATTTTATATTCTATTTTAAATTTGTCAGATTAATATAGATTGGTATTTTATTAAATAGAATCCTATCTCTACTAGCACGCTTATTTGAAACACTTTCTAATCTTGTTTGAAATATCAGAATCAACAAAACCTTTCTGTGCCATATCAGTAAGTATATCACACGCTTTTTCATGTGATAATCCTTTCTTATATGGTCTGTCCTCAGTAAGTGCCTGATAAATATCAATGCAAGCCATGATACGCTCCGGCTCATTTAATTCATCAGCAATTTTTCCAAAAGGATATCCTTTTCCATTTAACTTTTCATGATGAAGAGCAGCCCAGTCCCGTATTTCCTCGAAATCATTAACTTCCGACAATATTATATACGTATAACCAGCATGATTTTTCATTTTTGAAAATTCATCATCAGTAAGTTTATCCGGTTTTTCCAAAATTTCATTACCGATCGCCATTTTCCCAATATCATGCAAAGCACCCGCCAGATACATTTTCTGTACGTTTATTGAATCAAACCCTATGTATTTGGCAAAGAGCGAAGCTTTTTCAGCTACCCCTATAGAATGAGTGCTGGTAAAAGGCGATTTATAATCTACAATCTTTGCAAAAAAATCTGCAACGTTTTTACACGTTTCCCAGTCAAAATCTTGTTTTTCCCTTGGAATAATTTCCCATAGCTTTGATTCAAAAGAATCATCCCTTAAAGCCTGAAATGATTCTTTTGAGAATGCCTTAAGAAAAGCATCCACACATTCGGAATCAAATAACCGATCCTTGTTTTTTGAAAGATACTGGCATATAAAATCCCATCTCTGCTCATTAAAGTCCTTACTGTTTCCAATGATATCAATCATATCAGCAAGATGAATAATTCTTGCAAATAATGGTGTTTCCTGCCATGTCTTCTGAAATGGACCCGTTCCATCAGCATGTTCATGGTGATATAATATAATATTTGAAACATCTGTTTTAAATGGAATTTTTGAAATATTTTTTTCACCATAAATGCAATGTAGATTTGTTTTTTCCTCTGATAAATCTTCTTTTAAATCAACATCTGAATTATTTTTCAATTCTTCAGAAATATATTGTGTCAGAGCGTTATCATGCAACAATGCACATATGGCTAAATCTTGTAGTGCATCACTTTGGATTGCCCAGTATTCAGCCATACGCACACTTATATATGCAACCCTTTTCCCATGTTTATTTTTGATATTTACCAGTTCTGCTTCGATACAGTCCAAGGCATATGAGCAGGCTCCTGCCAGTCCGACAATATCTATGGCCAGTTGCTCTTTTTCCATTAACATAATCCTATCATAATTTATTTATACTTCTGAAAACTGATCCTTTCCTACGGAACATAACGGGCATTCAAAATCTTCTGGAACATCTTCCCATTTCGTTCCCGGTGCAATACCACCTTCCGGGTATCCTGCTTCCTCGTCATACTCCCATCCGCAAACATCACATACATATTTCATTATTGGTTCCTCCTTGTAAAATATTTTAATCCACAGCTGTTTTGCTGTTGTATCCTTATTATTCTATGGTATTGATATGTACAAAATTTATTTTAACATTTCCATAATCCATGCAAGTTACAGTATGCATATACTTCCTCTATCTGCTCTCCGTCAGAAAGACAGAAATCTGCAACTGGCTCCTGTCCGGGATTTAACTGTTTTCTGTAAACGCCCTGATTGGTATTTAATGTAATCCATTCAATAAAGTGTTCTTCAAGCATTGGATGTTTGGTTTCTCCAACAACAACATGAACATGATTACCGTCTACTGTATATACCGGTACATGCTTTTCAACTGCGGCATCTGTTACTCCGGCTTTCAGTTCCGGCATCGGCTCTCCACAACAAATTACAGGTACACCTTTGTCTTTTACCTTTTCAATAATGTTTCCACAATGCTTACATACATAATATTTTACTTTCATGTCTATTCCTCCTAATAATTCTCTTCATGTACTTCAAAATAGCTCTGCGGATGATTGCATACCGGACATACCTCCGGAGCCTTTGTTCCGACTACAATATGTCCGCAGTTGCGGCATTCCCATACCTTGACTTCGCTCTTTTCAAACACCTGAGCAGTTTCAATATTCTTAAGGAGTGCACGATATCGCTCTTCATGATGTTTCTCGATTTCCCCTACAGCTCTGAATTTTGCTGCAAGCTCCGGGAACCCTTCTGCCTCTGCTGTTTTAGCAAATCCATCATACATATCTGTCCACTCGTAGTTCTCTCCTTCTGCTGCAGCAGCTAAGTTTTCTTTTGTATCACCAATTCCTGCTAATTCCTTGAACCACATCTTAGCATGTTCTTTCTCATTATCTGCTGTTTTTAAAAATAATGCTGACATTTGCTCGTAGCCTTCCTTTTTCGCTACAGATGCAAAATAAGTATACTTATTTCTTGCCTGTGATTCTCCTGCAAATGCCTCCTGTAAATTTTTCTCTGTCTGTGTTCCTGCGTACTTGTTAGCAGCCATCTCTTTTACCTCCGTTTTCTTTATCACTTTTTCAAAATCTGATGCCGGATGTTTACACAAAGGACATACAAAATCATCCGGTAATTCTTCTCCTACATACTCATATCCACAAATCCTGCAACGCCATATTGTCTGACCATCTTCTGTTTTTCCTACTGCCTGTGGCTTAGGTTTTATGTGATTCTGATAGTACTCGTATGTTACAGAAGGGATATCACTTAAGACTTCCATATCTGTTATTTCACCAATAAACATCGTATGGGAACCCAAATCTTCTATTTTATTAACACTTACAGAAATATATGCATTTGTTCCTTCCGTGATATAGTAAATGCCATTTTCGCCCCTTGCACATTTTTCAAATGTTTCAAACTTATTCATATCCCGCCCGGATTGAAAACCAAAATGTTTAAATAGTTCAAACTGGGCACTCTGGCTTAATACTGACACTGTGAATTTTCCGGTTCTTTGGATCATTTCATGTGTATAATTTGCCTTATTTACACAGATACTTAATTGATTTGGTTCTGATGCCGCCTGAATCGCAGTGTTAATGATACAACCATTATCCTTTTCTTCTTCTCTGGCAGTCAGTATAAATAATCCGTAACTCAGCTTATACATCGCTTTTTTATCCATTCTGCTCCTCCTTCATCTTCTCCCTGCATCTCGGACAAATACCTTTAAAGGAAATATCATATTCCAAAAAATCTATTCCATGCGTATCATGAATTCTTTTCATTAAATCCGGTATTTCATCCATATCTACATCCGATACTTCACCGCATTTTATACATCTCACATGATAATGATTTTTCAGTGTGATATCGAACCGATTTGCTCCATCTGGCACTTCAACCTTTCTCAGAGCACCTTCTTCTGACAGTATATCAAGATTTCTATATACTGTTCCTTTTCCAATGGTAGGATATTCTTTTTTTAGAAATTCATATACTTCATTTGCTGTAACATGCCTTTTCATTTCATATACGGCATTTTTCACAAGATCTTTCTGAATTGTATTTCTTCTGTTAGTCATTCCTTCTCCTTATTAGGATTTATTCTTAATTAGAAGTATATATCAGAAGTCTGAAGATGTCAACAAAAAAATAGTAATAGTTACTATTTTCTAAAATAGCAATAGCACTTAGTAAATATCTCTTTTTAGCACAATCTTATTTCATAATTTTTCGTTCAAAAACATATCTCGATTCAGATGATAAGTCTCCTCTAAAGGTATATCCAAGTCTGTCAAACTTTTGTATATCTGTCGGATTTTCAATTTCTTTTTCTGCCATATATCTGACCATCTCACCACGAGCCATCTTGGCATATGTACCTTTTGTTACCAATTTATCTCCTGATCGTTCACAAAATGTAACTGTAATATATTGGTCTTTATCTGACAGATATTTTTCTATACATTTCGAGTATTCTTTTGATGCAAGATTAATCATAACCCTGTCGCCGTCGATCACTGAACGATATAATCTTTCACCCCAGTAATCATATATATTTTTTGTATCTTCTATTTCAGCTTTCGCCTGCATCTCCAAGCGATAAGGCGTTACACCATCCATCGGTTTTAGAACACCATAAAACGCAGACAGTATCCTCAAATGATTTTGTATATAATCAAACTGCCGATTTTCAAACACAGATGGTGCCATATACTGAAATGCAATTCCCTCATACGATAAAACAGCCGGTGTAAGCATGTTATAAAGATCCATATTTTCTAACCTGTTGAAATTCTGTTCTGCAATCTTGTCATTACATTTCCAGATGGACTTCAGTTCTTCTTTTGACTGACTTTTCATCCAGCTCAATATCTCTGCCGTCCTGTCAATAAATTCTGGCAATTCAACTGGTGCTATACTGTCTGTATCAGTAATCATTTTTTTTGCAGGTGATAATATAATCTTCATCACATCAATTCCTTAAGCATGTTTTCAGGATCATCTGCAGCTTTAACTTTATCATTTGCCTTTATAATGATTCCCTGCTCATCAACAAGATATGTGGTTCTTACTACTCCCATAGAAACTTTTCCATAATTTTTCTTTTCTTTCCAGACATCATATGTTTCAATAACTTTACGTTCCGGATCAGATAAAAGTGTAAATGCCAGTCCATATTTTTCTTCAAATCTCTTATGAGATGCTACGGAATCTTTACTGACTCCAAGAATGACCGCACCCTTTTCCGTAAATTGAGGGTATCTTTCTGAAAAACCACATGCCTGCTTTGTGCATCCCGCTGTATTATCCTTTGGATAAAAGTATAAAACCACTTTCTTTCCTGCATAATCGGATAATCTATGAATCTTTCCATTCTGATCTGGTAACTCGAAATCTGGTGCTTTTATTCCTACTTCCAGCATTCTTTACTCCTCCGTCTTTACCGCTTTCTCTTTATTTACCTTTACTTTCTTATTCCCGGAAATCATTTTATGACCTGTATAGATAGCCATCATCATACAAAAAAGAGAACCCAGTGCAAAATATTTGTGACTTGATTTTGAAGCTTTATGCCCTGTGTAAAGAGTACCAAGCATTGTAATTAACGCTCCTGCTGACCAATATTTATGTGCTTTCATACTATACCTCCGATTTTTTATATTTTCAGTGTCTACAATAGTAATTATACTCTATAGCAAATCCATGTCAATTTAATCAACAAAGCTGTCACATCCATTTACTATTTTTTATATAATCTATTTTTTGTCTGTTCATAAATGATTTTTTTCACCTTTTCAATATCCAAAGGTTTTGCCAAATGTGCATTCATTCCTGCTTCCAAACATTTCTGTGCATCTTCCGCAAAAGCATTGGCAGTCATTGCAATAATCGGAACTGTGCCTGCATCTGGTCGATTTAATGCTCGAATTGCTTTAGTAGCACTTAGTCCATCCATTACCGGCATCATGATATCCATAAGAATTGCATCAAATGTTCCCACTGGATTATTATTGAATAATCCAACAGCTTGCTGTCCATCATTGGCCATTATAATGATTGCACCTTCATCTTTTAAAAGCATTTCTGCAATCTCGGCATTCAACTCATTATCCTCGACCAACATAAGATTCAAACCACGAATACTATTCTCCTTCTCCACTTCTTCCTTCTTAGATTTTTCTGGTGCAGAGGCCATCTCAAAAGGCAGTTCAATTACAAAAGTTGATCCTTTTCCAATTTCGCTGGTAATAGAAATCGTGCCGCCCATATTATCAACCAGTTTTTTCACAATAGACATGCCAAGTCCGGTTCCATGATAAGCACTGCGGGCATCAGATTGTTCTTGTGAAAACGGTTCAAAAATATGTTGCAGAAATTCTTTGCTCATGCCAATTCCTGTATCAGAAATTATCCAGCGATAAGTAATTACATTATCCTTTTCCTCTATACATTCCTGTTTTGTTGAAATTTTTCCACCAGGATTTGTAAATTTAATGCTGTTCCCATATATGTTCAAAAATATTTGTCGCAAATGTAGCGGACTCGCTATAACATACGGATGTACAAAAACAATATCTCCTGAAAAATCCCATGAAATTCCCTTATCCGAGGCATTTCCTTCTATAATAGCCTTAATATCATAGAAAATATCAGATAAACAGACCAATTCCGATGAAAATTCTTCTCTGCCATCCTCCAATTTACTCATTTGTAAAACATCATTAATCAAAGACAACAGATGGTTTGCTGCCTTTTCCATTTTTTTGTAATTTTCACGCACAAGTTTCTCATCATCGCTGTGTGTCATATTGATTTTCAAAAGGCCAATGATTCCATTGAGTGGTGTTCGAATGTCATGACTCATATTAAGAAGAAATGTAGATTTCGCCCGATTCGCAGTATCTGCTGCGATTACTGCCTTACGAAGCGTTTCTTGCTGTTCAAGCTCTTTTTTCTTTTCTTCATCAATAACTTGATATGTGTAGAGTACCTGTGTCAAAATTCCCCTGTCATCTCTCGAAACTTCAACAAAGTTTCCCCGCACCCAGCCAGAATAAACACCTCTGTACTCCTTGCTTAAATACCGTTGCGAATCCATACGCTGTGGCAAAGTGTTTAAATCAACAAATTTCAGCATATCTTGCTGATTTTTCACATTGGCAGTTTTTTTTATTGCTATGGAAATAGCTTGTTGAGCAGATGAGTAACCATCAAGAATTTTAGTAATTTCATCTTCTGCTTTAATAGGTACAAAGGTATCTGTTACAAGATTAATTAAAAATACACCCGTATAAATATCAGAAAGGGCAACCGTGGTCGCATTAAGTCCCTCCATTTTCTCCTTCTGTTTTTTCTCTGATTCAAGTTTTGCAATCTTATGCACTGCCTGTCTATTTACTTTTTGCAGATGTCCGACAACAATAATATTAGCAATAACTCCCAACACAATGACAATCAGTTTATCACGATTAATCGGCGTATAAAAAATCCAACTGTGATCTGTGGAAAAAAAGAATGCTGAATACAAAACAGCAATAACACCACTTATTATCCCTGCAAAGTATCCGAATTGTACTATTGACGCTGAAAGCAGAACAAATAACACAATATTCGGATTTGGAATATTGAATTTATATACAATAATGCAGGCAAGAATTTGTATTATACCTGCCATTATGCTTCCTTTTAGGTTTAGATTTTTATCCATGAAAATTATCCTTTCCTCTTTCTACCGTCTTCCAATACCATAATACACTTCTAATTTCGATAAAAATTTTATTATATTATATCTCCCACAAAATAATATCGTCAATCAAAAGCAGTATCATTTAGAATGATCATTTTAATATTTTTATATTAGTGCCGTAGTAATTTTACTTTTTTATTCGCTAAATAAATACACTCAAAACCCGAAATACTAATTTTATGTTGTTTGTATTATGAGATTTAGAAATGGACTCATATTAGTCCCATTATATCATTTCTGACAGATATGATAAAGACAAATATGGACTAATTTCAGTCCTCTATTTCAGGTGATATGAATGGAGCAAAAAATAAAACAGGTTGGTATTGATATTGGTGGAAATATCCGCCGTATCAGATTACAGAAAGGCTACGGTCAGACTGAACTTGTCCGTATGCTTCAATTAGAAAACATAGACATGACCAGAGAATCTCTGGTAAAAATCGAAAGAGGTATTCAGCACATCACAGGCACTCAGCTTCGTGGTATCCGGGACTGCCTGCATACCACTTACGATGAATTGCTCAGTGAATCATTCAACAAAAAGTAAAAGAGCCTACCATTATCCGTAGATTATTCCACAGATAACAGTAGGTTTTTTTCGTTTATACTTTATTAACAGCCTGTCGGCTTGCTTCTGTAACCAGCATCCGGTTAATCTTTTCCTGCATGGTTTCTTTTGCATCTTCATTGAAATGATAGCGTACAATGTAAACTGTCTGTCCGATCTTCTTTGTAAATGTGCTTCCTTCTGTTTTTGTATTTATCATTTTTTCCATAATCATCTATTTCCTTTCGTTTATTTGCCCGACAGAGAGAGGACTGTTTCTGTCCCTGCCGGAAGTTTATTGGTAAACTGGTAACGTAAGTGGCAACATGGGGATTGAAACTTTTTACAGGTTGTTTTTTCTGTTCCCCTAAATACTACTAAAAATTTTTTTGAATGTTCTTGTTGCCACCCGTTAAAAATGGCAAAATCATCAGTAAACTCAATGGTTCAGGGTGGATACAAGAATGGCAACAAGCGATAAATTTTCGGGTAATTCAACAGCCTTCCGGTGGAAAAATCAGCCTTTCTCTTTGTCGGGCAGGTCAAATGGGAGTTCCATCTGCTCTGCCTTCGTCAGCTTCGTAAATCCGTCTTTATCCGGTTCGTTGCCACCCTCTTCTTCTGTCCTTTCCCTGATCCAACTCCGCTGTCTGCCATAGCCTTCTTTGGTAAAACGGTGGAATCCTGATCTCTTCCAGCCAGTGATCTGTGTATCCATAATGGAACATATCTCATTTGTTTCAAATTTCTTTGGCTCCCGGTCAAAATGGTCAAAGGCTTCTTTCCAGATCTGGACGGAACATACATGGGTACCTTTATAAGCATCTAACCACCCCTGGATCATTCCTGCCATCGTATCTTCCTGTGTGAACTGCTTTCGGTATTCATTGATCTCCTGTTCCATTTCCTTTGAAAACCTTAATAGGCTGTTCTTATCCTCCGCAGACCAGTAGAGTTCCATTGCTTCTGCCCATAGCTGGTCAAAATAGGCTCTGGCTTCTTTTTCATCATCAAGGATATGCTTCTCTGCCCTACTGCTGTCAATGGCAATCGGCAGGAACCGCCTTGCCCCGGTACGGTCAAAAGGAATGAACTGCCTTGTATTCGTTGACCCGGCAAAAATACACTGACGCTTCCGGTCTTCCTCATATTTATCATAAGGGTTACGGTAAGTGTCTTTCTGTCTGGTAAGGAATGACTTGATTTCCTCATTGCTCTTTGCACTAATCGCTGCGATCATTTCCGACATTTCCATGATCCAGTGTCCCCGGAGATGCTCATATATTTTACTGTCGTTTAACTGCTTCAGATCATCGGAAAACCAGTCATCATTTATGGCAAGGAAACGGAAAAACGTAGATTTTCCGGCTCCCTGCTGACCTACCAGACAGAGCATCTCATCTGCCTTACAGCCGGGACGGTAGATTCTGCTCAATGCTTCCATAAGGAAATGCTTCACAACCTCATAGACAAAATCCGAAGCATCAGCCCCCATATACCGTTGCAGGACATAGCGGATTCGCTCCTGTCCGTCCCATTCCAGTTGTTCCAGATACTCACAGATCGGGTGGTATGCCCTGCTGTTGGCTTCCAGTCGGAGTGCCTTATCCATACATTTTTCACTTGCAAGTTTGTAATAACGTTCAAAGAAATAATAAAAATAAGTCCTGCCATCATCGTCCAGCTTGCAGATTTCATCATTCCACCAGAGTTTTTTTACAATATCAATCCTGCCTGTCAGCCTGTTGTACTTCATACTCTCACGCACAAGAGGGTCATTTCTCAGCACAACCATATAATTTCCCACCGTTGCTTTAGCGGTTCCCTTCTGTGTATATTCCAACATCTGTTTCACTTCATCGACTTTGCTTTTATCTACCATTCGGAGCATTTCTTTCATAGCGTCTTTCTGTTCTTTTGTGGCGATCTCCTTTATCTTCTCTTTCGCATTGCTCAATCCTCTCCACCTCCTCCCATTTTTCTTTTACAAGTGCTTCCTTATCTGCCTGATCCCCGAAGAGCAGAATGTCCAGATAATGCTCAACAACCGTCAGCTCCCGGAGAGCAGTCATAAACTTTTCATGCCATTCTTCCGTCCATGTTTTTGGTGCATACTGCTCTTTCCATTCCAGAAGCTGGCTCCGGTAGTCCAGATACGTTCTCAGGCATTTTATATATCTTTTCTGCCAGAGTTCTTCTGGTGTCGGCTCTGGTTTTTTTATTGCAACACGTTTCCTGTTCTGTGGTGATCCCCTGTCCCTGCCGGAATAGGAAATCCCAAAATCATCTGCCAGCTTCATGGCTGCATCTTTCAGTCCAATCCCAAATAACTGTGCGGTAAAATCAATCGCATCACCCGTACACCCACAACCAAAGCAGTAATATCTCCGGTCTACTTTCATGCTGGGCGATTTGTCATTATGAAAAATGCAACAGATAAGTCCACTCCGATTTGGCTTTAACCCATACCTCTCAGCAGCCTGCCGGACGGTCACATTCTGTTTTACTTCATCAAATAGTCCCAATTTGTTTCCTCACTTTCTTAAATCTGCTTCCCAAATCTGGGAAGCAAGTTTTCACTAAAAACAAAAAAAGGCACTTTGTCCTGTCCTTACGGAATCAACAAAATGCCCTTATATCTCCAGATCACTGGAATGTGATTTTCCTTTATTCAGTTGTTTTCTCTCAGCTTCTTCTTTTTGAACCTTTGCAACGTTCTGTGCAAGTTTTTCCCTGATGGACGGCTTCACTTCTTTCTTGATTTCTTCCACAACCGCTTTCTTTTTCTCTGGCTGTTTTAACTGACGGACGATTTTCACAACCGCTTTTTCCATCGCATTTTCAATTTTCCGTATCAGACCGTCCAGCCGGTTTATCGCATATTCCTTTTCTTTTCGTGTTGCTTTGCGTTCCGGACTCTGTATCCATCTTTTTGAATCTTCTGCCAGGTAAATATCATCTTTTCTGGTAGCCAGCACAGCTTCCTTTGCAACTTTCTCCACTGCCTTGTCATAAGCTTCACTGGATACTTCATCAAGCAAAGTTTCCATATCTTCTATGCGGAGTGTCAGTTGTTGCAACTCCTGTTGCTGTTCTTCAATCAGCTCACCCTGACTTAGAATCCGGTCAGAATTGGCAAAGAATTTTTCTTTAAACTCTTCTTCCTGCTGATTTATTTTTTCTTTCTGTGACTGGATAACCTTTTCATTTGCCCTGACATGGTTTGACTGCCTTGCAAGTTCCAGATGGTTTGCATTGACCTTATCCCTCTGCTGTTCGAGCATTTCCTGCTGAACCGCAATCTCTTTTTTCTGCTTCATTCGGATATAGTCCTGTTTCTCCAGATACTGCCTTCCACCATAAGACGGTTCTTCATCCAGTTCCAGTCCATGACGTTTGCAGATGTCCAGGAACATTGCCCGGCAGGCAGAATCAAAAACGATCTTCCGGTTGTTGGACTTCGACCTTGCTTTTTCCGGGTGTGGAAGTTCAAAACCAAGTTCTTCCAGTGCCGCTTCCTGCTTCGGTTCGATCTCCCCATATCGGTTTGTGGCATCAAATACATGACGCTCATGGATATGCGGTGTTGCTTCATCCATGTGCAATGCCCAGTCAATGATATGCACGTTGGAACCGAATCGCTCATCGAACTCTTTTTTAAATTCATCAAAGATCAAGACCAGCGTTTCTGCCGAAGCATGTTCATCTATCGTGCCAAGCTGATAGATACTTTCTTCCGGGCAGGTCTTTTTATTTTTCAGGACATCTTCCATCCCTTTGCACCTGTCGGGGTGTCTGGCTTTCTCATGACGCTTGTTCTGGTTGATTACATAGTCGCTGTAATGCTCCACATAGTATGCCATTTCAATCTGGTTGAAAGAAAAATTGACATCTTTCCCCCGGTCAGCCATTGTGGTATATCCCTGATAGCAGTCCCAGTAAATATTTTGACGGACACGTTCATTGTCGATATGCTCGCTGTGTTCCGGGTCAAATCTCCGGTCATTGTGAAGCGGATTGTAAACACCATCTTTGCCCGACCGTCCATTATGCCTTGTGCCTTTCAATTCACATCTCTCCTTTTTTCAAGTTGTTTCCCCGGAGGGGATTGCAGCGAAGCTGCCAAAAGCCTCTGTCCCCGTTACAGACAGTACCCAGTACCATATGGCGAAACGCCATATCACTGGGCAATGGCTGCCGCCCTTAACCTGCTAAGGGCTTCGCCCCTTAACCCCAGCAAGGTTGCTGCCGCCCTTTGCAATCCCGGCACAGAGAGCTGCCCGCCCTCTGTACTCCCGGCAGACAAAACGTAACACCTGCCACTGTCCCTTTGGCATGTTCTCCGTTCTGTCTGTTTTTCAAAAATCCTCTGTACCGGATTTTATGAAAATATAAAAATGGGTAAAATAAAAGGCACTAACTTTTTACGGTTAATGCCCTTTCCTTTACTCATTCACTTTCACGGATGGTTCCAGTATGTATCATTCTGCTAATTGCTTCATAACCATCTTTACAATCTTCCTGAGTTTCATTCCGTCCCTCAGACCCAGCCGATAGAAAAATTCTTCTGTATCTGCTCCACTGTTGAATATCTGGTCACAATATTTTGTAATGACCTCTTCCTGTTCCGGTGGGAGTGTTGCAATCACTTTTTTATATTCTTCCTCAACTTCATCTGGTTCTGTCACAGACGGTTGGTTCAGCTTCCAGTCTGCATATGATTTTCCCATGTGTTCCGTTATGGTCAGGTTGATAAATTCTTCAATCTCTTTTGTCATTTTCATTTGTGAATCCCGTTCCTTTCTACAGTTCCCTACTCCATCAATGTGTCCAGTATAGTTCGGATAGCTTCTCTCAGCTTCAGCCCATCTCTCAATCCCATACGGTAATAGAACTCATTCAGGTCACTGTTATTATTTGAGGTTTCCGTCATATAGTCAAAAATGACTTTTCCCTGTTTTGGCGGTAACTTCCGAATTACCTTTTGTACTTTCAGTTCCAGTTCTTCGTTGAATGGATCATACTGCTCTCCATCTTTTTCCTGATAAACCTGTTCCATTCTTTTTCCGATCAGGTCACTCAGAAACTCTTCCATATTTTCTGTTAATTCCATCTATTTAATCTCCCATCAATCTGATTTTGATTGTTTCCAGCCACATCACTGCCCAGCCAGAAAGCACAGGCAGGATATAAAGCATAAAACCTGCCGAAAGCATTCTGACCGCTTCTGTGCCTGTTTCCTGCCCGAATCCATAACCTAAAACTGCCGTAATGCAGATGATTCCAGACAGGATATGAAACACAGTTGCAGACAGCCATGTACTGAACATAAGAACAAGTTGTATCAACGTCAGGCATATCCGCACTGGCAATAACAAAATCCTTATAATAATTTTTACAACTACCATGACTGCCTGCCCCTTTCACTGTTTTAAATATCTGCGATAATTATCCAGAACGGAATCTGTCACACCGCTTTTGTAAATCTTACGAATATCTACAATCTTTTCATCTTTCAGCAGTTTCAGCCAGTCCAATAAATCTTTTCTGCTGTTTGCAAAATTACAGCATCTTCCATCTGCATATTCAATCCGATATCTCATAAACCCCTCCTACACATACACCAGTTCATTTAAAATGATTTCATCAACCCGGCTTCTTACATTGTTTGCCCGTCGAACCCATTCCATTTGATCTTTGCTTTTCAATTCCTCCGTAATGCCTTCCTGCTCCATGATCTGCTCCATGAGAAAATCTCTGCGTTCTTTACACTGTTCGTTCAGATCTGCAAGGTATGTCCAGAGTTTTCCGGTCAACATTAGATAGGAATACAAACCACTCTTGTAGTCTTTCAGATAATTTCTATGGATACTTCCATAAAAACCAATCTCTCTTCTTTCTTCCGGCACTGCGATCAATGGCAGATAGATTTCCCCGACAAGGATATAATCCAGACCGTTACTGTCATCGTGAATGATTCTTTCTAATTTGCTCATGCTGATGCAACTCCTTTCTTCGGCTCTGCAGGTGGAAGCAGTGATACCGGAACGAACACACCCTTTGCAATATCTTCCTGCCGGATTTCTTCTTTTTTGGCATCCATCTCAGCTTTCTTTTTTGCTTTTGTCCGTTCATAGTATTCTTGCTGCTTGCCATTTGCTTTTCTTCTCAGGTAATTCTGGTGAAGCCTGTCCTTTCTGGCTTCCCGTTTTTTCATTTCTTCAATTTCCTCCGGTGTCATTTCTACCTCACCAAAATGTGGCGGTAAATATCTGCCAATAAAGTTAAAATAGATTTCCACTTCCTGTGTTGTTTCAACGCTTCCTTTCCGGTCACGTTCATGCACCACAATCTTTTCAACAAATTCATTCAGCATATAGGTGGTCAGTTCATCGAAGTTCTGGTATTTATCAACCAATAAGATAAACTTCTCCGCTGACCTGCGACCTTCCTCATAACTGGATAACTCAGTTTCCATATCTGCGATCTCTGCGGATAATTCTTTCTGTTCTTTGGAATACTGCCCGTCCAGAATTGCATAACGTTCATCTGGCAGTTTACCAAGAATGTTATCCTCATAAATCCGGCAGAGCAGTTTTTCCAGTTCCTGCACACGTTTCTGTGCTTCTGATAATCTGGTTTTCAGCCTTGTGATCTCACTGGACTGTTGTGAAGTCTGTGCTTTTTTAACCGTCTCCATGAACTCTTCCCGGTTCAGTTGGGAATATTCCGCAACAGCCTTTAAAAGCTCCTTAATCAGCTCCATAACTACATCAGCATTGATTCTGTGCTGTGTCGGACAGAGCGTTCCAACTGGAACTTTAGAATATGCAGAGCAGGTGTATTGCGGTACCCTCTTTCCATTGTTTACCCGGTGGACATACATCTTTGAGCCACAGTCTGCACAATACATCAGTCCTGTCAGTGGGTGGGCTTCTCCCCATCCATCTGGATACCGCCTTACATTGCTTCTGATTCTCTGTACGTTATCAAAGGTTTCCTGATCTATAATTGCTTCCTGCGTATTCTCAAATACTGTCCAGTTATCCTCAGATACATAATGGCTTTTCTTATCCTTGAAGTGCTTTCTGGTTTTGAAATTCACAGTATGTCCAAGGTATTCTCTTTTCTTCAGAATCCCTGCAACCGTAGAGGAACCCCATCCATACGGGTCTTTGATTTCCTCTATCCTGCCTTTCCATAACCCGGCATCTTTCTTTGCCATATGCACTGCAGGTATCTCAACCTTATCCTCTTTCAGTATCCGGGCAATCTGATATGGCCCGCATCCGTCCATCGTCATGTGGAAGATTCTCCGTACAACTGCTGCCGCTTCTTCATCAATGACCCATACATTCGGATCGTCCTTATCTTTCAGATAACCATACGGTGTTGTACTTGCCACATGCTTCCCTGACTTTCCCTTTGCTTTAAAGGTAGATTTAATCTTTTTGCTGGTATCTCTTGCATACCACTCATTCATAATATTTCGGAATGGGGTAAAATCATCGTCCTCCCGGAAGCTGTCCACGTTCTCATTGACTGCGATCAGCCGAACATTCTTCTGCCGGAGCAGTTCCATGTACTGTCCCACTTTCAGATAATCTCTTCCCATTCGGCTCATATCTTTTATCAGAATCGTCCCAACTTTCCCGGACTCCACTTCTCTCATCATGGCAAGAAAGCCGGGGCGGTCAAATCTTGTGCCTGAGATTCCATCATCGGTAAAATGCACCAGATTGGTAAAACCATGCTCTTTTGCATACTGTTCCAGTAACTTTTTCTGGTTGGAAATACTATTGGATTCCCCGTTTAATTCATCATCACGACTGAGACGCTCATACAACGCTGTCATGAATCCCTGTGTCTGTGCCATTCTCTGACGCCCTCCTTTCTTCGTTTTTCCGTTCCTGTGTTCATCCCATATCCGTTCCTGTACCGGGTTCTGATGTTTCCGGGACGTATTTCCAGAAAAGACATGCACAATGCACATTCAGATCTGGTATCCCTATGGGCAGGCTCTTCCGTTTTCAAGGTTCGTGTAGAAACTTCAAAAATCCCTTTACACGAAACTTTTTGGTTTTGTGCCATTCTGAAATGCTCCTTACACTAATTACATGTCTGGAGTGCCAAAAGGTCTGTATGTTT
>NZ_JBNMIQ010000004.1:0-171739 GCF_050873365.1 Brotaphodocola sp. | reverse complement strand
ATCTATAAGGGGTCACCTCCGTAGCATTAAACTTTGGTCGGTAAAATGATTTGGGAGGCTTCTTATAGATGTATTTTATTACAACAAAAAGAATGTTGGAAGTATGTTTTTCAACACACCCCAACATTCAGTATAGAACCAAAACAAAAAGGTCTATTGTGAAATTAACTTTGCTTATTCTGTGAATAAAGAATAAATATTGGCAATCTTTCTGTGAATTTGATATAAATAATTCATAAACAAAGAGAGAGGTCATGAAGACATCAACAAAGGAGGAGTCGAGTGATGGCACTGAGAAAGGAGGAACAGAGATGTTTTTCAAGAAGTATGGAGACATTGTAGTCGGTATCTTTTTCATGGCACTGTCCGCAGCTATGATGGTGATGGCGCAGATGCTCCCGAAGTCAAAGGTTATGGAGGTTGGACCGGAATTCATGCCGATGGTAATCGGAGTAATCACCTTTGCACTTGCAGCAGCGCTTACATTCTTAAGCATCAAGAACTTCAAGATGCATAACGCGGAGATCAAGGCAGATGACATAGAGGACTGCGATTACAAGCGTGTGCTTGAGAGCGTGATTCTGATGCTGATCTACGTGTTTGTGATGAAGCCGGTTGGTTTCATTCTTTCCACCCTGGTATTCCTGTTCTGCCAGATGATGGTTCTTTCCCCGGACGACGAGAGAGGAAAGAAGCAGGCAATTTTACTTGCAGTGATCGATGTGGTGTTTACCCTTGTGGTATTCTTCCTGTTCCGTTATGGATTTAAGATCGTTCTGCCGGCAGGAATTTTCTCAATTAATTTGTAGGAGGCGAAAGAGATGCAGGCATTAGGACTTTTGGGAAATGCGTTTGTGAGCATTATGCACCCGGCATCCATTCTGTTGATGATCGCCGGCGTAGCAATTGGTATTGTATTTGGTTCGATTCCGGGACTGTCCGCTTCGATGGCAGTGGCACTGATGTTGCCGTTGACCTTCTCGATGACACCGTCCCTCGGTATGAACACTCTGGTAGCTGTCTACATCGGAGGTATCTCCGGTGGACTGATTTCCGCAATTCTGCTGAACATGCCTGGTACGGCATCTTCCATCGCAACGACGTTTGATGGATATCCGATGGCGAAAAAGGGCGAGGCAATGAAGGCTCTGGGACTTGGAATTGTGTTCTCCGCAATGGGTTCCATCTTCTCCTTCCTGGTACTTACTTTCTGTGCACCGCTTCTGGCAGATGTGGCACTGAAATTTACTCCGGCTGAGAACTTTGGTATCTGCTTCTTCGCTCTGACGATGGTAGCAATCCTTTCTTCCGGAAACATGATTCGCGGTCTTTTAGCTGGTATGCTCGGTCTGATGTTTACCCTGATCGGTATGGCTCCGATCGATGGAACCGCACGTTTTACCTTTGGAAATCCAAACCTGATGGCAGGTTTTGATACCCTTCCTACCCTGATCGGTATCTTTGCAATCTCCGATATCCTGATCACCGCTGAGGCAATGGGTAACGGAAAACTTGAGACAATCCCGATCAAGAAAGTAAAGGGATTTGGATTCAGCATGAAAGAGTTTGTTTATCACCTTCCGAACTTCCTGCGCTCCGCACTGATCGGAACCGGAATCGGTATCCTTCCTGGAATCGGTGGTTCTACTTCCGGAATGCTCTCCTATGTAACTGCTAAGAACATGTCCAAGCATCCGGAAGAGTTCGGAAAAGGATGCCCGGATGGTATCGTAGCAACTGAGTCTGCAAACAACGCAACAATCGGTGGTGCAATGATCCCGCTTCTGGTACTTGGTATCCCGGGTGATGGCGTAACCGCAATGATGCTTGGTGGTTTCCTGATTCACGGTCTGTCCGCAGGACCTCTGCTGTTCGTAAAGAACGGTGATGTCGTATACGGAATCTTCGCTGCATGTATCATCTGTACGCTGATCATGCTGGTTGTAGAGTGGACCTGTATCAAGGGCTTCGTACAGGTACTGAAAGTTCCGAAGCACATCCTGCTTCCGCTGATCCTGGTTCTGTGCTGTGTAGGTGCTTATGCAACAAACAACCGTATCTTCGATGTACAGTCGATCTTGATCTTCGGTGTGGTTGGATACCTCTTCCACAAGTTCAAACTGCCGACGACTCCGTTTGTTCTGTGCTTCCTGATTGGTAGCATGCTTGAGACTTACCTGCGCCGTGGTATCATGCAGTACAAGTCCTTCGGTGCATTCTTCACAAGACCGATCTTTGATGCATTCTTCTTCGTAGCAGTAGGAGTTCTGGTTTGGTCCGTATTTAAGGAGCTGAAAGCCTTCTACGCAAAGAAAAAAGCATTAGGTTAAAAAAGGCAAACAAAAAGGGAAAAGTAAAGACAAGTTAAGAAACTTAGAAAGCAATATAAGCAATATAAAACTATATAAAAAATAAAGGGAAAAGGAGATACAACTATGAAAAAGAGATTTCTGGCAACGGTACTGGCAGGAGCAATGGTAATGGGTTTAGCAGGATGCAGTGGCGGAGCTGACAGCACGACTGCAACGACAGCAGCACAGAAGGCTGACACCGCAACCGAGACCAAGGCTGAGGGTGGCGAGAGCAAGGCAGATGCATCCACCGCTACAAGCGATTGGAAGCCGGCTTCCACCGTATCCATCGTTGTACCGGCAGGTGCAGGTGGTAACACGGACCTTTCCGCTCGTGTATTTGCTCAGTACGCAAAAGAGCTGACCGGTGTTGATTTCATCGTTGTAAACGCAAACGGTGCAGCAGGTTCCGTAGCAGCAAACCAGGTACTTTCCGCAGAGCCGGATGGCACGACCTTCCTGTATGGCCATAACCTCGTAAACGTTGCAAACATTGCAGGTGTAACCGACTACAACTACACCGCATTCAAGCTTGGCCCGACTTTCGCAAAGGATCCGGCACAGCAGTTGTATGTAAACGCTGAGAAGTACAAGAGCTTAGATGAGTTCATCGAGGCAGCAAAGGCAGCACCGGGACAGCTGAAGGCTTGTACTGAGGTTGGTGCATACACCTACTACGAGTTACTTGCATTTGAGAAGGAGGCAGGCATCGATCTGGATCTGGTAGATGTAGGTTCTAACTCCGATAAGATCGCAGCAATGCTTTCCGGTCAGGTAGACCTGATGCCGGGTGCATACATCAACTGTAAGGATTATCTGACTGCTGGACAGTTCGCTTGCCTGGGTGCTCCGACTGAAGAGCGTTATGACCTGATCAAGGACATCCCAACTCTGAAAGAGCAGGGCGTCGATCTGGTATATCCGGACTGTGACTTCTCCTTCTACTTCCCGAAGGATACCTCCGATGAGATCATCGCTTGGTATGAGAACCTCGTTCAGCAGATCCTTGACGATCCGAAGGCACAGGAAGCAGTTGCAAATGTAGATATGATGCCATACTACTTAAGCGCAGCAGATTCTGAGAAGAACGATGAAGAGATCTTCAACACGATCTCGGAGATCGCTAAGAGCGTAGAGCAGTAAGCAGAGTTAGAGATTGATGGAATAAATGATGTGGCTATCCTGTCTATCATGAGATTGCTTAGATTGCCTGAGAATCAACTGAAAATTTGATGATGAAATCCGAGAACCCCGCAGGTGGAAATTCCGCTTGCGGGGTTCTTTTTGCGCATCCACTCTGAGTTCAAGTCGACGCTCGCGGAGACTTGGCGCGTGATTCTGGTCAGCTCTGCTGACATTTTCCAATCAGAATCACTGCGCACCCTCGCGGAGCGTATAACTCAGAAGGGGATTGTCTCCCCTCCTGAGAAAGTTTGCGATACCCCCACCTATAGAGGAGGGGGACATCCACTCTGAGTTATAATCCCAAACTCTTATCCATCTGTCCGCGCACATAGTCGGTGGCGAGTGCGATGAAATATTTTTCCGGTTTTGTCAGGTAGGAACCCTTCAAAAACGAGATGCTTCGCATCCAGCGCAGTCTCGGCGGAACGGTGAAGTAGACGATCTCCTCGCTCGGACGGACGTAGGACTGCGGGAAAAAGGCGGGGGCGATCTGGGATTTCACCATGCTGACAACGGTCGCTGTGCTGATGGATTCAAACAGAATCTTCGGGGAGAATCCGGCGTGAGAGAAGCAGAGATCTATCATATCGCGCATTCGAGTCTCTTTTCCGAGGAGAATAAACGAATTGTCCCGAAAAAGCGTGAGATCGATCTCAGGCAAGGTTTCCCAGCTCTTCTCGCCTGCGAGATGGGCGAGCGGGTGAGAGAATGGCACGCCGAGCACCATATATTCGGAATCCATGTTGATGTACTCGAGATCCGGGTGGACGCTTCGCTCATAGTAGGAGTTGCAGGCAAAGTCCACAACTTTCTGAAGAATCAGTCGCTCCATCTCCTTGACGCGAGCTTCGTGGATCTCAAACGTGATATCCGGGTATTTTTGATGAAAGACGGGGTAAATCTTGGCGAACATTCGAGATCCCGCCTCCGGCGTGTAGGCGATCGAGATCTCACCGCGTCTCTCCTCGGCAATATCATGAATGATTTTATACGTTTCCTTTTTCATGGAAAGCATTTCTTTGGCAGTATCGAGATAGATTTTTCCCGCATAGGTGGGAATCATCGTCCGGTTACGGCGCTCAAAGAGGGGAACTCCGAGTTCCTTCTCAAGGCGCAGTAACTGCTGATTCAGTGCCGGCTGGGTGAGAAACAGCCGTTCCGCTGCCCGGGAAATGCTCTTTTCCTGTTCAATCGCAAGAATGTATTCCAATTGATGAAGATCCATCGCTTTCCTTAACCTTCTTTCTTTTTGCTTTCTTTTTTTGTTTCCTTTTTTCAAATCCCAGATTTTCGAAGTTCGGAGATCGATATCCCGCAAATTTGTTAACAAACTAATCTAATAAATACTTAGAGAAAATCTAATTTTCAATAAGTTGTATTTAGGTATTGATGTAATTATAATAAAAACAGATCAAAAAAACAACGTTGTTGAAAAGAAAATAGTAAAAATAACAAGAGATCCAAGAAGGGTTTTGTTAAAAAGGAGAGTATTTACATGGGATTTCGATGCACACCACCGACAAAAGATCCGGTAGCGACATTGGCATATAAGCCGTGGACACTGGCGATCAAACCGTTTCAGGTAGCTCCTCAGACCTGGTATGTCGCAGGTCAGACCTGGGTTGGCTGTTACCTGATCGATACTGGGGACGGACTGATTCTGATTGACACGGCAATCACGGAGAGCCTCTACATGCTTGTGGATTCGATTTATCGTCTCGGCTATAAGCCGGAGGATATCAAGATGATCCTGATCAGCCATGCGCACTTTGACCACTGTGGTGGAGCACGGGCGATGAAAGAGCTGACCGGAGCACCGCTTTACATGTCCAAGGAAGACTGGGAGTTCATGAAGGCATGTCCGGAGGAGACGATCGCAATCGACAAGGACGATCATCCACAGCCGTTTGAGCCGGATGGCTTCTTCTCAGATGACGAGCCGATTCGCCTCGGAAATGTGGAGATTCGCACAATGCTGACTCCGGGTCACACCGTTGGTTGCACGAGCTTTTTCTGGACAGTGACCAATCCGGCAAACGGAGAGAAATATGTGGTTGGCATGCACGGTGGTGTCGGCGCCAACACGATGAATAATAAGTATTATGTGACAAGCCGTTATCTGACCCCGGATCTGCGTGAGCGTTTCTTAAATGACGCAAAGAAAGTTCGCAACATCCATGTGGATATTGCACTTCCGAGCCATCCGAATCAGATCGAGATCGTGGATCGCGCAGGAACATACACGGATGAGAGTCAGCCATTCCTCGATGACACGATCTGGGCACAGTTCGTCGATGAGAGAGTGCGTCAGGTTCGCGCAGTGATGGAAAAAGAGAACGAAAAGTAAAAGTTTGTGCAACGCATGGACTGTAACGACAGAGGAAACAAACTGGCATCAGGGATTTTTCAAAGGAGAAGTCAAAGGAGAAGCGTATGGAAATGTATATTGTACTTGCGGTGACGCTGTTTATGATGGTGATGTTCGTCTGGCACAAAGTGCCGTTTGGTGTGACGACGATGACCTGTTGTATCGTGCTTGCCGCAACGGGAGTGCTGAAACTTTCAGCAGCCTTTACTGGATTTGGAAACAAGATTGTAGTTTTGATTGCACCGATGCTTGCACTGAGCACAGCACTCACAAAGACGAGTCTCGTCGCCCGGATCGGCACGATGATGCAGACGATGAAGGGAAAGAGTGGAATTGCTCTGATTCTGATGTTCTATGTGGTTGGTATGATTTTTGCACAGTTCATTCCGAGTACCGCAGTCATCAGTATTATGATCGTCTTTCTGATGACGCTCGGAAACACCGGTGATGTGACCGCAAAGAGACTTCTGCTTCCTCTGCTCGGTGTTCTGTGTGCCTGGAAATTCCGTTTCCCGATCGGTCTCGGAGCTTCTACGTTTGCACAGATCAACGGCTACTATGAAGGAATTATTTCTGATCCGTCCATGCAGTTGACGATGATGGATCCGTTCTTCTTTGCAATCCCGTCGATGATCGTTCTGGCAGGTTTCTGCATCTTTGGATGGAAGTTGATGCCGAAGGATGAGGGAGATGTCGATAAGAGCGCTCTGAAAGAGTCCAAGAAGGCAAATGCTCTGACCCACGGTCAGGAGATGTATGTTTATGCAGTATTTGCAATCGTTATGCTGTTAATGATCTTAAACAAATGGACCGGAAACCTTCTGTATCTGGCACCGGGCATGGGGGTTCTTGCTCTGCTCTACGGTGGAGTGATGAAGCCGGATGAGGCAGTAAAGTCGATGACGGTTGATATGATCTGGATGATTGCAGGCGTTCTGGTTGTAGCTGATGCCCTCGGTTCCTCCGGTGCAGGTGATTTGATCGGAAATGCAGTTCTGGCAATCCTTGGTGAAAATCCGAGCTCGATGATGGTAATGTTTGTTTTCTCAACCGCAACGATTGTGATGACAACCTTCCTCTCCAACACCGCAACGCAGGCAGTTCTGATCCCGATCGCAGCATCGATCTGCCTGGCCGGTGGTTGGGACCCGAGAGGCGTTGTGCTGATCATCGGTACTGCAAACATGTTTGCACTCGGATTCCCGTCTGGTTCCGGTGAGGCGGCTGTTGCATTTGCAGCGGGTGGATATAATCCGGTGAAAGTTCTGAAATTTACCGTTCCGTACATGATTTTGGCGATTATCACCTGTGCGCTGACCGCCCAGTTTATGTATCCGCTGTACTAAAAACAAACGGAATCACGGCGCAATCATGACGCGCAAAAACAGAGTTTATAATTTATAAGAAAGAAACTCAGGCTGAGAAGATTTTGATGCTCCTACCTTTATGATGGGACGGTCGAAATCTGTCTCAGCCATTGAAGCATAAAAAGACAGAAAATCAGAAAAAAGAGCAAAGAAACAATCGAAAATGGATTGACAATTTACTCAGCCGATCCTAATCTTGAAAGATTAATAACTAAGCAAACGCAGTAGAAGAGGGGAGAAAAAATTATGTCGATGAAATCGGAGTACGAGGAGTATCGGAATCGTCAGGAGAAAATGAGAAAAAATCCGATGGCGCGTTACTGGATCAATCAGGAATCCCGGTATGTAAAGCCGTTTCAGATGTATGGAAATCTGTATTATGTGGGAGATAGCTGGGTGTGTGCACACATCGTGGATACGGGCGAGGGACTTCTTCTGTTTGATGCCGGAAACTGTGGAAACGGCGCAACTGCAATGCTGATTCAGGCGATCTGGGAGATGGGATTTAATCCGGCAGACGTGAAATGGCTGGTTCTCTCCCACGGACATGTGGACCACATCGGAGCAGTCAATTTCTTCAAGAGAATGTTTGGAACGAAGATCTATCTGGGCGCGTTGGATGCAAAGATGTTCCGTGAGCACCCGGAACTTGCACTTGTGCAGGAGAGCACCGACTACATGGATGAGCTTTTTGTGCCGGATGTGGAGATCCATGAGGGGGATAAGATCAGATTTGGAAACACGGAAGTGGAATTTCATGAGGCTCCGGGTCACACGGAGGGCGTGATTTCCTGCTTCTTTGATGTGACGGACGGCAAGGAGACGAAGCGCGTCGGATACTATGGAGGATTTGGATTTAACACGCTTCAGAAATCGTTCCTGCTTGAGATCGGAGACACCAGTTATTCGATGAGGGAGACGTATCTGCGCTCGATCGAGAAAGTGATCAATGAGAAAGTCGACATCTTCATGCCGAACCACTGCGTCAATGTCGACCTCTTGAACAAGAGACAGTTTATGATCGATCATCCGTCCGAGCCGAATCCGTTCGTCGATGAGAATGCGTGGAAGAATTATCTCCAGATGAAGTATGATGACTTGAAAAAACTGATGGCAGATCCCGCACAGAATTAATCGGTGTCAGAACAATCGCATAAGAAAACAAAAAATGAATGAGTTTTTATCCGCAAAAAACCGCCTTTTTTCTGCAAAAATGGCGGTTTTTTTGATTGTGTTTTTGAATTTGTACAGGCTTTTTTCTGTAAAACGTGGGCAAAGGATTTGTAAAGGACAAAAAAAGAGCGAAACGAGGTGGAACCGATACCGGAATTTGTACAGTTTTCCTATAAAATCAGGGCTTCCCACGCACACACGGAAATTTGACATGGACAGCGAAACATGGTATACCTTTCACAACCAGTAGACATGATGTTACTGTTCAAGCGTTTCGCAAACGGTAATATCATAATTTCTTCCAATTTAGAAAAGGAGTTGTTGATTATGAAGGAAAGAAAAATCAGACTGGCAACATTGGATGAGGCAAAGGCGTTTGTAACAGCAGCAGGAAAGTGCGATTTTGATATTGATGTTTATTATAACCGTGTCGTGATTGATGCAAAGTCGATCTTAGGTGTTTGCAGTCTGGATCTGACAAAAGATCTGACTGTGAGAATGTACGGAGAAAATCCGGAGTTTGAGGCAGTCTTGGACCAGCTTGCACCGGAGAAGAGCAGACAGATTGCGTAAGAGAAAATGATTTGTGAGGAACGAAAGGGCAGGGGAATTTTCCCCGCCCTTTTTTAATTCATAGAAAATTGCGTCCTGTTTTACAGCATTTCCATAAACTGTCGTGCCGCCTGCGAGATCGGCACATTCTCATTGTGTGCGACAACCATCTGTCTTGTCGGAAGCTCCTCCTCGAGGTTGACGACAAACAAACTTTTCTCATTCTCCGGAATGCAGTAATCCGGCACAAAGGCAATGCCGAGTCCGATTCTTGCAAGATCGATTAGAAGGTCGTTGCTTGAAATCTCAATTTCCGGAACAAGGTCAAGCTGGTGGCGCTGGAACATGCTGTGCAGAAATTCGCTCGTCGTGCTCTTGCGGTCGAGCATCAGAATCGGGTAGGTCTGGAGCTCTTTTAAGGAGACACTCTTTCCGCGCAGGGCAGAGTACTCCTCATTTGCGACAAAGACATCGTGGAACTCGCGGATCACACGCACATGATGACCGCTTGAGAGACCGGAGTTCGGATAGTTTGTGATCGCAAAGTCGACCTGACTGGACTCGAGGAGCTTGGCGCAGGCGATTGAGGTCTGATTTGTGACCTTGATATGGACGCCCGGATAGAGGCGATGGAATTCTTTTAAATAGTGAAGCAGATAGTAACGGCAGATCGTGTCACTTGCACCGATGCGAAGCTGACCGCCGTTTAAGGTGTTCGCCTCGAGAAGCTGATTTTCACCCTGACGGATCAGATTCATTGCCGGTTCAATGTGCTTGAGCAGGATCTCCCCCTCCGGTGTCAGCTGAACGCGCTTCGTACTGCGGATAAACAGAGGCTGATTCAGCTTTTTCTCTAAGACTTTAATCGACTGGCTGACCGCAGACTGAGAGATAAAGAGCTGTTTGGAGGCTTCTGAGAAGCTCAAGGTATTTGCGACATGATAGAATACTTTATATAATTCGTAGTTGATATCCATGATTATTAGTTCTCCTTATAAATTAAATTTATTTTATCAGAAAATGCGAAGATTGTAAATGGATAATTTGACAAACAAGAAAAAACGTTGTATAGTGGTTTTATAAAGTAAAGGCGCTTTGGGTCTCCCAGAGCGCCTTTTTCTATATTCGATATCCGCTCGGATAGAACAAAAACAAAGGGGAGACGCTGATGAGAGAACTGATTGAGCACAGAGAGGGAATCAACCGCCTGATGGCACGGTACGGAGTGAAGTTCGGAATTTACAAGAACAACGAATTTCATGAGCAGTTATTTCCATTTGATCCGATGCCGAGAGTGATTTCAGCGGACGAATTCGAGGTCCTGCGAAAGGGATTGACGCAGAGAGTCGACGCGCTGAATGCATTTCTTGCAGATGTCTATGGAGAGAAAAAGATTGTAAAAGATAAGGTGATACCGGAAGATTTTATTTTTTCATCAAAGGGCTATCTCCCACAGTGTGAGGGAATCGTCCCGCCGAAAAAGATTTACAGCCACATTTCCGGAATTGATCTCGTTCAGGCGAAGGATGGCGAGTGGTACATTCTCGAGGACAATTTGAGAATCCCGTCCGGAGCGTCCTATCCGATGATTGCGAGAGAACTGACGCGCCGGGCTTCTCCGAGAACGTTTATCAACAACCACATCGAGGATAACCGCGGTTATGCGTCTATGCTCAAGCAGATGATGGACAATGTGAATACGGGCGGAATCAATGTTGTTCTGACCCCGGGACGCTACAATGCAGCCTTCTTTGAGCACTCTTATCTTGCAGAGCGCTCGGGAGCGATTCTTGCGATGCCTCAGGATCTGTTTGTGGAGAACAACTACCTCTACTATCGCCAGTATGGAGGAAATCCGCTGAAAGTCGGAGCTGTTTACCGCCGGATTTCTGATGAGTACTTAGATCCGATGTGCTTCCTTCCGGAGTCCCTGATCGGCGTTCCGGGTATCATGGAGGTCTACCGGAGCGGTCATGTCGCCCTGATCAATGCGCCGGGCAATGGCGTTGCCGATGACAAGGGAATCTATTACTTTGTTCCGCACATGATCAAATATTATCTCGGGGAAGATGCGATCCTCAAGAATGCGCCGACGTATCTAGCATTCTATGAGAAAGACCGCAACTTCATTCTCGAGCACTTGAACCGTCTCGTCGTCAAGGATGTCTCGGAGGCAGGCGGATACGGAGTTGTCTTTGGAAGCGATTTGAGCGCAGAAAAACTTGAGGAACTTAAGCAGATTATTATCAACGAGCCTCGCCGTTTCATCGCGCAGGAGGTCATCGACTTTATTGACCTCGACATTGTGGACGACAGCAAGGCCGGCGATCATCTTGTGCCGAGAAAGGCGGATCTGAGAGCCTTCGTGCTCACCGGAGAGAAGACGATGGTCTGGCCGAGCGGTCTTACCAGATTTTCGAGAAATCCGGATTCGTTTGTAGTGAACTCATCTCAGGGAGGAGGATTTAAGGACACATGGGTATTATCTCGTTAGAAAAGGCGGATCACCTGTTTTGGCTTGGACGTTACACAGAGCGGGTGTTCACGACATTAAATACATTTTTTACTTACTATGACAAGATGCTCGACATCGAGGACGATGTGTATAAGAAATTCTGTGAGAAATTGGCGATTCCGATGGTGTACAAGGATAAGGAGGATTTCATTCGCACTTATCTCTTTTCCGAGAACGATCCGAACTCGGTGTACAGCAATATGCTCCGCGCATTTGACAATGCGGTTGTGCTCCGCGATGAGCTGAGCAGTAAGACGCTCTCCTATATTCAGATGGCACTCGACTGCATCGAGCACGCGAAGGATTCGCAGGCACTTGTCTACGATCTTCAGCCGGTCATCGATGATCTGTTTGCGTTCTGGGGCTGTCTCGATGACAATGTGGAGGACGAGGAGTGCCGAAACATCATCAAGTGCGGAAAGTATTTGGAGCGCCTTGATCTGTATATGCGCCTCGACTATCCGTACCGCCAGATTGAAAAAGAATATAATAAATTCCTAAACCGCTTGCATAAAATCCGGATTGGGTATAATCTGTCAGAGGTAGATAAGCTGTCTGAGATCATCAATCTGGGAGAAGACTGGAAATCCCGCTATTACGAAGCGATCAATGCGCTGTGGAGAGTCTTTTGAGTCTCTTGACGGAATCTTTAATCTTTTAACTGCAAAAGAGTGACAGAGGTGATGATTTGAAGAATCTGCGTTTTCAATATGAAATGACGCTGACTCTGGACCGGGAGGTGCGGGACCATCATGTTCTGCTTCGCTGTCGTCCGATGGAAAATGAGATCCAACATCTGACTTCCTATACCTGCGAGGTGTCGCCAAAGATTTCGCTTCACCTCTCGCAGGATGGATTTGGCAATCTGGGCTATACAGGAGTCATTCAGGAACCGCACCGTTTTTTCGCGGTGAAGGCGAGCGGAATCGTACAGAAGATAGAGGGACGGTGCACGGATTTTCATCCGATGTACCGCTTTCCGTCTGTCCGCACAATGCCGGATCAGAACTTGCGCGCGTTTTTGCACGATGTCGAGGGAAGGCTTGGCACTCCCGTGCGGACGTTTCAGGACGTCTGTTTTCTGATGCAGTGTCTTCATGAGCATTTGGCATATGTTCCTGGAGCGACGACGACGGCAACGACGGCGGGAGAGGCGCTTGCGGGAGGCAGAGGAGTCTGCCAGGACTATGCACACATTATGATTGCGCTGTGCCGGATTGCCGGCATCCCTGCGCGCTATGTCGCCGGAATGATTGTCGGGGAGGGCGCGACGCATGCGTGGTGTGAGGTCTGGCTGTCTGACGCCTGGATCGGACTGGACCCGACAAATGGCTGTCTTGCGAAGGATTCTTACATCCGTCTCTCTCAGGGGCGGGATTTCGTGGATGGAGCAGTCGATCGCGGATGCTTCGTGGGATTTGCGTCTCAGACTCAGCAGATCTATGTGAAAGTAGAAGAAGTTGAAGAACCAGAAAACAACCCGTCAGAGGAGAGTTCCCCGGTTTAAGTCGGGAACGTTCACCTTGGTGGACCCGATGATGGGAGAGAACGACGACAGAAGTCAGAAATAAAAAACGACAGAAGTAAAGAGGGCAGAGCAAATGGAAGAGATGACGATGGACGTGGTCTCGGTCGGACTTGCGGTGGACGAACAGCTTCGCGTGAAGAAACATGTGTTAGAGCCGGACGGCTATGACGGAAGCGGAAAGAGAATCTGCATTGTGACCGGAACCCACGGAGATGAGCTGGAAGGTCAGTATGTCTGTTATGAGGTAAACCGGAGAATCCGGGAACACAAAGAATGTCTGAAAGGACGGGTGGAGATTTACCCGGCGTTAAATCCGCTCGGTGTGGATTCGATTTCCCGTGGAATCCCGATGTTTGATCTCGATATGAACCGAATTTTCCCGGGAAGTGAGGGCGGAAGTGTCGCAGAGCATGTCGCCGCAAAGATTGTGCAGGATATTGCGGGGGCAGATCTCTGTCTTGACATTCATGCGAGCAACATTTTCCTCAGGGAAATTCCGCAGGCGAGAATCAATGTCAATGTAGCGGAGGGATTGCTCCCGTTTGCGAGACGGCTGAATCTGGATTTTGTCTGGGTGCATGCAGCGGCAACGGTTCTTGAGTCCACGCTTGCGCACAGCTTAAATTCAATCGGCACACCGACGGTTGTCGTCGAGATGGGTGTTGGCATGCGTCTGACGGAAAGTTTTTGTCACCAGCTGACCGACGGAATCTTCTGTGTGATGAAGGACCTTGGAATCTGGGATGGGGAGACGATTGAGCCGAAGGAGCCGATCGTATCTGAGGATGGAAAAGTTGGATTTTTGAATGCCGGAGCACCGGGAATCTTTGTGCCCTGTGTGGAACACTGGAGAAATGTGGAGGAAGGCGAACTCATCGGACGAATCCTTAATCCGCTTGAGGGAACGGTCGAGGAGGAAGTGCGCGCCCCGATTCACGGAATGCTCTTTACGCTTCGCGAGTATCCGGTTGTGTCCTGTGGTTCTCTGCTTGCGCGTGTCCTGGGAGGTGATTACGAATGAGAAAAGAAAAAATTTTCACTCTGAAAAACTGCTACCGGGATGACATGGATGTTTACGGATTTCATTTCGGAAGAGGAGAGAAGTCGGCATGTATCGTCGGAGCGATGCGTGGAAATGAGGTTCAACAGCTTTACATCTGTTCTCAGCTTGTGAAGGCACTCAAGGAACTTGAGGAGAAGGGCGCAATCGTCCATGACAATGAGATCCTCGTGATCCCGTCGGTCAACCACAGTTCGATGAACATCGGAAAGCGGTTCTGGGCGACCGACAACACCGACATCAACCGGATGTTTCCGGGATACAGTGAGGGCGAGACGACGCAGAGAATTGCGGGAGGTGTGTTTGAGGCGATTCAGGGATACAGCTACGGAATCCAGTTCCCGAGTTTCTATATTCCCGGAGATTTTGTGCCCCATATCCGCATGATGGAGACGGGATTCCAGAACCCGAGCCTTGCAAACCTTTTTGGTCTGCCCTATGTTGTGATCCGCAAGCCGAAGCCGATAGACACGGCAACGCTCAACTACAACTGGCAGATCTGGAACACGAATGCATTCTCCGTCTACACGAGTGCGACGGATTACATCGATGAGCCGTCTGCACGGATGGCAGTGGCATCGGTGCTTCGTTTCCTGACGAGAATGGGAATTTTGCGCTACACAAGCCACAGCGGATACATCGCAAGTGTGCTTCGGGAGGACGATCTGACGAATGTGAAAAATGACCTTCCGGGACTCTACCGCAGACATGTGAATCCGGGTCAGGAGGTACACCGCGGGGAAGTACTTGCGTCGATCATCGATCCGCTTGAGGGAGAGGTCATCAGCCAGATCCTCTCACCGACCGATGGCATAGTCTTCTTTGCTCACCATGCCCCGACTGTTATGGAGGGAACGATCATCTTCAAGATCATCCGTCGCCTGCACGAATAAGTGTTTTTTTGCCTCTGCTCACAAAAATTTTGATATATTTTTGTGGGCAGAAGCCTTTTCTAAGGCTATACATCCGTGAAAAATTATTGTATACTAATAACGATATAGAGCTGGAAAGCCATCTTATTGTAAATACATAAAAAGCTATAAAGATGATATATGAGATATATGATATATTAGATAAGATATAAAAGCTATAAGGATATGATATAAAGACGGGATAGAGGGATTTTTTACCGCACATTCGGGGGGAATAATATAATGGAGAAACTCATACAGATTTTGCAACTGCTTGGAAGTTATCGAATCCCGGCAGTTATTTTTAGTGTGGAGGTTTTTGTGGCAGTCTGTCTGCTACTTGCCGGCTTGAGTCTGGGTGGAGGGTACCATTATCGAAATTTCCGTGCGAATCGGGGTGGAAAGCGGGCGCGACAGGCAAAAAAGATCTTCTTTGAGCGTGATCGTGAGCCGGAGCTGTTGATTCGCAGAAAAGACCGCTATCCGGAATTTCAGACAGAGAGCTTTGCCCGAGTGTTCGGTGTGACGAAAGAGCAGATGCAGGCGGATTTAACCTGCTTTTTGGATCAGGTAGAGGAAGACTTTGGAAAGAAGCTCTGGAAATCCTATCAGAGATGGGATGGAAAGAGCGAGTTTGAGACAGAGATTCAGCTCAAGGACAGTGAGCGCTGGTATCGGATTCGGGTGCTCAGAAGCCGGGACGAGCAGTATGACTGGTTCCGCTTTGCAGACATCACGCAGTATCGCACTCAGATCACGCAGACGGAGGAGAAACTTGAGAAGGCGGAGGAAGTCAGCCAGTCCAAGACGACCTTCCTCTCAAACATGTCTCACGAGATTCGTACCCCGATGAACGGTATCATCGGTATGCTCACACTCGCACATGGCAAACTGAACGGTCATCAGGCGGAGCCGTATATTGAGCGGGCGGAACAGCTCTCCCAGTATCTGTTGTCTGTCATCAACGATATTCTCGATATGTCTCGAATTGAGGCGGGCAAGATTGAACTCGAGAAGAAGGCATTCAGTCTTCAGGCGATGGCGGAACAGCTCAGAGCGATGTTCCAGAAAAATATCGAGGCGAAGGGTGTGGCTTTTTCGGTGGAGCTTCAGGATTTTGATCTCGATTGGGTCATCGGAGACGAGCTTCGCCTGTCTCAGGTTCTTGTAAACTTCCTCTCAAATGCCTCCAAGTTTACGAGCAGTGGAGAGATTCGGGTGGTTTTCCGTCAGCTCTTAAAAGAAAATGGAAGAGTCAGTCTGATGATGCGGGTGCACGATACCGGTACCGGAATGGATGCCTCGTTTGTCAGCCGAATCTTTCGACCGTTTGAGCAGGAGAACAGCCACATTGCAAGACAGTATGGAGGATCCGGCCTTGGAATGGCGATCACCGATCAGATTGTGCGCCTGATGGGCGGAGAGATCGTGATTGACAGTATGAAGGGGCGAGGATCAGACTTTACGGTTTATTTGACTCTGCCGATTGCAGAAAACCAGAATGTCGACAAGCAGGCACTCGAGGAGGAGCGTGCTGTGGAGTCGTTTGATTATCAGGGTATGCACATTCTGATGGCAGAGGACAATGAGGTCAATGCAGAGATTGCAGTCAGCATTCTTGAGATGGACGGGGCGAAGGTCGACACGGTTGTGGATGGACAGCAGGCAGTCGAGCAGTTTGAGTCCTGCCCGCCGGGAACGTATGACTTTATCCTCATGGATATTCAGATGCCGGTGATGGATGGAAGAACAGCGTCGAGAGCGATTCGTGCGATGAATCGTCCGGATGCAAAGACGATTCCGATTTTTGCGCTGTCGGCAGATGCGTTTGTGGAAGACCAGAGATTGTCGGCAGAGAGTGGAATGAATGGACATTTCTCGAAGCCGATTGATTTTGAGAAGATGAAGAAAGAGATTGGAAAGATACTGATAAAAGGAAAGCGAGTCGGAGCGTGAATCGTATGAGAGAAGAGAAAAGCGGTCAGAGAAAGGAAAACGGACCGTCGAGTGAGATCGAATCGGAACAAAAGAAGATTGAGAAGATCGATGGAAAAAATACGGAAAAAGACGGATGGAAGAAAAAAATGCCGAGGGGAAGAGTTGTCGCAGGTGCGCTTGCTCTCGTGCTCTTCACCGGAGGGTCTGCCGTTCTCTGGAAAGAGTATCAGGCGGGAGCCCTTTTCCATCCGGAATATTTTTTGAGCCGTCAGGAACTTCGGGGAAACCAGATCTCCTTTGCGGACAGCGATCGCTATGCGAAGAACAATCTGCCGGAGAAGGACTCCTCCGACAATGAGATGCTTGAGAAAGATCCGCAGGCGCAGGAGAAGACGGGCCAGGAGATGAATGACGTCTCTCCGCGTGTCACGATGGATGAATCACAGAAGCAGGCTGGGGATGCCGGCAATCTTCTGCTTGAGCAGATGCCGGAGGCTGGAAATGCGAACGCTTCTGGCGGAGGTCTCTCTGATTTTGAAAACAGTGGAGCAATGATGCTTGTCGCAGGTGGGGATGACGGGGAGCAGGCAGAACACGTCTCGATTGGAAATGTGACGAGTGGTCTGACAGACGGAAAAAATCAGAATCCCCCTGACACGGCGGGATCAATTGTGAGCGGAAAGACCGACAGTGAGAAGGAAAATGGATCGCCATCTTCCGGCGGTGGAAGCAATGGAGGCGGAGGAAACAGTGGAAATGGTGGAGACAATCCATCCGTTCCGGATCATTCGGATAATCAGAATCCGTCAAACCCGGATACACCAAGCCCGAGTCCAACTCCCACACCGGATACGCCGAGCAACAATCCGACAGAGGGAAAGGATTCCAATTTGAGCGATCCGGACTATCCGGACAATTCCGAGAAACCGCAGCTCCCGAAAGACCCGTCGTGGAGCGGAGACTCAACGATCTACCCGTCGTTTCCGGACTCGGGAATCATCTCGGATGAGCGCGCCCAGGATGCCAAACTTGTGCTGATTCCGAGCATTGATAGTTCTGCGGAGACGCTTTATCAGGGAGCGGTTCTCACAAAATGGAAACTGCTCTGCTCGCTCTACGCCTATGTCGATGTGGGAGGAACGAGATACCGTCTGACGGACTACAATGACAATTTCCGCATCGGAGAGTTTCCGGAGACGGCGACGAAGGATATGACCGTAAATTTTTATTTCCGCGGAAATGCAAACTGTCCGTGGCAGGAGGTCTCCTACACGTTTCCGGTCGAGTACAGCAAGATTGTGATGATGGGAATGCCGGACGAGAACGGAAATCGGGAAGTGGTGGATACGATTTATCCGGATGAGGGAAGTGAAATCTATCTGCCGAATGAGACATTGAAACTTGCAGGTGTGGAAAACTGGGAGTCGGTCGGGGACTGGATGACCGAGATGTTTCCGCAGTGGTCTCTGACTGAAGGCGGAGAGGATATAGGAAGCTACTTCAGGGTGGACAAGCCGGGAAGATATGTGTTCTATCCGCTCTCGAGAACCCCACTGCCGGACGGATTTTATGGAGTGTTTGACATCAATGAGGATCGGACAACCGGAAGTCTCTTTTTAGAGCAGAAGCTGACATTCTGGCCATCTAGGCAGGAGCGTTTTGAGATTCCACAGGGAATTCAGGGCGTGGAACAGGATCTGTTCTTCATTGCCGATGATGTGGCGGAGACTGCGTGGATTCCGGAGAGCGTCCAGTTTATCGACAGCCCTGCGTTTGAAGTAAAAAAAGAATATCAGGTATCCGAGCAAAACCGGTATTTTACGGTGAAAGACGGGATGCTTTTTGACAAGCTGAAGAAGGAACTCATCGGAATTCCGCTTGAGTGTGAGAGCGTGGAGGTTCCAAAGGACATCGAGGTCGTGTCTCTGTCGAGCAAGAATTCGATTCAGGAGATGACGTTTCTGTCTGCGACTCCGCCGGAGATCGATCTGAGCTGTCTGAACAATGCGACGCTGATTGTTCCGGAAAGTGCATACGGGCGGTATCTGTTCGCCTGGGGATCAGAGCTTGGAACAAACCATCTGACAACGGGCGGAGAGGAAGAACCCGATTACGATTACCGGGACGGAGCACTGTTCTCGAAGGACGGAAAGACGTTGTATCAGGTTTCCAAAGAAAATTCCGGTCTCTATTTTGTGCCGGACGGAGTGGAGAGCATTGCCTCGCAGGCATTTGAAGTTTCGGAGTACATAGACCGCGTATTTTTACCGGAGAGTTTGCAGAAGTTGGAGTCGGAGAGTCTGAGCGGAGAGAGCCTGACGGAACTCTTTTTTGCATCCGAGGTTCCGCCGGAGATTGAGAAAGACACATTTGGCGAGATTGAGACGGCGCTTGAGCGAGGGCTCCATGTCCGGGTCGCAGAGGGAAATCGAGATGCCTACCTGGAAGCTTGGGGACCGGTTCTCGGAGAAGAGCAGGCAGATAGACTGATTGTGGATGAGCCGTTTGACTTGGTGGAGACGGAGAGCGGTCTGTCGTATCTGAATCTGCCTGACGGAGCCGTTCTTCTTCAGGCACCGGAGGATCTGACTTCATTTGATGACATTGTCGCGGAGGCAGGCGAGGATATTGTCTGGAAGGAGATTGGTGTTCGTGCGTTTGGAGCGTGCGAGTCGCTTGAGACGATTGAACTTCCGGAGACGATTGAAAAGATCGGAAAAGAAGCCTTTGTTCAGTGCAAGAGTCTTCAGATTGCGGTCTGCAAGACGAAGGAAACGATCGAGGTTGGAAAGAATGCCTTCCCGACGATTCGAGCAGTTACCTTTGACGCGTTGAAGGTGAATTTTGCGGAAGATGAAGAAAATATGATTTACACCTCCTGCTATGTGAATAACGACTGCGAGGTATCCGGCGGTAGGATGCCGTATCTGGTCAACCTGTGGGGAACTTCCTACGAGTTGGTGGATTCCGATCAGACCGGACGTTTTCTGTATGGAATGGATGGGGATGTCTCTTACCTGATCGGTGGAACGACCGATGTTTCGGGAGAGATTGTGGCTCCGGAAGGAACGATTCTTCGAGAGATCGGATACTATGCACTCGAAAACTGTGAGGGAGATTTAACGATCCCGGAGGAATCCTCAAGGGGACTGTGGTTTGTCGGTCCGGGAGCGTTCCGAAATTCCGGACTTTCCGGAAGCATCGCGTTCTCATCGGCGGTCTGGAGAATTGAGGAAAATGCGTTTGCCGGATGTTCGGGAGTCACGGAGATTTGCTTTGACGCGGAACCGGATGAGCCGGTCGATGAGACGCCACTTGTGATTGGAGATCAGGCATTTGCGCACACATCGATTGAGGAAATCTGCTTCCCACACACCCTCAGCACGCTTGGTCAGTATGCGTTTTTACAGTGCCAAAATCTGGAGCGGGTTGTATTTACCAGTGAGGAGGCGCCGACGCTTGTGACATTCAGCCGTGGCAGTCAGTATATGTTTGGCTGGGAGGGAAATGACGATCAAGAGGTGACGATCGCCCTCGAGGAGACGGCAGAGGGCTGTGAGCAGGAGTATATCGATAAATGGAAGTTGAGCATGTTCGGCTATCTCTCCAAAGAGGAGATGGCACAGGATATGTCGTTTAATCTGATGATGGATGTCATGCTTGACTGGCCTGGCGAGATCTGGGGAGAGGATGGCGAGTACACGCCGGAATTCACTGCGTACTTTGATGACTATGTGGATGTGAAAGTTGATCAGAAGCTCTATGAGACGGAAGTTCTGCTGAGCGAGATGATGGGAATCGATCCGCCGGAGGAGCCGGACTGGGTACTTCCGAACCCGGATGATTATCTCACGGACAGCACGGAGGAGATTGAGAATCCGGATGAATTGATTGAGGAGATTCTTCCGGCAAATCCGACTGAGGAGGAGCCGGTCAACCCGAGTGATCCGACAGAGGCAGTGGACGAGGTCATCGACGAGATCGGTGAGGATGATAAGACGGATAAGGCCGATGAGATTGAGGATACCGATGAGATCAAGGACTCCGATAAGTCCGACTCTTCGTCATCGAAGGATGAAGATAAGGATGCGGAAGATGGAAATGCCGAATCGCCGGATTCCGATGCGGATGACGGGGAGACACCGGGTGACGAGTCCGATGACAAGTCTGACGATAAATCGGATGGCAAATCGGATGATAAGTCGGATGATAAATCCGGGGAGACAAAAGATGACGGATCTGATGGAAAATCGGATCATGAATCGGGCAATAACTCGGATAATAACTCGGACAATAACTCCGATGAGTCGACGGATGACACGGCGGATGAGACCGGAGATTCGGACATCGAAGACGGTCAGGATGGAGATGATAACGAGGTTGGTGAGGATGCCGATGACAGCAATTCGGATATAAGCTCCGATTTGGAGGATGAAAAAGCAGGGCAGGAAGTCGAGGATTCTGAAGAGGACGCGAAGACTGCACAGGATAAAGAGACGAGAGAGACGACAGAAAAAATAAGAGAGACAGAAAAGACAGAAGAGACAGAGGGGGAATCGCAATCATGATATTGGAACAGTCGGAGCATATCATTCATGAGGTAAAAAAAGTTTTTATCGGAAAGGATGATACCATCCGCCGGGTACTGACAACCATCTATGCGGGAGGTCATATTCTTCTTGAGGATTGTCCGGGAGTGGGAAAGACGACGCTTGCGCTGGCGTTCTCGAGAGCACTCGGTCTGGATTACAGACGAATTCAGTTTACGACAGATACCCTTCCGTCAGACATCACGGGATTTACCATGTACAACACACAGACAGGAAAGTTTGAGTATCGGAGCGGTGCGACAAACTGCAATCTTCTTCTTGCGGATGAGATCAACCGAACCTCTCCGAAGACACAGTCGGCTCTGCTCGAGGCGATGGAGGAGCGGAGTGTGACGGTGGACGGTGTGACACACCTGCTTCCGAATCCGTTTATCTGCATTGCGACGCAGAACCCGATCGGAGCATCCGGAACACAGGCACTTCCGGAGTCCCAGATGGACCGTTTCATGGTGCGTCTCTCGATCGGTTATCCGTCGGATGAGGATCAGTTGAAGATTTTAAGAACGAGAAAATATACGAATCCGCTGGATGACATTCAGGTGGTTTCCGGGGCAGAGAATATCGTGGATATTCAGAATTACCTCTCGTCGATGACGATGAGCGATGAGGTTCTGTATTATCTGATTCATCTGTGTGAGGCAACGAGACAGGATGCAATGGTAGATCTTGGCGTGAGTCCGCGAGGTGTGCTCGCACTGACGCAGATGGCGAGGGCACATGCGATGCTCGAGGAGCGCAGTTATGTGATTCCTGAGGATGTTCAGGCGACGTTTGAGGATGTCTGCGCGCATCGTCTGATTCTCAAACCGCAGGCGAGAGTTGAAGGTGTGACGGAGAGGGATGTGCTTCAGAAGATTTTGATGCAGGTGAAACCACCGTCCGCTCCGAAGAGGTGGAATCATGGCTAAGATCCGGGGTGTCTATGCGCTGGTAGCGGAAGCGACATTGGCACTGTTTCTGTGGCAGAGAGAGTGGTTTGTATTTGGAATTTTTCTTCTTGAGATTCTGTGGTTTGTGGTGCTCTGGCTGTTGATTCGCATGGAGGCGCCTGAGATTCAGGTTTCGATCCGCACCTCCGCAAAGTGGAGGGCGGGAAAACCGCTTCAGATGGAAATTCGTGCGGACAGTCGCCGATTGCTTTCAGCGGGCATTCTTGAGGGAAGTCTGGAATGTGAGAATCTGATGATCGGAGAGACTAAGATTGTACCGATTCGAATGAATCTCTCTGCAAAGTCCATTTCGCTGACGCTTCCGATTGAGACGAATCTGTGTGGCAGAATCCGAATCCGTTTTAAAAATGCCAGATGTTATGATTTATTTGGTCTCAACTGTGCACCTGTTCCCTCGGCAGAAGAATGTCAGATCCTGCTGTATCCGGCGCAGTGTCCGGTCGAGATTATAAAGCAGGGAACTCCGGCAGGAGACAGTCTCGATGGAACGCAGATGGCATCGAAGAAGGGAAAAGATGCGAGTGAGGTCTTTGATCTGAGAGAGTATCACGTTGGGGATGATTTCCGTTCGATTCACTGGAAGCTGACCGGAAAACTCGGGGTGATGATGGTGAAGGAGGCGAGTGATCCGACCCGCCATGATACACTGATTCTTCTTGACATCGGGCGTTCGGATGAGAGAGAGAGAGTTTCCTCTGAGGCACTGAGCTTTGCGTTCTCTCTGACGGCGGGAATCTGTGGAAAATTGCAGGAATCCGGTTTCTTTTTTGACGCGGGACTTCCGGTCAACGGACAGGTCCTGATCCGTCAGGTTTCGGATGAGAGAGAGTACGAAAAAATGCTCGACGCGTGGATGTATCTGGTGATTCCGGAGAAAAGCGGTTCGGGACTCTTGTGGTTTGAGGCAGAAAACATGCAGAGAACATTCCGCAGGGTGATCTATGTGACCGCAGGTACCTGTCCGGAGGCATTTTTCCACTTGCCTGAGAATCTGGACATCACGGCAATCTGTGTTCAGGATGAGGGCGCGATCCGCGTATCTCAGCAGGGCAGAAGAGTGCTGATGGAAGTTTCCACGGAAGAACTGATCAAGAACACATTCCGCGTGGTGATTTAGAATTGAGCTTGTGTCAGAAGTAAATTGGAATGGAATTGAATTGGGATTAGAAGTGAACTGGAATTGGGTTAGAAAGAGTTTTGGTTAGGAGAAGGACAGCTGATGAAGAAGGAAAAGAGGCAGGACAGACAACAGAGATGGAAAAATTATGCAGATTTATTCAGCTATACGGTGTTAGGTCTGTTTCTGGCAATCGGTCTTTTGTTGTCCTGGTTCCGTATAGTTTCATTTTCAACGGAATTTTATCGTTTTTCCATGGAGATTGCGATTGTCGCCGTTCTCTCTGAGACCCTATGTCTGAGGTTCTTTTCAGAGAGAGAAAAAGTGGTTTTGGTGCCTCCGATTGGAGGAGCAATCGTGCTGGGCTTTCTTGCCGGTTGGGATCGGGTTTTGGCGGGAATCAGAGATTATCTCAATGTGATGATTTCATTTTGGAATGAAAAATACAGCGACAATCTCTCCTATCTGGGCTCGTTTGTCACAACGCAGGAGAATTTGACCGCGTTTTGTCTGGTATTTCTTCTTCTCTGTATTGCGGGAAACGGCTATTTGTTGAGCAAGGGAAAACTGATTCCGCTTTTTGGTCTTGTTGTCTTTTATTTTGCACCGGGAATCATTCTCGAGCAATCCTCAGCGCGCGGAAGTATCTGTCTGTTGCTGTTTGCTGTGGGTGTTTGGCTGTTTTTCCTTCAGGCGGGTTCAAGACTGCGCAGAATGATCTGTTTTACAGTGGTGTGGGCGGGATTGTTTGCCATTTATTTTCTGTCACCGGGAGGAAAGAGCGAGGGAATCCGACTTTTTGAGCAGGAGATCTGGCAGAGCATGGCACAGTTCCGTTATGGAAGAGATACCCTTCCGGAGGGCGATCTTCTTCGCGCCTGCGAGATGGAGGACGGAACGAAGGTGACTCTCCGTATCAAGACAGATCACATAAAAAATATGTATTTTCAGGGATTTACCGGGGCAGTGTATCGGAATGGTCAGTGGAAATCACTCAAAAACAACATTTATGCCGGGGAACGCCGTGGTTTTCTGCGGTGGATGAACGAACAGGGAGTCGATCCGAATGCTCAGTATGTGGCGTATCAGCAGGCGGGAGATCACCTTGTTGCGAATGATCCGGATGAGACGGAGATTGAGAAAAACGTTGTTTCTGTCCGAAATGAGGGTGCAAACCGCAAGTATGTTTATACTCCGTATTCAGCAGAAAAGCCGAGCGGGGATAAGATTGCGAGCCGGCAGGACAGCGGATATATCTCAAAAAAGTTTTTTGGAAGCAGATCCTATGAGTTTGCGGAGTATTCGAAAAACATGCCGGGAGAACTTCAGCGTCTCGACTCGTGGGTCTATGCTCCAGTCACGGATGAACAGAGACAGTATCTGGAAGCGGAGTCGGTATATCGAGATTTTGTATATGAACATTATCTGGATATAAACAGTGAGATGAATGCAAAGATGAACGAGCTCTTTCATTCAGACGGGGAGGAGAGCGCGCAGAACGAGAGCATTTATGAGGTGACTCAGCGTATTCGGACAAAATTAAAGCGCAGTACCAGATACCATCCGACTCCTCAGGAAAACTTTGCCGGGGAAGATCCTCTGCTTCGTTTCCTCGAGGGAAAACAGTCTGGAAATTCGGCATTTTATGCGTCGGCCGGAGTCCTTGCCTTTCGGAGTTTTGGGATTCCCGCCCGCTACGCAGAGGGCTATTATCTGGATGGAAATCAGGATGAGGAGCAGGATTGGGATGCGACAAATGGAATTACGCTGACCGCACAGAATACGCATGCCTGGGTGGAGGTCTATGCGGATGGAATGGGCTGGCTTCCGGTGGATGTGACACCTGGTTTCTATTATGACACTTATACGCTTCTTCAGCTGTCTGAGATGCCACAGAAGATTAAGAAAACGGCGGCGCTTGAGGATACGGGAGACCAGGCTGAGGAAACCCTAAAGAGAGGAACGGAGGACGGCGGAAAGAGTGGCGAAAATCCGCAGGAGGAGAGCAGATTGCAGGATACTGTTTGGGGTATTTTCCTGATTCTTCTTTTCCTGATTGAGATTATCTGGATTCTTCTGGAAATTCGGAGAGCCTGGTATGAATACCGGATTTATCATTGCATCGACAAGCCGAACAACGATCAGGTGACAGAGTTTTTGTTTGACCGGATTCAGGAGAATCTATGGGTCTGCGGGATTGATATGCAACCGGGATGGAATAAGACACAGACCGAGCAGTTGGTTCATGAGATTTTTTTGGATGTACCCGCCGGAGTTTATTTGAAGATCAATGATTTGATGGAAAAGTACTTTTACGGTGGAAGTTCTCTGGAAGCGGATGAGAGGAGACTGCTCTGGAATTTCCTGATCCAGATTCGCAGAGGAAAGAAAAATCTCAGTCTGCACCAGAGACTTCGACTTCGATTCTTGATGTTTGGAAAGAATTGTTGACAGGTGATAAAAGAATTGTTAATAATAGTTAATGATAATCAATGATAATCAATGATAATCAATGATAGTCAATGATAGTCGACAAAACTTTTTAGAATTTAGAATTTGGGATTTTTTGGATTTTCAAGATTTTCAGTAAGAGTAGGAGTTAGCGTAGAAGTTAGAGTAGAAGTTAGAGTAAAATTTGAGTTAGAGTAGGATTTATTGGAGGAAAAATTAAGATGGAAAAGATTACGAGCTTTACGATTGATCATTTAAAATTGCTTCCGGGTGTCTATGTGTCCCGCAAAGATAAGGTGGGCGAGTCGGTTGTCACGACGTTTGATATCCGAATGACAAGACCGAACTACGAGCCGGTGATGAATACGGCTGAGGTTCATGCGATTGAGCATCTCGCAGCAACGTTTCTGCGCAACCATGAGCCGATCAAGGACAAGGTGCTCTACTTCGGACCGATGGGATGCCGGACGGGATTTTATCTGCTTCTTGGAGGCGACTACGATTCCACGGACATCGTACCGCTGATGAGAGAGCTGTTTAGTTTCATCGCAAATTATGAGGGAGAGATTCCGGGTGCATGCGCAAAGGATTGCGGAAACTATCTCGATATGAATTTGTCGATGGCAAAGTACTGGGCAAAGCGTTATCTCGAGGAGGTTCTTGATAACATTGATGAGTCCAGACTCGTTTATCCGGAGTAAATGTTGGAAAAATAAGAATTACAATTTATAATTATTAATTCTTTGAGATAGCGACATCTTCGAGATGCAAAAGTTCACAAGAGTCAGATATGACAAAATAAATGAAACAAGAAATAAGAAGTAAGAAATAATGGAGAGAGTAGAGTAACATGCACGACGATATTTATCAGATGTATTTGGAAGAGATTGAGGCGATCCGCCCGTGTACAAAGGAAGAGCAGGATCAGCTCTTAAAAAAGATCGCGCAGGGAGATGATTCTGCGCGCGAGCGCCTTGTCGAGGGAAGTCTCGGACAGCTTGTGGAGCTTGCAAAGGAGTATGACGGTCAGGGCGTTCTGATGGGCGATCTGATTCAGGAGGCAAATATGGCACTTCTGACGGCGCTTGCAGAGATGACGGGCGCAGGAGATGGCGATTGCAAGGTTCCGGCAGATTTTGAGGCATTTTTGAATGCTTCCATTCGTCCGGCACTCGATGCGATTGTGGAAGAGCAGAAGGATGAGAAAGAAGTCGGGGAGGAGCTTGCAGCTCGTGTCAACGTGCTTCAGACGGTATCTCAGGTTCTGCTCAAAGAGCTTGGTCGTGAGGCGACGCTTTCCGAGCTTGCGGAGAAGATGAAGATGACTGAGGATGAGATCCGCGATATTATGAAACTTGCGCTCGATGCAGTCAATGTGAGCCAGATGCCGGCGATGACCGAGGATGAGGCTGAGGACGAAAACGAGAATATGTAAATGTAAGAGGGCGTGGATGAGAGAGGGGCTCCTACGGCAGGTAAAGTCCTTCAAACGCGCTCTCGCTCCGGGCTCGGCGTAGCGGTGCATAAGGCTGTAAAAGACACAGCCTAAGCACCGACGTCTCGCACGGGTTTGCAGGACTTTCCTGTCTCCGGAGCCCAAACGTGACGACTTGACTTGTAATCTGTATTTTGATAAATGATTATAAAAATGTTACGTCCTTATTCAAAGAATAAATAAATTAGTAATATTAATAAATACCATAAGATATATTAATTTTATTTATAATATATCTTATGGTATTATTGTTTATAAGTGAGAGTAAGGCGATAACTTGGGAAAAATTATTTTTTCTGAGTTACGGTTCACAAAACAAGGTATGAGAATCATGGAAACAGATGAGAATCCATCCAGATAAATTTCCACGGGAGGTACTTATGAGCGTTAGACGAGTGTATGTAGAAAAGAAGCCGGAGTTTGCAGTCAAGGCAGGCGAGCTTCGCGAGGAGATCAGCAGTTATCTTGGAATTGAGACAGTGACTGGTGTGAGAGTGCTGGTGCGCTACGATGTTGAGAACCTGTCTGAGGAGACGTACCGTCAAGCACTGGTGACGATTTTTTCCGAGCCACCGGTGGATTTCGTGTATGAGGAGACGTTCCCGCATGCGGAGGACGACACGATTTTCTCTGTGGAATTCCTGCCGGGACAGTTTGACCAGAGAGCAGATTCTGCGGAGCAGTGTGTGAAACTCTTAAAGGAGACCGAGGAGCCGGTGATCCGCACCGCTACAACTTATGTGCTGTCCGGAACGCTGACCGAGGAGCAGAAGGCGTCAGTCAAGAGCTTTTGTATCAACCCGGTGGATTCGAGAGAGGCATCCGCAAAGAAGCCGGAGACTCTTGTGACCGTGTTTGATACCCCGGCAGATGTCGCTTCGTTTGACGGATTTACCGAGTTTGGTGAGGATGAGTTAAAGAGCTTATATGATTCCCTGAATCTTGCAATGACATTTAAAGATTTTCAGCATATTCAGAAGTATTATGCAGGGGAGGAGCACCGCAACCCGACCGTGACCGAGATCCGTGTGCTCGATACCTACTGGTCTGATCACTGCCGTCACACGACATTCTCGACTGAGCTCAAGGATGTGACGATCGAGGGTGGCGATTACAAGGATGCGATCGAGGGCACTTACAAGCAGTACCTTGCAGACCGCGAGGTGATCTACAAGGGTCGCGATGACAAGTTTGTCTGCCTGATGGATCTGGCACTTCTTGCAATGAAGAAACTGCGCGCAGAGGGCAAGCTCAAGGATCTCGAGGTTTCTGATGAGATCAATGCATGTAGCATTGTCGTTCCGGTGACGATCGACGGTGTGACCGAGGAGTGGCTCGTAAACTTCAAGAATGAGACGCACAACCATCCGACTGAGATTGAGCCGTTCGGTGGTGCCGCAACCTGTCTGGGCGGTGCAATCCGTGATCCGCTTTCCGGACGTACCTATGTTTATCAGGCAATGCGTGTGACCGGTGCCGCAGATCCGACCCGCCCGCTGTCTGAGACCTTAAAGGGCAAGCTCCCGCAGAGAAAGCTCGTGACCGGCGCTGCAAGCGGTTACAGCTCTTATGGAAACCAGATCGGTCTTGCAACCGGCTATGTAAAAGAGATTTATCATCCGAACTATGTGGCAAAGCGCATGGAGATCGGTGCGGTTATGGGTGCTGCTCCGAGAAAGGATGTGAAGCGTCTGACTTCCGATCCGGGCAACATCATTGTTCTGCTCGGTGGACGTACCGGACGTGATGGTATCGGTGGTGCAACCGGTTCTTCCAAGGTACATACCGAGGCTTCGATTGAGGTCTGCGGTGCAGAGGTTCAGAAAGGTAATGCACCGACCGAGAGAAAGATCCAGCGTCTGTTCCGCCGTCCGGAGGTCAGCAGTATCATCCGCAAGTGTAACGACTTCGGTGCCGGCGGTGTCTCTGTTGCAATCGGTGAGCTGGCAGAGGGACTTGAGATCGATCTGGATAAGGTTCCGAAGAAGTACGCAGGTCTTGATGGAACCGAGATCGCAATCTCCGAGTCTCAGGAGCGTATGGCAGTTGTGCTTGACAAGGAGCATGTGGAGGAGTTCCTCGGCTATGCACAGGAGGAGAACCTCGAGGCAGTTCCGGTTGCAGTTGTGACCGAGAGCCCGCGCCTTGTGATGCGCTGGAGAGGGAAGACGATCGTTGATATCAGCCGTGCTTTCCTTGACACGAACGGCGCTCACCAGGAGGCAAGCGTTGTGCTTGAGACTCCGCAGAAGAAGGACAGCCTGTTTGCAAGAGCAGAAGTCGGTGATGTAAAAGAGAAATGGATGAACGTGCTGTCTGACCTCAACGTATGTTCCCAGAAGGGACTTGTCGAGATGTTCGACGGTTCGATCGGAGCAGGTTCCGTCTTCATGCCGTATGGCGGAAAGTATCAGCTGACCGAGACGCAGGCAATGGTTGCAAAACTCCCGGTTCTGAAAGGAAAGACCGATACCGTGACAATGATGAGCTATGGATTTGATCCGTACCTGTCAAGCTGGAGCCCATACCACGGCGCAATCTACGCAGTTGTCGATTCTGTTGCAAAGATCGTTGCAAACGGCGGTGACTACACGAAGATTCGTTTCACCTTCCAGGAGTATTTCAAGCGCATGACCGAAGATCCGACCCGTTGGGGCGCTCCGTTCTCCGCTCTGCTCGGTGCTTACAGCGCACAGCTTGGATTCGGACTTCCGTCGATCGGCGGAAAGGACAGTATGTCCGGAACCTTCAACGATGAGCATCACGGTGAGATCAACGTTCCGCCGACCCTCGTCTCCTTTGCAGTTGATGTGGATCATTCTGGAAACATCATCACTCCGGAGTTCAAGAAGCCGGGAAGTAAGATCGTAGTCTTCAAGATTGAGCGCGATGAGAACGATCTTCCGGTTTATAGTCAGATGATGGACGGTTATGCAAAGCTGACAAGAGACATCCGTGCAGGCAGAATCCTCTCCGCATATGCAGTTGAGAGAAATGGTCTCGCAGAGGCAGTCAGCAAGATGGCATTCGGTAACAAGCTCGGCGTGAAGATCGAGCACAACGTTGACCCGAGAGATTTCTTCTCAGCAGGTTGGGGCAATATCGTCTGCGAGGTTGCCGATGGCAAGGTTGGCGAGCTTGAGATCGGTTACACCGTGATCGGTGAGGTGACTGACCGTGCAGTCTTCGAGTATGGCCCGGTTTCGATCTCCATCGAGGACGCGATTGCAGACTGGACAAAACCGCTTGAGGATGTCTTCCCGACCGAGTCCGGCGTAAAGCAGACGAAAGTCGAGGAGAAGCTCTACAACGCAGACCAGATCTATGTATGCGCACACAAGATCGCACAGCCGACCGTCTTCATTCCGGTATTCCCGGGTACGAACTGTGAGTACGACAGCACGAAGGCATTTGAGCGCGCAGGTGCAAAGGTGATCACCCGCGTCTTCAAGAACCTCTCTGCAGAGGATATCCGCGATTCTGTTGAGGCATACAAGAAGGACATCGCAAAGGCACAGATCGTGATGTTCCCGGGCGGTTTCTCCGCAGGTGATGAGCCGGAGGGAAGTGCAAAGTTCTTTGCAACCGTATTCCGCAATGCCGTTATTAAGGAGGAGATCGAGAAGCTGTTGAATGAGCGCGACGGTCTGATGCTCGGTATCTGTAACGGTTTCCAGGCACTGATCAAGCTCGGACTTGTTCCGGAGGGCAAGATCGTGGAACAGCATGCAGATTCCCCGACTCTGGCAATGAACACGATCGGTCGCCATATCTCCAAGATGGTTTACACGAAGGTTGTGACGAACAAGTCCCCGTGGCTCGCAGGCGCAGAGCTCGGCGGTGTTTACTGCAATCCGGCATCTCACGGCGAGGGACGTTTCGTCGCAAACGAGGCATGGATCAAGAAGCTGTTTGAAAATGGACAGGTAGCCACCCAGTACGTGGACGATCAGGGTCAGCCGACGATGAACGAGTTCTGGAATCCGAACGGTTCCTACATGGCAATCGAGGGTATCACAAGCCCGGATGGAAGAATCCTCGGCAAGATGGCACACTCCGAGCGCCGTGGCGATTCCGTGGCAATCAACATTTACGGCGAGCAGGATATGAAGATTTTCGAGTCCGGTGTGAAGTACTTCAAGTAAGAGAGAAGGATAAGATCTATAACGAGTAAACAGAGTGCATCTGCAGGCAGATCCGCGTGTTGGCATGAGTTTGCGAATGTAAAAGACACTCTCATGATGGGCAAATCCCCGTCATGGGAGTGTCTTTGATTATGGAAAGATTTCTTGTTTGTTGGTGGGTTGCGGGTCGAACATGTGCGGATGATGCGCGGATCATATGCCGAATACGAACCGAATACGAGCCGAATATGTGCCGGGATAAGTCCGAGAAAGAACAGGTATACTGTCTTTTGTATACAAAATAAACAGAGGTTGTACAAAACTGACAAATTTTCTTAGATATAATTTGGAAAAATTAAGAGTTGCTGGAAATTGTATTGTTGACAATTTAACAAAAAAGTGCGATAATTAGTCGCGTATGGCAACGTGAATATGGGAATGGTTGAGCCCAGTTTACGGTTGATTATCACAATTTACATCAGGAAGGCGAGGTCAGGTAAAATGGCAGTAGTTGATTTAAGCAAGTATGGCATTACAGGAACCACAGAGGTTGTTTACAACCCTTCTTATGAGATGTTGTTCGAGGAGGAGACAAAACCGGAACTCGAGGGTTACGAGAAAGGCCGCGTGAGTGAGCTTGGTGCAGTGAACGTTATGACCGGTATCTACACCGGACGTTCCCCGAAAGACAAATACATCGTGATGGATGAGAATTCTAAGGATACTGTTTGGTGGACCACCGACGAGTACAAGAACGATAACCATCCGGCAAGCCAGGAAGCCTGGAACGCAGTGAAAGAGATCGCAAAGAAAGAGCTTTCCAACAAGCGTCTGTTCGTAGTAGATGCATTCTGCGGAGCAAACAAGGATACCCGTATGGCAATCCGTTTCATCGTAGAAGTTGCATGGCAGGCACATTTTGTAACCAACATGTTTATCAAGCCGACTGAGGAAGAGCTGAAGGACTTCGAGCCGGATTTCGTTGTTTACAATGCATCTAAGGCAAAAGTTGAGAATTACAAGGAGCTGGGTCTGAACTCTGAGACCGCAGTTATGTTCAATATCACCAGCCGTGAGCAGATCATCGTCAACACCTGGTACGGTGGAGAGATGAAGAAGGGTATGTTCTCCATGATGAACTACTATCTGCCGTTAAAGGGTATTGCTTCCATGCACTGCTCTGCAAACACCGATATGAACGGTGAGAACACCGCAATCTTCTTCGGTCTGTCCGGTACCGGTAAGACCACTCTGTCTACCGATCCGAAGCGTCTGCTGATCGGTGATGATGAGCACGGTTGGGATGACAACGGTGTATTCAACTTCGAGGGTGGTTGCTACGCAAAGGTAATCAACCTGGATAAGGATTCCGAGCCGGATATCTACAACGCAATCCGTCGTGATGCTCTGCTTGAGAACGTTACCCTGGATGAGACCGGCAAGATCGATTTCGCTGATAAGAGCGTAACCGAGAATACCCGTGTATCTTACCCGATCGATCACATTGAGAAGATCGTTCGTCCGGTTTCCGCAGGTCCGGCAGCTAAGAACGTAATCTTCCTGTCCGCAGATGCATTTGGCGTACTTCCGCCGGTATCTGTACTGACCCCGGAGCAGACTCAGTACTACTTCCTGTCTGGATTCACCGCTAAGTTAGCAGGTACCGAGCGCGGTATCACTGAGCCGACCCCGACCTTCTCTGCTTGCTTTGGACAGGCATTCCTTGAGTTACATCCGACCAAGTATGCAGAAGAGCTCGTTAAGAAGATGGAGAAGAGCGGAGCAAAGGCTTATCTGGTAAATACCGGATGGAACGGAACCGGCAAGCGTATCTCCATTAAGGATACCCGTGGTATCATCGACGCAATCTTAAACGGCGACATCAAGAATGCACCGACTAAGAAGATTCCGTACTTTGATTTCGAGGTTCCGACCGAGCTTCCGGGTGTTGATTCTGGAATCCTTGACCCGCGCGATACCTATGCAGATGCTTCCGAGTGGGAGGCTAAGGCAAAGGATCTGGCAAGCAGATTCATCAAGAACTTCGCAAAATATGAGAACCATGAGGCTGGTAAGGCTCTGGTTGCAGCAGGTCCGAAGGCTGAATAAGATTGTGATAACCATTCCGTAGGTCTGCGCGTCCACGCAGAATAAAGAAAAGGTTATAGATTATCGGAATAGAAGATGTGACGGCGCACTTCGGATTCAAGGGAAATCCGGAGTGCGCCGTTTTTTGCGTTATCACCACTATCACCAATTAATTAACTCAATACCATGCATTTTTTAGATGTGTCTGGGTTTTGTTTGTTTTTTGAAAACGGGTTCTGGCACATCTCAGGGGAGAAAAAAATGAACGAGAAGAGAGAATATGATCTGATTGCGTTTGATATGGATGGAACTTTGCTCAATTCTGAGAAACAGATTAGCGAGAGGACGTTAAAGGCGATTGATCGGGCGGTTGAGGCTGGAAAGATCGTCATTTTGAATACGGGACGGGGACCGGCGGAGTTAAAAGAGTATCTGCCGATTTTGCCGAAGGTGCGCTACATCAACGGTCTGAGCGGAGGACTCGTCTATGACAGAACAGACAATCGCAAGGTTTATGAGAGGGAGTTTTCGCCGGAGACGGTGAGGAAGATTCTTGAGATTGGAACGCAGGAAGATGCGATGATTCATTTTCTGACGGATCGCTCGATTGTCCAGATGGATCAGTGGGCGCGCATGGATCATTACGGGATGGGGCAGTATCAGGCGATGTTTGCACGCGTTGCAGAGCGCTGGGAGAATATTTGCGAGCAGTATTTTGCAGATCCGTTCCCGATTGATAAGTTGAACCTCTACCATGCGACCGCAGAGGGGCGCGCGAGAACTGAGAAACGCCTTCGCGATGCCGGAATCGAGCTTGAGATGGCAGAGGCAGAGACGACCTCTTTGGAGCTCTCTCCGGTCGGCGCAAACAAGGGAAGCGGACTTCGCGCTCTCTGTGAGTTTTTAAATCTGCCTGTGGAGCGGACAATCGCGGTCGGAGATGCGGACAATGACCGCCAGGCACTCGAGATCGCAGGGCTTGCAGTTGCGATGGGAAATGCCACACCGGAGATCAAGGCACTCTGTGATGTCGTTGTCGCAGATTGTGATCACGACGGATGCGTGGAGGCGATTGAGAAGTATTTGTTGGGAGAAAATTTGAATCCTTGATTTCTGTGACCGTAAAATCAGTGTGTGTCCTTGTTAAACGGACATTTGACTCTCGTACAAGGAAAAGTACTTGACAGATCCGAGGAATTCAAGTATGATTTTGCATAAACGATTTCTTTTATCGAATATCTAACGGCATCAGGGCATGACTTGGAGAGAATGGTAAAAAATAATTTACGAGGAGATAAGGCGATCATGAAAAAAGTAGTGAAGTTTGGCGGAAGCTCTCTGGCGAGTGCGCGTCAGTTCAAAAAAGTGGGAGACATCATTCGGGCAGATAAGACCCGCCGTTATGTCGTTCCGTCTGCACCGGGCAAGAGAAACAGCAAGGATGAGAAAGTAACCGATATGCTGTATGCATGCTATGAGGCAGCATCCACCGGCGGAGCATACAAGAAGATCTTAGAGCGTATCAAGGAGCGCTATCAGGAGATCATCGATGGTCTGGATCTGAACCTGAATCTGGATCACGAGTTCGATACGATCGAGCAGAACTTTGTGAAGGGCATCGGTCGTGACTACGCAGCTTCCCGCGGAGAGTACTTAAACGGTATCGTGATGGCAAACTACCTCGGATATGAGTTCATCGATTCCGCAGAGGTGATTTTCTTTGATGAGAACGGCAACTTTGAGTCTGAGCTGACGAACAAGGAGCTGTCTGAGCGTTTGGAGCATGTTGAGCGCGCTGTCATCCCGGGATTTTACGGAGCAAAACATGACGGCACGATCAAGACCTTCTCCCGTGGTGGTTCTGATGTGACCGGTTCGATCGTGGCACGTGCGATTCATGCAGACCTCTATGAGAACTGGACCGATGTATCTGGTTTCCTCGTAGCAGACCCGAGAATCGTCGAGGACCCGGCTGTCATCGAGACGATCACTTACAAAGAGCTTCGCGAACTCTCCTACATGGGTGCAGGTGTTCTCCATGAGGACGCAATCTTCCCGGTTCGCCGTGAGGGAATCCCGATCAACATCCGCAACACGAACAAGCCGGAGGATAAGGGTACTCTGATCGTGGAGAGCACCTGTCGCAAACCGCACTACACAATCACCGGAATCGCCGGAAAGAAGGGCTTCTGTGCAATCAACATCGAGAAGGCGATGATGAATGCAGAAGTTGGTTTTGGGAGGAAAGTGCTTCAGGTATTTGAGAAGTATGGCATTTCCTTCGAGCATATGCCGTCCGGAATCGATACGATGACGATCATGGTACACCAGTCTGAGTTCGAGGAGTATGAGCAGTCCGTGATCGCAGGCATCCACCGTGCAGTTGAGCCGGACAGCGTTGAGCTTGAGGCAGATTTAGCACTGATCGCAGTTGTAGGACGTGGTATGAAGGCAACCCGCGGTACTGCAGGAAGAATCTTCTCCGCTCTCGCACATGCCCGTGTCAATGTCAAGATGATCGATCAGGGTTCGAGTGAGCTCAACATCATCATCGGTGTCAAGAATGCAGACTTTGAGACCGCAATCAAGGCAATCTACGACATCTTCATTCTCGCAGAGATCTAAGAAATCACAAAAAGTTCGACGGAATGTTTACAGGGACATTCTGCCGAACTTTTTCCATTTTGGGAATTCTTGAAAAAAATACCGCCTTATGCTACAATTCCAATATTAGAAAGTGACTCTGGAGAGTAACTCCAAAGAGTGATTTTAGAGAGATATTTTAAAAGGAAATCGGAATGATTATGAGACAGTTGGGCAGAAATGTTTCTATCAGGATGACGGCGGGGGCTGTGGCGCTGCTGCTTGCAGGGTGTGCCGGTCCTTCCACGAGAGTCCTGCCCAGAGTAGATACAAACCCGGAGTACCAGATGCCGGGAGATATTCCTGTTCTGGAAGAAGTCAATACTTTTTACCTTCAGGAAGAACTCGCGAGACTGACGCGTTCTCCGCGCCCCTCGGGAAGTCGCGGAGAGAGCAGTGCGTCCGCTTACATTCGTCAGCTCCTTGGAGATTACGGTTATGAGACGGCATTTCAGCCGTTTCAATATGGACGGGAGGATGGGACGGTCGTCTCCGGCACCAATGTGACCGCCGTGCGCTCTGCGTCCTCGCCGGATGCGGATATTCTGATTTTGTGTGCACATCACGACACGGCGATCGGAAGTCCCGGAGCGGTGGATGACACGGCCGGGGTGGTAACGATGCTGGAGACGGCAAGGCTTCTTGCAAGACTTCCATCCGACACGGAACTGCGATTTGTGAGTTTTTCCGGACATGAGGAGCAGAACCTTGGCTCTCGCCACTATGTCAGCACGATGACCGAGGAGGAGAGAAACCGCGTGATCGGGGTGATCGATCTTGATCGGCTCGGCGCGATGACGGGCGGAAACATTGTTCTCGGAACCGTCGACCGGAAGGAGACGATGCTCGGCGATCTGCTTCTTGAGGCATCGAGGGAGATCACGGACACGAGCTGGTCGTATGAGCGCTGTGCCGGTGGGGATGCCTCATCGTTTCTTCGCGGGCGGATGCCGGCCGTGACAGTCACGAGACGGCAGAGCAGTTTCGGGGAGAGAACGCCGTATGATCGCGCGGAGACGGTAAATATTGAGGACGTGGCACAGATCGTCGATGTCATCTGTCAGGCGGTATCGAAGATCATGAGTCCGGAGACTCCGTCAATGACGGCGAAGGCACATTATTACAACAATTTCCATGATTTTGCATATGTGCAGGCAAAGGATCAGGGGATTCCGTTTGGGGTAGATCCGGAGCGGTTTGCGGAACTTCTCGGAATGGATGGCATGCTGAGTGCGGAGAACACGACAAAGACCGGAGTGCGGATTCAGAATTATCAGTTCCCGATGAAGTGGTTCGGTGTGGATCAGACGATTATCACGAGCTGTTATTTTTCAGATGGGAAACTGGACAGCCTCTCGATCGAGGCAGACCGCGCCGGAGTCGATTTTGAGGATATGAAGGAGAGGCTCAGTGCCTGGTACGGAGAGCCGAGGGATGCCGGGAGCGGACCGTCGGGGACTTCGTTTGAGTGGACGGATGCACTTTTTCGGAGAAGTTTTCTTCTGACACCGGGGCAGGATGGATTTGATCTCGAGGTTTCTCCGTGGGAGCCAGGGCGTTCGATTCTGGAACAGCGGACGGTCAGCGGGACTTTGCTTGAACCGGGAGTCTCCGACCCGAGAGGGCGTCTGCTCTGCGCATTTACGTCGAGACTGCTTCCGGAGGATGCCGTTGAGCATATCGGCTGTCTGACGCTTTACACGGACGGAGTCGGCGGTGAGACCTGTTATCTTCAGCGAATGCCGTCTGAGGATGAGGATGCAGAAAAGGCGCAGGATACGCAAAATGCTCAAGATGCTCAAAATGCGCAAAATGGCGCACAGGAAAAACCGGCAAAGTGGGAGATCGGCATTGACTTTAATGACGCGATGACGGAGAATGGAAGGTTCCGCGATCAGACGGAGACCGCAAAGATGATTGTCCGTCTCTACGGTCAGATTTTGGAACAGGAAGATCCAGAGCGGTATCGGGATGGATTTGAGGCGGAGACTGCCGACGGCATTTCAGATGATCCGGATCAGGGACTTGGGATCGGGGAGGCACCGGGAGATTTCACCGAGGAACTGCCACCACCGCCGAATTTTGAGGACAGCTTCTGGATGTATGTACTCACGGACTGGCAGAGAAAAGAGCAGTCTGTGGAAGCCGAGGGCGGACCGGCGAGGGAAGTTCCCCAGACGGATCTCTGGGAGAAGCGAATTCGCTATTTTGACCGTTTCCCGGAGCTTGTTTCCTACCGCTGGCATGTGCGAATGGCATTGAAACTGGATGTCACGGAAGAGAATGAAGAGGCGGGGGAATGATGGTGCAGTGATGGTACAGTAATGGTGCAGAATAGACAGATCTGATAGACAGATGCGAGATTGGCTGGATCGGGCGATGCGATCAGAAGGGAGAAGCGCAATGTTAGAAAAGATTGATCTGTGCAAAAGTGTAGACAAAGCGGTTTATCGCAGGGAGCATGAGGAGTATCAGGAGCGTCTTGGGGCGCTTCAGCGCAGTCTCAAGACAGCGGGAATCCCCGTCATTATCCTGTTTGAGGGTCTCGGCTCAGCAGGAAAGGGTGTGCAGATCAACCGTCTGATTCAGGCGCTTGACCCGAGAGGGTTTGATGTGTATGCGAGCAGTCGCCCGACGGAGGAGGAAGCGATGCGCCCGTTTCTGTGGCGTTTCTGGACGAGGACACCGGAGAAGGGGCGAATCGCGGTCTTTGATCGAAGCTGGTATCGCCGGGTTCAGATCGACCGTTTCGACGGCATCACGAAAAAGAGCGAACTGCCGGAGGCATACCGCGACATCTGTTCTTTCGAGAAACAGCTGACCGATGACGGAACGGTGATCATCAAGCTCTTTCTTCTGATCTCCCAGAAGGAACAGAAGCATCGCTTTAAGCGGTTGGAGGATTCATCGGAGACCGCATGGCGCGTGACGGAGGGAGACTGGCGCAGAAACCGCGAGTACGATCAGTATCTGAGAATCAATGAGGAGATGATCGAGAAGACCGACACCGGATATGCGCCGTGGAACATCATCGAGGCGACGGATAAAAATTATGCGACACTCAAGATCATTCGCTGTGTGACGGAGAAACTTGAACAGGCGCTTGCGACGTACCGCGCGAACCAGATGAAGGCAGATGCAAGTAAAAATGCAGATCAAAGTGCAAGTAAAAATGCAGGTAAAAATGCGGGGCAAAATACAGATCAAAATGCAAATCAAAGTATAGATCCGATCAAGGCAGAGACAACCTTGACTGCGGGAGGGCGCACCGCAACTGAGCCGAAGACGGACTGGGGCTATGAGAATGGCATCCTCTCGGGCGTGGATCTGACAAAGACGATGGATCGCGACACCTACAAGCAGAAGATCGATCAGCTTCAAAAGCGTCTTGAGATTCTGCACAGCGAGATTTACCGGCTGAGAATCCCGGTGGTTCTGGGATTTGAGGGCTGGGATGCCGGAGGAAAGGGCGGTGCGATCCGCCGTCTCACAAGCCATCTCGACCCGCGCGGGTATCAGGTGTGCCCGACCTCTGCGCCGAGTGACACGGAGAAGCGTCATCATTACCTGTGGCGTTTCTGGAACCGGATGCCGAAAGAGGGACATATCGCGGTCTTTGACCGGACTTGGTACGGCAGAGTCATGGTGGAGCGAATCGAGGGATTCTGTACGGAGGAAGAGTGGCGCAGGGCTTATCAGGAGATCAATGAGATGGAGGCACATCTTGTCAGCTCCGGTGCAGTCGTGCTCAAATTCTGGCTTCACATCGATAAGGATGAGCAGGAACGCCGTTTCCGTGAGCGCATGGAGAATCCGGAGAAACAGTGGAAGATCACCGATGAGGACTGGAGAAACCGCGAAAAGTGGGATCAGTATGAGCTTGCGGTCAATGAGATGCTTGTGCGCACGTCGACGACGTATGCGCCATGGATCGTCGTTGAGGGAAACTGCAAGTACTATGCGCGTGTAAAAGTGCTTGAGACCGTTGTGGAGGCACTTGAGAGAAAGATTCAGGAGAAGACTCAGAGCGGAAATGCGAAAAAGTAACAGATAAAAAGACAAAAAAGCAAGATGGAGGAAAAACGATGAGCCGTGTGGCAGTAATCGGAGGCGGTGCGGCCGGAATGATGGCAGCGATTGCTTCGGCAGAGGCCGGGCATGAGGTGAGCCTGTACGAGAAGAATGAAAAACTGGGAAAAAAACTGTTTATCACAGGAAAGGGACGCTGTAACGTTACGAATGCCTGTGCGACGGAGGAACTGTTCGACCATGTTGTCACGAATCCAAAGTTTCTTTACAGTAGTTTTTATGGATTGACGAATTATGATGTCATGGACAAGGTGGAACAATGGGGTTGTCCGCTCAAGACAGAGAGGGGAGAGCGCGTTTTTCCGGTTTCGGATAAGTCCTCCGATGTGATCCGGGCATTCAGCTCTCGCCTGCGCGAGGTGGGCGTGGACGTTCATCTCTATTCCGAGGTCGAGGGGATTGAGATCAAAGACGGTCGTGTGAGCGGAATTCGTTTGAAGAAAGAGAAAAAGGCGGTTCCGGTAGACGCCGTGATCGTGGCAACCGGTGGAATGTCGTACCCGACGACGGGATCGACCGGAGACGGCTATGAATTTGCGAAGAAGGCGGGGCATAAAGTCACGGAGCTTTCCCCGGCGCTTGTGCCGTTTGTTGTGAAAGAACAGCAGACTGTTAAACAGCTTCAGGGACTTTCTCTCAAAAATGTGAATGTCTCGATTCAAAAAGGGGAAAAATCTATCTATGAGGAATTCGGCGAGATGCTGTTTACGCACTTTGGAGTCAGCGGTCCGGTGCTTCTCTCCGCGAGCAGTTACGTCGCAAAGACACTGAAGAAAATGCCACTTACGCTCTCGATCGATTTAAAGCCGGCGCTCTCGAGAGAACAGCTCGATGCGAGAATCCTGCGCGACTTTGATGAGATCAAGAACAAGCAGTTTAAGAATGCGCTGATCCATCTTCTGCCGAGCAAGCTCGTTCCGGTGATTGTGGAGCGCAGTGGAATCTCTCCGGAGAAACAGGTTAATGAGATCACGCGTGTGGAGCGCGAGCAGATCGTCGAGGCGATGAAGAATTTCCGCCTGACGCTGACGGGACTGCGCGACTTCAAGGAGGCGATCATCACGCAGGGCGGTGTCAGCGTCAAGGAGATCAACCCGTCGACGATGGAGTCTAAGCTGGTCGGTGGACTTTACTTTGTCGGGGAGGTCTTGGATCTCGATGCCGTCACCGGTGGATTCAACTTGCAGATTGCGTGGTCGACCGGACATCTCGCAGGCATCTCAATTGAGTAGAAAAGATACGGGAGAGAAGACTTTGCAGAGAAAATTTCGGGAATTTCATAGAGAAGATTCCAAGGAGGAGATTTCATAGAAGAGATTTCGTAGAAGAGATTTCATAGAGGAGATTGAGATTCCATAGAGAAGATCCTGTAAAGAAAATTCCGTGGAGAGGATTCCGTAAAGGCGAGCAGGGAAAAGTTGGCGGTAAAGAATCAGGAACCGACAGGAACAACACAGACAGAAAAAACAAAGAGGGAAAGGAAGATAGAAGGAAATGGAAAACACAAAGGCATTTAACATTGCGATTGACGGACCGGCAGGTGCGGGAAAGAGCACGATCGCGCGTCTGACCGCAGGAAAGTTGGGCTTTGTCTATGTCGATACCGGGGCAATGTACCGTGCAATCGCGCTGTATATGCTCAGAAATGGAGTTCCGGCGACCGATAAGGAGAAAGTTGCGGCAGCGGTCAAGGATGTCGCAATCACGATCCGCTATGAGGAGGGCTCTCAGCGCGTTCTCTTAAATGGCGAGGATGTGTCCGGACTGATCCGCACAGAAGAAGTTGGAAATACCGCTTCCTTAGTCAGTGCAGTTCCGGCCGTGCGCGAGCATCTCTTAAAACTTCAGAGAGAGCTTGCAAGCTCTACCGATGTGATTATGGATGGCAGAGACATCGGAACCTGCATCCTTCCGAATGCGGATGTGAAGATTTTCTTGAGTGCAAGCTCGGCTGTGCGTGCAAAACGCCGTTACAAGGAGCTGACCGAGAAGGGAGAGACGTGTAATCTCGAAAAAATTGAGCAGGATATCATCAAGCGCGATGAGCAGGATGCAAACCGCCCGATCGCCCCGTTAAAGAAGGCGGAGGACGCCGTCCTGATCGACAGCTCGGAGATGACGATTGCCGAGGTGGTAGGCGCAATCTTTGCAGAAGCAGAAAAGAAGGGACTCAAACTGCCGGAAGGAGCACTTGAAAAATGAATCTGACAGTGGCAAAGACGGCGGGCTTTTGTTTCGGCGTCAAGCGCGCGGTGGACCGCGTGTATGAGCAGATTGAGACCGCAGAGAAGCAGGTCTACACCTTTGGTCCGATCATCCACAACGAGATGGTCGTCGAAGATCTCGCAAAGCATGGCGTGAAGGTCATCGACTCGGAGGAGGAGCTTCGCGCACTCAACGATGGCGTGGTTGTGATCCGCTCCCATGGAGTCGGAAAACGGATCTACGATATCCTGAACGAGAGAAACGTCACGATCGTGGATGCGACCTGTCCGTTTGTGAAGAAGATCCATCTGATCGTTCAGAAGCAGAATGCCGAGGGACGCCGTGTCCTGATCATCGGCAATCCGACGCATCCGGAGGTCGAGGGCATCCGCGGATGGGGAGCAGAGGACACTCTGGTCGCAGAAAATGCGGAAGAACTTGAAAATCTGCCCTTAAAAACAGGCGAAAAACTGTGTGTTGTAGCCCAGACGACATTTAATTACAATAAATTTCAAGATTTAGTTGAAAAATTGACAAAAAAGGGTTATGATATACTTGTTTTAAATACGATTTGCAATGCAACACAGGAAAGACAAGTGGAGGCTAGGCGTATTGCTTCTGAGGTTGACGCTATGATTGTCATAGGAGGCAGGAATAGTTCCAATACACAGAAATTGTACGAAATATGCCAAAAGGAATGTAAGAACACTTACTTTATCCAGTCACTCGGCGATTTCAATCCTGAATGTGTGAATTCTGTGAGCAGCGTAGGTATTACAGCAGGGGCTTCGACCCCAAATCAAATAATTGAGGAATTGAGGAGGTTCATACTAATGCCAGAATTAAGTTTTGAGCAAATGTTGGAGGAGTCTTTAAAGACAATCCGGACAGGAGAAATCGTCACCGGTAAAGTGATTGACGTAAAAGAAGATGAGATTGTCTTAAATATAGGCTATAAGTCCGATGGTATCATCCCGAGAAGCGAGTATACCAACGAGGCAAATGTGGATCTGCGCACCCTGGTTCAGGTTGGCGACGAGATGGAAGCAAAGGTCGTTAAGGTAAACGACGGTGAGGGTCAGGTTGCTCTGTCCTACAAGAGACTTGCTGCTGATAAGGGCAACAAGAGACTGGAAGAGGCTTTTGAGAACCATGAGGTTCTGACTGCAAAGGTAGCACAGGTTCTTGACGGTGGTCTGAGCGTTGTTGTTGATGAGGCTAGAGTCTTCATCCCGGCAAGCCTGGTATCCGATACCTATGAGAAGGATCTGAGCAAGTACGCTGGTCAGGAGATCGAGTTCGTTATCACCGAGTTCAATCCGAAGAGAAGACGTATCATCGGCGACAGAAAGCAGCTGATGGTTGCTAAGAAGGCTGAGATGCAGAAAGAGCTGTTCGAGCGCATCCATGTTGGCGATACCGTTGAGGGTACTGTAAAGAACGTTACCGATTTCGGTGCATTCATCGATTTAGGTGGCGCTGATGGTCTTCTGCACATCTCCGAGATGTCTTGGGGCCGTGTAGAGAACCCGAAGAAGGTATTCCACTCTGGCGATAAGGTAACCGCTCTGATCAAGGATATCAGCGGTGAGAAGATCGCTCTGAGCTTAAAGTTCCCGGAGCAGAATCCGTGGGTAAACGCAGCTGAGAAGTATGCAATCGGCAACGTAGTAGAGGGCCGTGTTGCTCGTATGACCGATTTCGGCGCATTCGTTGAGCTGGAGCCGGGCGTAGACGCACTGCTTCATGTATCCCAGATCTCCAGAGATCACGTTGACAAACCGTCTGACGTTCTGAAGATTGGTCAGGAGATCGAGGCAAAGGTTGTTGATTTCAACGGCGAGGACAGAAAGATCAGCCTGAGCATCAAGGCTCTTCAGGCAGATCATCAGGATGATACTGACGCAGCAGATCAGAACTAAGAATAAACACGTTTCAGGATGAATGGCATAGGGCATCGGACCGCAAGGTCCGGTGCCTTTTTATACGATAGGAAATTGCGTCCGATCATATAAAAAACGTTCCGCTAGGATGTGCACTCGGCGCATTCTTTTTTAATAGGGGATTAAATTTATGGGGAAGGGTGAAATTATGGTTATTGATTGTCATGCGCATCATGTAGTAGCACCTTATAACACAAAGTATTTGGAGTGGTTGAAGGAGACTGGGGATAAAAAATTTGGACCGTTTTTCTTATGGTCAAATCCGGCATTTGAGGACAGTCAAATTCGCTATCAGAAGATGAGTGAGAATGGGATTAGTTGTTCCCTTAATACGTATTCAGCAAATATTACACAGATCATTGATGTGGTAGGAAAAAATGATCGGCTGGATGCTGTGAGAAACTTAAATGATCGGATGATTTCTCTGTGTAAAGAGAGTGGCGGGAGATGGATGACGACAGCGCTGGTTGATCTGCGCCTTGGAAAGGAGGCACTGAAAGAGATTTTGCGTTGCGCAGAATTTGTCAAAGGATATTCTGTTCTGACTTCTTATCAGATGGATGGAAGATTGTGCTTTCTGGACGACGAGCGATTTGAACCGTTTTGGGTAGAGGCAGAGGCGTCCGGCAAGCCGGTGTTTATCCATTTCAGCAATCTCTATAAAATCAATGATCCGAATGCCCCTTTGCCGGGATATATGAACGATACTCTTTTGTATGCCGGAATGGGACAATTGATGGAGGATGCTATGTGTGTGGCAAGACTGGTTCTTTCCGGCGTGTTTGACCGTCATCCGAGATTGAAGATCGTGATCGGACAGCTTGGCGGAATGTATCCGTTTATGCTCGAGCGAATGGAGATGCTGTATACGATGTATGAGCGGGGAGCAAGTCATGCAGGTCTTTGCGTGACGGACTTAACCGATCCGGAGCACTTTTTGAGAAATATGAAGAATTATACGGAAAATATCTATGTGGATACGCATTCGATGAGTGTACAGTCCGTCGAGTGTGCGATGAAGGTTTTAGGGCAGGATAAGGTGCTTTTTGGTTCAGATTACCCGATTACACCAGACAGCTGGGGAATGAAGCATGCAAAGAAAGAATTAGAAAAACTGCCACAGGATCTTTATGAAAAGGTCATGTGGAAAAATGCACAGAAACTGTTGGATCTTTAAAAATTGAGAGCGAATATGAAAAAGAAAATCAGATGGATTTCCACTGGTTTTCTTTTTTTGTTTCATAAGAAATTGCATCCTGTGAAAGAAAAATGTTTTTCATAAAGATATCTTGACAACATATGTTATATGCTGTATAGTATAAACACAAACAATATTATACAACATATAATATTGATTTAAAAATAAGATAAGACAGAGTACGATGAGAAGAATGGAGGAGGTTGAGACAGAGATGGTATTTAACACCGGCGCAGCACTTCTCGATGCGATTGTTCTGGCGGTAGTTTCCCGTGAATCGCAGGGAACTTATGGATACAAGATCACGCAGGATGTTCGGGAGGTGCTAGAGATTTCGGAGTCGACTCTGTATCCGGTACTTCGCCGTCTGCTAAAGGACGACTGTTTAGAGACGTATGATCTTGCGATTGACGGTAGAAATCGAAGATATTATCGGATCACGGAGAGTGGAAGAGCTCAGTTGAATCTGTATCGCGGGGAATGGAATAGCTATATGCAAAAGATATGCAGGATATTGGAGGAGGAGACATGACACGGAGAGAATTTATTAAACAGCTTGAATATCTGCTTCAGGACATTCCCGATGAGGAGAGGGAGGAAGCAATCGCCTACTACCGGGATTATCTTGAGGAAGCAGGAGATGAGGGCGAGGAGGAAGCCTTAAAAGAGTTCGGAAGTCCGGAGCGGGTTGCAGCGATTATCCGTAGCGATCTGAATGGAAATCTCGAGGACGGAGGGAGCTTTACGGAGAGCGGATACGAGGATGAGCGGTTTCGCGATCCGAACACCCAGATGACCGAGCACAAAGATCTTCCGGATGCGATCGATGTGGAGTGGACCGAGCACCGGGAAGAAGAGAAAAAGTCCAAAGAAGCGAATGCCTATGAGAACTCGAAATTTCATGATTTTTCGGATCTCAATGAAGATAAGGGGACAGACTCAGCGGATTCGATGTCTCCGAGAGAGCGCAGAAGACGGTTTTTTAAGGTAGGGATTCTGATTGCAATTCTTGCAGTCCTCTCACCGCTTGTTATTGGAACGGGAAGTGTTTTTATGAGTATTGTGCTTGCGTGTGCCCTGTCGGTGGTGGCAGTCCTGATCGGAGTTGGAATTTTGACAATCTCAGCTTTTGTCGGAGCCGTGATTTGCTTTGTCTGGGGAATCGGAAGTAGCTTTTTCCATATCGGAGCCGGATTGTTTATCTTTGGTGCCGGACTTCTGTCACTGGGACTTGGACTGATCGGTTTTGTGCTCTCGTGGTTGCTCTATCTGCACTTCTTGCCGTGGTGTCTGAGAGGAATCGTAAACTGGATCAGTAGAATTTTGCACGGAGAAAGGAGATTCGCGAAATGATGAAGATGAGTAAATGGATGAAGTGGACTTTGATTGTAGGCGCAATCTTCTGTCTCATTGGAGTCGGAGTCATGACCTGTGGGGCGATGATGGGCGGAATTTCCAATATGGAAGTTGCGTTTCATCGGATGCTGTAATAGAATGCTGTAATGAGCGCGAAAGAAAGACAAGCGCCTGCACCAGCATGAGGTTGCAAGTTTATGGTAGAATAGTAGAATCAGCATCGTAGAAAAAAACAGAAAGAAACGGAGATGAATGAATTTATGAATCGAAAATTATATCGTTCTTCCACGAATCGAATGATTTGTGGAGTGTGTGGAGGAATCGGAGAATACCTTGGCGTGGATGCGACTCTGGTGCGCCTGATCTGGGCGATCGTCGCATGTTCCGGAACAGGACTTCTCGCCTACATCCTGGCAGCTGTGATCATTCCGGAGAATCCGGGAGTTGGATATTAAAAGAAATCCCATTGATAGGGAGATTTTCAACGGATGTTTGATCGTGACTGTGAAAGGACGGAACAGTTGCGAATAAAGTTGTAAGAAAACGGGCATACTCCAAGCGAAAGGAGTGTGTCCGTTTTTATGTCGAAAAAAAAGAAACAGGAAAAAAATATATTTGATCCGGAGCATATGACACAGGAAGAATTGCTGAAATTTGAGATTGCGGAGGAACTGGGCTTGAAAGAGAGAGTTCTCTCCGGCGGATGGAAGGCGCTGACCTCAAAGGAGAGCGGGCGAATCGGTGGACTGATGACGAAGCGAAAGAGACAGCTCAGAGAAGAAAGTCTCCAGTAGCACTTTATATGATACAATAACTTGAATACAATAACTGGAAAATTCCGAGTTTTCTTGCAAAATGGAATAATATTTTTTATAATAGAGCCAAGAAAAAACCGGAGGAAGATATGGAAGAGAAGAGACTGCGGAGCGGATTTACCACAGGGGCATGTGCGACGGCTGCGGCAAGGGCTGCGGCCGTTTTTCTATTGAGTGGAACTCTGCCGGAGCGGGTGGAGGTGATACTTCCAGAGGGACAGCATGCGGTCTGGAAGCCGGAGTATGAGAATGAGGAGCCATGTCGGGGGTATCTGCGCGTCCAGAAGGATGCCGGGGATGACCCGGATGTGACGCACGGGTCCTGGGTCTATGCGCGCGTGACGATCCTCACGGAAGCAGAACTTGAAAAGAAGCGACAGACGGGGAGCGGGTATTGGCTGGAAGAATATCCGGAAGTCTATCTCGACGGTGGAATCGGAATCGGGATCGTGACAAAGCCGGGGCTTTCCTGTCCGGTCGGTCACTATGCGATCAATCCGGTTCCGAGAAAAATGATTCTCTCTGCGGTCGAGGAGGAACGGAATCGATTGGGTTTTCGCGGATGTCTGGGAATTCAGATTGCGATTCCGAGCGGAGTTGAGCTTGCAAAGAAAACGTTTAATCCAAAACTTGGAATTCAGGGAGGAATCTCGGTTCTCGGGACAACGGGAATCGTGAAGCCGATGAGTGAGGAGGCACTGCTTGCGACGATCCGCCTTGATATTCACATGAAGACGGTCGCGAACGAGAAGGTTCTTTTGATGGCTCCGGGAAATTATGGAGAGACCTTTTTGAGAGAGGCGATGGGAATTCCGATGGGAGAAGCTGTCCTGTGCAGTAACTTCGTCGCAGACTCGATGCAGATGTTGAGAGAAGAAAATGTCAGAGAGCTCCTCTTTGTGAGCCATATCGGAAAATTGATCAAAGTCTCAGCCGGAATCCCGAATACCCATTCCAAGTACGGAGATGGGCGAATGGAGGAGATGGCGCGTCTGACGGCACTGAGACTGGGAAATCCGGAAAGACAGGAAGCGCAAGAAGAACAAGAACAGAAGGCAGAGTTAGAAGAGCGAGAAAGACAAAAAGATCAGAAAAACCAAGAAGATCAGGAAGGACAAAAGAGACAAGGAGAACCGGAGGAGAACAGAGCGCTTTTGGAACAGATCCTTAGCTCCAACACAACAGATGAAGCCCTGGAACACATGAATCAGGCAAGAGCCGGTCTTGCAGAACAGATTCTTACGGATTCCGCAGAGTCTGCCAAGGCTCATCTGGAACGATGGGCAGGCGGAAATCTTCACGCGGAGGTTGTCACGTTTTCCTCGGCGCTTGGAATCACGGGAAAGAGCAGGGGAGCGGATGAGATGTTTGAACGATGGCAGAGCCAGAAAGTCGAAACGTGAAACGGCGGACGGGCAAACGATCGGAGATCGGAGTGAACAACCTGAACAACCAGAGCGTGAAAAGTCAAAACGTGAAAGAGTGTGAAAAATCATTTGGAAACCGATAGAACGATCAGAATAAATAAGAAAAGTACAGAGAAGAAATAATGAAAATTGCAGGAATCAGTTTTACGAGAGCAGGCAGTGAGCAGTTGCGAAAAATCCTTGGCGGGTTAGAGCAGGATGGCGAGGAGTGCAGGGGTTACATATCAGAGCGTTTTCTGATGGAAACGGAAGACGCGTGGATTCAGGTGCGAACGGACTCGGTAGGTGATTGGACATCCAAGCACTTTGAACAGGCGGATGCGCTGATCTATGTCGGAGCAGTGGGGATTGCGGTTCGGGCGATCGCCCCTCATTTGAAAGATAAGATGACAGATCCGGCAGTGATTGCAGTCGATGAGCAGGGACATTTTGTGATCTCGCTTCTGTCCGGTCATGTCGGCGGTGCGAATCGTCTGACAGAGCGAATCGCAAACATCATAGGTGCACAGCCGGTTGTCACAACGGCATCGGATGTGCAGGGAAAGACGGCGATCGATGAGTGGGCGAAAGATCGGAATCTTGTGATCTCGGATCGGGAGCTTGCAAAGGAAATCGCGGGTGCAGTCGTAGATGGAGAGAAAGTTGGATTTTTCAGCGATTTCCCGGTTGAAGGAGAATGTCCAGATGGGTATGAAAACCAGATCGAGTGTGAGCGAAATGTCTGGGTGACCGATCGCTTAAATCCAACTTGCATGCTTCCTTTGAGTCCAATTTCCACGCTTCGTCTGATTCCGCAGTTTGCGACGCTTGGAATTGGATGTCGAAAAGGGACTTCGCTTGAGGCAATCCGGACGGCAGTCACGGAAACTTTAAAAAAAGAAAATCTGGATCTTCGCAGTATGAGGCAGATCGCAAGCATTGATTTAAAGCGGGAGGAAGCGGGACTGATCGCATTTGCAAATGAGCAAAATCTTCCGTTTGTCACATACTCGGCGGAGGAGCTTTTGGCTGTTGAGGGAGATTTTACGGAGTCCTCGTTTGTGCGTCAGGTGACCGGAGTCGGAAATGTCTGTGAGCGATCCGCAATTCTTGGTGCGAGCCAGTTTGCTGAAATTGCGGAATCTCAAAAGAAAAGACGAGCAAGTCAGGAAGGCAGAAATCAAGAAGATAGAAATCAGAAAGGTCGCAATCAGGAAGGTCGCAAAGACAAAGAATGTAATCATAACCATTTTGATAATCAGAGAAAGGTGGAGCTTGTGATTCGCAAGACTGCGTGCAATGGGGTGACAGTCGCAGTTGCCGGAGCAAAGTTGCCGATTCTGCCGGTGCGCAAGTAGGAAAAGGGATTGCTGGATACAGGCAGAGATTTTCTGAATGGAAAATGTTGTATGATACAGAAATGGTAGCAGATCATTTAGGACATCTAAGCGGGAATCCTCGGCCATTCAATGACCGAGTAATTTACAATATTGAGAGAAAAGGCGAAAGGATTCGTTTTTGTATGGATTGTATGGAAAAAAAGGGAAGAATTGTGATATTCGGAGGAACTTCGGAGGGACGGGAACTTGCAGAGACTGCACAGAGCAGTCAGGTGCCGGTGCTTGTCAGCGTGGTCTCTGAATATGGAGAAAGCCTTTTGACAGAGAGCAGATGGGTTGGTGTTCATCAGGGTGCTCTCGATGCAGATGGGATGAGAGAATTTCTGAAAAATGAGAATCCGCCGTTTGTGCTTGATGCGACCCATCCGTATGCGAAAGTTGTGACGGCACAGGTTCGAGCAGTCTGCGAGGAACTTGATCTTCCGTGTTATCGCGTGCTTCGGGAGGAAGAGGCGCTCGAGGAGGGGATGTACCGTGTTGCCTCGACGCAGGAAGCTGCGGATTTTCTGGAAGGACAGACTGGAAATATTCTGCTCACGACAGGAAGTCGGGAACTTCATGTATTTGCCGAAAAAGAAACTTTGCTTCCGCGCCTTTTTGCGAGAGTACTTCCGGACAGCAAGGTTCTCGCCCAATGCGAGGAGATGGGAATTAGCGGTTCGCATCTGATTGCGATGCAGGGTCCCTTTTCAGTTGAGATGAATCAGGCACTTTTGCACCAGACAAAGGCAGTCTGGATGGTCACGAAAGAATCAGGAGCACGAGGTGGATTTCAGGAAAAATGGCAGGCATCAAAGCTGTGTGGAGTCAAATTTCTTGTGATTAATCGTCCGGAGAATGAGGAGGGAATTTCCCTTGCCGAGGCAAAACAGCTTTTGGAAAAACATGCAGATGCGACAAAATTGACGGAACAGTATGTCTTGGGCGAGCAGAGCGACTTATCTGGGCAGAACGAATTAACGGAACAGAGCGATTTAATTGGTCAGAGCGAATTAACTGGCCAGAATGATTTAACAGAACAAAATAAATTAACCGGGAAAAGCGGGGAGAGCGCGCGAAATCTGTTCTTGATCGGAATGGGAATGGGCGGTGGAGATGATCTGACCGTCAGAGCCGTGCAAACTTTGCGAGAGTGCGAGGTGGTTTTCGGTGCACCGAGGATGTTGCAGGATGTGGCGCAGTATGCAAAACAGGCTCAAAAGGTTCCACTTTTTCAGGCGACAGCGATTGCGGAGTGGCTTGCGAATCGTGAAAATTTAAAACAGGGATATTCAGCGATCACAAAAGTCGCCGTGATTCTCTCTGGGGATACGGGATTTTATAGCGGAAGCAGTGCACTGGTAAAGCAGTTTTCAGAGAGCGGGTGGAAGGTGCATGTGCTTGCGGGCATTTCCTCCCCGTCAGCGCTTGCGTCCCGCATGCAGACAAGCTGGGAGAACTGGCATCTTTCGAGTGTGCACGGGCGAAGCTATGAGGCAGAAAATCTGAAAAACTTGCTTGACCAACATGAGAAAGTTTTCCTGCTTCTCGGCGGAACCGGAAGTTTTCTGGATGAAGTCTGTGAGAAACTTGTAAAGATCGGGTATGCGGATGCCTTAGTTACTGCTGGAATTCGCATGGGGTATGCGGATGAAAGACTGGTCTTGGGGCGAGCAGAGGAACTTCAACATCAGCCGATTAGAGAGCTGACGGTTGCATTGATTGAGAGAAAGTAAACAGCTCTAAATTTTCTGGATCTTGAAGCAGAGTTTGGAGCGGAGCCTGAGAGAGAACCGAGAAACACGATTACTTTAATTGCAAAGAAATATAGGGAAGAAATACATGGAAGGAATACAGGGATAGATGAGAGATGAATGGTTTGTGCGCGGGAAGATCCCGATGACGAAAGAAGAAGTCAGAGTTGTCTCGCTTGCAAAGCTGGAAATTGCGCCGGACAGTGTGATCTATGACATCGGTGCAGGGACCGGCTCAGTGACCGTGGAGGCAATCTGCATGGCACCGCAGGGGCAGATCTATGCATTTGAGCAGAAAGAAGAGGGCTGTGAGCTGATCCGCGAGAATCTGAACCGTGCCGGGATTTCAGAACAGCAGGCGGTTGTTGTGGAGGGAAGAGCACCGGAAAGTCTTGCGGGCTATCCTGTTCCTGACCGGGTATTTATCGGGGGGAGCGGAGGAAATCTCCCGGAGATTCTGGATCTTTTATTTAAAAAGAATCCGTCTGTCCGCATTGTCATCAATGTGATCGCACTTGAGAGTCTCAGCCAGATCACAGAGTACTGTGCACGCCGAAATTTGATTCCTGATGTGACCTGTATTCAGGCATCCCGTGCAAAACAGCTTGGCGCGTACCATCTGATGCAGGGAATGAATCCGGTCTATGTGATCACGCTTGACGGGAGAGAGCGAAGGGAAGAAAAGCGGGAGGGAATTCCGAGACTTCTGCTGACCGCTCCGTCGAGTGGGAGTGGAAAGACCGTGATCACCTCGGGACTTCTCGCCCTGTTTTCGAGAATGGGACTTTCCTGTGTCTCTTTTAAATGTGGACCGGATTATATTGATCCGATGTTTCATCGATATGTGCTCGGAATCCCCGGAAGCAACCTCGACAGCTTCTTCCTTGAGGAAGATGGAGTCAGACAACTCTTTGAGGAGCGCAGTGCCGGTCATGAGCTTGCGCTGATTGAGGGCGTGATGGGATATTATGATGGGGTAGCGGGAACGTCGTTTCAGGCTTCAAGCTATGAGATTGCAAAGATCACAGATACACCGGTGATTCTTGTCGTGGATGCCAAAAAGAGCAGTCGCTCCGTGTCCGCACTGATCAAGGGATTTTTGGAGTATCAGAAGGACAGCCGGATTGTCGGAGTAATTTTAAACAGAACCTCCCCGATGATGACAGAGAGGTTGAGACCGCTGATTGAGGAGCTTGGAGTGAAGCTGATCGGTGCAGTTCCGGAATGTCCGGAGGCACAGCTCGAGAGCCGTCATTTGGGACTCACACTTCCAAATGAGCAGAAGAAACTTCGCACACATATGGAGGCACTTGCGGACCGACTCGAACAGTACCTGGATATTCCGGGACTTCTTGAACTTGCAGGAATAGCGGAAGACCAGAGTGGTCATGCGAAGAATGAAGAGAGTGGTTATAAGAAGAACAATAATAAAAAGAACGATAATAAAAAGAACGATTGTGAAAACACGAATTCAGAGAATACGAATTCCGAGAACACGAATGCAGATTCAGAGGATACAGGCGATTTGACGGAACAGATTTCACCGTCGTCTTCATCGTGTTCATCGTTTTCGACTCGTCGAATCGGAGTTGCACAGGACGAAGCCTTCTGTTTTTACTATCAGGAAAATCTCGAATTTTTGAGACAGAACGGCTGGGAGATTGTGACATTTAGCCCGCTTCATGATGCAAAACTGCCGGAACATCTCGATGCATTGCTTCTCGGCGGTGGGTATCCGGAACTGTATGCAAGGGAACTCTCAGAAAATAAATCCATGCTTGAGAGCATCCGAATTGCAGGGACAGACCAGACAAAAAGAATCAAGATTCTTGCAGAGTGTGGAGGATTTCTCTACCTGCACCGCACACTTGAAGATCCGGAGGGGAAAAAGTGGCAGATGGTCGGTCTTCTCGATGCCGATGCATTTCGGACAAAGAAACTTTCAAGATTTGGATATATCACGTTGAAAACAAATCAGACAAATCCTGCTATGTCGTCAGATCAGATGGAGTTAAAAAAACCGGATGAGACAGATGAAATCAAATGCAAAGAGAAAACGGAACATGGAGAGTCAGCGGGCATTTCAATCCGCGGACATGAGTTTCACTACTGGGACAGCACAGATCCGGGAACGGCGCTTCTTGCAAAAAAGCCTCTTTCGTCGAGAAACTGGGCGTGTATGCATGTGAATGACCGGATGATTGCCGGATTTCCGCACCTTTATTATCGGTCTGATCCAGAGTGGATTCTGAGCTTTTTAAACGGTGGAGAGTGTGCGAGCGAAGGAGAAAATAAGGAATGATTCATCTGATTACCGGCGGGAGCGGGAGCGGAAAGTCTGCATTTGCAGAAACTTGCGTGATGCAGGCTGGCGCTTCTGAGCGATTTTATATTGCGACGATGAAGGTCTGGGGAGAAGAGGGACGGCGACGGGTCGAGAAGCACCGAAAGATGCGTCAGGGAAAAGGATTTGTGACGATTGAGTGTGAGACGGATTTGAAATCTCTGTGTCTGAGCGATTATCGAAAAAAATCAAATCCCCGATTGAATTCTTCCACTTCCGTGCTTCTCGAATGTATGTCAAATCTCACGGCGAATGAGATGTTTGAGAAGGGCGGAACGAGGGCGGAAATTTGTGAGCGAATTCTGGATGGAGTGCAGAGTCTCGCAGATCAGACGGATCATCTTGTGATAGTCACGAATGAAATTTTTTCAGATGGGTGCAAGTACGATGAGGATACCGTTCGCTATATCGATTTGTTGGCAGAGATTAACCGGAAACTCGCAGGAATCGCAGATGAGGTGACAGAGGTTGTCTTTGGAATTCCGGTTTGCCTGAAAAAAGAATTAGAGAGAGGAGGCAGGTTGCGATGAAGCAAAAAAAAGGAAACTGGCGGGAGAGCTTTATCATCGCTTTTTCGATGTATTCGAGGATTCCGATGCCACGGACCGAGTGGACGGAAGCGGGAATGCAGTATGCGCTCTGTTTTTTTCCGGCGATCGGAATTGTGATTGGAGTGGTTGTGTGTGCCTTTATGTGGATTGCACAGCGAATCGGAATTGGTAAGATTGCTGTCTGCTGTATCGGGACAGCAATTCCTTTGCTGATTACCGGCGGAATTCATATGGATGGATTTCTTGACACAACAGACGCGCACAGTTCGTTCGCGGACAGAGAAAAGAAACTTGAGATCTTAAAAGATCCAAATACCGGTGCCTTTGCTGTTATCGGCTACGGAGTTTATCTGCTTCTCTATCTCTCCGCGTGGTCAGAACTCAAGATTGTTGCATTTCCGGCAGTCATAAGCATCTATGTGATGACGAGGGCGTTAAGCGGATGGTCGGTTGTGGGATTTCCAAAAGCAAGAAAAAATGGACTTGCAAGCACGTTTGCATCGGGTGCGAGAGATCGCACGGTGAAGCAGACGATGATTCTGTGGTGGGTTCTTGCGATGGCATTTCTCGTGTATTTTGCAGGTTGGCTTCCGGCAGTGCTGATGGCAGGAGCAGAGCTTCTGGTGTTCCGGCATTATTATCATATGGCGGTGAATGAATTTGGCGGAATGACCGGTGATCTTGCGGGACATTTTCTGCAATCAGCGGAACTTGTGATGTATCTGGTGATCGCGGGATACGGCGTGCTTGTGTGGTAAGGGACGCAAGGTTAAACAAGATTTAATGAAAGCAAGAAATGAAAGCAAGAATATTTGAGCAGAGAAAGGGAACAGAACGATGATTTTGATTGTCGGAGGACGTGGGCAGGGGCAGACCGAGTATGCGAAGCAGTGCTTGAACAGCTTGAATGAAAGCAAGGCGGATGGATTTTGCATTGTGGATGGCGAGATCGATGATCCGAAATCTGCGATTGGAGCAGATCTGGTCTTGAATCTTCACGGGTTTGTGCGAAGTGTCATGAAGGCGGGGGGAGATCCGCGAGCATTCACGAGGGAACTTCTCGAATCCGCACCGGAGATTGTCACGATCGATGAGGTTGGATGCGGAATTGTGCCGATCGATGCGTTTGAGTGCGAGTATCGGGATGAAGCGGGAAGTGCAGGTCAGCTCCTTGCTTCGCATGCCGATCAGGTGATTCGCATGATCTGCGGGATTCCACAGAGAATCCGATAGCCCAGAGAGAAAGATTTGGACAGATTTTAATATAAAAACAAGAGGAAGAAAAGAATCATGATAATACTACGGGAGATAGTGGGAAACATTCCGGAATATGCGGGAGTGCTCTGCGTGGGAGCAGTTCTTGACCTTCTGATCGGAGATCCGCAGGGGTGGTGGCATCCGGTGCGATCGATCGGATGGCTGATCTCCTTTCTGGAGAAAAAACTTCGGGCAATCTTTCCAAAAACAAAAGATGGGGAACTTGTGGCAGGTGGTGTACTTGCCATACTTGTTCCGGCGGTGAGTGTGCTCTGCGCAGGGGCAGTTTTGTGGGTGGCAGGCTGGATTCACCCAAAGTTCAGACTTGCAGTCATGGCAGTGATGTGCGGACAGCTTCTAGCAGGGCGTTCGCTTCGAGATGAGAGCATGAAGGTGTGCAGGGCGCTTCAGAATGGAGATGTTGAGGGGGCAAGATATGCGGTCTCCATGATCGTCGGCAGAGATACAAAACCGCTCTCTGAGGAGGGGATCACAAAAGCGGCGATTGAGACGGTCGCGGAGAATGCCTCAGACGGTGTGATTGCGCCGATGATGTGGATGTTTTTCTTTGGCCCTCTCGGTGGATTTTTTTATAAGGCAGTCAACACGCTTGATTCGATGGTGGGATATAAAAATGACCGCTATCTCTACTTTGGCAGAGTTTCCGCTCATCTCGATGATGTCGTGAACTGGATACCGGCGCGTTTTGGCGCACTCTGTTTTGTTGTGGGAGCGTGGATACTTCCGGGATATGATGGAAAAAGCGCATGGAAGATCTGGCGCAGAGATCGGCACTGTCACAAGAGTCCGAACTCTGCACAGGGAGAGTCGGCATGTGCAGGAGCGCTGGGACTTCGGCTTGCCGGAGATGCGTGGTATTTTGGAAAACTGGTGAAAAAACCGTTTATCGGGGATGAGACGCGCCACGCGGAGGCGGAGGACGTCATTCGGGTCAATCGCCTGATGATGACGGCGTCGTTTCTTGCCCTGATTGTGGAATTGGGAGGCATGTTATGGATCAGAGGCTTCATGGCGGGATTTTAAATTATGAGGAGCGAACGAGTGGAGAATATCTCGATTACTCGGTGAATATCAATCCGCTCGGCGTGCCGGATTTTGTGAAAAAGGCGGTCGCAGAGAGCATTTCCTCACTGGATCGTTACCCCGATCCGGAGTGTCGAAGACTCTGCCGTCGCCTCGCAGAAGTTCATGATCTGAGTGAGACTCAGGTGATCTGTGGAAACGGAGCGGGCGATCTGATTTATCAGCTTGTAAATTGCGTGCGTCCGAAGCGGGCAATGGTTCTCGCACCGACATTTTCGGAGTACGAGTTTGCGCTTGAGAGTGTGGGCTGTCAGGTGGAGCATTTTTTTCTTTCGCGCGAACAGGATTTTCGCCCGGATATAAGCGCACTCTGTCAGACCGTCGCAGAAGAAACGGATCTGGATCTGCTCTTTTTTTGCAATCCGAACAACCCGACCGGAATCAGCGTGAGCCGGTCAGAGCTTGAGGAATTGATCGCGCTCTGTGAGAAAAAGAAGATTCTTCTCGTCGTCGATGAGTGTTTTCAGGAGTTTCTTGAGGAGCCGGATCGGACTTCGGTGATTTCGCTTCTTCGACAGAAAAAGACTTCGCACAATTTGTACGGTTGTTCGCAGGACTCTCGTGATTTGCACCATTCGCATCATTTACATCATTCACATCATTTATACAAGAACCTGATCGTTCTTCGTGCGTTTACAAAGACTTATGCGATTGCCGGGCTCCGACTCGGCTATCTGCTTGTCGCTGATTCTGACTGGAAAGTGCGCCTTCGCGAGCGTCGTCAGCCGTGGAATGTTTCTCTGCCGGCGCAGGAAACCGGTCTTGCCTGTCTTGGCAGTCAGGGAGAGGCGTATGTAAAGGAAGCGCGTGCTCTGATCCGGAGCGAGAGGGAACGAATCAGCGATCGCATGCGCGCACTTGGCTATCGGGTCTATCCGTCGGAGGCGAATTTTCTGTTTTTTGAAGTTCCGTGGGAATCACAGGAAGAAAAGAACGATTCGGAGACGCTGTTTTCGTTTTGCATGAAGAGAAAGATTCTGATTCGCGACTGTGCAAATTACCGGGGAGTGGGAGCGGGATCTTATCGCATCTGTGTGCGGACGGAAGCGGAGAACGAGAAACTTTTGCAGGCACTGAAAGAGGCAAAAGAAGCAAAAGAAGCAAAACAGGCAAAACAGACGAATCCGTGAATGATAAACAGAAGCAAAACGGACACAAAAACAGACGCAAAACACAAGCAAGACAGACGCAAGATAGAAGCGAATCGGTAAATGGCAGAAAGGAGAAATGGCAGGATGGGGTTATATCGAATTATTCTCGTGGATGACGAGGAGGAAGTCAGAAAGGGAATCATCAAAAAAATCAACTGGGAGACGCTTGGATTTGAGGTTGTGGGAGATGCTGAGAACGGGCAGGACGCACTTGAGAAGATTGAACAGCTCGAGCCGGATGTGATCATGACCGATATTCGCATGCCCTACATGGATGGGCTGGAACTGATTGCAAAGATCCGCCAGAAATATCCGTCGATGAAGGTGCTGATCTTCTCCGGATATGACGATTTCGAGTATGCACAGCAGGCGATCAAGCTGAATGTGACGGAGTACATTTTAAAGCCGGTCAATGTGGAGGAACTCACGGAGATTCTGACGCGCGTCCGGGAAAATCTGGACAAGGAGATTGAACAGCGAAGAAATCTCGACCTCTTGCGGGACAGCTATCTGAAAAGTCTTCCGATTCTCAGGGAGCTGTTTTTAAATGAACTCATCAGTGGAAATGGTAAGGAGGACACTGAGAAGCGCCTCAAAGAGTATGAGATCGATCTTCTCGGCGCGCGCAAGTGGGTCACGGCGGTGATCGGGATTGAGCCGGAGGCAGGACCCCTCGCTCATCATCAGGAATTGATTCCGATTTCCGTGCGCCGTCTGATTGAGGACAACTTAAAACCTTATTGCCGAAATGCAGTCTTTGCAACTTCCGAAGGTCTGGCCCTGATCGTTGCGATCGATGATGACAAGACAAAGACAGCTCTGATCGATCAGCTCGGCGACATCTGCAAGGAGTGTCGGAGAATTCTGGAAGTCACGGTCACAATCGGAATCGGGCACAGCAGTCAGAGCTTAGAAGAACTTGGAGCTTCGTATCAGTCGGCAGTCGATGCGCTCGGATACAAGGCGATCGTGGGACCGGGAAGCACGATCTACATCAACGATATGGAGCCGGTCAACCGCGGAAAACTCCAGTTTGATGCAAAGGAAGAGGCAGAACTGATCGGTGCGATCAAATTTGGCGGGAGAGAGAAGATCGAGGAGATGGTACACCAGATCACAGCGCGGATGGAGGATGCAAAAGTGCATGTGCGCCAACAGCAGATCTACATGATGGCGGTGATCAATGCGCTGATGCGTCTGATTCAGCAGTATGACCTCAATGCATCCGAGGTGTTGCAGGTTCCGGAGAAATATCAGGAGATCCCGGATGCGATGCAGAACCGGGAGGAGTTTGAGGAGTGGCTGATCCGGACGGCGTGTCGAATCAGCGAGATGATGGGACGGGAGAGAGATAACACGGCAAAGCGCATGATTCTCGACGCGAAGCAGTATATTCAGGAGAATTATCAGAATCCGGATCTCTCCGTCGAGATGGTCTGCCGTCAGCTTCACTTGAGTCCCGCGTATTTCTCCACGATGTTTAAGAAGGAGACCGGTCAGACGTATGTGGGATATCTGACGCAACTGCGCCTTGACAAGGCAGTCGAACTCTTAAATACGACGGATGACAAGACCTACATCATTGCCCAGAAAGTCGGTTATCAGGAGCAGAATTATTTCAGCTATGTGTTCAAGAAGCGATTTGGAGTCTCTCCGACCCGTTTCCGTCAGGCACAGTAAGCGCGATTGGGAGGACTTATGAAAAAACGGGAAGGAAGCGGGCGATGGGGGGATCTCGGCATCCGAAATACGATTTATCTGTATTTTACGGTCAGTGCGCTCTCGGCAATGATTCTGATCGGAGTCTCGCTCTACGGACGTCTGTCCGGTCAGATGACGGCGACGATTCTCGAGGAAAACCAGGGAATGATCACGATGGTCAACCGCTCGGTCGATTCGTATTTGCGCACGATCATGAAACTGTCAGACTCGCTCTATTACGGAGTTGTCAAGAATGCGGATGTCACCTCGGATATGAGGTCCGATGTGATGAACCGGGAGATGACGATTCTCTATGACAACAACAAGGACACCGTCTTAAATATTGCGCTTTTGTCGCGGGAGGGGGAACTGTTGCAGGCGGTTCCCGCTGCGAGATTAAAGACCGATCTCGATGTGACGCAGGAGGACTGGTTTCAGGAGACGCTCGAGCGGACGGACAATGTGCACTTTACGATTCCGCATGTGCAGTACATTTTTGACAACAGTGAAAATCAGTATCGCTGGGTGATCACGGTCTCCCGCGCCGTCGAGATCACGCGGGGAACGTCGACGGAGCAGGGTGTTTTGCTCCTCGATGTCGGCTACGGCAGTCTTCAACAACTGCTTGACAACATCACACTCGGCAACCAGGGCTACCTCTACATGATCGGAAGCGGAGGGGAATTGATTTACCATCCACAGATGCAGTTGATTGAGTCGGGGATTGTGCAGGAGAACCTTGAATCGGCATCCGCTTACCGCGATGGAGCCTACCGGGAGACGTATCTCGGGGAAAAGCGGGAGATCACGGTCAAGAGCGTTGGCTATACCGGTTGGAGGATTGTCGGGGTCACCCCGGAACACGGAATCACGCTCAACATGATCAAGACAAATCTGTTTTTGATCTTTATTCTCGCATTCTTCCTCTTTGTGCTGATTATCATCAACAGCTTCATCTCCTCGCGGATCACGACCCCGATTCAGGAACTTGAAAAGTCGGTCAATGCGCTTGAGGCGGGTGAACTTGACACGAAGGTCTATGAGGGCGGATCGTATGAGATCCGTCATCTCGGAAGATCGATCCGGAGCATGGCAAAACAGATCCGGGTGCTGATGGACGATATTGTGGCGGAACATGAGTCAAAGCGAAAGAGTGAGTTTGACACGCTTCAGTCGCAGATCAATCCGCATTTCCTCTACAACACGCTCGACATCATCGTGTGGATGATCGAGAATGAGCAGAAGGCGGAGGCAGTCAAAGTTGTGACCGCGCTCGCGCGATTTTTCCGCATCAGTTTAAGCAAGGGAAGAAGCATCATTCCGGTGAAGGATGAACTCGAGCATGTGCGAAACTATCTGATGATTCAGCAGATGCGCTTTAAGAACAAGTTTACCTATGAGATTGAGGCAGATCCGGGGACGCTCGAGATGGCGAGCTTAAAGCTCATGCTCCAGCCCCTCGTCGAAAATGCAATCTATCATGGAATGGAGTTTATGGACGGGGACGGAGAGATTCTTGTGTGCGTGAGCAAAGAGGAGAGTGGACTCTGCTTTACGATTCAGGATAATGGTCTTGGCATGACGCAGGAGCAGGCGGAGAGCCTTCTGACCTCAACGACGCCTCATGTCTCCTCAAAGAGAGGCTCCGGAATCGGAGTCAAAAATGTGAACGAGAGAATTCGACTCTATTTCGGAGAGACTTATGGGCTTGAGATTGAGTCGGAGCCGGATGAGGGAACCACGATCCGGATTCATCTTCCGGCAGTGCCGTATGCAGAGATCCTGGAAAAGGAGAAAAAAGAGAAAGAGCAGAAGGCAGAGAATTCAGAACGTACAGGGAATGTATATACAGGAAATGTTAGGAATACGGCGGATACGGGGAAGGAGAAGAACGCGTGATGAAAACGAGAGAAAAATTGTTTGTGGCGATTTATGTGTTGTTTCTCGTCTTTCTGTATCTGCTTTCTTCGACAGATCTGATTATCAAGGAGCGGAGGCAGGAGATCTGCCCGATCTCGATTGTCGCGGACACGACGAGCGACGAGTACTATGGCAACTTTAAGAAAGGCATGGATCAGGCGGGGATCGAATTCCACGCAGATGTGCGTTTTGTCACACTCTATGAGGAAAATCAGGCGGATCAACAGGTTGATTTGCTGATGAGGGAACAGCAGGACGGGGCGAGAGTGCTGATCTCTGTCGCAGTCGATGAGACGAGTCTGGAAAACGCGCTTGCGGACAAGCAGATTTCCGTACCGATTGTCGTGGTCGGGACAGAACTTCCGATGGACAAGGTGTCGGCGGTCGTGATGACGGATACGTATGAGATGGGAAAGACGCTTGCTAAGAAGGCGATTGAGGAAAATGAACCGGATGTGAGGTTCTATGTATTTGGAGGAGAAAAGGAGAATTCAAAGGTTAAACGGTTTTATGATGGCATCTCTTCCGTCCTTGAGAAGGAGGGGCGGACGGCGATTCGCATCAGTGATTCGGGAGATGGGGAGAGCTTTCGGAGCACGATCGAGTCGCTTGTCTATCCCGAGAACAGGGAGGCAGTGATTCTTGCGCTTGACCCGAAGAGTTTGGAGACGACAGCGGACATCCTCGCGGGAAGCAGTGTTTATCAGACGTATGTGAAGGGGCTTTACGGCAGGGGTACGACGGTGAAAATCTTAAATGAGCTGGATAAGGGGATCATTCGTGGAGTCTGTGTCACAGACGAATTCAGTCTCGGATATTTGAGCGTCCGGCAGGCAGTAGCGGTCGCGAAAAACCAGACGGTGCAGGACCCGATCGTTCTACCAAATTACTACATAGAGAAAGAGGATCTGCGAAATCCGGAGTATGAAAAAATGCTCTATCCGATTGAGTAGTGGATGTTCCATAACATTCGCTCTGAGTGAGAGAAGTTTCTTGGAAGGCTTGGAAGGGGAGACAGAGGGAGGAGATGCAAGATGATGGGATGGACAAAAAGAGAGGAAAGAAGGAGTCTTGGAAAAAGTGGTCTTGGAAGAAGGACTTCCGGACGAAGCGTTTCTGGAGCATGTATTTCTGGGAAGTTTGTTTCTGGACTGCTTGTTTTTGGAGTGCTTGTTTCCGGGCTGTTTCTTTCCGGATGCGCACAGTCAAACCAAAAGACACAGCAGAAGAAATCGATTCGGATCGGCGTGAGTCTCTACCGGGCGGAGGATACGTTTATCAACAATCTGCGAAGTGAGCTTGAGGAGAGTGCCAAGGTCTATGAGCAGGAAAATGGGATCAAGGTCACGCTTGATATTCAGTCTGCAAAGGGGAATCAGAACACGCAGAACAATCAGGTTGAGCGGTTTCTCTCGCTTGGCTGTGATGTGCTTGTGATCAATCCGGTTGATCGGACTTCGGCATCATCGATCATTGACAAGGCGATGACGGCGGGCGTTCCGACGATCTTTTTCAACCGTCAGCCGGTGGAGGAGGATATGAACCGCTGGGATCAGCTCTACTACGTCGGTGCAGATGCAAAGGAGAGCGCGGTGCTTGAGGGGCAGATCGTCACCGATCAGTACGAGAAAGATCCGGCAAGCATTGACCGAAACGGGGATGGCGTTGTCCGCTATGTGCTTCTCGAGGGGGAGAGCAGTCATCAGGATTCGCTGATCCGAACCGAATGGTCGATTCAGACGCTCAAGGATGCTGGGGTTCCGATTGAGAAAGTGACGGGAGGAATTGCAAACTGGGAGCGCAGTCAGGCTTCCGCGCTGATGGAACAGTGGCTTGAGCAGTATCCGGGGGAGATTGAGCTTGTGGTCAGCAACAACGATGACATGGCGCTCGGTGCACTCGATGCGATTGAGCGCGCAGGCGTGTACGGGATCACGGTTGTCGGAATCGATGCGACGACTGCGGGGCTTGATGCCGTGCATGCGGGGAAAATGCTCGGCACAGTCTCCGCGGACAGGAAGGCGTATGCCGGGGCGATTATGGAGATTGCGACGGCAAAAGCACTCGGCGAGGAGATTCCGGAGGAGATGGAACTGGAAAATGGTAAATATTACTGGAGCAAACAGAGAATTTTTACCGAAAAATAGTGAAAAAGATCACAAATCGAAAAAAATCCATAAAAGCAAAAAGAAAATCTTATAGAAAAATACATATATGGGGGCTATAATATAGGTGTCGATGAGGCAAAGTAAACAAAATTCGACAATGATTTCATGTATGTAGAGGGAGGATTTACACTATGAGATTAACGAAGAAAGTAACAGCAATGGCTATGGCATCTGCAATGATTCTGTCCATGACAGCATGTGGCGGTTCCACTTCCAGCAGTGCAACTACCGCAGCACCGACCGAGGCTGCAAAGACTGAGGCAGCAGCAACCGAAGCTGCAAGCACCGCTGAGGCAGTAAAGGAAGCAGCAGGAGATGTTGATCTTTCTGATAAGAAAGTCGGCATCAGCATTTATAAATTCGATGATAACTTCATGACTCTGTATAGAACCGAGTTACAGCGTTACCTGACCGAGGATTTAGGATTCAAGGCTGAGAACGTTGTTATCCAGGATGGTAAGGGCGATCAGGCAGAGCAGACCAACCAGATTCAGAACTTCATCACCCAGAAGTACGACGTTCTGATCCTGAACCTGGTACAGGCTTCTTCCGCACCGGAGATCACCGATATGTGTAAGGAGGCTGGAATCCCGGTTGTATTCATCAACCGTGAGCCGGATGAGGCTGAGGAGACCAGATGGAAAGATGAGAAGATTCCGGCTACTTATGTAGGTTGTGATGCTAGACAGTCCGGTACCTATCAGGGACAGGAAATCTACGAGACCGAGAATAAGGGCGATATCAACGGAGATGGCAAGGTTTCCTACATCATGATCCAGGGCGATCCGGAGAACGTAGATGCTCAGTACAGAACCGAGTTCTCTGTAAAGGCTCTGACCGATGAGGGCATGGAAGTTGAGGAGCTGTTAAAACAGCGTGGTGACTGGGATCAGGCAAAGGCTCAGCAGATCGCACAGGATGCTCTGAACCAGTATGGCGACAAGATCGAGGTTATCTTCTGTAACAACGATGCAATGGCACTTGGTGCTTTACAGGCAATCGAGGCAGCTGGACGTACCGTAAACGAGGATATCTACCTGGTAGGTGTTGATGCTCTGACCGAGGCTGTTCAGAACGTTATCGATGGCAAGCAGACCGGTACCGTATTCAACGATCACTTCTCTCAGGCAAAGATGGCTGCTGACTGTGCAGTAAGCTACTTAAAGGGTGAGGATGTTGATCCGGTGAACATGGTTGACTACATCAAGGTTACCCAGGACAACGCTCAGGAGATTCTGGACAAGCTCAAATAAATTAGAACCTCTTTGAAAGAAAGGAACCGGGTGTGTCCACGGACACACCCGATTTTTCTGAAAAATGGCAGTAAGGAAAGGAGTTAAACGGGATGGCAGAACAGTACAGACTGGAAATGGTTGGAGTGAGCAAGTCCTTCCCTGGCGTTAAGGCTCTGGACGGAATCAGCTTGAAAGTGCGTCCCGGAACCGTTCACGCTCTGATGGGAGAGAACGGAGCAGGAAAATCAACTCTGATGAAATGTCTTTTCGGCATCTACAAGATGGATGAGGGAAAGGTATTTATTGATGGAGAGCAGGTCAACATTGCAAACCCGGATGAGGCACTCAAGAAAGGTCTTGCGATGGTGCATCAGGAGCTTCAGCCGATTCCGGATCGTTCCATTGCAGAGAATATGTATCTGGGAAGATACCCGATGAAGGGTGTGGGTCCGCTTCGCATGATCGATCACAAGAAGATGAATGAGGAAGCCGAGAAATGGCTGAAAAATGTAAAGATGGATTTTGATCCGAAGATGAAACTCGGAACACTCTCCATCGGTCAGATGCAGTCAGTTGAGATTGCAAAGGCAGTCAGCCAGAATGCAAAACTTGTAATTCTTGATGAGCCGACCTCTTCTCTGACCGATAATGAGGTTGAGGCGCTGTTTCGAATTATCCGTGATCTGAAATCAAGAGGTGTTTCGATGATCTACATCAGCCACAAGATGGCAGAGCTTCGTCAGATCTCCGATGACATCACGATCATGCGAGATGGAACGTATGTCGGTTCCTGGAAGATGGCAGAGATTTCCGATGATGAGATCGTAAAGCAGATGGTAGGTCGTGAGCTGACGAATGTGTACCCGCCGAAGGAGGATTGCCGGACGAATGAGACCGTTCTGAAGGTTGAGCACCTGTGCAGTATCCATGAGCGCTCGTTCCAGGATTGCTCGTTTGAACTCAAGCGTGGTGAGATCCTTGGATTTGGCGGACTGGTCGGAGCACAGCGTACTGAGCTGATGGAGGCAATCTTCGGAATGCGCCACGTCGCAAGCGGTAAGATCGAAGTTCTCGGCAAGGAAGTGACGATCAAACGTCCGGAAGATGCGATCAATGATTCGATCGGAATGATCACCGAGGACCGTCGAGGAACAGGTATTCTCGGATGCTTGAGCATCAATGATAACACTGCCATTGCTTCTTACCGGCGTTACACGAACGCTGGCGTGATTGACCAGAAAAAAGTCGATACCGTTGTACAGGACAGCATCAAGAAGCTGAATATCAAAACTCCGAGTGGAAAGACTCTGATCCAGTCGCTTTCAGGTGGTAACCAGCAGAAGGTAATCATCGCCCGCTGGCTGGCAAACAACCCGGATATCCTGATCATGGACGAGCCTACACGAGGAATCGATGTAGGTGCGAAATATGAGATTTATCAGATCATGATCGATCTGGTAAAACAGGGCAAATCCATCATCATGATTTCGTCCGAGATGCCTGAGTTAATCGGTATGTCGAACCGTATCATTGTTATGTGTAACGGTCACATCACCGGAGAGCTTGAAGGCGAAGAGGCAACTCAGGAGCGGATCATGGCGTGTGCAACGCAGTTTGATCTTCATGGAAAATCAGCTGAAAAATAATCCAGTCAGGAGGGTTCAATCATGACAGCAAAAAAATTTAATGCGAAAGATTTCCTTATCAATAACGGAATCATTGTTGTGCTGGTACTGCTGGCACTCTACACCGGCATCATGCAGCCGACATTCTTCTCACCGAGTAACATCAAAAACGTATGCTTAAACGTAGCACCGCGATTCATCATCGCTTGTGGCGTTTCCGGATGTCTGATCACAAAAGGTACGGACCTGTCCGCAGGACGTATGGTAGGTCTGGCAGCCTGCGTAGCAGGTACTCTGCTTCAGAAGGCAGATTACAGTGGTAAGTTCTTCCCGAACCTTCCGTTCTTCGGAACTTGGTGGGTACTGGCAGTTCTGCTGATCTGTGTGGCAATCTGCTGTGTATTTGGTGCAATCAATGGTCTTGTTGTTTCTTACCTTCAGGTTCCGGCATTCATCGGTACTCTGGGTATGCAGTTGATCGTTTACGGTGTCTGCCTTGTTTACACGAACGCAACCCCGATCGGTGGTTATCGTCCGGCTTACACCGAGGTTGCAAAGGGACAGCTCTTTGGTGTCGTTCCGTATCTGTTTATCATCGCACTGGCAGTTGGTCTTGCAATGTGGTTCGTTTACAACAAGATGCCTCATGGTAAATACATGTACGCAATCGGTGGTAACGAGCAGGCAGCAGAGGTTGCAGGTGTCAACACCAAGAAGACCAAGATCCTCATCTACATCACCGCAGCAGCTTGCTACGCACTGGGTGGTTTCCTTGTAGGCGCAAAGTCCGGTGGTTCTTCCGTAAACATGGGTTACGGCTGGGAGCTTGAGGCAATCGCAGCATGTACGATCGGTGGTGTATCTGTAAACGGTGGTATCGGTAAGATCTCCGGCGTCCTGATCGGCGTTCTGGTATTCGAGATCTTGAAGACCTGCTTACAGTATCTGGGCGTAGATACAAACTACCAGTACATCGCACAGGGTATCGTTATCGTCGTTGCAATCGCTCTGGATATCAGAAAGTACATTGCAAAGAAGTAAGCGAGAAATCGAGAGGGTTTCGATACGTCGTTTGTGTTACATAAAAGTATATTGAATTTTTTCATAAAGCATTTCGGTCTGAGAGGGCTGGAATGCTTTATGTGTTTTTGTCTATCGCTGAGTAAACTTGTCAATTTGGCATACGAGTGAAAATTTAAATAAAGAAAAAGGGAGGCTAAGAGAGATGACAGAAAAAGAGCAAGGCTCAAAGATAATGATGGATACGGAAAAGATAGGAATGTCGGATGTGGAGTTGGGTGAAAGATCGGATCAGGATCTGAATGAAGATTATAAAAATGTTATTGAAAACACCAATAAAAATAGGGATGAAAATATGAATGAAAAGTTGGATGAGATGTCAGAGCTGGAGCGGGAGAATCAGCGACTCAGAGAAGAAAATCAGCGCTTAAAAGAGTACCGTGCATCCCTCCCGCCGAAGGAACGACTTTACGATCGAATTCCTCTGACTGTAAAACAACTGGATATAATTATTGCAGGACTTGTGATTTTGTTTTTAGTCGTTTGCGTGATGGGGATGATGCACCATTAGATATCAGAAGTTTATTTATAGGGGGCTCCTCCGGTGGAATAAGTCGTGCAAACTCGTTCTCACTCCGGGTTCGACGTAGCGGTGCATAAGGTCGCAAAGTACGCGACCTAAACACCGACGTCTCACACGGGTTTGCCCGGACTTTTTCACCATCGGAGCCCCGCCAAGATTATGGCAGTTCTAATATTGCTTTGAGTTAATATTTAGGCGTTAATAGTTTTATAAGTCTAATTAATTTTTTGTAATCCTTTACTCAACTTACTATTCTGATATTCTCCAGTGAAAGTTACATCTCTGCCAAACCACGCAGGTGGAGTGAAAGCGAGGGCTTCTTCCTCAGTTGGAAATTCTACTTCTGCAAGAATCAGCCCTTGATAATCTCTCTCAAAAATATCAAGTTCGATTGTAAGAGCAGTTCCCTCGATCGGAATACGGTATCTGCGTTTACTAAGGATAATTCCGTCTGCTTTTTCGAGAAGATGCAGGTAGGCAGTTTCATTCAAAGGCAGATTGTATTCCTCGCGTGCGAGAAGACCATGCGATTTGTATGTCATGTAATATTCATCTCCATCACGTCGAACGCGAACGACAGGATCGGTGCAGAGATAAGCCTGTTCAATCATCCGCGATGGAAAATTTTCATATCCGTCAGGAAGTGTCTCGATCTTATATTTTCTCTCAATTTCCATATTCAAAATCCTCCTAAATAAAAAAGTATATATTTTTTCCATAGCATTTGCGTATCTGTACATTGAAAATATGTGAGATAAAAATTTTCTTTAACAAAAACGAGTTATCAATAGTATATCAGATTTTAGCTCGAATTGCTTATAAAAGTGGAAATTATATGATAACCTATCAGCATTAAGATTTTTGGAAAAATTATAGCTAGTACTAAAAATAAGTGAAAATTTGATTTTGGTAAAAGAATATGGTTTGAGAATATGTAAGGCGACGGAATGCGAGAAAGTCCGTGCAAACCCGTGTGAGACGTCGGTGTTTAGACTGCGTATTTTGCAGTCTTATGCACCGCTACGTCGAACCCGGAGTGAGAACGAGTTTGCACGACTTATCTCGCTGAAGGAGCCGAGAGTAGAGAAAACACACAGACTTATCTCGCTGGAGGAGCCAAGAGTAAAGAAAACGCACAGACTTATCTCGCTAGAGGAGCCGAGAGTAGAGAAAACGCACAGACTTATCTTGCTGGAGGAGCCGAGAACAGAGAAAATGAGAAAAAAGAAAAAATAAAGATTTGTCTCTCAGTAAAATCCTAAGCCAGAGACAAAAGAAAAGCCGAAATCAGAGATAAACACAAGAAGTTAAATCATTAAAGATCTCAATGATAGGAAATTCAGAAAAAACAAAAAAACGGCGTTTTTTCGCGGAAAAGAGCGTATATTTAGGCAAAAATAGGGCTAGTAATTAAGAAAACACTATGCTATAATGGTAACTTGAAGTGTGGCGCCCTGCCGTGACGACCATACATAGATTTAAGGAGGAACCCATAAAATGAGTTTACAGGTAGAGAAGTTAGAAAAAAACATGGCAAAACTGACCGTAGAAGTATCGGCAGAGCAGTTCGAGAAGGCTCTTACCGCTTCTTACAACAAGAATAAGAACCGGTTCAACATTCCTGGTTTCCGTAAGGGAAAAGCACCGCAGGCAATGGTTGAGAAGATGTATGGCGTCGGCGTTCTGTACGAGGATGCAATCGAGGAAGCTCTGGACGCAACCTACGGTGATGCTGTAAAAGAGAGCGGACTGGAGATCGTTTCCAGACCGGAGATCGGCGTTGAGCAGATCGAGAAGGGCAAGCCGTTCATCTACACCGCAACCGTTGCAGTTAAGCCGGAAGTAACCCTGGGCGAGTACAAGGGTGTTGAGGTTGAAGGCGCAAAGGCTGACGTAACCGATGAGGATATCCAGAACGAGCTGAAGAAAGTTCAGGAGCAGAACTCCCGTCTGGTAGCAGTTGAGGATCGTCCGGTAGCTGACGGAGATCAGACCGTGATCGATTTCGAGGGATTTGTTGATGGAACTCCGTTCGAGGGCGGAAAGGCTGAGGATTACACTCTGGTAATCGGTTCTCATTCCTTCATCGATACCTTCGAGGATCAGCTTGTTGGCAAGAACGCAGGCGAGGAAGTAGAAGTAAACGTAACCTTCCCGGAGGAGTACCATGCAAAAGAGCTGGCAGGAAAGCCGGCTGTATTCAAGGTAAAGATCAAAGAGATCAAGAGCAAAGAGCTTCCGGAGCTGAACGATGAGTTCGCAAGCGAGGTTTCCGAGTTCGAGACCTTAGATGCATACAAGGCAGATCTTCAGAAGAAGCTGGCTGAGACCAAAGAGAAGCAGGCTAGCGCTGAGAACGAGAACAAGGTAGTTCAGAAGGTTGTTGACAATGCAACCATGGACATCCCGGCTCCGATGGTAGACCAGCAGGTTACCAACATGATCAACGACTACGCTCGCAGAATGCAGAGCCAGGGTCTGTCTCTGGATCAGTATCTGCAGTTCACCGGCACCACCCTGGATCAGCTGAAAGAGCAGATGCAGCCGCAGGCTGAGAGCCGTATCCGTGCTCGTCTGGTACTTGAGGCAGTTGCAAAGGCTGAGAACATCGAGGTATCTGAGGAGACCGTTGAGGCTGAGCTGAAGAAGATGGCTGAGACCTACAAGATGGAAGTTGAGCAGGTTAAGAACATCATGGGCGAAGACGGCTTAAAGCAGATGAAGGAAGATATGGCAGTTCAGGAGGCAGCTGATTTCCTGGTAGCACAGGCTAAGCTGGTTTAATTGAAAAAGAGTGCGGAAGAGGATTCCGATCCGCCGTTTCCGCATAAATCCGGATATTTGCGGGTATAGTTAAAAGGGCCGGGATGCAGTGCGCCTGGCAAAGGATGCATGAGACTGCATCCCGGTCCGTTTTGTATGGAGGATTTGACGATGGCATTAGTACCTTATGTGATTGAGTCAACCAGCAGAGGAGAACGTTCTTACGATATTTATTCCCGATTATTAAAAGAGAGAATTATTTTCCTTGGTGAAGAGGTGACTGACGTATCAGCAAGCCTGATCGTAGCACAGCTTCTTTTCCTGGAATCTGAGGATCCGGGCAAGGATATTAATTTATATATCAACAGTCCGGGCGGTTCTGTAACTGCCGGAATGGCAATTTATGACACGATGAATTATATCAAGTGCGATGTTTCCACAGTCTGCATCGGTATGGCAGCCAGCATGGGCGCATTCCTGCTTGCAGGTGGCGCAAAGGGCAAGAGATTTGCACTTCCGAACGCGGAAGTCATGATCCATCAGCCTTCCGGCGGTGCCAGAGGACAGGCAACCGAGATTCAGATTGTGGCAGAGAATATCTTAAAGACCAAGAAGAAACTCAATGAGATTCTTGCAGCCAACACGGGCCAGTCTTATGAGACGATCTGCCGGGATACAGAGCGCGATAATTATATGAGCGCAGAGGAAGCAATGAACTACGGGTTGATTGACCGTGTGATTGCAAATCATTAAAATTTAAATAGCGGAAGGCGCACGCGAAAGCATCTCTGAGCGGATCACGCATGATTTCATTCATGCAGGGGGTGATCGAAAATGTCTCAGAGATGCTCTAAGATCAAGGAAAGGATAGAGGTGTAGCGATATGCCCAACAGAACAGATGACAGAGTCAGATGCTCGTTTTGCGGAAAGACCCAGGATCAGGTAAAGAAACTGATTGCGGGTTCCAACAACGTGTTTATCTGCGACGAGTGTATTGACCTTTGCGCGGAGATTCTGGAAGAGGAATTCGACGAGCACGACAATGCGGGACTGGATTTAAGCAGTATCAACCTGCTCAAGCCGAAGGAGATCAAGGAGTTCCTTGATGAGTATGTAATCGGACAGGATGCCGCAAAGAAAGTGCTGTCTGTTGCCGTGTACAACCATTACAAGAGAATCACATCCGGCAAGAACATGGATGTGGATGTACAGAAGAGCAACATCCTTCTTCTCGGACCGACCGGTTCCGGTAAGACGTATCTGGCACAGACACTGGCAAAGATCCTGAACGTGCCGTTTGCGATTGCAGATGCGACCGCACTGACAGAGGCAGGATATGTCGGTGAGGATGTGGAGAACATTCTTCTGAAACTGATTCAGGCAGCAGATTACGATATCGACCGTGCACAGTACGGTATCATTTACATTGATGAGATCGATAAGATCACGAAAAAGTCGGAGAACGTTTCCATCACCAGAGATGTTTCCGGAGAGGGAGTTCAGCAGGCACTCTTAAAGATTCTGGAGGGAACGGTTGCGAGTGTTCCGCCTCAGGGTGGAAGAAAGCATCCGCATCAGGAACTTTTGCAGATCGATACGACCAATATCCTGTTTATCTGCGGTGGTGCGTTTGACGGACTTGAGAAGATCATTGAGAGCCGTCTGAGCGCAGGCTCGATCGGTTTCAATGCTGAGATCGTGGAGAAGAACAAGGCAGATATTGATGAACTGCTCAAGAAGGTAGAGCCACAGGATCTTGTGAAGTTCGGACTGATTCCGGAGTTCATCGGTCGTGTGCCGATCACGGTTTCTCTCGATCTGCTCGATGAGAAGGCGCTGGTACGGATTCTTTCCGAGCCGAAGAATGCGCTGATCAAACAGTACCAGAAGCTGTTTGAGTTGGACGATGTGAAACTGGAGTTCACACCGGAGGCACTCGAGGAAGTTGCAAAGTTTGCAGTGGAGAGAAAGACCGGAGCGAGAGGTCTGCGCTCAATTCTTGAGGGTGCAATGATGGATCTGATGTATGAGGTTCCGTCCGACAACAATGTCGGAATTTGCACCATCACGAAGGATGTGATCGACCGGACCGGAGAGCCGGAGCTGGTGTACCGCGATACGAATGTACCGCGCAAGAACCTGTCTCAGAGAATGAAAAAAGAAAAATCAGGTGAGATCGCGTAAGTCGGTCTGCCGGTATGAAGGGGCTGTTGCAGAGTAGATCCATCGGCAAAACCGAGTCTGCCCTCTTGCGACAGCCCATTCTGTATATCAAAGAGAAATAGTTACGAGAAATAAAATTTAACGGAGAAAAAATATGGAAGATACGATAATGACGATGCCAGTGATTGCCCTGCGCGGGCTGACGGTTCTTCCCCATATGACGGTCAGCTTTGACATCAGCCGACCGAAGTCGATCTCTGCCGTGGAAAAGGCGATGGTGGGAGATCAGAAGATCTGTCTGGTAACCCAGAGAGATCCGGAGGATCAGGACCCGACACTCGAACAGCTCTATCACATCGGAACGATTGCGCTGATCAAACAGCTTGTCAAGATGCCGGGCGGAATCGTCCGCGTGATGGTCGATGGTCAGGAGAAAGTTGAGCTGATCGCACTTGACCAGACCGAGCCGATGCTCGTCGGCGAGATCATGGAAGTTGAGCCGGAGGAAGAGCCGGAGTATGTGGTGGAGCAGGCGATGCTTCGCGTTCTGAAAGAGAAGACGGAGGCTTACAGCCATCAGCACGCAAAATTTGCAAAGGAGATCCTGCCGGGACTTCTCGCAATGAAGGATCTCGAGCCTCTGATGACGCGCCTTGCAAGCGAACTGCCGTGGGAGTATGTCGTTCGTCAGGAATATCTTGAGGCAATGAATGCCGAGGGACGCTACGGCGTTCTCGTAAAGAATCTTGCCAATGAGGTGGAGATCGCTGAGATTCGCAGAGAGTTCCAGCAGAAAGTCAAGGAGAGCATTGACAAGAACCAGAAGGATTACATTCTCAGAGAGCAGATGAAGATCATCCGCGAGGAACTCGGCGAAGACCCGATCTCCGATGCAGATGAGTATGAGAAGCAGATCAAGGCTTTGAAGGCAAGTAAGGAAGTCAAGGAGAAGCTCAAGAAGGAGCTTGACCGCTTCCGCAACATGCCGGGTGGAAGCCAGGAGGCAAACGTCCTTCGTACATATGTGGAGACACTTCTCGAGCTTCCGTGGAACAAGATGTCCCGCGACAACAACGACATCCACCATGCGGAGGAGATCCTGAATGCCGACCACTATGGACTCGAGAAAGTCAAAGAGAGAATTCTCGAGTATCTCGCAGTCCGCATGCTGACGAAGAAGGGAAGCAGTCCGATCATCTGTCTCGTTGGACCGCCAGGAACCGGAAAGACCTCGATCGCCCGCTCCGTTGCGCGCGCGCTGAATAAAAAGTATGTGCGCATCAGTCTCGGCGGTGTCCGCGATGAGGCGGAGATCCGCGGTCACAGAAAGACCTATGTCGGCGCGATGCCGGGTCGCCTCGTCGATGGTCTGCGTCAGGCAGGTGTCTCCAACCCGCTGATGCTTCTCGATGAGATCGATAAGGTCAGCAGTGACTACAAGGGAGATACTTCCTCCGCACTTCTTGAGGTTCTTGATGGAGAGCAGAATGTGAAGTTCCGCGATCACTATGTCGAAGTTCCGATTGATCTGTCAAATGTGCTCTTCATTGCGACGGCGAACACGACGCAGACGATCCCGGGACCTCTGCTTGACCGTATGGAGGTCATTGAGGTCAATAGCTACACCGAGAATGAGAAGTTCCACATCGCAAAGGATTATCTGGTTGGCAAACAGCTTGAGAAAAACGGACTGACCGAGAAGAATCTGACAATCAGCGACGATGCACTCAGAAAGATCATTCACAATTACACGAGAGAGGCGGGAGTCCGCAACCTCGAGCGTCGGATCGGAGATATCTGCCGAAAGTCTGCGAGAGAATTCCTCGACAACCGCGATCAGGTGATTGCTGTGACGGAGAAGGATCTCGAGCGCTATCTCGGAAAAGAGAAGATCACCTACGAGGATGCCAATGAGACCGATGAGGTCGGAATCGTGCGCGGTCTGGCGTGGACGAGTGTCGGCGGAGATACGCTTCAGATTGAGGTCAATGTGATGCCGGGCAAGGGAGAACTGAAACTTACCGGACAGCTCGGCGACGTGATGAAGGAGTCCGCACAGACAGCTCTGACATTTGTCCGCTCAATCTGCCCGAAGTATGGAGTTGCAGATGATTATTTCGCAAAGCATGACATGCACATCCACATTCCGGAGGGCGCTGTGCCGAAGGATGGTCCGTCCGCCGGTATCACGATGGCGACTGCAATGCTCTCCGCAGTGACGGAGCGCAAGGTCAAGGCAAGTGTCGCAATGACCGGAGAGATCACCCTGCGCGGACGCGTTCTGCCGATCGGTGGTCTCAAGGAGAAGATCCTTGCAGCAAAGATGGCACACATGAAGACCGTGCTTGTGCCGGATAAGAACCGCCCGGACATCGCGGAGCTTTCGGAAGAGATCACAGACGGACTGAAGATTGTGTTTGTGAAGACGATGGAAGATGTCGTGAAAGAGGCGTTTGCAGAAGCGCAGGAGGAGAAAACAGAATGATTATCAAAAAAGCAGAACTTGAGACGGTCTGTGGAATCACAAGCAAACTGCCGGAGAATGAAAATCCGGAGTTTGCATTTGCCGGAAAATCAAACGTCGGAAAGTCGTCCCTGATCAACGCACTGATGAACAGAAAGTCGCTTGCGAGAACGTCCTCCCAGCCGGGAAAGACGCAGACGATTAACTTTTACAACATCAATGACGCGCTCTACTACGTCGACCTTCCGGGATACGGATATGCGAAGGTGTCGGTTGAGGTCAAGGCAAAGTGGGGAAAGATGATTGAGCGTTATCTTCAGAAATCCCCGATGCTCCGCTGTGTCTTTCTTCTGATTGACATTCGCCATGAGCCGTCTGAAAATGATAAGCTGATGTATGACTGGGTAGTTTCAAACGGCTACCATCCGGTCATCATTGCGACGAAGCTCGACAAGCTCAAGCGCAGTCAGATTCAGAAGCATGTAAAGATGGTCAGAGAGGGACTCGGAATTCCGAAAGAGGGAATCGTGATCCCGTTCTCCGCCGAGACGAAGCAGGGAAGAGACGAGATCTGGGCGCTGATCGAGTCGATGATGAATCCGAAAGAGGAATCCGAATCCGCAGAGAACATCGAGAGTGCCCGTGCAGAAGGAAAAGCTGAGGGCGAAAACAAAGCCGAGTAAACATCCTTCCTGCACACCGTATATTTTTTCAAGAATCGCCATAAAAATTTACCGGAAATTTACTTGTTCCCCATTCTTGCCTGTGCTATGCTGAAGTGGAAAGAGGAGACCTATTCTTCTGTGATCTGACAGAAAGTCTGTGAGTGAGACGATCGGATGGCAGGCACAGGAGGAGACCTCTTAGCTTGGAATACGTTATTTTGGAAATTCTTAGAGAGACAGGAGAGAGAAAGAATGGCAGAGACGTATGTTACTTTTAAGATTGGCAAGAAGAAAAATATTGCGCTGATTGCACATGACAATGAGAAGGCAAAGCTGATTGACTGGTGCAGGGAACATCAGGAGGTGCTTGCAAAGCACAACCTGTGCGGAACAGGAACGACAGCGCGGATGATCACGGAGCACACCGGGCTTACGGTCAAGGGATACAACAGCGGTCCTCTCGGCGGAGATCAGCAGATCGGCGCAAAGATTGTGGAGGGACGGATTGATTTTGTGGTATTCTTTTCCGACCCGCTGACCGCACAGCCACACGATCCGGATGTGAAGGCTCTGATGCGAATTGCGCAGGTGTACGACATTCCGATGGCGACGAATAAGGCAACCGCAGATTTTATGATCACCTCGTCCTTCATGGACAGCGAGTACAAGCATGAGGTCATCAACTTCAAGCGCCAGATCATTGAGCGCGCAGAGAGCCTGTAGCTCAGAAAAATTTTATATGAAGTTATAAAGAAGAGAAGCATTCTGTGAAATCAAAGTATTTACGATGATTTTACAGAGTGCTTCTTTTTGATTTTACAAAGTCTTCCTACAATAATATTGTATACAAAATGAAATGGAAAACGAAGGAGACGAAAAAAATCAAATGGCAAATGTATCGTTGGTAAATGTGGAGAAGACGTATTCCAACGGATTTCGAGCAGTGAAGAGGTTCAACTTAGAGATCCGGGATGGAGAGTTTATCATTTTTGTCGGACCTTCCGGATGCGGAAAATCCACAACCATGCGCATGATTGCAGGGCTTGAGGAGATCAGTTCCGGAGAACTCTGGATCGATGGACAGCTGGCAAACTTCCTTGAACCGGGACAGCGCGGACTTTCGATGGTTTTTCAGAACTATGCGCTTTATCCCTATATGAGTGTTTACGAAAATATGGCGTTTGGACTCCGGGTTCACGGAGAGAAGCGCACAGAGATCGATCGGAAAGTCAGAGAGACGGCAAAACTGCTTCAGATTGACCATCTGCTTGAGCGCAGACCGTCCGCCCTGTCGGGAGGACAGAAGCAGAGAGTTGCGATCGGAAGCGTGCTCGTGCGCGAGCCGAAACTTCTGCTGATGGACGAGCCACTCTCCAATCTGGATGCAAAGCTCAGAGGTCAGATGCGCGTGGAACTTGCGAAGATTCATAAACAATTTTCTTCCACGATCGTCTATGTCACCCACGACCAGGTCGAGGCGATGACGCTCGCGGATCGGATTGTCGTGATGAAAGAGGGAGAGATTCAGCAGATCGCCTCTCCGAACGAGATTTACAACAATCCGATCAACCAGTTTGTCGCAGGATTCATCGGATCACCGTCGATGAATTTTCTTCCGGTTCGATGCGGAGTTGAGAATGGAATTTTCTTTTTGCAGGCAGGAGAGAGCCGGCTGGTACTTCCACCGATTCTTGCGAAGCGTATCAAAGATCAGGGCGGTCTCGGCAAGGAACTGATTCTCGGAATCCGACCGGAGGATCTTTACCGAAAAGACGAGGAGCAGGAGAGAGCCGGTCAGAGTGGAATCTTACAGATGGACGGAAAGAAGAGCGGCGGAGAACTTTTGATGAAGGTGATGGTCAGAGAAGGTCTTGGTGCGGAAGTTCTGCTTCACGGGGAGATCGAGGGGGAGAATGCCTGCGTGAAACTCGCACCATCCTGTGTGACGAGCCCGGGGGAGACGATTGCACTCTGTCCGGATATGAAAAAAATCAAGCTCTTCGATGCGCAGACCGGAGATAATCTTCTGTATCTGAACATGACAGGGTCTAATGGGTGAGAGAAAAGAGAGGTTGAATGTGACAATGGAAGAAAAAAAGAAAGGAAGAGGAAATCTCGGGGCATACGGATATCTGATTCCGTCAATGCTGATTTTTGGAGTATTTCTGTTTTATCCATTTTTTAAGACGATTTATCTGAGTCTGTATAAGACGAACAAGATGGGAGAGGCAAAAATCTTTGTCGGAGCGGGAAACTATGTGGATCTTTTGACCTCACCATCGTTTTACAACAGCCTGATGGTCACGGCAATCTTTGTCCTGATCGTCGTGATCGGGGGCATGGCGCTCGGTCTTCTCGGGGCGGTTCTGTGCAACCAGGCATTTCCGGGAATCCGGATTTTCAGTACCGCTTATGCACTGCCGATGGCAATTGCGTCGAGCTCGGCGGCGATGATTTTTAAGATCATGCTTCATCCGTCGATCGGAATCGTAAACAAACTTTTGGGACTCAATATCAACTGGATCAATGACCAGAGATATGCGCTGGTGTGCGTGGCAATCCTGACGGCATGGCTCAACAGCGGAATCAATTTTCTGTATTTTTCCGCGGGACTCAGCAACATCGATGAGAGTATTTACGAGCGTGCATCTGTGGATGGAGCAAATGCGGTTCAGAAATTTTTCCGCCTGACGCTTCCGGGACTCAGCCCGATCATGTTCTACACGCTTGTAGTCAACATCATCCAGGCGTTCCAGTCCTTCGGTCAGGTAAAGGTCCTGACACAGGGCGGACCGGGAGAATCGACAAATCTGATCGTGTACTCGATTTACCGGGATGCATTTTTTAACTATCGCTTCGGAAGTGCGGCAGCACAGTCCGTGATTCTGTTTCTGATTATCATGGCGCTGACCCTTTTGATGTTCCGGGCAGAGAAGAAAGGGGTTTCGTACTGATGAGCAGACAGGAAATGGCAATTTCAAGAGAACATTTTAATGCCGGGCAGATTGCACGCATGCAGGTGGAGGCAAACCGCAAGGCAATCGCAAAGAGACGGACGAAAAAGGGAATTCTGATCGCACTCAACACGATCGTCGCTTTTCTGATTCTTCTTCCGCTGTTGTACGCGTTCAGCGTTGCGTTCATGCCGTCGAGCGAGCTCTTCACGACGGAGATGAATCTGATCCCGAAACAGCCGACGCTCGACAATTTCCGTCAGGCATTGGTCAAGGTACCGTTAATCCGCTTCGTAATCAACTCGTTTATCGTTGCAGGATGCATCACGATCGGGCAGATCATTTCCTGCTCGCTGTCCGCATTCTCGTTCTCCTTTTTGAAATTTAAGGGAAAAGAAGTGCTGTTCATGATCGTGATGGCGACGATGATGATCCCGGGTGAGGCGACGATCATCTCCAACTATCTGACGGTCAGCAAACTCGGATGGCTCGATTCCTATCCGGTGCTGATTGTGCCGTATCTGACTTCTGCGATGGGAATCTTTCTGTTCCGTCAGTTCTATATGAGCTTTCCGATCTCGCTCTACGAGTCGGCAAAGATTGATGGCTGTTCCAATCTGCGATTTATCTTCAAAATTCTGATTCCGCTGACGAAGTCGGCGATCGGCGCGATGGCGGTCTACACCTTCATCAATGCGTGGAATATGTACATGTGGCCCCTTCTCGTGACCGGTTCTTCGACCTACCGCACGGTACAGATCGGAATTGGCATGCTTGACAGTGTGGATTCTCAGTCGATCACGCTGATGATTGCAGGAGTTGTGATGATCATTGTCCCGTCGATCTCGATCTTTATCATCGGTCAGAAACAGCTGATCCGCGGAATGTTCTCCGGAGCAGTCAAGGGCTAAGAGAAGTTCAGGCTTTTGTGGGGGAAAGCCTGTTGAAAATAGAAGATAGAAACAGAAGCAAAAAAAGAAAGAAATAGAAGATGGAAATCCCGTGAACCGATAACATGCGTTCAGGGAGAGTATGGAGGAAAAAATGAAGTTAAAGTTAACGAACACAAAAAGAGCGATGAGTATGGCAATGGCAGTGATGATGGCAGTCAGCGCAACCGGATGTGGAAAGAGTGAGACTTCCTCAAATTCAGCAGATTCTGCATCCTCAAGTGCCAAGGCTGAGAGCAAGGATGATTCCTCAAGTGCAGAGACTTCGGCCCAGGCAGAGGCAAACGGAGCTTCGGGAGATGGTCAGACGATCACATTCTGGCATTCGATGGGCGGTGTCAACGGAGAGGCGATCGACTATCTCGTCAAGAAGTTCAATGAGGAAAACACAAAGAACATTACGGTAGATGCACAGTATCAGGGAAGCTACGACGATGCGATCAACAAGTTAAAGAGTGCACAGATCGGAAACATGGGAGCGGATCTCGTGCAGATCTACGACATCGGTACTCGTTTCATGATTGATTCCGGCTGGGTGATCCCGATGCAGGATCTGATCGATGCGGATGGCTGGGATGATTCCCAGATTGAGCCGAACATTGCGGCATATTATAGTGTGGACAACAAGCTGTATTCGATGCCGTTTAACTCCTCCACGCCGATTCTCTACTACAACAAGGATATGTTTGAGAAGGCTGGAATCACGGAGGTTCCGGACAGTCTTCCGGGAATTGAGGCGATCAGTGAGGATCTCGTCACGAAGGGCGGTGCCGGCGAGGCGATTTCCCTCGGAATTTATGGATGGTTTTTCGAGCAATTCACAGCAAAACAGGGAAAGAACTACGTCAACAACGGAAATGGACGTGAGGATGTGGCAACCGCTGTGGAGTTTGACTCAAACGGTGCAGGTCTCAACATTCTGACCGCGTGGAAATCTCTCGCAGATAAGGGATATGCTCCGAATGTTGGTCGCGGAGGCGATGCTGGTCTTGCTGATTTCAGCTCTGGAAAATCTGCGATGACGCTTGGTTCTACGGCATCCTTAAAGCAGGTACTCAACGATGTCAATGGAAAATTTGAGGTCGGAACGGCATATTTCCCGAAGGTATCTGACGACGATCAGGGCGGTGTCTCGATCGGAGGTGCCTCTCTGTGGGCACTGAACAATGAGGATGAGGCAAAGCAGAGCGCAGTCTGGGAGTTCGTAAAGTTCCTCGTATCCCCGGAGAGTCAGGCATACTGGAATGCACAGACCGGATACTTCCCGGTAACCGTGACTGCACATGATGAGCCGGTATTCAAGGAGAACCTCGAGAAATATCCGCAGTTTGAGACCGCAATCGATCAGCTCCATGATTCCACTCCGCAGTCTGCCGGTGCTCTTCTTAGTGTCTTCCCGGAGGCGCGCACGATCGTGGAGACCGAGATTGAGAACATGATCAACAAGAATCAGAACCCGGAGGATACCCTGAAGGCAATCGCCGACCAGATCAATAAGTCGATCGAGGATTACAACCTTCTGAACGAGTAAAATTCTATAAGATTAAGGCAGTGGCAAAGAAGTATTCTGTGAAATCAAAGCATTTACGATGATTTTACAGAATGCTTCTTTTTGATTTTACAAAGAATTTGTAGAATAAAGAGGAACAAAGAAAAAAGAAATGTGGAAAACAAGAGGAGGAATGATAAATGATTCGACTGGTAGCATCGGATATGGATGGAACTTTATTGGGACGGGATGGAAGAATCTCGGATCGGACCGCACAGACGATCCGCCAGATGAGAGCGTCAGGCTGTGAATTTGTTGTCTGCACCGGGCGCGGATATGAGGATGCAAAGAGACCGCTTGAGGAGCAGGCGATTGACTGTGATGTGATCTGCATGAATGGAGCAAAAGTCTGTGACCGGATGGGAAATGCGATTTTCAAACAGGAACTTTCATATGAACAGATCAAAGATGTTCTCGCATGCAGGGAGCCGGGGATGTTGTTTGACTTCATGACGAATGAGGGCAGTGTGACGATCAGCACGAGAGAAGAATTTCGCAAAGGCTTTGAGGAGGGAATTTTGCTTCCGATGGCGGGAGGAATCTCGTTTGAGATTATTAAGAGCAAGTTTCGGTTTATCTCGGAGAGCGAACTGTTTGCAGGAGATCTCGAGATTTTTAAGATGTCTGTGATGAGCAGGGACAAGGAGGCGCTGATGAGGGTGAGAGCGAAGCTGTTAAAAGATTCCTCATTTGCAGTCGTTTCCTCGGATGAGACGAATTTGGAGATCACAAACTCGTCAGCCCAGAAGGGAATTGCGCTCTTGAAATACGCCCAGAGCCACGGAATCCAGCTGAGAGAGATTCTTGCAGTCGGGGACAGCGAGAATGACAGATCGATGCTTGAACTTCCGCTCGGATACACGCTTGCGATGGCGAATGGAATGGAGCTTGCAAAAAAGACGGCGCGCTGTCAGACCCGCTCGAATGCAGAGGATGGAGTTGCATATGCGATTGAGACGCTCGTTCTGCCGTCATGACCCCGCATGAGGATGCATCATCGGATCATAGAATCCGTTTCTTCTTTGCATCCTCATGTTCGGTCTGAAACATCAATTTTCAAATATAAAATTCCTTAAATTTCAAATATAGAAATCTTTCAAATATAGAAATCTTTCAAAACAAAAATCTTTCAAACAAAACTTCTCAAACAAAATTTTCTGAAAAAGCATTTCAAATAAAATTTCCCAAACACAGATCCCGAAATAAAAATCCCCCCGGCAAACAAGGTTAAGAGAAAAAACTCTCAATTCTGACACAATCTAAACACAAAATGAACACAAACATCGTTTATGATTACGTTAACATCAGAGAGGAGTTTGAAAAACATTATGAGAAAAAGGGGAAAGATCGCGGTAGCGATGGCGATTGTGACGGCGACATCGACCGTTTTGCCGGTGGTTGCTCAGGCAGCAGACAACAACATGGACTACCGCAGAAAGGTGGTCGGCATTGCAGGAATTATGAGTGTGAGCAGTGATCTCACATCATCGGTGACCAGAGGAGAGTTTGCGCAGATGCTTGTGAAGGCATCGACGTATCGGGATTATCTGACGTCCACGAGCAATGTTTCCGTGTATTCCGATGTGCCTGCGACCCATACCTATGCCTCGAGCATTCGGATGGCAGCGGAAAATCAGTGGATGGTCGGCTATCTGGGCGGACAGTTTAAGCCGGATCAGGCGATCACCCTTCAGGAAGCGGTCAGAGGACTGCTTGCGCTTCTCGGATACACGAATGAAGACTTTGCAACGAATACGGTCGGGGCGCGGATGGCGATGTATTACAGTCTGGAACTCAACGATGAGGTCGACAGAGAGCAGACAGAGATCCTGAATCGCCAGGACTGCATCAATCTGTTCTACAACCTCTTAAAGACCGACAGCAAGACGACAGGAAAGGCGTATGCGACCGTGCTTGGCTGTGAGCTGAATTCGGACGGAGAGGTCAACCCGATGGGACTTGCCGATACCGATTTAAAGGGACCGAAGCTGATCCCGAAGGGCAGTGTGCTTGGCAACTACATTCCGTTTAATGTTCAGCAGGCGAGCATCTTCATCGATGGCGAGGCATCAAGCTACGACATTTTAAAACAGCACGTTTCCAATGGCTACGTTGTCGTCTACTACAATACGACGGCGAAGACGATCTGGGCGTATGTCGCAGATTCCGCGGACGAGATCCAGAGCGGACGGTGTGCAATCCGCGGTACCGTAGAAAATATTTATTACAGCTCGAGTGATGTGATGACGCCGACTTCGATCACACTCGACGGGGACGACAATGAGTATAAACTGACAAATTCTCAGATGCAGTTTGCATTTTCGATCTATGGATCGTTGCGTGTGGGCGATACCGTGACGCTGATCTGTGAGAAGACGGTGAACTCAAACGGAGATGCGACGTACACGATTGTTGATTATGTAGAAGACTGACAGGAGAGATAGAGATGTTGAAAAAGCTGACAGACAAACTGGCAAAGAAGAGTCCGGACGCGGGAAAAAAGAAGATTCCGAAAAAGTCCGGAAAGAAGAAATGGATTCTCGCCGGAATCGTCGTTCTCGCCGTTGCAGGCGGAGCGTTCTATATGCAGAATCAGAAGAAAGCGTCCAAGATGGCAAATGCACAGGCGGGAAAGCAGAATACCGCGGAAGTCACAAAGGGAGATCTGATTTCCTCGCTTTCCTCCTCGGGAACGATCTCTGCAAAGGACACCTATGAGATCACCTCCCTCGTCGAGGGTGAGGTCGTTGAGGCGAATTTTGAGGAGGGAGATCAGGTGGAGAAGGGACAGGTGCTTTATCGCATCGACTCTTCTTCCGTGAACTCCCAGCTGAATTCTTCTCAGAATTCGCTTGAGCGTGCAAATAAAAAATATCAGGAAGCACTCGATGATTACAACGAGGCGGTGAGCGATTACAGCGGAGATACCTACAAGTCGACGCGTACCGGATTTATCAAGTCGTTGAATATTGAGGCCGGAGATAATGTCTCGAACAACACGATGATCGCGTCAATTTACAACGACCAGACGATGAAGATCAAGGTTCCGTTTCTCTCAAATGAGGCAACTTCGATCGCTCAGGGCGCACAGGCAGTTGTGACGCTGACGGACACCGGAGAGCAGATCACAGGAACGGTGACCGCAGTCAGCAACATGGATGAGGTGCTTGACGGCGGACGTATGGTGCGCTATGTGACGGTGGAGGTTGCAAATCCGGGCGGACTCAGCTCCCAGCTGACCGCGACCGTCTCTGTCGGAGAGTTTCTTGGAAGCGGGGAGGCGACATTTACGGCTGCGACGGACACGACGATGTCGGCAAGCCTTTCCGGTGTCAATGGAAGCGTCGAGGTCGAGAGCCTTCTCGTCCATGAGGGCGACTATGTGACTGTCGGAACGCCGATCTTCAAGATCAAGAGCAAGGATGTGCAGGACATCTTGCAGAGTTTTGAGGACTCTGTGGACTCCGCAAAGGCTCAGGTCGAGCAGGCACAGTCAAGTCTTGACAGCACACAGGACAACGTCGACAACTACACGATCACAGCGCCGATCTCGGGACAGATCATCACAAAGAGCGTCAAGGTCGGAGACAAGATCAGTCGAAATTCCGGAAGCTCGGATACGACGCTTGCAACGATCTACGATATGTCAGAGCTGACATTTGAGATGTCGGTCGATGAGATGGATATCTCAAGTGTCGCAGTTGGTCAGTCTGTTTCGGTGACTGCCGATGCGTACAGCGATCGCACATTCAGCGGAACAGTCACGAATGTCAGTCTCAAGGGAAGCCAGTCAAACGGAGTCACGAACTATCCGGTTACAGTCACCCTTGACTCGGATGCAAACGGAGTTCTTCTCCCGGGCATGAACGTGGATGGTGTGATCACAGTCGGAGAGTCAAAGGATACGCTGATGGTTCCGTCAGGAGCACTGATGCGAGGAAACCGCGTTTACATCAAGGATGATTCCGCAGATGCATCGGATACTCCGCAGAAGGGCAACGTTCCTGCTGGATTCAAGGCGGTTGAGGTCGAGGTCGGACTCAGCAACGATGATTTCGTCGAGATCAAGAGTGGCGTCTCCGAGGGCGATACCGTTTACGTCGAGGAGTCGTCTGGAAAGAGCATGGATATGTTCCAGATGGGCGGTCCTGGAGGCGGAATGGGAGGCCCTGGCGGAGGCTACGGCGGTAATGGCGGTGGTCAGCACGGTGGCGGTGGAATGCCGTAAAATGCCGTAAACGTAGAGAAGAATAAGAAATAAGGTTAAAGAAGAAAAAGAAGAAAGAGGGAGGAAGAAGAGAGCGATGGGAGAGCCATTGATTGAGTTGAAAGACATCTACAAGATCTATCAGATGGGATCTGAGGAGGTGCGGGCAAATGACGGGATCTCCCTGACGATCAACCGGGGCGAGTTCGTCGCGATTGTCGGAAAGTCCGGAAGCGGAAAGTCGACGCTGATGAACATCATCGGCGCGCTCGATGTCCCGACTTCCGGAAGTTACCGGCTCGGCGGGGAGGACGTCGCACAGATGAGCGATGACCAGCTCGCGGATATCCGAAACCGGATGATCGGGTTTATTTTCCAGCAGTACAACCTGCTCCCGAAATCAAATCTTCTCGAAAATGTGGAACTTCCTCTGCTTTACGCGAAAGTGCCGAAGGAGGAGCGAAAGGAGAGGGCGATGCGCCAGCTTGAGCGAGTCGGACTTGCAGAAAAATGGCGAAACCTTCCCAAACAGCTCTCCGGAGGTCAGCAACAGCGAGTCTCAATTGCGAGAGCGCTTGCGGGCGATCCGTCACTGATTCTCGCGGATGAGCCGACCGGAGCACTCGACTCGAGAACGAGCCGGGATGTGCTCAACTTCCTCAAGGAGCTTCACGAGGAGGGAAACACGATTGTAATGATTACCCATGATAATTCCATCGCAGTCGAGGCGAAGCGCGTGGTGCGGATTATGGATGGAAAAATTAATTTTGACGGAGACGTGGAAGACTATGCAGCAATCATTTAAGCTGGCGATTAAGAGTATCTGGGGCAACAAAATGCGTTCGTTTTTGACAATGCTTGGAATCATCATCGGTGTGTCTGCCGTGATCATTCTCGTCAGCGTCGTCAGCGGGTATCTCTCCTACATGACGGATAGTTTTGCAAGCCTCGGTGTCGATCAGATTACACTCAACATCATCAATCTGCCGTCACGAAACGTCAGCGTGGATGAGATGTATGAGTTTTACGATGAAAATACAGATTTATTTGGAAGCATGACGCCGACGATCTCAATTCGCGGTGTCGCAAAAAATGGAAATGATTCACTTGACTCGACGAGTATCACCGGTGTCAGCGAGGACTACCAGGAGATCAAGGACTGGGATCTTGAATATGGACGTGGTCTTCAGTACATCGATATGTCAGCGCGCCATAAGGTCTGTGTGATCGGAACTTATGTGGCAAACGAGCTTTACGGAGGCGCGGAGAAAGCTTGTGGAGAGACGATCAAGATCAACGGAACGGCATTCACGATTGTCGGTGTCATCGAACAGCAGAATAAGGAAGAATTGAGTGAGGGTGGAACGGATGATTTTGTCTGGATTCCCTACACCTGCGCGACGAAGCTGGCGAGAAACGCCTATGTCAACAACTACATTATCACGGTCAACGACCTCGACAAGGTATCCGAGTGCAAGACAGCACTCAAGAATTTCCTCTATGAGAAGATGAAAAACGAGGACCTGTACACAGTCGAGGCGACGAGTGACATGCTCGATGAGATCAATTCGCTTGTGACGACGGCTTCAGTCGGTCTTGGTGGAATTGCGGGAATCTCCCTTCTCGTGGCAGGTGTCGGAGTCATGAACATCATGCTCGTGTCCGTCACTGAGAGAACGCGTGAGATTGGTATCCGAAAAGCGCTCGGTGCGCGAAGAAGCGTGATCTTGCAACAGTTTGTGATTGAGGCAGCGGTGACGAGCTCGATCGGAGGGGTGATTGGAATTGTGATCGGCTGTGGAGTGATCTTCCTGATCAATAAGTTCAACACGACCTTCCAGTCGACCCCGACATTCTCCGCGATTGCGGTATCGTTTGCGGTTTCTGTCGGAATCGGACTGTTATTTGGATATATGCCGGCGAGCCGTGCATCAAAGCTCAACCCGATCGATGCGCTCCGAAGTGAGTAGAGCTTGGTTTTCCAAATCAAGGTTTTCTAAGTCGTGGAGCAGGATCGTGACGGCGAGAAGGTCGGCACAGCCACCCGGACTTAAATGGAGGCGGATGAACTCTTCGTTGAGAAGCGAGAGTTCCAAAAGCCCCTGCTTTGTAAAGGCTCCGCCAAGGTCGAGGATACGCTTTGCGCAATCCTTCTCATAGACGAGCATCTCGGGACTCGTTCGGATCAGGACATTCGTGTCGTCGACTTCGGCCATCAGCGAGAGAAGCGTGTTCAGACGGGAGGCATTCTTGAGCAGATCGAAATTCTCAGAAGAATCGGCGCTGTCGCAGACTTCCACAAAGGCCTCTCTTGCCTGCTCTGCAAGACTTGGATCGGAGAAATGGCGCAGAGCCGGGAGAGCAATCTCTCGAATCGAGGGAAAACCATCTGCGACCTCCCCGCGGATTCCCTTTATACCGAAACGGACATAGAGAATTTCCCCGTGTGTGCGGGGATTTTTTTTGTCCATTTTTTGAAAATCCTTTTCGATCAGATCGCGACAGAGGAGACCGGAAGTTTCAAGAATCGCTTCGGCGTTAAAGCTGTGTGTCTGCGAAAAGAGAAAGCCGGCGATTGCAGAGACGATTCCCATTGAGAAAATCATGCCCTTGTGCGTGTTGATCCCGTTTGTCGCGTCAAACATCGCCTTCTCCGCCTTTACGCCGAGCGGGCGAATCGCAGAGAAAAGCCCTCTGCCGTCAGTATCCGCCTGCCAGAAGAGTCCGGTCTCAAACATTTTTGTGATCCATGGAGCGATCGCGTCAGAGCTTGCTGAGAACGTATCAAAATCCATATCGGAGTGTGCTCCGCTGTCGTGACGGTCGACGAGACCCGGCTTTGGGGTCGCAGAGACCTCCGCCATCAGTGCGCGGTGGCAGAGTTTGGAGAAGGTCTCGATCAAGTTTTCCATGCTTATTCCGGTTTCTAATTCTTTTGTGAAATCTGTTTTTGTTTTTTGATCTGGACTGGTTTTCTGGTACATGGACACCTCATTTCTGGCGAAAAACGCCGACGATAATAAATTAGATAATAAATCATACGAAACTTTTTATTTATAATAAATACAATTTAATCATAGCAATCAAAGAGAGAAATCTAAGAACAAAAAGAAAAGGAGACACCAGAGAACAGCGCAGTCTGCATACTGTTTTCTGATGTCCCCGTATTTGCGGTGTGCTATTTCTTTTTGTAATTTTTCTTCTTAGATTCTTTTTGTTTGCAAGGTTCTAAGTTGGTTTCTAAGTTTCTCTTTCTGCGACGGATCGATTAACAGCTTGTAAACGGTTTTAAAATCTCACCGACTTTTGCAGTGAGTTCCTCAACCGTGTGTTTACGGCTACGGCTACATGCGTGCGCCGGTTCGTCACAGATCAGACATCTGCGTGCTGGCTGACCGAGTTCCTCGCGGGAGATCTTGGTGCCGTCCACATTTAATACATCAATATCAAAAAGTCGCCCGAGGGCGTCCTGATCTTCCAAAGTAATCATCAGTTCTTTCACATATTCGGGAGAAGCGTCGACGCTGTAAAATGCCTCGTATCCGGTCTTCTCTTTTACGGTGCGGAAATTGCTGATTAAAATAAGATGCTCTTGAAGCGTCTCCTCAATTCTTCGGCATCCCTCTGCAAAAGCTTCCGGTACGCCGGGAAGAAGTTTGACAGGACCGGGAATGTTGAGTGTCAGACAGATCAAAGGTTTCCGGTACTGCTGAAGAAGCTGTTTCTGCAAAACGCTACGCATCTCTCTCGCATTGAGCATTTCTAAAAGTGCAACTGAGTTGTCGTTGTTCATCGTGAGAGGTTCCTCCATGTTCGAGAATAATTCGATTGATTTTTCATTTATTCTATAAATTATTATAAAGATATAAATTAGAGATATAAAAACGAAGAATTCCCGCTTATTGCTCCAAATCCCAATAAAACTCTGCTTACGAATGAAAAAGGTTGATTATCACGATCGGTTGGCAGTAAATCGGATTGGAAAATTCATTCGCCAGGAAAGAGAGTTTTATTGTGAATTTAGAGTACAGGTAAGTGCTTTACGAGTCTAAGTATAGTAGAAAATCACGAAAAAAGCAAATACTTAATCTGTTATGAACCCTATAAAGGTTTTCCTATTCATGAGAAAATTTTCTTCTATGATTCGCCTGCTCTTTTTCTTAATTCTTATTTTTTGATTCTTTTTTGCTCCATGTTTGCTTCTTTTTTTGCGGTTTTCACTTTATTACTTTAAAATCACATAAATTTAAAGTAATAAAATTGACGCTGTGAAAAAAGTGTAGTATGATGAAAAAAGTTCATGAGGGACGAGGCAGAGAATTGAGGCATCCATGAAACTTTCTGAGAGAAAAGAGAGGGAGAGAATTATGAAAAAAACAATGAGAATCTTATCTGCGACAATGGCAGGAATCATGGCACTTTCCATGACCGCATGTGGTGGAAGCGGAGCATCTGCGACGACGGCAGAGACGGCAAAAGCGGACAGCAGTGTGGCAGACTCCTCAGCGACCGAGGGAGAGAAGAGTGCGGACGGACAGACGTATCTTGTGGGAATCTGTCAGCTCGTTCAGCACAATGCTCTGGATGCGGCAACTCAGGGATTCAAGGATGCACTGACCGAGGAGCTCGGTGACGCCGTAAAATTTGATGAGCAGAATGCGCAGGGAGACTCCAATACCTGTTCCACGATCATCAACAGCTTCGTCTCCGAGAATGTAGATCTGATCCTTGCGAATGCGACGGCAGCTCTTCAGGCGGCTCAGGCAGGAACGAAGGATATCCCGATTCTCGGCACTTCTGTAACAGAGTACGGAGTGGCACTCGGAATCGATGATTTCAATGGAACGGTTGGCGGAAATATTTCCGGAACCGCAGACTTGGCACCGCTTAATGAGCAGGCAGGAATGATTAAGGAACTCTTCCCGGACAAGAAGACGGTTGGTCTTCTCTACTGTTCCGCAGAGCCGAACTCCCAGTATCAGGTGGATACGGTGAAGGAAGAGCTTGAAAAACTCGGTTACACCTGTGAGTACTATGCATTCTCCGATTCCAACGATATTTCCACGATCACGACAAAGGCAGTTTCTGAGAGCGATGTAATCTATGTTCCGACGGATAACACCGCAGCAGCAAACACGGAGATCATCAACAACATCTGCCAGCCGGCAGGCGTTCCGGTTGTCGCAGGTGAGGAGGGCATCTGCAAGGGCTGTGGCGTTGCAACCCTGTCAATCAGCTACTATGACCTCGGTGTTGCCACCGGAAAGATGGCAGTAAAGGTTCTGACTGGTGAGTCTGACATCTCCGAGATGCCGATCGAGTATGCACCGCAGTTCACAAAGAAGTACAATAAGACGATCTGCGATCAGCTCGGCATTGAAGTTCCGGATGATTACGTTGCAATTGAGGAATAAGATCGAGAGAAATCGAGAAAAGATGGAACAGAGGTTCATTCCGGTGACAGAAATGGAACGGAATGAGAAAAAAGCAAAATAGCATAAAAAATCTGACAGAAAAGAAAATTATGCAAAAAATGATCGAATTTGTTCTAAAATTTGATTGAAGGTTCTGTGAAAATATTGTAGAATAGAGAAGAGCAGAAAGACTGTCATCGGCAGTCTTTCTGTGTCTGAGCGGTTACGCTGGAGGAAAAATATGATAAGTTTGATCAATGCTCTGCCTGGAGCAGTAGCACAGGGACTTATCTGGGGAATCATGGCGATCGGTGTGTATCTCACGTTTCGGATTCTGGATATTGCGGATCTGACGGTCGATGGCTCTCTGGGAACGGGCGGTGCAGTCTGCATCATGATGATGCTGACGGGACACAATGTCTGGGTATCGATGGCATGTGCATTTCTGGCCGGAATGATGGCTGGATTGGTGACAGGAATTTTTAATACATTTATGGGAATCCCGGCGATCCTTGCAGGAATTCTGACACAGCTTGGTCTGTATTCGATCAACTTAAAAGTGATGGGAAAAGCGAATCAGGCGATCAATGTTGACAAGTATCAGCTTCTCGTCTCCCTGCGTTTTATCCGCGGGGTCGCACTTTATCGCAACACGATTCTGATTGTGGCTGTGGCGATTCTTCTTCTTGTTGTGCTGTTGTACTGGTTCTTCGGAACGGAGCTTGGATGCTCTCTGCGCGCAACCGGATGCAATGAGAAGATGGCGCGGGCACAGGGAATCAACACCGATTTTGCTAGAGTCCTCGGTCTGATGCTCTCGAATGGTCTCGTCGCTCTTTCCGGCTCTCTGCTCTCCCAGTATCAGGGATTTGCCGATATCAATATGGGACGAGGCGCGATTGTCATCGGTCTTGCAGCTGTCATCATCGGTGAGGCTGTCTTTGGACGGGTCTTTCACAATTTTGGATTCCGCCTTGTGGGCGTGGCACTCGGATCGATCATCTATTATCTGGTGCTTCAGCTCGTAATCTGGATGGGTATTGACACGGATCTTCTGAAATTGCTCTCTGCGGTAGTCGTTGCCGTATTCCTTGCAATTCCGACATGGAAGAGCCGTTATTTTTCCAATTTTAGTAAAGGGGGAAGATAAGGCATGCTGGAGATCAGAGAGATTTCAAAGACATTTAACCGCGGGACGGTGAATGAGAAAAAGGCACTTCGGGGCTTGAGTCTGACGCTCAAGGACGGGGACTTTGTGACGGTGATCGGAGGAAACGGAGCTGGAAAATCAACACTCTTGAATGCAATCGCAGGCGTTTGGCCGATCGATTCCGGAAAGATTCTGATTGACGAGAAGGATGTCACGAAACTTCCGGAGTACAAGAGAGCGAAGTTTTTGGGACGCGTATTTCAGGATCCGATGAATGGAACCGCAGGAACGATGGGAATCGAGGAAAATCTTGCCCTGGCGCTTCGCAGGGGCGGGAGACGGACACTCAAGCCCGGGATCAAGAACAGCGAGAGAAAACTTTATCAGGACCTTCTCAAGCGCTTGGGACTTGGACTTGAAGATCGCATGACCTCGAAGGTTGGACTGCTCTCAGGCGGTCAGAGACAGGCATTGACACTTTTGATGGCGACGCTTCAGCGCCCGAAACTTCTGCTTCTCGATGAACATACCGCAGCGCTCGACCCGAAAACGGCGAAGAAGGTGCTCGATCTGACTGCAGAGATCGTCGCAGAGCAGAATCTTACGACGCTGATGATCACGCACAATATGAGAGATGCGATTCAGCTCGGCAATCGTCTGATCATGATGCATGAGGGAAATGTCATCTATGATGTTGAGGGCGAAGAAAAGAAAAAATTGACTGTCGATGACCTGCTTCACAAGTTTGAGGAAGCGAGCGGAGAGCAGTTTGCAAATGACCGCATGATGCTTGCAAAATAAAAATTAAATTTCTGGAGTGCAGGGATCGGAAAAATGAGAAACAGAAGATTCCGTGGTGCTTTGGATTGGAGGAGGCGTTTTTATGGATAAGAACAAACTGGTGATCACAATTGAACGTCAGTACGGAAGTGGAGGTCGCATTGTCGGCAAACGTCTTGCAGAGGAACTTGGGGTTTCCTACTACGACGATGAGATTTTGAGTATGACGGCGGAGAAGAGTGCTGTCGGCGAACAGTATTTCCGTCTGGCAGATGAGAAAGCGGGCAACAATGTGCTCCGCAAGATTGTCGGTGGAATGGGAAGAAAGCTGGCTCTTGGTCATCCGAAGATTGATGGAGATGTGACTTCGCCGGAGAATCTTTTCCGATTCCAGTCTGAAGTTATCCGTGAGCTTGCCGATCACGAGTCGTGCGTGATCATCGGACGGTGTGCAGACTATATTCTCGAGAGTGCGGGCAAGGAAGATCTCGTAAAGATCTTTGTGTATGCAGACACGCCGACCTGTGTGCGCCGGACGATGGAGGTCGATGGAATTCTTGACACGAAGGAAGCACTCGACAAGCTGAACCGGATCACGAAACAGCGCCGGGAATATCACCGCTACTTCACTGGAAGAGAGTGGGAAGATATGACAAACTATGATCTGCCGATCAATGCGAGCAAGCTTGACCTTGACCAGATTGTGGATTTGATTAAGACATATTTGAGAATGATCGGATATGAGGTCTAAGAGGTCTAAGCGATAAAAGAATCCCCTGCCAGTTTATGCTGGCGGGGGATTCTTGTTATGTTCAGGGAAAGACAATCTTTATTCAAGTTTATTCAAGAAAAGATAATTCTTTTTTGAATTATTTCTCGATCTCGAGAGCCGGGATCTCCTTTGCTCCGATCGAACCCTGGTAAGTAACCTTTACGGTATCGCCATCCTTGTAATCGTCAAAGCTTAAGCTGTCAGAAACGAAGGTGAAGAAGTCACCGCCGTCTGCCTCGAGAACGATGCTCTTTCCATCCTCGCCGACCTGAGCAACTTTTCCGGTGAAGACATTCAGCTCTGCCTCCGGGGTATCGTAGGAATCTTCCATGACAATCTTGACTGCCATCGGCTCGTCATCGAGGTCGCCAAGGTAGGTAACCTTTGCATTCTTGTCAACAGTGATGCCGTTCTTTGCAACAACGTAGGCGTTTGCCTTGTTCATGTTGTACTGCTCGCCGTCAACCTCAAGTGTCAGGGTTGCGTTAGCTGCATCGACAACCTTACCCTCTACGGTCGGATCGGAATCGGTGTCAGCCTCAGTTGCGGACTCGGTAACAGTAACAGCGAGTGCCGGAACCGGATCTTCCTCAGAACCCTCCGGGAATACAACCTCTACCTGATCGCCAACTGCGAACGGGAAATCTTTAGTAATCTCAGCCTTGGAAGTGTCGTAATTCTTCTCTGTGTCATCATCAATGTTCTTGACGGTCAGAATGTCGCCATCGATCTTGGTGATCTCACCGTTGATGGAATCCTCATCGATGTCCTCGGTCTCAGCTTCTGTGGTCTCAGCCTCAGTGGTGGTCTCTACGGCAGTTGTCGTCTCCGGGGTATCCTGCTTCTTGGAGCATGCGGTCATACCGATCGCCATAACAGCAACAGCTACAAATAATAATTTTTTCTTCATAACAATTCTCCTCTTTTTCAACTTTTTTCGGTTTTTCAGTTTCTCAGTTCTTGAAAAGCTTCTTTGAAAAGTTTTTTTGAAAAATTTCCTTTCGGATGCTTCTGAGTTTACTACATTGGACGCGAAAATGCTATTGATTTTTTATTAAATTTTATTAGGAAGTATGAAAGTTTTCCTAAATTTTCAGAGAATGTAGGAAAAAAAGGGGGATAGATATCCATTCTGAGTTATATCTGACATTGATAATGGGTATTTGACGGACAGAAAAAAACATATTATGATAAAAATAGGTAAATTTTTGTCATTCTCTGGATGCTATGTAAAAAAAGATTATGACAAGGGATTGAAGCGATCAAACCGCCGGAGCAGAGAAAAATGGCGGAAACCGCGAAAAAGACGAAGATGGGAGATTGCGGAAAAAGAACGTGAAAAGGAAAGCAGAAAGAGAAGGGTAAGAAGAAAAAGGTAGAAGGAGAAAGGTAAAAAGAGGAGGAAAGAGAAACATGGATCTTGATTTTTCGGGACTGTTTGCGATGCAGGGAATGCTGTTTTTGATTATGATTCTTGGTCTGATCTTAAAGAAAAGGGGGATGATTAAGAACGGAGGAAAGGAACTTCTGACGGATTTAGTCATCAATGTGACGCTTCCGGCATCGATTCTCAAGTCGTTTCAGATGGAGTTTAACCACCAGATTCTGATCAGCTGTATGGTGATTACAGTGGTGGCGGTTTTGATTCAGGTGGGAAGCTATTTTCTTGGAATGGTGCTGTATCCGGGATTTTCAGATGACCGCAAGAAGGTTCTCCAGTATGCGACAATCTGCTCGAATGCGGGAATTCTCGGCAATCCGATTGCGGAGGGAATCTTTGGGGGACTGGGACTCTTGTACGCTTCGATCTATGTGATCCCGCAACGAGTTTTCATGTGGTCGGTCGGACTGACTTATTTTACAGAGGCACCGGACAAGAAGACCCTCGTGAAGAAAGTGGCGACACACCCGTGCATCGTTACGGTTGTGATCGGCTTTATCATAATGATTACACAGATCCAGCTTCCATTGTTTCTGACACAGACGATCAAGAGCGTCGCCGGTGCGAATACGTTTCTTGCGATGATGCTTGTCGGAACGATCCTTGCCGATGTTCCGCTTAAAACTCTTCTGGAGAAGGCGACGCTGTACTACTGTTTTGTGCGCCTGATCTTTATTCCGTTTCTCGTCTTTGCGGGATGCAGACTGGGAGGTGTCGATGCCCTCGTGACGGGAGTCTCTGTGACTCTGTCCGGAATGCCCGCTGCAAGCGTAACCGCAGTTATGGCATCAAAATACGGAAAAGATGAAGTTTTTGCGACAAAGTGTGTCGTGCTCTCCACGATTCTCTCGATGATCACGGTTCCGATCTGGTGTGTTTTCCTGAACTAATTAGCTGCAAGATCTGCAAGAATGGATAAAAGATAACAAAAAGTGAACGAATTTTGGGACAGGAGATAGGGGCTAGATGGACAAACTAAAGAAGATAGGGATCATTATGATCACGATGTTTAAGATTGGTGCCTTCACATTTGGAGGTGGATGGAGCATCATTGCACAGATGCAGAATGAGTTTGTGGACCGGAGAGGTTGGATGAGCGAGGAGCAGATCGTCGATTACATGTCCCTTGCAAAATCGTTCCCGGGAATCATGATCATCAATATGTCGGTGTTCTGTGGATATGCGATGGCTGGAACGCTGGGGGCGATTTCGGCGGCAGTTGCGCTCTCGGCTCCGGCATTGATTGCAATTGCAGTTGTGACGTATTTTTATGCGTCTTTGAGAGACAATTATTATGTGGCAAAAATTTTAAACGGAGTTCGCAGTGTGGTAGTGCCGATCATCATCAGTGCCTCCCTGCGCTTAAAAGATACGGCAATGAAGGGAAAATCTGCGCTTGTGATTCTTCTAATCTCTTTTTTGATCTGTGTGTTCACGGATTTCAACAAGGCGCTGATTGTCGCAGTCGCTCTGGCAGTTGGACTTTTTATTTGGAGAGGAGAGGTGAACGATGATTTATCTTAGACTGTTTCTCTCTTTCATGAAGATTGGATTTTGTAGTTTTGGCGGAATGACGATGATTCCGGTTATCAACGATGAGGTTCTGCGCTATGGATGGATGACACCGTCAGAGGTCATGGATATCGTCGCAGTCGCGGAGATGACGCCGGGATCGCTCGGAATCAACTGTGCGACCTTTGTCGGATTGCGAACCGCAGGGCTTCTTGGCTCGATGGTGGCAAGTCTTGGTGTGATGATGCCGTCGCTGACTCTGTCTTTGCTTGCGGCGCAGTTCATTTTCCGGTTAAAGGGGAACCCGTGGCTGGAGAGTGCAATGCGGGGCGTGCGTCCGGCGAGCCTTGGGATGTTGGTGGCAGCGGGAGTGACACTTGCGATCTCGACGTTTTTGCCGGAGACGGGACTTACGAGAAACTTTTCGATCTCCTGGAATCTCGTGCTGATTGCTGTGATCGCAGGATATTTCCTGATGAAACGAAAGTGGTCGATCCCGAAAACGATTCTGCTCGCGGCGATTCTCGGACTTTTGATTGGGTAGGTTTTTAGACGTTTGCTTGATGAAATAATGCTTAATTGACTAGATTCCTGATTGTTTGAAGGTTTAATCGGTCTGGAAGAGAGGCTACTGTAATATTCCGTAACAAAAAATTCACATTTTTTTAAAATCTTCAACTCGTAAAGAGAGACGGATTATGCTATAATGGGCGTGTTTGAATCTGAGTTAGTTTTATTTGGATTAAATTTGGAAGATTTCAAAGAAGAGAGATTTCTTAAAGAAAAAACATTTGGAGAAACATTTAGAGACGTAAGAAAATCTGGAGATATCTGAACATAGAGGAAATCCCAAAAAGCAAAATCATGGTAAGAAAAACCAATCCAGTTGAGGAGAAAAGGAATGGCAGAAGAGAATCAGTTTGACGGTGGCAGTAATCGCGACGAAAACAGCGACTACGACAATCTCAATCATAACAATTACGATTATAACAACAATCATGACGAGGACAGTCGTGATCATGTGAGCAATGAGAATGATGACATTTCTGAGAAGAAGAACGGAAATGACGATTACGGAGACGCGAATCACGGAAATGCGAGCGATCAGAGCAACATCGGCAAAAACGAGAGTGATCAAGGCGAGATCGACAGAGGCGCAGACAACAGAACCAGAACCGTAGATAACGAAACCGAAAATAACGGAAACGAAGAGAATAGAAACGAAGAGGATCGTGCCCGTGAGGAGGAGCACGATACGGGAAGACACACCCAGATTTTAGAGCGGGTGCGCGAAGAAAAGCGCAGAAGACAGGAACGCCAGAAATGGAGAAAACTTGCTTTGACTGCGGGAGCAGTGATTGTTCTTGTCGGAGGAGTGGCAACGGCTTCGTATCTGTCCTCAGATAAGTCCGAGCAGACTGCTCAGACGGGAAGAATGGCGCAGGCAGATTCGGCAGACGAGAAGGCGCGCGCCGAGGAGGAATCCCGCAAGGCAGAGGAAGAGGCAAAGGCGAGAGAGGAAGAGCAGAAGGCGAAGCAGGAGGTTGTGGATTCTTACACGAATCTCGGTCTTGTGCAGGTCTCCGGCTATTTGAATGTGCGGAGAAATCCGGGGCAGGATGCAGACATTATCGGAAAACTTCAGGAGAACAGTGCGTGTGAGATCGTTGGCACGGAGGGCGAGTGGTATCACATCACGTCCGGTGAGGTTGAGGGATATGTGCACAGCCAGTATATTCTGACCGGTGAGGAGGCAAAGCAGAAGGCGGTTGAGTATGTGACGAAGATGGCGATCATCAACACCGAGGAGGACAGCTTGAACATTCGCTCGACTCCGGACTCCTCGAGCTATGAAAATGTGGTCGGACAGGCACTTAAGGATGAGCGATATCCGGTGATCGATGAGATTGACGGTTGGGTGCAGATCAAGGAGGGCTATATTTCCGCAGACTATGTGGTCGTGAAGTATGCACTCAATGAGGCGCGAAAGATGGATATGAGGGAGATGGTGCTCAATCAGTACGACAACATCGTGATCTCAAAGGTAGATAACTACTTGAATATCCGCTCAGAGCCGACGACAGACCCGGGAAATGGAAATGTGATCGGAAAGATGACGAGCCGGGCAGCGGGAGAGATTCTTGAGACACTTGACGGCTGGTACAAGATTAAGTCCGGTCAGATTACGGGATACATCTCGGCTGATCCGCAGTATGTCGCAGTCGGTCAGGAGGCAAAAGACCTTGCACTTGAGTCGGCGTCACTGATGGCGATTGTCAACACCGATAAACTCAATGTCCGCTCAGAGCCGTCGACCGAGTCTAAGATCTGGACACAGATCTCAAAGGAGGAGAGATACAACGTCATCTCCCAGCTTGACGGTTGGGTGCAGATCGAGCTTGATGGCGGAGACAGCGAGGAGGGCGGATCGGACGACCGCGCTTACATCTCGACGCGCGACAACAACGTCGATGTGCGCTATGCGCTCTCCGAGGCAATCAAGTTCTCCCCGCTTGAGGAGAAATCGAACGAGCAGGCATCCCTGCGGACGCAGACCGTCAACTATGCGCTGAAGTTTGTGGGTGGACGATATGTGTGGGGAGGAACGAACCCGAACACGGGAGCGGATTGCTCTGGATTTGTACAATATGTGATGAGAAATGTGGCAGGAGTCAGCCTCCCGCGTACTTCAAGAGAGCAGGCAAAGACAGGTACATCGATCAAGTCGAGCGAGATGAGACCGGGAGATCTGATCTTTTATGCCAATAAGAGCGGAACCGTAAACCATGTCGCCATGTACATTGGAAACGGTCAGATTGTTCATGCGGCAAGCCGTAGAAGCGGAATCAAGATTTCCACGTGGAATTACCGGACACCGAAGACGATTCGTCGTGTCCTTCCGTAAAAAAGTTTTAAAAAATTTTGTGTTGCGGTCGCTTATGGTCAGAAAAATTGGTCAAAGTGATTGGTTCACAAACTGACCGTTTAAGAGGTTAGCGGTTTATAAGAGTTCAGCAGTTTGATAGATAAAAAATGGAGTCTCCGTCAGGGAAGACTCCTTTTTTTGTTTGATAATCCATTTAATTTTTCAGCAGTTTTTCCTGGGAGCGGGTAAACGTCTGCTCTGCTTCTGTCAGCATCGTGATGAAATCGCGCATGTATTTTGTGAGGTAGCGGTCTTTCCGATGACAGATATAGAAGTTGCGGTTATTTTCAATTCCCTTGATCGGGTAGGTGACACAGTTTGGAAGAAGTTCCGGTGACATGTCGATGTAGTTCTCCGGACAGATCATCACGGCGTCACAGGCAATCGCAGTGCGCTTGGCGACCTCGATGCTGATCGTCTCAAACAGGATTTTTGGCTGAATGTCTTTCTGGACAAAGAGGCGGTCCTGGGTGTTGCGGACGCTGTGTCCGGTTTTGATATTGATAAAAGTCTCATCCTTTGCTTCTGAAATATCGATTGGAGTCCCCGCGGGGATTCGCTTTGCAATCGAAGAATTCTTGCTGGTCAGAAGGACCAGCTCTTCCGGTTCTACAAAAATATATTCCAGTTCCTCATGTTTCGGATACGTATTCAGACAGGCAAGGTCGATGCTTCCCTCAAGGACGAGAGACTCCGTGGTGGCAGATCCGTGTTCCTGAATATCAAGGTCAACAAACGGATATTTCTGCTTAAATGGCGGAACAATCAGCGGGAGCACCTGCATCGCACGCTGAACCGGGATGCCAAGACGGATTGTGCCGTGATCCTCGTGGTTGATCTCATCGATCTCTTTCTGGAGGTTGTTGTTGATTGTGAGGATCTGTTTTGCCGCTTCGATGTACTTCTGTCCGGCGTAAGTCAGGGTGATCGGGTCTGTGCTTCGGTTGAAAATCGGTGTTCCGAGATTCGTCTCCACGAGCTTGATCATCTGGCTCAGAGACGGCTGAGAAATATAAAGTTTCTTGGCCGCTGCGGTGATGCTTCCTTCCTGCAGAACGGTCAGCATATAATGTGCATGTTTAATATTCATAAAACCCTCCTGTCTGTTTTGGTGCAGTATGCAGTCGAATTCTCTTCTCTGTTTTCTCTTTCTGTTTTGGGACTGCAAAAACAAAAATCTCCTCCCCCTAAGATACCACATTGTCAAAAAAATTTCAATCAAAAGCAATAGCTGACTACCTATATACTTTAGAGGGAAATATAGGAAACATCTTATAATTATTATAAGAATATATGTATTTGAACAAATGTATGGAAAGTGATACACTGATTTTAGTGAATTTGACGGGGCGATCGAAAATGAGAATTTGGCGACAAGAACCGAAAAACGAAGCTCACGTCATTTCGTAAGCAATACACCAACACAGCAGTATGAAGGAGGAAAACATGGAAGTTAAGAAAGCAGCAGTAGCTGGTACTCTTGAGTCCAGCGATGCCCAGGTAACCGTAGAGCCGGGCAATGGAAGCATTGAACTTTCCATCGAGAGCAGTGTAATTCACCAGTTTGGCAAGCAGATCCGCAAGACCGTTTTAGAGACCTTAGATCGTCTGGATGTTAAGGACGCAAAGGTAAACGTAGTGGACAAGGGAGCTTTGGACTGCACCTTAAAGGCACGCGTGGAGTGCGCTGTGTATCGTTCCAATGATATTACCGAGAATCTTCCGTGGGGAGGTGTAATCAAATGATTCATCCGAATAAAAAAAGACTGAGACGTTCCATGATGTTCTTAAACTGCCAGAAGCCGGGTCTGATCAAAGATCCTTACATCTATAAGCCGGATTCCATCATGCTGGATCTGGAGGATGCTGTTGCAGAGAACCAGAAAGATGCTGCAAGATACTCCCTGTATCATGCACTTCAGGAGATTGATTACCGCGGAGTTGAGCGTGTTGTTCGTATCAACGGACTGGACACCCCGCACTGGAAAGAAGATATCCGTGTCTGCGTAGCAGGCGGAGCTGATACGATCCGTATCGCAAAGACTGAGACTGCTCAGGATGTACATACCGTTGAGGAGCATGTACTGGCAGCAGAGCGTGAGTTTGGTCGTCCGGAGGGTTCCACCCTGCTGATGGCAGCACTTGAGTCCTGTAAGGGCGTTTTAAACGCACTTGAGGTATGTAAGTCTTCCGAGCGTCTGATCGGTATCGCACTGTCCGGCGGAGATTACACCAAGGATCTTCAGACTGTAATCACCGGAACTGGTGTAGAGCTTCAGGGCGCAAGACAGCAGATGATCATCGCAGCACGTGCAGCTGGTGTACAGTGCTGGGATACCGTATTCACAAACCTGGATGCGATGGATGTATTTGAGAAAGAGTGTGAGATGATCAAGATGATGGGCTTTGACGGAAAGTCTCTTGTCAACCCGCGTCAGATCGCAGTGGTACATAAGGTATTTACCCCGACTCAGAAAGAGATCATCTTTGCAGAGAAGGTTGTCAAGGAGATTGATGACAAGAAAGCAAAGGGTATCGGCGTATTTACCGTAGACGGCAAGATGATCGATATCGCCTTCTACGATGGAGCAAAGAGAACAATCGCATTAGCGAAAGCATCAGGCGTATATGAGGGGGATCTGTAAGATGATTAATGCAGTAGGTAGAGAAATCCCGGAAGAGATTCTGAAGAAAACAGGCAAAGAGCCGTTCAAGGGCGCTTATGCATATGATAACTATGAGTACACCAAGGCAGCTCCGAAGGCAAGAACCATGATGGACCCGAAGAGAAGCAAGCTGGTTGAGAACATCCATGACGCTCTTGTAAAGTGCGGAATCAAGGATGGCATGACCATTTCCTTCCACCATCACTTCCGTGAGGGAGATTATGTCGTAAACATGGTAATGGAAGAGATTCACAACATGGGAATCAAGGGCATCACCATCTGCGCAAGCTCTCTTGGTAAGGCAAACGATCCGATCGTTCCGTACATCGAGGATGGCACCATCGTTGGCATCCAGTCTTCCGGTGTTCGTGGTAAGATCGGTGAGGCAATTTCCACTGGTAAGTTACAGGATTTAGCAATCATGCGTTCTCACGGTGGTCGTGTTCGTGCGATCGAGTCCGGCGAGGTTCGCATCGATATCGCTTTCATCGGTGCTCCGACCTGTGATGAGTACGGTAACATGCGTGCAAACGGCGGAAAGAGCGACTGTGGCGTCCTGTCCTACGCAATGGTAGACGCACAGTACGCAGACAAGGTTGTCGCAATTACTGACTGCCTCGTTCCGTTCCCGAACATCCCGGCAAGCATCTCCATGATCAACGTCGACTATGTATGTGTAGTAGATGAGATCGGTAACCCGGCAAAGATCGCAACCGGCGCTGCAAAGCCAACCACCGATGTTCGTAAGATCATGATGGCTGATTACTGCACCCAGTTCGTAATCAATACTCCGTACTTCAAGAACGGATTCTCCTATCAGACTGGTGTCGGCGGAGCATCCATCGCATCCACGATCTCTCTTGGAAAGATCATGGAAGAGCGCGGAATCAAGATGGGACTTGGTCTTGGCGGTATCACCACCCCGATGTGTGATTTGCTTGCAAAGGGCCTGATCGACAAGATCGTTGATACCCAGGACTTTGATATGGGCGCAATCGAGTCCATCAAGAGCAACCCGAACCACATCGAGATCTCTGCTTCTGAGTACGCTGATCCGTTCAACAAGGGTGCATATGTAAACAAGCTGGATTTCGTTATCCTGGCTTCCCTTGAGGTCGATGTAAACTTCAACTGTAACGTAGTTGTTGGTTCTGACGGTATGATCACCGGAGCACAGGGCGGACATCCAGATACGGCTGCCGGCGCAAAGTGCACCATCGTAATCGCACCGCTTCTTCAGGGTAGAATCCCGGCAATCTGCACCAACGTTACAACTGTAACCACCCCGGGTGAGACCGTTGACGTTGTCATCACCGATTACGGTATCGCAATCAACCCGAGACGTCAGGATCTGATCGAGTGCATGAAGGGCGTAAACCTTCCGTTCTGCACGATTGAGGAACTGCGTGATAAGGCATATGCGATCGTAGGAGAGCCGGACCCGGTACAGTTTGGCGATCGTGTAGTCGGCATCATCGAGGGTCGTGATGGTACGATCATGGATGTTGTACATGAGATCAAGCAGTACGAATTCAAAGACTGATAAATAAATGCCAGATTGCTTATGTTCAAAATTACGAACATAGGCAATTTGGGAATCCGGAGGCTTTACGGTCTCCGGATTTTTTTTTATAATAGTCAGTAGAAAAAACGTAATTGCATCCATTATAAAATATATGGGATGACAAAAAGGAGGAGAGTGATTCGTATGGGGGAAAAGAAGAGACCGCGACTCGTGACATTTGGAATGCCGTGGTGGCTGGCTGGTGGGCTGGCGCTCGTGGTGATTGTGTCAGCTTGGACGGGAGCATTGACGACGGATATGACGGGGTGTCTGGCGCTGATGCTTGCGATCGGATTTCTTTGCAATGAGGTCGGAGAGAGGATTCCGATTTGGAACAGCTATGTGGGTGGCGGTCTGGTACTCGCATTTCTTGTATCTGCAATTTTGTTTACGTACAAGATTATTCCGCAGGAGTACGCAGAGAACATGCAGTTTCTTGTGCTCGATGTCAATTTCCTGTCGTTTTTCATCATTTTTCTGGTGACAGGTTCGATTCTGTCGCTTGATCGGAGACTGCTTTTGCGCTCGTTTGCACGGTACCTGCCGACGATTTTTGGGGGAATTGTCGGAGCATCTCTGCTTGGAATTTCCGCGGGACTGCTTTACGGGGTGACACCGATGGATGCGATGGTGCGCTATGTGCTTCCGATTATGGGAGGCGGAAATGGAGCGGGAGCCGTGCCATTAAGCCAGATCTACAAGAGTGCGACCGGGGAATCTGCATCCGGATATTATTCGTTTGCACTCACGATCTTGACGATTGCGAATGTCTTTGCGATCTTTATGGGAGCACTCTTAAATCATCTCGGCAGACATCTTCCGGAGTGGACGGGGGATGGAAAGACGCTTCTGCGCAGTGGAAATGGATATGTGAAGGAAGAGAAAAAGTCCGGCGTGTCGGCGCGAGATCTCGGCGGAGCATTCTTTTTGACGCTGGGATTTTGTGCGCTCGGAAGACTTTTTGCGAATGTCATTGTGCCGAAGATTTTTGGGGTTGCGATTCATCCGCTCGCCTATATGGTGGTGTTCGTCGTGCTTGCGGCAGCACTTGGCATTGTGCCGGAAAATATCTGTGTCGCAATGAAACGTCTCCAGGCATTCTTCGGAGGAAATCTGGTTCTCGTGATTATGGTTGGAATCGGAAGTGATACGAATTTTCTGGAAATGCTGGAATTTTTGACGGTGAGAAATGTGGTGATTGCGATTGCGATTGTGCTCGGAGCGACGATTGGATCGGCGATTGTGGGACAGATTGTCGGATTCTTTCCGATCGATGCGGCGATCACGGCAGGACTTTGCATGGCAAACCGCGGAGGCGCAGGGGATCTTGCGGTACTTGGCGCGTCAAAGAGGATGGGATTGATGGCGTATGCACAGTTCTCCTCGAGATTTGGAGGCGCGGTTGTGCTGATTATTGGAAGTGTGCTGTTTGGAAAGTGGTTGGGGTGAGGACTATAATATCGATTTAAGCTGTCGAAGGGGTAGAAATTGTATATCCGGTATCTGTCTGATATTTGATGTACATTAGGTTAAGTTTATATGTAGGATCAAGTTGTTTATTTAGTGCTCCTCCGGCGAGTAAAGTCAGGCAAACTCGTTCTCACTCCGGGTTCGACGTAGCGGTGCATAAGGCTGTAAAATACACAGCCTAAGCACCGACGTCTCACACGGGTTTGCCTGCACTTTCTCGCACTCCGTCGCTTTAGGCTAACAGGTATTCGAGTCAATGCTTGCAGGAAATTAACACGTGAGTTCTGTTGGTTCTACTGAAATTAATATAACCTATTCGTATCGCACTTGGATCGGTATCTTCAGGTGCGATATTTTTTCTCATTTTGTCATTCCACTTCGTACTCGACCTGAACATAGGCGGTAATGCTTACTTGACCAGGCATTACACTTAGATCTTCTACGGAAGCGGAAGATTTCATGGAAGAACCGGCAGCTGCGGACTCATAAACCGAATAACGGGTTGACGGGTTATAACCATTTTCTTCTGCATGAATGATACCGACAACCGATTTGTCATCAGCTTCAGCGATCGCGTCAGCTTTAGCTCTTGCATTTGCCATTGCACCCTTCAGAGCTTCCTGATAGCTGGCATCGTAATTGCTTGCAGAATAGCTGACGGAATCAATATCATTAATTCCAGCAGAGACAGACTGAGAGATAATTGTACCAGCCTGGTCAATTGGAATATCTGAGACAGTCAATGTGGTTGTCATCTCGTACCCAACGATATCTCCGTTGGAAGACTCCCAGTCACGGATAGGATTCAAACCATAGGCAGAGGTTTGGATGGAATTCTCATTGATGCCAAGTCCTTTTAACACCTCAAGGGTGGAGTTGACATCAGTGGTATTCTTTTGTTGACATTCAGACGGAGTCTCAGCTCTTGTATATACAGAATAACGAATCTCAGCGATGTCCGGAGTGACTTTCACTTCCTCTTGACCGGAGACAGAAATACTGTTGCGTTCACTGGCGATATTTTCTACTTTTACCGTGTCTGGAAGTTGTACAGTGGAGCTACAACCACTGAGAATGAGTGTGGATGCCGTTGCTACGGCGATGAGATAACGTTTCATAAAATCCCTCCCTGAAATATAAAATTCGTTAAGATGCGCGAATAAAACATTCAATAAAAACTATTATTGGATAATATGCAATAATTTTCCTAAGTTCATTATAACAAACAATTGATTTGAGAGTATTTCTTTTTTCTTACCGGATCGCTACTTTTTTCTTGCATTTTTTGAAAGAAGAAGGTATAGTAAACATATCAAGAAAAGTGATGTTAAGACAGCCTTTATAGCAATCTATTTTTATTTCTTATATGTTCTTTTTTATCTAATTACTTAATCATTTATAGTTTCTTATTACTTATTAGCACTCTTATTTATTTCATATTTTTAAATCTCAATAACTTTTTACTGTTTTATCTAAACTTCAAGATCGTAAATCTGAAGAGTCATTTTATTGTTCCTAGAAATATTGTTTCAATATGAAAAGTAGTATATCGGATTGAAATGGGCATGTTTGGATTAGTTTTACCTTTTTTATAAATGAGGATTTGTAGAATATTTATTAAAAAAGAGACAAAGAGGTATTCATTTATATTGAAGAAGGGCGACGGAGGGCGAGAAAGTGCAGGCAAACCCGTGTGAGACGTCGGTGTTTAGGTCGCGTATTTTGCGACCTTATGCACCGCTACGTCGAACCCGGAGTGAGAACGAGTTTGCCTGACTTTACTCGCCGAAGGAGCTCCCATATCATACCTATTTTCTTGCCCCTTTCATCTAACCCTTTTTAATTAGATGATAAAGCAAATTATGAGGAAGATAGTGTAGAAGAATCAAAATAAAATTCTGAGAGACTGGAATATTGGAACATTAAAATATCGAAATTTCAACACGAAAGGAGTCGAATCCCTATGTTTAAACGCGCATTTAGTGCAGGTCTACTCGGTGTGAATGGTTGTGTGATTCAGGTGGAAGCGGATGTGAGCGATGGTTTACCCGGATTCCATATGGTAGGATTTCTTGCTTCTGAAGTAAAAGAGGCAGAACAGCGAGTTCGCACGGCAATAAAGAATTCCGGTTTTACACTTCCACCGAAAAAAGTGACAATCAATCTCTCGCCAGCCAATCTACGAAAAGAGGGAACGGGATATGATTTCGCAATAGCGATCGCGGTGCTTTCTGCTCATGGAATTATAAAAAATGAAATCTTAGAATCATCAGGTTTTCTTGGAGAGCTCGGACTTGATGGTTCTCTCAAACCTGTCCGTGGAGTTCTCTCAATGGTGCTTGCGATGGGAAAGGCCGGAATAAGGCGCTGTTTTCTGCCGGAAGAGAATGTACAGGAAGGACTTGCCGGTGAGGTGATGGAAATTGTTAAAGTCCAGACACTTGCGGAGCTTGTGAGTCTTATCCGCGATCCAGATTCTATTGTGTATGAGAAAGCAGATAAGAATACATCCCAGTCCCCCATTTCCTACTCCGTAGATTTTTCGGAGGTAAATGGACAACTCTTGATGCGACGTGCGACCGAGGTGGCAGTTGCCGGTCGCCACAATCTGCTCTACATCGGACCACCGGGAAGTGGAAAGAGCATGATGGCATCGAGAATCCCGACAATCATGCCAAAACTTTCGCGAGAGGAACAGATGGAGATTTCACAGATTTACAGCATCTGCGGTCTTTTGCCTCCGGGACAGGCATTGATGGGACTTCGCCCGTTTCGTGCCCCGCATCACACGATCACAGCCCAGGCATTGACAGGAGGTGGAAGTCGTCCAAGACCCGGAGAGATCTCTCTTGCATCCCGCGGAGTGTTATTTCTCGATGAGCTTCCGGAGTTTCAGCGTCAGACGCTTGAGATCCTGCGCCAGCCTCTTGAGGAGCATCGAGTAACCGTTGCAAGAGTTCATGGGAGTTTTGAGTTCCCGGCGCACTTTATGCTTGTTTCAGCGATGAATCCATGTCCATGTGGCTATTATCCTGATCGCAAACGGTGCAGGTGTTCAAAAATGCAGGTCAGACGCTATGCAAATCGGATTTCCAGACCACTTTTAGATCGAATTGATATCTGCGTTGAGGCTTCGCCGGTTGCGTTCGAGGAGATCCGGACGAAACAGAAAAATGAGTCATCTGAGACAATCCGAAAACGGGTTGAGATGGCGCGCAGAATCCAGAAAGAGAGGTTTGCCGGGAGTGGAATCTATTTTAACAGTGAGATGGGAGGCAGACAGATCGAGAGATTTTGTGAACTTGGAGCGACGGAAGAACAATTTTTGGAAAAGATTTACAAGAGATTGTCTTTAAGTGCGAGAGGCTGTCATAAAATTTTGAAGGTGGCAAGGACGATAGCAGATCTTGAACAGTCAGAGCGGATTTTGCAAAGCCATCTTGCAGAAGCGGTGAGTTACCGGGAGATTGAGGAAATTTACTGGGGAGGGCAGAGAGAACAAGAGGAACCTACAAACCGGAGTTTTTCCAGACAAGAGTACAAGAGCCATTTTAACATAAAAAATAGGTCTTGAATTTGACTAAACAGAAGAAGCAGGATCAGAAAAAAGATACAAACTAATAAAAGATACAAATATACAAGAAAAAGATAACGGAAAACGGAGAAGGAAAATAAGCTATGGGAAAAGAACGCGAGAAAGAGAATAATGAAAAAGAGAAAAATGAAGTAGAGAAAAAGAAAACCGAAGTAGAGAAAAACAGAGAAGAGAAAAACAGAAATCAGGAGCGGGAAGTTCTCTACTGGCTGAGCAAACTGGTGATTTTGGGAGCGGTGTCGATCCGGAAGATTTTTGAGCATTTTGGAAGTCTGGGCGTGTTTTACGAGATATTGTTTGAGAAACGTTTTAGCTCTGCGTGCATAAGCGGGATCGGTGCTAATAATATAGAAGAAAAAAGTACAGTTGAAGCATTTTTGGAAAAAGAATGTCCGTTTCTCTCAAAACGTCAGCAGATGGCAATCCTTTCTCACCGCGCAAACTACGAGACCTGCAAAGCAGAATTTGAGCAACTTTCTGAGCGCGGAATGCGCTTTGTAATTTGGTGTGATGAGGAATATCCAGAGAAACTTCGGGAAATCTATGACTATCCGATGGGCTTGTTTGTGAGAGGAAAATTGCCGAATTCAAGACAGCCGGTGGTTGCGGTTGTCGGAGCGCGAGGATGTTCGGAATACGGGGAACAGCTTGCCGAGCGTTTTTCGATGACACTTGCCGAGAATGGAGTCCAGATTGTCAGTGGACTCGCTTCCGGGATTGATGGGGCATCGCATCGCGGAGCTTTGCGGGCGGGAAAGCCGACCTTTGGAGTTCTCGGCTGTGGGGTAAATATCTGTTACCCGTCAGAGAATTTTCGGATCTATGAGGAGATGGGACGCACAGGAGGGATTCTCTCGGAGTTTGGCCCCGACACTCCGCCGAAGGCGATGAATTTTCCGATGAGAAACCGGATTATCAGCGGGATGGCGGATGCGATTGTCGTCGTGGAGGCGCGCGCAAAGAGTGGATCTTTGATCACAGCCGATCTTGGAATGGAGCAGGGAAGGGAGATTTTTGCACTTCCGGGGAGGGTCACAGATCATCTGAGCGAGGGGTGCAACCACCTGATTCAGCAGGGTGCACATTTAGCGACTTCGCCGGAAGATGTGCTGGAATTTCTCGGAGTAAAGTACCGAAAAAAGTTAATAATCCATGAAAAAAATGTAAATGGTCTTGCAAAGAAAGAAAAATTGGTGTATAGTTGCCTAGATTTCAAACCGAAACATCTGGATCAGATTGTGGCACAGACCGGTCTTGGCATCAGCGATTGTATGGGGATTTTGCTGGAACTGGAACTGGGCGGATATGTGTTTCGATCTGCAAATCATTATTATGGAAAAAAGTCTGATATGTGGGAGAACGGATAGGAACTATGGCAAACAGTTTGGTTATCGTAGAGTCGCCTGCAAAGGTAAAAACAATCAAAAAATTTTTAGGTTCAAATTATGTGGTGGATGCTTCAAACGGACATGTGCGGGATCTGCCAAAGAGTACACTCGGCATCGATGTGGAGCATGACTATGAGCCGAAGTACATCACGATTCGAGGAAAGGGAGATATTCTGGCGAAACTGCGCAAGGAAGTCAAGAAGGCAGATAAAATCTATCTGGCAACCGACCCGGACCGTGAGGGAGAGGCAATCTCCTGGCATCTGACGAAGGCCCTCAAGCTGGATGAGGCAAAAGACAAGAAAGTATATCGAATCAGTTTCAATGAGATCACGAAGAATGCAGTCAAGACATCCTTAAAGAATCCTCGTGCGATTGATATGGGACTTGTGGACGCCCAGCAGACGAGAAGAATTCTTGACCGTATGGTGGGATACACGATCAGCCCTCTGCTCTGGGCGAAGGTAAAGCGCGGACTGAGTGCAGGACGCGTGCAGTCAGTCGCACTTCGCATGATCTGCGATCGCGAGGATGAGATCTCGGCATTTATTCCGGAGGAGTACTGGAATCTCGAGGCGAAACTTCAGCAGAGCGGAAGCAAGAAGATCATGACAGCGAAGTTCCACGGAACGAAGCAGGAGAAGCTCGCAATCCACAGCAGGGAAGAGGCAGAGCGGATCGTGGCAGATCTTCAGGGAAAGAGCTTTGTGGTGGAAGACATTCGAAAGGGTGAGCGCACGAAGAAACCGCCGATCCCGTTTACAACGAGTACGCTTCAGCAGGAGGCCTCCAAGGTGCTCAACTTCTCGACACAGAAGACGATGCGTTTGGCACAGCAACTCTACGAGGGCGTGGATGTGCAGGGGCGCGGAACGATCGGTCTGATCACCTACCTGCGTACCGATTCCACGCGTATCGCGGATGAGGCAGATGCGATGGCACGCGAGTATATCAACAGCAACTACGGCGAGAAATATGTGCTCCAGAATGAGCAGGCGCGCAAGTCGAGTGCGAAGATTCAGGATGCGCACGAGGCGATCCGTCCGACGGATATCACGCTGACTCCGGCGATGGCAAAGGAATCTCTCTCGAGAGATCAGTTCCGTCTCTATCAGCTGATCTGGAGACGATTTACCGCAAGCCGTATGCAGCCGGCGATTTATGAGACGACTTCGGTGAAGATCGGAGCGGGGGATTATCTGTTTACGATGTCCGCTTCCCGTCTCTCCTTTGATGGATTTATGACGGTCTATGTGCAGGAGGATGACACCGAGGCATCGAATACGCTGTCCGGAAAGCTCGAGAAGGGCGATGAGCTTACACTCTCTGCGCTTGAACCGAGTCAGCATTTCACCCAGCCACCGGCACACTACACCGAGGCTTCTCTCGTAAAAGCGATGGAGGAGCAGGGAATCGGTCGCCCGAGTACCTACGCACCGACGATCACAACGATTCTCGCACGCCGTTACGTCACAAAGGAGAACAAGAATCTCTATGTGACTGAGCTTGGTGAGGCGGTAAACGGAATCATGAAGAAGTGTTTCCCGAGCATTGTGGATCTTCAGTTCACGGCAAACATGGAGCTTCTGCTTGATAAGGTTGCAGACAACACCGTAAAGTGGAAGACGATTGTGGAAAACTTCTACCCGGATCTCGATGAGGCAGTCAAGACAGCGGAGAAGACGCTTGAGTCGGTCAAGATTGCGGATGAGGTGACGGATGTGATCTGTGACGTCTGCGGACGCAACATGGTCATCAAGTATGGTCCTCATGGCAAGTTCCTCGCCTGCCCGGGCTTTCCGGATTGCCGGAACACGAAGCCGTATCTCGAGAAGATCGGTGTCAAGTGCCCGAAGTGTGGCGGAGAGGTCGTGGTCAAGAAGACGAAGAAGGGCCGTCGCTACTATGGATGTGAGAACAATCCGGAGTGCGATTTCATGTCCTGGCAGAAGCCGTCCGACAAGAAATGTCCGGAATGTGGAAGCTATATGGTAGAAAAGGGAAATTACCTTCTCTGTTCCAATGAGCAGTGCGGATATCGCATGACAGTCGAGAAGAAAACTGCGGAAGAGACGCATGAAGAAAAATAAATTTTGAGACGATCAGCCACCCTGCGAGAAGAATCGGATTGCGATTTTAGAAAGAATTGCGAAGATTCAGCGGGGTGGTTGTTTTTGTGCGTTTTTTCAAAGTGTACAAAGAACGATTACGAGGAACTATTATAAAAAATAAGTAAATTAGAAAAATAGTGAAAAAATTTCAAAAAACTCTTGTTATTATTTGTGTATCGTGCTAAGATTTAATCAGCAAATCGGTATCGTGGCAGAAATACAGATAATTGAGGAGGTTTTTTGAAATGAGCGTACAGCTTCTGGATAAAACTAGAAAAATCAACAAGTTATTGCATAATAACAACTCACACAAAGTCGTATTCAACGACATCTGCAAAGTACTCAGCGAGATTTTGTCATCCAATATTCTGGTAATCAGCCGGAAGGGAAAGGTGCTCGGAGTTGGTCTCTGCCCGGGCGTCGATGAGATTGAGGAGCTGATTGAGGATCAGGTAGGCGGTTTCGTAGACCGTATGCTGAATGAGCGTCTGCTCAGCATCCTGTCCACAAAGGAGAATGTAAACCTCGCAACCCTTGGTTTTGCAGAGGAGAATGTCAAGAAGTATCAGGCGATCATCACCCCGATTGACATTGCAGGAGAGCGTCTTGGAACCCTGTTTATCTACAAGTGTGACGAGCAGTATGACATCGATGACATCATTCTGAGTGAGTACGGCACAACCGTGGTTGGTCTGGAGATGATGCGTTCGGTCAATGAGGAGAATGCAGAGGAGACCAGAAAGATTCAGATTGTGAAGTCTGCGATCAGCACCCTGTCGTTCTCAGAGCTTGAGGCAATCACCCACATCTTTGAGGAGCTTGATGGAAATGAGGGCATTCTTGTCGCAAGTAAGATTGCAGACCGTGTCGGCATCACCCGTTCCGTGATCGTCAATGCACTTCGCAAGTTCGAGAGTGCAGGCGTTATCGAGTCCCGTTCCTCCGGTATGAAGGGAACGTATATCAAGGTTCTGAACGATGTCGTCTTTGATGAGCTGAAGAATATCAAGGTTGCAAAGAACTAAAGAAATAATAAAGAAATTTTATTTATAAAAGAACAGGAACCGCCTCCCGAAAGTGAGATCCAAAATCAAACTTTCGAGGGGCGGTCTTTTTTGTATGATAGGAAATTGCGTCCTATCACATTTTTTCACTTTATGGGAAAGGATATCCGATAAGATTAGATCTTTCTATATTAATTAGTTTGTTAGTCGACATTTATTCGTTTATTAGTCTATATTTATTCGTTTATTTATTCGCTTATTAGTCGACGACATATTCCTTTTTGTCTGGGAGATCCCCGTGAAGTTCACAGCGTGTCAGGCGCACATTTCGCAGGGGACTTTCCGAAAGACCGGTCAGCTCGATGCCACATTTTGCGTGAGCGCAGGTGAGATCGGAGAAGGAAATATCATGAAAGATAGGAGCCTTGTCGGAAGCGGGAACGGAGGTGCTTGAGCCGTAATTCATGCTGATCTGAATCGCTTCCTCATCAATCTGCTTCATGGTAATCCGCTCAAAACGCAGGTTTTTGACGTATCCGCCCCGTCCGCGCATGGATTTGACGCGGATTCCGCGTTCGCTCTGGGCGATCTCGCAGTCATGGACATAGATGTTTTCGATTCCACCGGACATTCCGCTTCCGATCGCGATCGAGGCGTGACCGCCGTTGAACTGGCAGTTTCGGATCTCAACGTTTCGGCAGGGGCGGTTGACGCGCCAGCCATCCTCGTTCAGACCGGAATTGATTGCGATGCAGTCGTCGCCGGTGGAGAAGGTGCAATCCTCGATCAGGACGTTTTCGCAGGAATCCGGATTGAAGCCGTCCGTATTCGGACCTTCGGTCAGAACCGTCAGATGGCGGGCAGTGACATCTGTGCAGTAGACGGGGTGAATTGTCCACTGTGGTCCGTTTGTGATCGTGAAATCGCTCAGAGTCAGATCCTCACAGTCGATGAACTGCAAGAAGGACGGGCGCAGGGCATCTGTCTCGGTCGCAAAGACGCGGTCTTCTGGTGCAATCCCCCGGCTTTCCGCCCAGATCAGTCGGTCAGCGGCATTTTGCTGGAGTTTCTTCCAGTGCCACCACGCACTTCCGTTTCCATCGAGAGTGCCCGGACCGGCGATTGTGATGTGCTCACAGCTTTTTGCGTAGATCAGCGGAGAGTAGTTGAAGCACTCGACTCCCTCCCAGCGCGTGAAGACAGCGGGAAGATAATCTTCGGGATGGTCACTGAACAGAATCCGGCTTCCTTCTTCCAAATAGAGCGTGAGGTTGCTCTTTAAATGAAGAGGTCCGCTCATCCATGTTCCGGCGGGAATCGAAACCGTTCCGCCATCGGGACACTGGTCAATCCAGTTCTGAATCGTTTTTAAATTGTTCCTCTCTTCTTTTAAATCTTTCATCATCGAATCATTCCTCCTTAATAAAAATAGAATGTGTCCCACTTTAAGTCACAGGACAGGTTACAAAACAGCTGTCAAAACAAACGCATAGACCGGGAGTGTCAAGATGCTTGCAAGCGTGGAAAAGACGACCGCTCCCGCGCCAAGCTCCTCGTCGTGGTGAAACTGGATTGCAAACAGGGTCGTGATCGCCGCGCATGGGCAGGCTTCCAAGAGGAGAACGATCGTCGGAACGGTTCCGTGCAGTCCGAGCAGAGCAAAGATGGCGAGCGTCACAGCGGGCACGAAGAAGAGGCGCAGGGCAAGGGTGAGAAACAGACTGCGATTCTTGAGCAGACGCCCAAGGTCACTTGACGCGATCGTCGCACCGGTGATCAGCATCGAGAGCGGAGTGTTCATGTCCCCGATTGTGCCGATTGGACCGGCGAGAAGCTCCGGCACCGGAATCCGCCCGAGATACAGGATGAGTCCGACAACGACGGCGAGGATGCAGGGGCAGGTGAGGATACTGTGGAGAACTTCCCTCATCTGTGTCTTTCCGGACACCAGTCCGTAGCCGAGCGTCCACAGCAGGATGTTGAAGACGGTCACAAACGCACTCGCATAGAGAAGACCCTCGCTTCCAAACAGCGCGCGGATCAGAGGAAATCCCATGTAGGCGGCATTCGAGAATCCGCAGGCGAAGCGGATGATCGCGCGATCCTCCTTTGCGATTCCTTTTGTTGCGAGAAAGGCAAAGATCAGTCCGATCAGAAGTGCGAGCGTGCTGAGCGCAAAGGCGGAGAGCAGGTTGTGAAAGGTCGCAGGGTCAAACTCCACAAGATAGGAGTGAATGACCATTGCGGGAACAACGAGATAGATCAGGATGTTTGAGAGTACAGATTTCTCTGCGGGTTTGAAGACGCCGGTCTTACAGCAGAGCACTCCTGCTAAAATCATGAGCAGGAGCTGAAACACCTGTTTTGCGGTGATTATTGCCAGAGCCATTTTACTTCTTCCTCCTTTGTGCGGGTTTCAGAGAGCATTCGTCGGTAGCCCTCCTCGGAATTGTTTAAATGCAGGTTCATCGCCTTGCAGGCGCCCTCAAGATCGCCGTCGAGCAGGGCATCTGCGATTGCGATGTGTTCCTCGCAGGCATGCAGGTAGCGCGACTCATCCCAGATGTTTGAGAGACTGCGGATGCGAAGCGTCTGTTCCATGAGCTGTTTTAAAATTTTCATCGCGTAGGAATTTCCACAACCTCCGGAGAGAAAAAGGTGAAAATCCGCATCATGGTCGCTCTCGGAACTCTCGATTCCGGGCGTGGAGGCACAGCGCCGGTAGTAATCCTTGCTTGCCAAAAGTTCTGTGCGGTTCAAATTTGGCAGAGAGAGGATCAGAAGCTGGGGCTCTAAAATTCGTCGGAGCTCATAGAGCTGGCGGATGTCCTCGAGGGAGACCGGGGAGACGAGAGTTCCGCGTCGTGGCATGACATTTAAAAGTTTCTCCCGGACAAGCTCCTGAACGGCTTCGTGGACGGGAGTACGGCTGATGTGGAGTTGTTCGGCGAGTGCTTTCTCGCTGACAGGCATTCCGGGAAGCAGTTTGCCGGTCAGAATTTGCCTCTTGAGCGTCTCGTAGGCGAGCGTCTTGCGATCAGCGCTCGAAGATGCGGGGGCGGAGGTTGCAGATTCAGATTCAGTCATAAAGGGGGCTCCTTTCCATAAAGCATAGAGAAATGCACTAATATGCATCTGATATATCAGTAGATAAACCTGATCGAAGTATACGCCGGAAATCCGTCTCTGTCAAGCATTGACATGAGATTCAAAAATTAAAAAAAATAAGAAAAAACCTCTTGTCAAATATGGAAGGATATGATAAACTCAAAAAGTTGACAAAAATCACGTCTGCTGATTCTGACGGCGGTGCCCGATTGGGTTCCGGAGGAAGTGCAAGAGGCAGGCGGAAGAAAAAAACCAAACCAAATGGAGGTAGTAACATGAGCGTTATTTCTATGAAGCAGTTACTGGAAGCTGGTGTTCATTTCGGACATCAGACAAGAAGATGGAACCCGAAAATGGCTCCGTACATCTACACCGAGAGAAATGGTATCTACATCATTGATCTTCAGAAGTCTGTTGGCAAAGTAGACGAGGCTTACAATGCTGTATTTGATATTGCTGCAAACGGTGGCACCATCCTGTTCGTTGGTACCAAGAAGCAGGCTCAGGACGCAATCCGTACCGAGGCTGAGCGTTGCGGTATGTTCTATGTAAACGAGAGATGGCTGGGCGGTATGATGACCAACTTCAAGACCATCCAGAGCCGTATCGCAAGACTGAAAGAGATCGAGACCATGTCTGAGGATGGTACTTTTGAGGTACTGCCGAAGAAGGAAGTTATCGAGCTGAAGAAAGAGTGGGAGAAGCTTGAGAAGAACCTTGGCGGTATCAAGGAGATGAAGCACCTTCCGGATGCAATCTTCATTGTAGATCCGAAGAAGGAGAGAATCTGCGTACAGGAGGCTCATACTCTGGGTATTCCGCTGATCGGTATCGCTGATACCAACTGTGATCCGGAGGAGCTGGATTACGTTATCCCGGGTAACGATGATGCAATCAGAGCTGTTAAACTGATCGTTTCCAAGATGGCTGACGCTGTAATCGAGGCTAAGCAGGGCGAGGCAGCTGAGGTTGAGCTCGCTGAGGCTGGCGAGGCTGTTGAGGAGAACTAATTCTCTTCACAGACGTGTCTGAATGAGATCTCAAAGCTCGGAGGAGACTTCTGAGAACTTACAGATCTTATAAAAAGATTTGGATGTACGTTTATTTGTGACGGTTCATGGACTTTCGTTCTGTGGACCGTTACGTCAAATTTAATTCACGGAGGAGATTACAATGGCAGTTACCGCAGGAATGGTAAAAGAGTTAAGAGAGATGACCGGTGCTGGTATGATGGACTGCAAGAAAGCACTTGCAGCTACCGACGGTGATATGGACAAGGCAGTTGAGTTCCTGAGAGAAAAGGGACTGGCTGGTGCAGCTAAGAAGGCTGGCCGTATCGCAGCTGAGGGTATCGTTGTTACCGATCTGACTGCTGACGAGAAGAAGGCAGTTGTTGTTGAGGTTAACGCTGAGACCGACTTCGTTGCTAAGAACGAGAAGTTCCGCACCTTCGCAGCAGATGTTGCAGCACAGGCTCTGAAGACCACCGCTGCTTCTATGGACGACTTCATGGCTGAGAAGTGGGAGAAGGATCCGTCTCTGACCGTTAAGGAAGAGCTGTCCACTCAGATCTCTATCATCGGCGAGAACATGAACATTCGTCGTTTCGAGCAGGTTGAGGAGGAGAACGGTTTCGTTGCTTCCTACATCCACGCTGGCGGAAAGATCGGCGTTCTGGTTGACGTAGAGACCGACGTAGTAAACGATGCAGTTCGTGAGATGGCTAGAAACGTTGCAATGCAGGCAGCAGCTCTGCGTCCGCAGTACACCAGCCGTGACGAGGTTAGCGCTGACTTCATCGAGCATGAGAAAGGCATCCTGATGGCTCAGATCCAGAACGATCCGAAGGAAGCATCTAAGCCGGAGAAGGTTATCCAGGGTATGATCCAGGGTCGTATCAACAAAGAGCTCAAAGAGATCTGCCTGCTTGATCAGGTTTATGTAAAGGCAGAGGATGGCAAGCAGTCCGTAGCTCAGTACGTTGCACAGGTTGCAAAAGAGAACGGCGCTAAGATCACTGTTAAGAAGTTCGTTCGTTTCGAGACCGGTGAGGGCCTTGAGAAGAAGGAAGAGAACTTTGCAGAGGAAGTTGCAAAGCAGATGGGAATGTAATTTAATTCATTCTCCTCAAACTTATAAATTTGTAAAGCAATTTATAAAGATAAAGAGCAAAGAGCGTCGGAATCCATGTGGTTCCGGCGCTTTTTGTATGGAAGAACATGATAAATTTGACTTGATATAGAAGAACTTGAGTTGTGGGATTTCGGTTTTGGGGGAGAGTTATGATGAAGTATGAGGGAGGACGTACTCCATTAAAAGCACATCGCCTTTTGTGTGTGATTGTACCGTTGATGATTCTGTTGATTACGGCATTCACCTACCAGAATATGAGGCGCATTTATTTGCAAAATTTGATCTATACAAAGGAGGCTGACACGGATCAGGCGGATTCCATCGATGATCTGCTTGATTATTGTAGCGGGAGCATTCTGATGTATGCCGATACGGTTGATGCGGTGGGGGACATCACTCGTTACGAGAAGAACAGCCCGTTCCAGTCGCTTTTTCTGGTAGAAAAAGACGGGACTCTTAGATATGGGAATACCGTGAAAGATATTCGTGCAACGGACATTATCACAAGGGGAATGCAGGGAAAGAATGGAATTATGGTGGACTACAATGCCATTTTTTCGGAAGGCGTTTCGTTTGTGTTTTATGCTCCGGTTTATGAGAACGGTTCCCTTGAGAGAGTTGTTGTCGGGGTACTTGCGCAGGCGCAGTTTGCCAAGGCACTGGATTCCAAAAGCTTTGGTTCGCCTTCGATGACGTATCTCGTGTCAACGAAGGGGCAGATTATCTCGGCTTCCAATGGGGGTCAGGAGTGGATTGGAAAAAATCTGTTTCTCGATTATCACAGGGAGGATACCTTCCTGTCCACGACTTTAGATGGGCTAAATCGAAAGCAAATCACAAAAGAAGCGTTGAGTACGGTTCTCTACAACGGCGGTAGCTTTGGATACAACTATCGGCGGGATGGGGTGAGTGAAAGTGCCTATGTGAAAACGCTGAAACATTCGGACTATGCGTTGATGCGGGTATTTCCGGAATCCGTGACGACCGCCATGAAATCCAGTGTAAATCGCTCAACAATCACGGTTGCGATTGCGCAGATTGCGCTCTTTGCCGTCTATCTGTTTTTTGTCATTCTGGAAAGCAGAGGTCAAAATACGAAATTAAAAAAAGAAAATGAGACGGTGCACCAGATTTTGGAGGCCTTTTACGGAATTTATTATCGTTTCTGTGTGGTAGATTTGATGAATGATACCTACGAGTATCTCGAGATGGGAAATTTAGAACAGCTTGGAATCCCGAAGAGAGGACGTTACACCGAGCTTTGTCAACAGCTGTCCGGTCTGGTCAATCACAATGTCGCGGACGGTGATATCTGGATGAAGTACAACATCAATGAGCTGAAGGTTCAACTTTCGCCGAGAGAACCTGTGATGAGACGGGAAGTTTATATGCAGGTGGATGGCGGAAAGTGGGAGACGGTCACGTTCAGCGGTCTGAATTATTCGGAAAATACCCCGCAAAAGATGATTTTTGCCATTCAGGATGTGACGGCAGAGCATGAGAGGATCGTTCGCTTGAATCAGACGTTGTGGGAAGCCAGTCAGGATGCAAATGCGGCAAATGCAGCAAAAAGTGATTTCCTGTCTCATATGAGCCATGACATTCGGACTCCGTTAAATGGAATCCTTGGCATGACTGCGATTGCAAAACACTATAAAAACGAGCCGGAGCGAGTTCAGAACTGCATTGCCAAAATTCAATCGTCCGGTGAATTCCTGCTGGGACTTGTAAATGAGATTCTGGACATCTCCAAAATTGAATCGGGCAAGATCGTTCTGGAAAAACAGAAAGTTTTTATTTGCGACCTCTTAGAAGAAGTTTATGATATGATTCAGGTCAGTGCCAGAAAGAAACATCAACAGCTGATCCGAAACGATCAGACGAGACATCACTGGGTGATTGCAGATTTCACCCGACTGAAGAGTATTCTTGTAAATATTCTTTCCAATGCGGTAAAGTACACACCGGAGAACGGAACAATTGAATGTACGGTTTCGGAGAAGAGAATGGATGCCTCCGGCAACGCAGAATTTCTGTTTGAGTGCAAGGACAACGGAATCGGAATGAGCGAGGAGTTCCTTGCCACGATTTTTGAACCGTTTTCGCGGGCAGATGATAAGACCGTGCAGAGTGAGCAGGGAACGGGGCTTGGATTGTGCATTGTCAAAAACATGGCGAGACTCATGGGCGGTGATGTCACGGTAAGCAGTAAATTAGGAGAAGGTTCGACGTTTCGGGTTTATGTGTCTTTGGCAGTCTGTGAGGACGAAGATCGGGAAGAGTCTGCACAGGATGAGGATGGTCTGGAAGCAGAGGTCAAGTTCAGGGGCCTGCGTTGTCTTCTGGTGGATGACAACGAATTGAACTGTGAGATTGCCCGTGAGATTTTGGAGATGACGGAGATTGGCGTGGAAATGGCAGGAAATGGCAGGGAAGCTGTTGAGATGTATGAGAATCACCCGGATGGGTATTATCAGATTATCTTGATGGATGTGCAAATGCCGGTCATGAATGGATATGAGGCGACGAAGGCGATTCGCGCTTCAAAAAAGCAGGATAGTAAATCCATCCCGATCATTGCCCTGACGGCAAATGCTTATGCAGAGGATATAAGAGCCTCGATCGATGCCGGAATGAATGAACATCTTGCAAAACCGATTCATATTGAAGAACTTTATCGCATGATGCGAAAATTTATCGAACAGTGAGTTTACGATGATTTTGCAGTGAGTTTGCGATGATTTTGCAATGATTTATTTTATGGTGATTTTGAGAGGGATGGGAGAGATGAACATAATTTTAAAAAGACCGGTGAGAATCCTGTGCGTCCTGTGCATCCTGTGTATCAGCCTGATGCTTAGCGGGTGTGGGGGATGGTATGAGCAGGTGCTCGATCAGACGTTGCAGAGTCAGTTGAATACTGCCACGATTCTTTCGGATGAGGAATTGTACCAGCGGGCACAGAAGGAGATGGCGTCCGGCAGGGTGCTGGATTTTTATTCGACGACCTCGACAGCAGAGACATCCGCAGAAAACTTTATGAAGAAATATCCGAAACTCGCAGGGAAGATCGTTTATCACGAGATTGACGACGCGGAGACCTATGATTTTCTGAGCGCAGAGATTCGACGCGGAGCGGGCACGGTGGATATGATGCTCACGCAGAACGGAGCGGATTTGGACACAAAACTGATTCAGACAGGACTCGCATATCGCTATTTTCCGGAACAGTATCGGGATCAGGTGGAAAAGAACTTCCAGCTTCCGGTCGCCGTCTGTCTGTGCAACACGCTGTTTATCTACAACAATTGTGAGGGAGCGATCAAGGATCACAACATCTGGCAGTTCACAGAAGAGGAGTGGAAGGATCAGATTTACTTTAAGAATCCGCTCGATGAGACCGAGAATACCAATTTTCTGGTCATGCTGACAAGTCCGGAGTGGACAGAAAAGATCGAGAAAGCCTATCGCAATTACTATGGAAACGAATGGAACAATGGGGATCAGTATCTCTCAGCTTCCTACGAGTGGATTGATCGGTTTTTGAAAAACTGCGATTTCAACCATGGTTCCAACTCCCAGATCTGTACAAGTATTGCGGAGGCGGACTCTGGGAAAATGGGATTTTTTGTGTTTACCAAGATAAGAAAGCTTGAAGAAGAACAGAGAAATCGTCTGAATGTGATGGCATATGAGGACGATGTGGACTGTTTTTCGGGTTATATGTATGCCATTTATGCGAGTGTCGCAAACAATGCCGACTGTCCGTACACCTGTGCACTCTTTATCAATTATCTTCTGAGTGTCGAGGGATTTTCCGAGGAGGGCAGTTGGAACCATTATGCGGGATATTATTCGGCAAATAAAGACGTACATAAAGAGACAGGAATCAATGACCGTGATTTTAGCTTTTGGGAGAATACCTTGGTTGTGGAAGATTCCGATTATATTCAGGATAACATGGAATTTGTCCGAGATTTTCTGGAATCCGCATTGAAAACGCATTAAAGAACGCATTAAAGAACACCTTAGAGGACACCGATTTACGGTACATGGACAGGAGTTGTGAGTTTTTGGATATGATTGTATATGAGTAGAAAGGTTCTGAGCGGTAACGGCCGTGATTCTGAATTGTAAAGAAGCAAAACCTGTGATATGATGAGTGGTAGAAAGAATGTTCACCCTATCAGGTAATACTTAATGAATGATCTTACAGAAAAACATGATATAGCAGGCGGATAGGAATGAACAATAAAGAGGTAAAGGGTTTTTACAAATGAGAAAGAAGATGGTTGCCTTATGGCTTATCATTCTGCTTGCGATCTCGCAGGTATTTCCGGCGTATGCGGGGAGCGAGAATGGGCTGAGAAAGGACACACCGAATTACAAGGTGGCGTTTTATGCCTATGACTGCTATCACATGCAGGATGAGAATGGAAAACGTTATGGTTATGGATATGATATGATGCAGGATATTTCCAAATATCTGCAATGTACGTTTTCTTATATCGGATATGAGAAGAGTGCCAAGGAATGTGAGGACATGCTTCGAGACGGCGGGGTGGATATTTACACGGCAGCACGGCGGACTCCGGAGCGTGAGGAGGAGTTTGCGTTCTCGACGCATCCGTCGATCACGGCGACGACCTGCATGAATGTGAAGGTCGGAAACCGCAAAATTGTTGCGGGGGATTATTCGACCTATGAGGGAATTCGGATTGGTCTTTTAAAACGCCATACCTACAACGAGCGGTTCAAGCAGTTTACGCAGGAAAAGGGATTTTCCTGCGAGATTCTCTATTACGATACGCCGGTTGAGCTGTCGAATGCGCTGATCAACGACGAGGTGGATGCACTTGTGAACAGTTACATCCGCACGCCGGAGGATGAGCTCACGATTGAAAATTTCGGGGAGACTCCGTACTTTTTCATGGCGAGAAAGGAAGATCAGGCGCTGATTCGGGAGATTGACGAGGCGATCGACCGGATGAACACCGAGCACCCGAACTGGCGTGATGAGCTCTACACCGAGTACTACGGTTCTCCGGATAAAAATCTGGAATTTACGGAGGAAGAGGAAGATCTGCTCAAGCAGATGCGCGAGGATGGTGTGACAGTCCGGGCAGTCATGAATCCGGATGCGAATCCGTACTCGTGGTATGAGGATGGACGGGCACATGGAATTGTTGCGGATCTTTTTACGGCGACCGCAAAGAAACTTGGGATCAACTATGAGATTGTCCCGGTTTCCTCAAAAGAAGAATATGAGACGCTGATCTCGTCCGGCGATGTAGATATCTGGATGGATATGGAGAGTTACTATGAGGACGAGGGAGAGTACAAGTACAAGATCACAGATCCTTATCTGACGACGAGCATATCCGTTCTGCGCCGGAGAGGAGTAGCCGGAAAGATTGCAAAACTTGCAGTGATCGGGGACAATATCGCGGTGGATGAGATTGTTGCCTTGACCTGGCCAAATGTGAGATTGATTTCTCTGGAGACGACGCAGGAGTGTATTCGGCAGATCCTCGAGGAGAAGGTGGACGGCGCTCTGATGATGAGCTACACTGCGCAGAAGCTCGCGAGAGAAGATACCCAGAATCGTCTGAGTGTGGAGATTGTTCCGGGGGCAATGATGAATCTCAAGATGGGAATCAATGCGAAGGACGACTGTCATTTCTATGGACTCTGGCAGAAAACATTGACGGAAGTTGCAGAGCAGATGAGTGCACAGACGGTTCAGAGCTACTTGGAGACGACGAGCGCGCCGACGTTGACGGCGTATCTTTTTGATCACCCGTCCTACCTTGTGAGCGTGATTGCAAGTGTTTGGCTGTTTATTTTCTTGATTGTTCTGTATATTCAGACCGTTCGGACGAAGAACAGACAGCTTAAGATTTCAGAGCAGTTGTCTGTCGCACTTCGGGAGGCGAAGGATGCAAACGATGCAAAGCTCAATTTCTTCTCCAAGATGAGCCATGACATCCGAACTCCGCTCAATGTCGTTCTCGGAATGACGCAGATCGCAAAGAAATACAAATACGATTCAGAAAAACTCGACAATGCGCTCGACAGCATCACGTCGGAGGGCAGTTATCTGTTGTCGGTGATCAACTCGATTCTCGATGTCAATCAGCTTGAGCACGGTCATATCGAGCTTGTCCACAAGCCGTTTAATCCGGAAGAGTGCATGAGGGAGAGCATGGAGATCCTTCGTCCGCTGGCGGACAAGAAGTCGCAGAATTTGACGGTGTCCTGTGGGTTTAAGGATCAGGTCGTGATCGGAGATCCCGGAAGATTTAGTCAGATTATGGTAAACATTGTCTCCAACGCGATCAAGTATACGGATCTGGGCGGAAGAATTCAGGTGAGTCTCGATCTTCTTGAGGACGGAAAAACGTACCGCTTCACCTGCACGGACAATGGCATCGGAATGACGAAGGAGTATCTCAAGCATATTTATGAGGATTACAGCCGTGCGGACAACAGCCGGACTTCCACCACGGAGGGAACGGGTCTTGGAATGTCTGTCGTGAAAGGATTTACGGATCTGATGCACGGAAAACTGTCGATTCAGAGTGAACCCGGAAAGGGATCGACGTTTGTTGTGGAGATTCCGTTTGAGGAGTCCTCACCGAAGCAGAGGGAATCGGTGCTGAAGATTGTGACGGAGGAGTCGCAACCGCAGATGGACTTTAACGGAAAGAAGGTTCTTCTTGTGGAGGACAATGCTCTGAATGCGGAGATTGCGGAAGAACTGCTGACGAGTCTGGGCTTCTTTGTGGAGTGGGCAGAGAATGGAAAAGTTGCCCTTGAGAAGTATCAGAGATCAGAGAAAAATGAGTACTTTGTGATCTTTATGGATATGCAGATGCCGGTGATGGATGGCGTTGAGGCGACGAGACAGATCCGTGCGACCGAGCGGGAGGATCACGAAGTTCCGATTATTGCGATGACGGCAAATGCGTTTGCAAACGATCAGAGAATCTGTATGGAGGCGGGAATGAATGCCTACATCACAAAACCGATCACGATAAAGGAGATCGAGGAGGCAGTCAACAGCCTGATGACACAGCCTGATGCGTTGGTGGTCTAAATCAGAATCGATGTTTTCTGGATTTGTGGGAGAACGTCAAAAAATATTACGGGGGAGTAAAGGTGGAGAGAAAACGGTCGCTGGAGGAAACGGTACGGAAATGGTATCGAAAGATCATTCATTTTTTTGTTGGTGTGAGTCTCGGTCTTGGAATGATTCTGTTTTCTATGGCGATGCCGACTTTTGCGCAGGAGAATTCAAATGGGAATTCAAATGGAAATTTGCAGGAAAGTTCGCAGGAGAATTCCTATCAGACTGTCCGAGTCGGTTATTATCAGAAGAGGGATTTCCAGGAGGGAGATGGGGAGACCTCACTTCGCCGTGGATACAGTTATGAGTATCTTCAGAAGATTTCTGCCTATACCGGATGGAAGTATGAGTATGTTCCGGGAAGCTGGGAGGAACTTTACGAGAAACTTGTGGATGGACAGATCGATGTGCTTGCCGGAGTCGCATACTCGAAGGAGAGGGAAAATCAGATTGATTATCCCGATTATGAGATGCTCAAGGAGACATTTTACATTTACAAGGATGTCGCAGACTCGTCGATGAAGAGCGGGGACATCGCCTCCTATGCCGGAAAACGGATTGGAGTCGTTGCAGATCAGAAGGTGATGGAGATTGTAAATGCCTGGATTGAGGAACACCGGGCAGGGATTGAGGTTGTCACCTACAAGGATCTTGCAAGTTGTGCCTCGGATTTTAATGAACATCGGATTGACGGGTTTGTGAGTGCGGACAACATTGTCTCGAATTACACGGGGATCACTCCGGTCGAATTGCTCGGGAGAGAGCCGTACTACCTTGCCGTGTCCAAGAAGAATCCGGAACTCTTAGAGGAGTTAAATATCGCGCTTTCGATCATAAGCAGTCAGGATTCCCTGTACTTAGATACTCTGCGCAAAAAATACACCGCAGATACCTCAATCAGTGTCTTCCTCTCTCAGCAGGAGCAGGAGTGGATGAAACGTCATTCGCAGATTACAGTTGGTTATCTGAACAACTACATGCCTTACAGCGACACGAAAAAAGATGGAAGTGTCACAGGACTCGTGGCAGATCTGATTCCGGATCTGTTTAACGCTCTTCCGGGAGATTATCATCCTGAGATTGTCTATCATCGTTTTGACACGCATGAAGAGATGATTGAAGGGCTGAAAAATGGGAGTGTGGACTTTGTCTTTCCGGTCGGCGGGGAGATCCAGTATGCGGAAAAACTCGGTTATCAGCAGAGCACCGTTGTGGTCAGCTCCTCGACGGACCTTGTCTATAAGGGGGATTACAGCGAGCAAACGACGAGACGGATGGCGGTGAACCGGGACAACCAGCTTCAGTATTTTTATACCGTGGCAAGCTATCCGCAGGCAGAAATAATCTATTGCGATACGATTGAAGACTGTATGAAAATGGTGAAGACCGGAATGGCGGACAGCACAATCATCAATGCGCTTCGCTCAGTCAAACTGGTGGGAACGGATGAGTCTCTAAACATTCTTCCGCTTGAGAAGCCGGATGATCGGTGTTTCGGTGTGAATTTTGGAAATGGAGATCTGCTTCGCATTCTGAATCACGGGATCGCGATTCTCGGAGATGGCTACGGGATCAATCACGCCTACCAGTATATCGGGGAACTGGTGGCGTACACCGCGGACGATTTTTTCCGGGCACACACGGAAGTCGTGTATATAGCGGTGTCTGTCATGCTGATTTTGATCATTCTTTTAGGCGTAGAACGGTATAAAAACCTGCATAAGCGTGCGGAAAAAGAGCGGGAGCAGAATCAGGTTCTTGAGGATGCGCTTCGCCGTGCTCAGCAGGCAAGCTATGCAAAGCAGGTTTTCTTAAACAATATGTCCCACGATATCCGAACTCCGCTCAATGCGATTCTCGGAATCATTGAGATCAACCAGAAGACCAAGGATGAGGCGATGATTGAGGCAAATCGAAAGAAGGCGATCGCCTCGATCTATCAGCTTTTAAGTCTTGTCAACAATGTGATTGAGATGAGCAAGTTGGAGGGGGAGGCATCCACGACGGAGCAGGAGCATGTCAATCTCAAGAAGGTGACGGATGGGCTCGAAAAGACGATCGCAAAACAGGCTTCAAACGCGGGGCTTGAGCTGGTGCGTGAGAGCACGGAGCTCGCAGATTGTGAGATCTATGGAAATTCTGTGCACATCCATGAGGTGCTTCAGCACATATTGGAGAATGCCGTGAAGTACAATCGACCGCATGGGCGGATTGTGTGGAAGGAATCATTGAGATCAGAGAACGCAGGATCGCCAGAGTCGGAATCAGACGGAAGTGCGGGATCTAAGTGGGCAAAGTCAAAGACCGGAATCAAAAATGCGGGCGATATCACAGGAAAAACCGGACAGACGGAAGAAAAGGTGGTTTATGAGTGTACAGTCTCTGACACGGGAATCGGCATGGAACCGGAGTTCTTGAAACGTATTTTTGAGCCGTTTTCTCAGGAACGGATGGATGCAAGAACCGTTTACCGGGGAGCGGGGCTTGGAATGCCGATTGCAAAGACACTGATTGACCAGATGAACGGAACCATCGAGGTCAAGAGCGTGAGAGAGGTGGGAACGACGGTTCACATCGTAATTCCGTTTACGAAAGTACCGGAAGAAAAGCAGGAAAGACAAGAGGAACGACTGAACGAAAGACAGGAAGAAAGACAGAGAGAAAAGCAGGAAGAAAGACAGAGAGAAAGACAGAAAGAACAGGGACAAGAGGAAGCGCACGAAGCACGTGAAGCATACGAAGGTCAGGAAAAGCAGAAAAATGTGCCGGAGTGTTCGGGAGTGGAAGAGAATAAGGCTGGTTTTGAAGAGAATGAAGTTGATTTTGATGAAAAATCTGATCAGGCACAGCAGAACACGCAGGCACTTCAAGATCTGTCGGGCATGAAGATTTTGCTTGTTGAGGACAATGAGCTGAACATTGAGATTGCGCGTTTCCTTCTTGAGGATGCGGGGGCAAGTGTCTTTGTTGCGACGGATGGCGCTCAGGCAGTTCTCTCCTACCTCAATGAGATTGCGGGAACGTTTGATGCGATTCTGATGGATATTATGATGCCGGTGATGGATGGATATGAGGCGACAAGGCAGATTCGCAGTTCCGGAAAGAAGGACGCCACAACGATTCCGATTCTTGCGACGACTGCCTGTGTCTCGGATGAGGCGCGAACGGAGTGTACGAGGGCGGGAATGAATGAGTTTTTGGAAAAACCGCTTGATATGAATAAAGTGATCGCGACAATTGTCCGCGTTACGGATCAGAACCGGATAGCCTAGGGCGTGACATGGAAAAATGTGGGAGATACAAAATTGTGGAAGATGGGGAGAGTACAAATAGAATGGGAACAACAGATAAGAAGATAAAAAATAGCAACAAATTAAATTTGTTTCTTCTACTTCTTCTGGCATTTTTATTTATTGTGGTGTACACGTTTCTGTTGCAGAAAAATTACAGCAACAGCACGCTGATGGAATCGGTGGAGCATGACCGGTGGTCGTCCGATATGATTCATACGGCGGTGTCAAATCTGTTCACAAAAGAAGATTTCACCAACATCAACGACTATGAGGATATGGATACGGAGCGATACAAGACGCTTCAGGCCAGACTCAATGATCTTCGCATTCTTCGATCAGTTCGTTATCTTTATACCGCAAAGCGGGCGAACGATGGGACGCTTGTCTACCTGATTGACGGTCTTGACTACGATGCAGAGGATTTTGCCTATCCGGGCACGGCGATTGAGGATGAGATGATTCCCTACATTGATTCTGCACTTGCAGGAAAGACGACCTACTCACAGGAGATTGTGGATACGACCTGGGGACATATCTTTACGGCGTGCTATCCGATTTATAATAAAGAAAAAACGGATGAGATTGTCGGTGCGCTCTGTATCGAGATTGATATGGAATCGACGTACAAGTCGATCGAGGTGATCAATTACTCGGCGACGAAGATTGCCTCTGTCGCGGTGGTGCTTGCCGGTGCGCTGATTATTTTCACCTACTATTCGATGCAGGAACAGAAGGAGAAAGAGAAGCGACAGCAGAAGATGCTCGAGGAATCTGCAAAGATGGCAGAGATGGCGAACAAGGCGAAATCGACGTTTCTGTTTAACATGTTTCATGATCTGCGAACACCGATGAATGCGATTCTAGGCTATTCGGATCTCGCAAGAAATCATCTGCATGAGCCGGAAAAACTCGAAACGTACATGAAAAACATTCATATTTCCGGGGAAAACCTGCTCTCAATCATCAACAACGTGCTCGAACTTGCGCAGATTGAGAACAACGAGACGATGATTGAGGAAAGCGTCGTGAAGGCTGGTGAGAGCTTTGATTCCTGTATTGTGATGTTTGAGAACTCCTGCAAGAAAAAACAGCAGAACCTGATCGGGGAGAAGAAGATTATCTATCCTTATGTCTACCTCGATGAGTCTCATGTGTCGGAAATTTTTCTGAATATTTTGAGCAATGCAGTGAAGTACACCGGCGAGGGCGGAACGATTCACTGTTATCTGCGCCAGTTTGCGGATGAGCGGGAGGGCTGGTGCGTGACCGAATTTGCTGTCGTCGATGATGGAATCGGAATGAGCGAGGAGTTTCAGAAGCATATCTTTGATGCCTTCTCGCGGGAGCGGACTTCGACGATCAGTGGAGTGGAGGGAACCGGTCTTGGAATGGGAATCGTCAAGAAGCTCGTGGATCTGATGGGCGGAACGATTCTTGTCGAGAGCAAGTTGGGGCTTGGAAGCCGTTTTACGGTTCGAATTCCGTGCCGGATTGCGGATGAAGCGGACGCACAGGCAAAACGGGCAGATTACTGCCTCGATCAGGTCAGTGTCAAGGATAAGCGGATTCTTTTGGCGGAGGACAATGACCTGAATGCGGAGATTGCGATGGAGCTTTTGGCGGAACAGGGGCTGAGCGTGGAGCGCGCGGTCGATGGAGTTGCCTGTGTGGAGATGCTTGAGAAGGCACCGGATGACTATTACAACCTGATTCTCATGGACATCCAGATGCCGATCATGAACGGATACAAGGCGACGCAGATGATCCGAAAAATGGAGGATGAGAAGAAGGCGACGATTCCGATTGTCGCGATGACGGCGAATGCCTTTGAGGAGGATCGAAAGAAGGCACTCGAAGTTGGAATGAACGACCATGTAGCAAAACCGATCGACATGAATGTGCTGATGAAAGTGTTTGAAAAACAGCTCGGGGCAAAGCTCATCGATCGCAACAATCCGCAACGATCCTAAGAAGGATAAGGACAAGAAAAAGAAATTAAAAGAAAATAAAAGAGATAAAAAGAAATTAAAAGTAAATCGCTTTCGGGGATTCGGTTTCTAAATTCAAAATGATCCTGTCTCATTTTTACAACCAAGATAAGAGACGTTTTTGGGTAAAATAAACTCAGCGTGGTTGAAATTATGAGACAGGAGGTAGGATACGTGCCGAAGTCCAGAGGAGAGTCCGGCGAGAAGAACCTCATTGCAGATAGACTTAGACAGCTTCGAGAAGAGCGAGGGTTTTCGCAGAGAAAGCTGGCGATGGAGTTTCAGCTTATGGGACTTGATATTGATCGAAAGGTGATTACAAGAATTGAGACAAAACAGAGATATGTGACGGATATTGAGCTGTGTGCAATCATGAAAGTCTTCCAGATCTCAAGCGAGGAACTGTTAAACGGCTGGGAGGAGAAAATGCAGTTCATCCACACGCCGGAGGAAGAGCCGACGGAGCGGGAGAGACTGGGTCGAAGAGGAAAGCACCAGGGCGTTTCCTTGAAAGATTTTCCGAGAGCGGAAGATTTTGATGATGTGGAACCGGAATAAAAAATAAGGAACAATAAAAAGAAAAAGAGAAAAATAAAGAAGAACAGGGAAAGAAAACTGAAAAAATAAGAATAAGAAAAACTTGAAAAAGCGGGGAAGAGACCAGATCTGGAATCTTCTCCGCTTCTCTTTTTCTCTGGAAGCAGACTTAGGAGGTCACTTCCTCAAGTTCGAGTTTCGGGGATGCCATCAGTGAGTAGTTCGTGTGGTAGATGACAAAGCCCGGTGCACCGCCAGCCGCCTTCTTGACGTGCTTGCGCTGGATGTAGTCGATCTCGACCTTCTCGTTGGTGCGTCCCTTCGAGTACCAGGCAGCGAGGGCACCGGCCTCCTCAAAGACGCGATCCGGAAGTTCTTTTCCCTCGGTGCGTACAACGACGTGAGAACCCGGGATTCCTTTCGCGTGGAACCACCAGTCGTTGCCGTTTGCGATCTTGAAGGTCACTTCCTCGTTCTGGTAGTTGTTCTTGCCGACATAGATGTCAAAGCCATCAGAAGAGCGGTAATGATACGGACGGCTCGTGATCTTCGGCTTCTTTGCGCCGAACGGACGCTTCTTGATGAAGCCAAACTCGGAGAGCTCCTCCTTGATCTGAACGAGGTCTTCCTCCTTGACTGCGATGTCGAGGGCGGCGCTGATTGACTCGAGGTGATCGATCTCCTGCTTTGTCTCAGCGGTCAGATCGGTCAGAGCTTCAAACGTTCTCTTGAGCTTGTTGTATTTGCTGAAATATTTCTGTGCATTTTCCTGAGCGGAAAGCTGAGGATCAAGTGGGATCTTCACCTCTTTGTTCTCATAGTAGTTTAAGCATTTGAGCTCCTTCTCTCCGCCGGAGAGCTCGTAGCCGTAGGTATTTAAGAGCTCGCCGTAAATTTTGAACTTGTCGCGCTTTTCGGTGTCCTTGAGCTGGCGAAGCTGAAGATCGTACTTCTTGTAGTTTCGCTCGAGAGCGGTCTGGACGACACGGCGCAGATCAACGGACTTCTGGCGGATTCGCGTCAGGATGCTCTTCTCTGCATAGTAGGACTCGAGAAGCTGGCTGATGTTCTCAAATGTCTTTGCGGTGTAGGTCGCACTGTCAAAGCAGGTCAGTGGAACTGACGCAAACTCAACCGGCTCCCCGCCCTTGTAGATGACATTCGGCGTGAAACGTCCCTCTCTGACGTCATCGATCATCAGCGAGAACATGTGATAGAGATGAGTCAGCTCTGCTTCGCTCAGCTCGTTTGCGGAGCGGTCGGCGTCGATCGAGGCAATGTGACAGAGCTCCTCGCCGATGATCGGGCTGATACCCGTGAGTTTCTGGTAGAGTGCTTTCTGGATCGGGAGCGGGGCAGAGTGGATCAGCTCAGTAAATTCGGCTTCGGTTATGCTCAACGGATCGGACTTCTCCGTCGTGTGCGGGATGAAGTAGGGGCGACCCGGCAGAACCTCGCGCACGGAGCTGACCTGAGCGGAGATGTGCTTGATGCTGTCGAGAATCGTGCCATCCTCCTTGCAGAAAATGATGTTGCTGTGTTTTCCCATCAGCTCGACGATCAGGCGTTTGCGTCTCAAATCCCCGAGTTCGTCGAGGTGCTCGATCTCAAAGTCGATGATTCGCTCAAGACCAGGCTGGCTGACCTTCACGATTCTTCCGGTGCCGATGTGCTTTCGCAGGAGCATGCAGAAATTCGGGGCCGTCAGTGGGCTTGGCTTATTCTTGTCGGTGAAGTAGACGAGAGGAAGGCTTGCACTTGCCGAGATCGACAGACGCAAGGTCTCCTTGTTATTTTTTACGGTAAAGAGAAGCTCGTCCTTCTCCGGCTGAGCGATCTTGTTGATCTTTCCGCCCTCGAGCTTCGTCTTGATATCATGAACCAGATTTGCAATTACAATTCCGTCAAATGCCATATGTTTATACCTCGTGTGATTTGCTTGTTACTAGAATGTAACCATTTTATTATACAGGATTCGCATTTGAATTTCAAGTTGACTTGCTTTTCCATTTGCCTTATAATGATTATTATCTATGAGTGTCTGTATATTTCTGTCCCGGTCTCTGTTTGATTGTCCGGGAATTTTGACTGGAAAATTTTGACCTGAGATTTTGGAATTTTTGGAATTTTAGGGATCTTAGGATTTTGGAGTTCTGGAATTCTTGAATTCGGAACAGGAACCAAAAATCGGGGAGACAGGAACGTTAGGCAGACTCATTTAAGATAGCCAAGATGGCTAAGACAGCAAATATGCATATCGCAGACAAAGGAGCAATACGATCAGATGATTAAGAGCATGACCGGATTCGGAAGGTGTGAGGTTGTCACATCAGAGTGCAAGATCTCTGTGGAGATAAAGGCGGTGAATCACCGGTATCTGGATCTGAGCATTAAGTTGCCGAAGAAGTTCAATTACTTCGAGGCTGGAATAAGAAATCTTCTCAAGAATTATATTCAGAGAGGAAAGGTGGATGTCTTTATCTCTTATGAGGACTACACCGAGGGAAATCTCTGTCTTCGCTACAATCGCTCTCTTGCAATGGAATATATGGAGCATTTCAAGAAGATGGAAGAGGAATTCGGGATTCCGAACGATGTGACGGTTTCAAAACTCGCATCTCTGCCGGAGGTTCTTGTGATGGAGCAGGAGCCGGAGGACGAGGATGCGATGTGGCGTCAGCTCTCCGCCGTCGTCGAGGAGGCTGCAAAGAAATTTGTGGAGTCCCGCGTTCAGGAGGGAGAGAAGTTAAAGGCAGATCTCCTCGGAAAACTTTCCTATATGGAAGAGCAGGTGGACTTCATTGTGGAGCGCTCCCCGGTGATTTTAAGCGAGTATCGCCAGCGCCTTGAGGACAAGGTGAAGGAACTTCTCGCCGGAGCCGTTTTGGAAGAGGGACGGATCGCCACGGAGGTGACGCTCTATGCGGACAAGATCTGTGTGGATGAGGAGATGGTTCGTCTGCGCAGTCACATTTCTGCAACCCGCAAGGAACTCGAGACCGGTGGAAGCGTCGGAAGAAAGCTCGATTTCATTGCACAGGAGATGAACCGGGAAGCAAACACGACACTCTCAAAGTCGACCGATCTTCAGACGTCTGACTGCGCGATTGCGCTCAAGACCGAGATCGAGAAGGTGAGAGAGCAGATTCAGAATATTGAGTAAGAAGGAGCCGAGAAAGATGAGTCAGAAGGGATTGTTGACGGTTGTTTCCGGATTTTCCGGAGCTGGCAAGGGCACGCTGATGAAGGCACTGCTTGCAAAGTATGCAGACCGCTATGCGCTGTCGATCTCTGCGACCACGCGCGGACCGCGTGAGGGAGAGCAGGATGGACGGGAGTATTTCTTCCTGAAAAAAGAAGAGTTTGAGCAGATGATCGAGGAAGATGCCCTGATTGAGCATGCACAGTATGTGGGAAACTATTATGGAACCCCGAAGAAGTATGTGATGGAACAGCGGGAAGCTGGAAAGGATGTTCTTCTCGAGATTGAGATTCAGGGTGCTCTGAAAGTGAAGGAGAAGTTCCCGGATACTCTGCTGATCTTTGTTACTCCTCCGAGTGCACAGGAGCTTGAGTCTCGTCTGCGCGGTCGCGGAACGGAGACGGCTGAGGTCATTGAGAAGCGTCTTGCCCGTGCGGGTGAGGAGGCTGTCTACATGGATCAGTATGATTACATTCTGGTCAATGACGATTTGGACACCTGCGTGGAGGAGCTTCACCATCTGATTCAGTCTCAGCATGCGAGAAGCGAGGAGAACAGGGAGTTCTGTGCACAGATGAATCAGGAGCTTCAGGTTTATCGCAAGTAAAAGCAAATAAAATTAATATTAATATGTCAGCGCAGGACGCAAAAAGCGCCTGTGGAAAGGAGATTTTTCTATGTTACATCCGTCTTATACAGATTTGATCAATGCAGTAAACAGCGATGTGGAGCCGGGCGAGCAGCCGGTTGTACAGAGCCGTTATTCCATCGTTCTTGCAGCTTCCAAGCGCGCAAGACAGATCATCGGTGGAGATGATCCGCTCGTTGCAGCAGCACCGGGAAAGAAACCGCTTTCCATCGCAGTTCAGGAGCTGTACGAGGGTCGCGTAAAGATCCTTGGCGATGTAGAGTCCGAAGAGGATGAGGAGGAGACCAGAGAGGAGTACCTCGAGCTTGAGAAGAACACCGCTACCCTGTCTTACATTGACGAGAGCGCAGTTCGTGCAGCTGAGGATGCATCCAATGTCGTTCTTGAGATGGCAACCGAGGAGGCTGCTGGCCTGATCGGCGAGATGGCTCTGAAGAATCCGGCTCACATCGGCGAGTAAGGGGAAGTCTGACAGAGCAGTACTCAGTGAATCGTTGACAAATCACTGCCAGATTGGCAAAAGAAAAGGGTTCTAAGAATTCTAAGAATAAGAATCCTGACAGAGAGAATTTAGAAATAAAGGGGGGAGCCGTCTCATGATATTTATCCGAGATGGCTTTTTCCATAGATACAGAAAAATAAAAAATTTATAACAAAAAAGAATTTTATACAAAAATAAGCGAAGAACTTTATAAAAAAATATAAAAAATAAAAAGAGTTCCAGTGATACAAAGAGATAGAGAGATTAGGAGTATTTGGTATAGATGAAAATTTTATGTGTTTCCCTTGGCTGTGACAAGAACCTGGTAGATACCGAGATGATGCTTGGTCTTCTGAATAAGGACGGATACAGCTTTACCGATGATGAGAACGAGGCGGATATCATTGTGATCAACACCTGCTGTTTCATCAATGACGCAAAGGAGGAGAGTGTCAACACGATCCTCGAAATGGCGGAGTTAAAGAAGACCGGCAAGTGCAAGGCTCTGATTGTAACCGGATGCATGGCACAGCGCTATAAGCAGGAGATCATCGATGAGATCCCGGAGGTAGACGGAATCCTCGGAACTTCCACCTACGATGAGATCTCTGCTGTCTTAAAGAAAGCTCTCGGCGGAGAGCACGGTGTGAGCTGTTTCCACGATCTCAATGCACTTCCGGAGGTTCAGACCGAGCGTATGCTGACGACGGGTGGTCACTATGCATTCCTGAAGATTGCAGAGGGCTGTGACAAGCACTGCACCTACTGCATCATCCCAAGCCTGCGCGGAAATTACCGCTCTGTTCCGATGGAGAGACTCTTAAAGGAGGCGGAGAGCCTTGCAGAGAAGGGTGTGCGCGAGCTGATTTTAGTCGCTCAGGAGACGACCCTCTACGGCGTGGATCTCTACGGAAAGAAGATGCTTCCGGAACTGCTTCACCGCCTCGCACAGATCGCGGGCATTTACTGGATTCGCATTCAGTACTGCTATCCGGAGGAGATCACCGATGAGCTGATCGAGACGATCCGCACCGAGGAGAAGGTTTGCCACTATCTCGACATTCCGATCCAGCATGCGAGCGACAACGTACTGAGACGCATGGGACGCCGGACAAATCAGGCTCAGCTTCGCGAGATGATCAGCAAACTCCGCACCGCAATCCCGGATATCGCACTCAGAACGACGATGATCGCAGGATTCCCGGGCGAGACCGAGGAGGATCATGAGGAAGTGATGCGTTTCGTCGATGAGATGGAATTTGAGCGTCTCGGTGTGTTTGCATACTCCGCGGAGGAGGATACTCCGGCGGCAACCTTCCCGGATCAGATTGACCAGGAGGTCAAGGAGGAGCGCCGTGATGAGATCATGGAGCTTCAGCAGGAGATCGCGTTTGAGAAGTCTGAGTCGATGGTCGGTCGTGTGCTTGATGTGATGATCGAGGGCAAGGTCGCAGACGAGCCGGCATATGTGGGACGTACCTACATGGATGCTCCGGGTGTGGACGGATATATTTTTGTAAATACCGGTGAGGCAATGATGTCCGGTGATTTTGTGAGAGTAAAGGTAACTGGTTCTTCAGATTACGATTTGATCGGGGAGGTCTACAATGAATCTGCCGAATAAACTTACGGTAATGCGTGTGATTCTGATTCCGTTTTTTGTGGTGAGCCTGCTTGCGTTTAATGGTCAGGTTCAGTTTCTGAGAAATCTGGCATGTGGAATTTTTATTGTTGCAAGTCTGACGGACATGCTCGATGGAAAGATTGCAAGAAAATACAACCTTGTGACAAACTTTGGAAAGTTTATGGACCCGTTGGCAGACAAACTTCTTGTCTGCTCGGCGCTGATCTGTCTGATTCAGCTTGGACAGATGCCGGCATGGATGGTCATTGTGATCGTCAGCCGAGAGTTCATTATCAGCGGTTTTCGCCTTGTGGCAGCGGAGCAGGGAATTGTGATTGCGGCAAGCTACTGGGGAAAATTTAAGACCACGTTTCAGATGATTGCAGTGATTTTGATGATTGTCAATCTTCCGGTGCTTCACCTTCTGACTCTGGCATGCACCTGGATTGCACTGATTCTGACAGTGGTATCTCTTGTGGATTACATTTCAAAGAACCATCGGGTTCTGACAGAAGGAAGGATGTAAAAACATGACAGCGGAACTGATTGCAGTAGGAACCGAATTGCTTCTTGGAAACATTGTGAATACGAATGCGCAGTATCTCGCACAGCAGTGTGCAAATCTTGGAATTTCGATCTATTACCAGACGGTTGTAGGAGACAACCATGACCGCATGGCAGAGACCATAAAGACGGCGCTTGATCGCTCGGATGTTGTGATTCTGACCGGAGGCCTTGGACCGACGGAGGATGATCTGACGAAGGAAGTCTGTGCAGAGATCATGGGCTTTGAGCTTGTGGAAGACCAGCACACGAGAGAGCGGATCGAGGAATATTTCCGTGGAGGAATCTACAAGGAGATCCCGTCAAACAACTGGAAACAGGCGATTGTTCCGGATGGGGCGACCGTGCTTGACAATGATAACGGAATGGCACCGGGACTGATCATGGAGAAGAATGGCAAGACTGCAATTCTCCTTCCGGGACCGCCGAACGAGCTGGTTCCGCTGTTCAAGAACCAGGTATATCCGTGGCTTAAGGAGCGTCAGCCGGAAGTTCTTCGCTCCCAGATGATCAAGGTCTGCGGAACCGGAGAGAGTCAGGTGGAGAGCAAGCTGATCGATCTGATTGACGGTCAGACAAACCCGACGATTGCAACCTATGCAAAGACCGGAGAGGTTCATATCCGCGTGACCGCAAAAGCATCGACGGAGGAAGAGGCAAAGAAGCTGATGAAGCCGGTAGTCAAGGAGATCAAGAACCGTCTCGGCGACCTCGTCTACTCGACGAAGGAGGACGAGACGCTTGAGATGGCAGTCGTTCGCCTGCTCAACAAGTATGAGCTGACGGTGACGACCGCAGAGTCCTGCACAGGCGGACTTGTCGCAGGTCGCCTTGTCAATGTGCCGGGCGCGTCGGAGGTCTTCAATCAGGGATTTATCACTTACTCGAACAAGGCAAAGCGCAAGTATCTCGATGTGAGCAAGAGCACACTGAAGAAATACGGGGCAGTCAGTCCGCAGACTGCGCGCGAGATGGCGACCGGAGGCGTGTTTGCAACGGATTCCGATGCCTGCGTCGCCGTGACCGGAATTGCCGGACCGGATGGGGGAAGCGAGGAGAAGCCGGTTGGTCTTGTCTATATCGCGACTTACATGAAAGACAAAGTCAATGTCGAGAAGTACCAGTTTAAGGGCAACCGCGAGAAAGTCAGAGAGCAGGCGGTGATGCGTGCGCTCGATCTGCTCCGCCGTTCGATTCTTGATAATTATCGTTAATTATCATTCATTACCGTTAATTGCTATTAATTACCATTACTATTAATTACTGTTACGGTTCATGGATTGCATTGCGAAATAAAAAGGAATTGTATTACCAATAAAAAGAAAAATGGGGGATTCGGAGATGGCAAATCAGTGGAGAAAACTCAGCTCGTCCGCGTATGGATATTCGCTGGCGAGACTTGCGTTAAATTCCTGTATGTTGTGTGATGAGGAGACAGATCCGGAATTTGTGGGATTTAGCACGGACAAGGAAACATATGAACCTCTGGTGGAGACGCTTGTAAAACTTTTAAAGCGTTTCTGTGAGGGGGAAAGCTCTGCGGAACTTACGCAGGAGGCACTTGATCTGAGAGAGGCTTGCAGAAAACAGATGGAGACGCTTATCGGATTTGTGGATAATTTCCGCACCTATGAATACGTCTTCAACCGCATGGAGCGCAAATATCTCGATGATATTCCGACTGTGGAAGATTCCGACGAGGAGTTTTTGAGACGACTGGTTCACTATATCACGGATGTGGAAGATGGGGCGACGATGAACCAGCGAATCCAGCTGGTGATCCGTGAGCTTCCGGTTCGCATGACGAGACAGAAGTTTTACAGCATTCTCAGAGAGTCCCTGTCTGCCTATATCGGTTCAGACAAAGAAAGTCTTGATTCCATCATGTACTTTGTGCGCTCTGCGAGTATGTTGGAGATGATCGAAGAGCAGAAGAGCCAGAAGCCGGAACTTGCGGAATTGTTGGATCAGCTGAGAGAACAGAACTTCTCCGATATGCCGAAAGAAACGTATTTGAAATTTCAGGGAAAAATCGCAGAAGTTGGATCACAGCTCTCAGATGAGACCGATCTCTTCCGGGATCTTCAGGAGATGGCAAATGATCTCTGCGTAGTCTGCCTGTGCAAACCGTCTGCGGTTCGTGACGCAGTGGAAGAACAGCATGTCGGTGCAATTTTGCGAGCCGTCTGCGACGCCTGGGAAAAGAAGGAAGAGATCGCAGAGAATGTTTTTGAAGAGCTTGAGGCACTTGAGGGTGTCCAGGAAGAGTATTTTGAGAAATATATGCGCATGGATTTCAAGGACGACTCCTGGGAGAACGAGGAGCAGGCTGCGTTGGCATTTCGCGTGGTGAGCCTGATCTCAGACAGCCCGTTTGCGATTCTTGAAAAAGCGGAGTCTGAGGGCGAGGTTGACCGTGTGATGCTTGACCGAACGGTGGATGATTTCATCGCAGAGGTTGACCCGCTCTTAAAGTCTCTTCCGAAACCGGTCTCCCGTGCAATCATGGCGGGGGTTCTGGGCGTGATCCCATTCTGCTTTAATTCCACTCAGGAGCTGTTTGAGTATGTGAAGAACAGTCTGGAAGGCTGTTCCGACTGGGCGGAGAGGGAGACGAGCAAGGAACTTCTGGAAATGTTGATGGAAGAAGAGGATTATGATCTGGTATAAACATCTCTACATCGGAAAAAAGGCATCGAGACGGCGCTTCGCGATTCTTCAGGGAATCCGGAACGGAAAGATTCAGCCGGAGGTCTATGTGATTACTCCGCCACAGAATGGGAATAATGTGCTTGATATCTATCCGTCTGCGATGCTTCTGCTTCCGCCGTACCGGGATCAGGAGCATCTGCTGATCGGAGTTGCCGTGACTTACTGGGAGGCGCTTGAGGTTGTGCGTCGGATTGTGGATGATATGTACCGGACGACCGGAGGGTTTGACTGGAGAGCGTTTGTCTCAGATTCTTTGGATTCTTCGGACTCTTCGGATGACGTAGATTTCTCGGATTTCTCAAATTTTTCGGAAGATTTGGATTTTTCAGAGGCTGATTCGAAAGAATCTTTTGAGGATGGTTTTTCAGAGCATAATTCAGAACAGAACCGTTTGGATGAGGACGGGGCGGAAAAGGAAAATTAACGGATGCTGGCTGTCATTTTTGGAATCTTGAAAATTCTTGGACTGCTGATTCTTGGAATTCTCGGATTGATTTTACTCGTGTTGTGTCTGATCTTGTTTGTGCCGATCTGTTACCGGGCTGAGCTGTCTCTCTATGAGAGATTTCAGGCAGAAGCCACGGTGAGTTGGCTGTTTCGCGCGATTTCTCTGACGGTTCGGCGCAGGGAAGCCACGGAGATTTCTCTGCGGATTTTTGGAATTCCACTTGGAAAGAAAGAGAAGGCTGAGGCTGTTGCGGTTGAGAAAGAGCAGAGCAGAGTTTCAGAGGAGGCGAGAAAAGTCTCATCGAAGAGCACGACCAAGCGTGTGACAGCACAGCCGAAAGAAGAACAAAAAGAAAAGAAATCGGGGAATCCGCCAAAGCCGGAACGGTCGGAGATCGCGGAAACGTCGGGAGTAGCCAAGAAGTCAGAAACCGTCATAAAAAAATCAAAACAGCCGAAACAGGAAAGGAAATCAAAGGGCGAGAATACCCAGACAGAAAAAGAACCGACAAAAGCGAAGAAACCGATAAAAGCAAAGGCACGGGAGAAGGCAGTCGAAGAATCGAAAGAGCCTGCGAAGAAAACAACAACCGAGCAGAACAAAAAAGAATCAAAGCAGAATAAAAAAGAATCAAAACAGAACAGCAAAGAGTCAAAATGGAAAAAGGTTTTGGTTTCCCTGAAAGAGATTCCGGAAAAGATAAAAACGTTCCAGAGAGGTCTTCGAGCACGTTTTGGTGGAATCAAAAAACGCCTGCTTGGAATCGGCTCGAATCTTCAGGAGTTGAATGAGAAGAGAAAGCGTCTGATGGAATTTCTTCGGAAGGAAGAGAACAAGCGAGTTTTTCGGCTCTTGAAGCGTCAGCTTGTTCGGTTTCTCCGCCACGTTCTCCCGCGGAAACTCTCCGGAAAGCTGAGGTTTGGTCTCGGAGATCCTTATCTGACGGGACAGGTGCTGACAGTCGTCAGTCCGTTTTATGGATTTTATGGAAGAAATTTTGCATTGACACCAGTCTTTGACGCGGAGGAGCTGGTGCTTGAGGGTGAGGGAACGTTCAGAGGACGAATTCGAATCGGGACTCTGCTTTGGATCGGACTCAGGATTCTGATTGATAAAGATGCCCGGAGACTGTGGAAGACATGGAGAAATTCTCGCAGATAGTTTCTTAGAGAGGGCAGATCTTAAGGAGGAATAGCGATGGCAGATAATCATTTTGCAGAGACAGTGGAGGCACTGTTTAAGGGAATGGATCAGTTTGTGACGACGAAGACGGTTGTGGGCGATGCGGTGAAGGTGGATGATGCGATCATTCTTCCGCTTGTGGATGTGACCTGCGGAATGGCTGCCGGATCGTTTGCCGACAATGCAAAGCAGAACGGCGGAGGCGGTATGAGTGCGAAGATGAGCCCGAGCGCAGTTCTCGTGATCCAGAACGGAGTGACGAAACTTGTGAACATCAAACAGCAGGATGCTGTGACGAAGATTCTTGACATGGTGCCGGATTTCGTGAACAAGTTTACGGGCGGACAGAAGGAAGTCTCAAAGGAAGCTGTCGAGACCGCAGAGACGATCGCTGAGAATGCAAAAGAAGTGACCGAGAAATAAAAAGATCATAAAAGGATCATCAAAAGATCATCAAAGGGTCATCGAAGAGAAAAAGTCACAGAAAAGAAAAAACAGATGCGAAAGAGAAGGACATCAACAAGGTAAGGGCAGGACAGAGAATAAGACCAGAAATACGACTGAAGATAAGACTAACGAAAGATAAGACCAGAGATAAGATGGAAGCATGAGACTGCGGAATCGTTTTATGGACACTTGCATATGGTGATAGTATCAGAAGAAAAAGGATCAAGGATAATGTTTGATCCGTTGATTCGATCCCATCATATGAGGAGGAATCCATGAAGCGAGTCTGTGGTCTGATGCTTTTTTGTTTTGGAATGGGAATGACCCTGTTACTTTTTATCCCCGAAACTCTGACAACCCTGATTTTTATCATCGGATGTCTGACGCTCGGGTATTATCTGTTTGCATGTTGATTGGTTGGAAGTGTTATGATGTTAGAAACTGAGAAAGACAATTCAGTTAGCCCATGAGCCCATGAAAATTGGTTCATAAAACGCAAAAAAGCTGTCAGCCCAAGTGGACTAACAGCTTTTTAAATGCCATAAATTAAGCACGCTCTACTAAGCCAGAACGTAAGCAAGAAGTACAAACGTACATCTTCTTAGCGCCGCCGTTTACCTTAACCTTGACAGATTTAACGTTTGCTTTCCAGATCGCGTTGGATCTTCTATGGGAATGGCTCACATTATTTCCGAAGTGAGCAGCCTTTTCACAGATTGCACATTTAGCCATGATTGCACCTCCTTCACCGCTACTTGCCTCCGGGTGGAGGCTACAACAAATGTATGATAACAGAAGTTCGACATTTTTGCAAGTGAAATTTGAAAAAAATCAAAAAAAATGTAACAAGAAAACTTGGAATGGACACAATATCGGGTGTGTGGTATACTTATTTAGTTAAAAGATGTCTTGAATTTGGATTTTGGCGTGAGATCATGGTAACTTTCTAAGAGTTACGAGGTTACAAAATTACAAAGTTACGCGCTTTATTGGTATCGCGTTAAAATCTGTGTAGGTAGCTGTGAATGTCAAGAGGCAGACAAGGAAGATGAGGAAGACATAGAACAGTTACTCGGTTAAGAAAAATTGCGACCCGGGGTGGGCTTTGCCTGATCAGGCTGGTTACATCTTTCGGGCGCGGAAAAATAAAAATGGAGGGATGGCTATGAAAGGACACATCAACAACAAACTTGGCGAAATCCAGATCAGTTCAGATGTTATCGCCCTTTATGCAGGTATGACAGCAGTGGAATGCTTCGGAATCGTCGGAATGGCGGCAGTGAGCATGAAAGACGGACTTGTAAAACTGCTTAAAAGAGAGAGTATCACACACGGAATTACGGTGAGTGTGGAGGACAACCATATTTCCCTGGACTTCCATGTGATTGTGGCTTACGGAGTCAGCATCTGTGCAGTTGCAGACAACCTGATTGCCAATGTGAAATACAAAGTAGAAGAATTCACCGGAATGGAAGTTGACAAGATCAATATCTATGTAGAAGGTGTACGAGTAATTGATTGATAAGAATGAAGGAGGAAGCATACCGGTGAGTATGAAGGATATTGATGCACATCTGTTACAGAGAGCATTTCTCTCTGCGGCAAAAGGATTAGAGGCAAAGAAAGAATGGATTAATGAGTTGAACGTATTTCCGGTTCCGGATGGAGATACGGGAACAAACATGACGATGACGATCATGTCAGCAGCGCGTGAGGTTGCAGGCATTGAACAGCCGACGATGGAGAACCTTGCAAAGGCGATCTCCTCCGGTTCCCTGCGCGGTGCACGCGGTAACTCCGGTGTTATTTTATCTCAGCTTTTGCGCGGATTTACGAAGGAGATCAAGACTGTGGACAAGATCAATGTCACAGTTCTTGCGAATGCCTTTGTTCGTGCAACTGAGACGGCTTACAAGGCAGTTATGAAGCCGAAGGAGGGCACGATCCTGACCGTTGCAAAGGGAATGGCAGACAAGGCAGTGGAGCTCGTTCCTCAGACCGATGATGTCATTGAGTTTGCAGAGAAAGTCATTGAGCAGGGCGATTATGTGCTGAGCCAGACTCCGGAGATGCTTCCGGTTCTGAAACAGGCAGGCGTTGTGGATTCCGGTGGTCAGGGTCTGATGCAGGTGCTCAAAGGTGCACTTGACGGCCTGAACGGCAAGGAAGTCGACATGAGCATTCCGGCATCCAACGGTGCTGGCGTTTCTGCGATGACTGCAGGAAAGAGCGCTGCCGGTTCTTCCGATATTGAGACTGCGGATATCAAGTTCGGTTACTGCACCGAGTTTATCATCAACCTTGAGAAAGAGTACACCGAGAAGGATGAGCATGAGTTCAAGGCATATTTGGAATCTCTCGGTGATTCGATCGTTGTCGTTTCTGATGATGATGTCGTGAAGGTTCATGTTCACACGAACGATCCGGGTCTTGCAATCCAGAAGGCACTGACTTACGGTTCTCTGTCCCGCATGAAGATCGACAACATGCGCGAGGAGCATCATGAGCGTCTGATCCAGAATGCAGAGAAGCTCGCAAAGGAGCAGAAAGAGCAGGAGGATAAGGAAGCGCAGGCAAAGGCGAGTGAGGAACCGCGCAAGCCGGCAGGATTTATTGCAGTTTCCGTTGGCGAGGGACTCAGTGAGATCTTCCGCGGAATTGGAGCAGACTACATCATCGAGGGTGGTCAGACGATGAACCCGAGCACCGAGGATATGCTCTCTGCAATCGAGAAGGTCAATGCAGATGTGATCTACATCCTTCCGAACAACAAGAACATCATTCTCGCAGCAGAGCAGGCAAAATATCTCGTCGAGGACAAGAAGATTGTTGTCGTTCCGTCCCGCACCGTTCCGCAGGGAATCACGGCTCTGATCAACTACATTCCGGATCAGACCCCGGAGGAGAACCTTGAGACGATGAAGGATGAGATGGCGCGCGTGAAGACGGGTCAGATTACTTACGCAGTCCGCAACACGAACATCGATGGCATGGAGATCCATGAGGGCGATATCATGGGAATCGGTGATCATGGTATGCTCACGGTCGGCACATCGATCGAGAATGTCGCTCTCGACAGCCTCAAGGCAATGGCAGACGAGGAGTCCGAGCTTGTGACGATCTACTACGGCAGTGATGTGAAGGAAGAGGACGCTCAGGCACTCTTAGATAAGGCAAAAGAGGCATTCCCGGATCTTGAGATCGAACTTCAGAATGGCGGACAGCCGATTTATTATTACATGATTTCTGTGGAGTAATTTTTTATGAATCAGGAACCTATTACGAGTTTAAAGGGCATCGGTGAAAAAACCGGTGCCCTGTTTCGAAAATTGGGAATTGAGACCGTGGACGATCTGCTTCACGACTATCCGAGAGGGTACGATTCCTACGATCCTCCGACGCCGATTGAGTCGGTGCGGGAGGGCGAGATTGTGGCAGTCTCTGGCGCTCTCTTAAAGACCGCGTCGGTGCGTCGGTTCAAACAGATCGAGTTGACGCTTGCCTCGGTCAAGGACCGGAGCGGAGTCATGCAGTTGACGTGGTACCATATGCCATATCTGCGCGCAACGCTCCAGATGGGAAAACGCTTTGTCTTTCGCGGAAAAGTCGTGAAAAAGGGAAGCCGTCTCGAGATGGAACAGCCGGAGATCTTCTCACCCGAGGATTATGAGAAAGTCATGGGCTCGATGCGCCCGGTCTACGGTCAGACAAAAGGACTTGGAAACAAGGCGATTGTGCGCGCGATGGAGGAAGCCTTTGCCCGTCACACGATGGAGCGGGAGTATCTTCCGGAAGATCTGCGGAGCCGTTATGAGCTTGCAGAGTACAACTATGCGCTCGAGCACATTCATTTTCCGGCTGACCGCGCGGAACTTCTGATGGCGAGAAAGCGTCTCGTCTTTGATGAGTTCTTTTTCTTTTTGTTGGCGGTGCGAAGACTGAAGGAAAAGCGTCAGGATCAGACTTCCTCATTTGTGATGCATCATGTGGAAGCGGTTGACGAGCTTGAGGCGCGTCTGCCGTATGCGTTGACCTCAGCGCAGAAGCGCACACTCACTGAGGTGCAGAGAGATCTTGAGAGTGGTCTTGTGATGAACCGTCTCGTTCAGGGCGATGTCGGTTCGGGAAAGACTGTGATTGCGATCCTTGCGCTTCTTCAGACCGCATACAACGGTTTTCAGGGCGCGCTGATGGCTCCGACAGAAGTTCTTGCAAGACAGCATTTTGAGTCGATGCAGGAGCTGTTTGAAGTGTGGGGAGTCACAAAACAGGTTGTGCTCGTGACCGGATCGATGACGGCGAAGGAGAAGCGGGAGGCATATAAGAAAATCGCATCTCACGAGGCGGACATCATTGTCGGCACGCATGCACTGATTCAGGAGAATGTCCACTATGACAATCTTGCGCTCGTGATCACCGATGAACAGCACCGTTTCGGTGTCGGTCAGAGGGAAGCACTCGGTCAGAAGGGCGCTGAGAGTCGGAAAGACCTGGCAGGTACCCTGCCCCATGTGCTTGTGATGAGTGCGACGCCGATCCCGAGGACGCTTGCGATCATTCTCTACGGCGATCTCGACATCTCAGTGATCGATGAGATGCCGGTCGGTCGTCTGCCGATCAAAAACTGTGTCGTCGATACGGGATATCGCGATCGCGCCTACCAGTTTCTGTCAAAAGAGCTGGGCGCCGGGCATCAGGCATATGTGATCTGTCCGATGGTCGAGGCGAGTGAGATGATCGAGGCGGAGAATGTGCTCGATTACACGAAACTTCTGCGGGAACGGATTCCGGGCGCGCGGATCGAGTATCTTCACGGTCGGATGAAGGGCAAAGAGAAGAATAAGATCATGGAGGCATTTGCATCCGGCGAGATCCAGATCCTCGTGTCGACGACGGTTGTCGAGGTCGGAGTCAACGTGCCAAATGCGACAGTGATGATGATCGAGAATGCGGAGCGTTTCGGTCTCGCCCAGCTTCACCAGCTTCGCGGGCGCGTCGGGCGCGGAAAAGCACAGTCCTACTGCATCATGGTCAACGGTTCGGATCAGGATGGGACACAGGAACGCCTTGATATTCTCAATCGCTCAAACGACGGATTTTATATTGCATCGGAAGATCTGAAACTGCGAGGCCCCGGAGATTTCTTCGGCATGCGCCAGAGCGGAGATCTCGAATTTCGACTGGCAGACATTTTCACGGACGCGGATCTCTTAAAGACCGTCGCAAGAGAGGTCGACGAGCTGTTAAAGTCGGCTCCGGGACTTGCAGATCCAAAGCACGAGGCACTTAAAGAGCGGATGGATGCATATGTGAGCAAGGGGTATGAGAAGTTGAATCTGTAAGGGGATGCTTAATCAAAGTTAAGATAAAAAACTTCACTTGACAAATTTGAAATTCGGGCTTAAAATGCACTTAACAAAACAAACCAAAACCAAACAAACCGATGAGAAAGACGAGTAGGCTTTCCTCTAAAATCACAGAGAGTTGCAGATGGTGGGATTGCAACATGGCGGAGATTGTTGAATGGACTTTCGAGGGCGATTCTGAAACTGAGAACAGATCATCAGAACTTTACTTTTTTACTTTTAGTAAGATTGCTTTTGATGAATGAGGATCGGGAGTATGGAGCGACGGAAACTGTGACCGTTATCTGACAGCGCATATGCATGTATGTGAAAAAAGAGGGCTATTGCCAATTTGAGTGGTACCGCGGATTAAGTGAATGTGAATTCGTCTCAGATACAGGAAACTGTATCTGGGACTTTTTTTATTTTATAGGAAATTGCGTCTTATCATATTATTCAAAATTTTAGGAGGAAAAAATTATGAAAAAGAGAAATGTGAAAGCAGTGATTCTGGCGACAATGGCGATGGCAGTACTTGCAGGATGTTCTTCCTCAAAGAACACTGAGACGACAACGGCTTCTTCGGAAGTAAAAGAGACATCTGCGGAGTCCAAGGCAGAGGACGGAAGCAGTGCAGAGAGCAGTAGCGCAGGGGAAGATACCGGTGTGGCAGAGATCGCAGATGGCGATTTCACCGTAGGAATCGGTCAGTTTGCAGAGCACGGTTCTCTTGACAACTGCCGAATCGGTTTCCTTCAGGGACTTGCAGATGAGGGTATCGTCGAGGGCAAGAACCTGACCGTCCTTTATGAGAATGCACAGGCAGATGGCGGTACCGCAAGCCAGATCATGGACAATTTCCTTGCAAAGAAGGCAGATCTGATCTGCGCGATTGCAACTCCGATTGCACAGAGCGCATACAGCTCCGCAAAGAAAGATGGCGTTCCGGTTATCTACACCGCAGTAACTGATCCGGTCGCAGCAGAGCTTGCAAATGCAGATGGAACTCCGGTCGGAGAGATCACCGGTACAAGCGACAAGCTCCCGGTTACCCAGCAGCTTGAGATGATCCGCAAAGTGCTTCCGGATGCAAAGACGATCGGCATCATGTACAGTACAAGTGAGATCAATTCCGTTTCCGCAATCGAGGAGTACAAGGCAGCAGCAGGCGATTACGGATTTGAGATTGTGGAGAGTGGTATTTCTTCCACCGCAGACATTCCGTTGGCAGCAGACAATCTGGTTGAGAAAGTAGACTGCATCACGAACCTGACCGACAACACCGTTGTAAGCTCTCTTCCGGTTATTCTTGACAAGGCAGGAAAGAAGAACATTCCGGTGTTTGGAAGTGAGGTTGAGCAGGTAAAGATCGGATGTCTGGCAGCAATGGGACTTGACTATGTGAGCCTTGGCGAGCAGACCGGTAAGATGGCAGCTCAGGTATTAAAGGGTGAGAAGAAGGCAAGCGAGATGAACTTTGAGGTTATCAAGGAAGCTGCTTTCTATGGCAACACAAAGGTGGCAGAGAACCTTGGAATCACCCTGCCGGATGAGCTGACGGAGAGTGCAGCAGGACTCTTCGATGAGATCAGCACAACCTCAAAGTAAGTAAAGGAATCAATTATAAGTAAAATAATCAATTAAGATTAAAAAGAGATTACTAAGGTTAAGAAAAGAATACACGGATGAAGAATAAACCATCCGATTATTCGATCACTACTAATAACTCGAAAGACGATTAGAAACTGGGGGAGAGACATGTCCATTGTACTTGGCGTGATGGAGGAGGGTCTGATCTACGCGATCATGGCGCTCGGCGTATATATTACTTATAAAATTCTGGATTTTCCGGATCTTTCTGTGGATGGCACGTTTCCACTCGGAGCGGCAGTCACGGTCATGCTGATCTTAAAAGGTGTGAATCCTTTTTTGACTCTGTTCCTTGCATTTTTGACCGGAGCGTTTGCCGGGTGCATCACAGGAATCATTCACGTCAAGTTCAAGGTGCGTGATCTGCTTTCCGGTATAATCGTGATGACGGCGCTCTACTCGATCAACCTTCGCGTTGCAGGAAAGGCAAATGTGCCGATTTTCAGTCAGGAGACGATTTTTGAGAATGCATGGCTTGATAGCATGGTGCCGGAGGCACTTGAGCCGTATCTCGTAGCGTTGATTCTTCTTATGATCGTTGTGGTCTGCAAGGTGCTTCTCGATCTGTATCTGAATACGCGCTCGGGATTTTTGCTTCGGGCAGCGGGAGACAACGACGTGCTTGTGACTTCTCTTGCGAAAGACAAGGGCATGGTGAAGATCCTTGGTCTTGCGATTGCAAACGGTTTTGCCTCTCTTGCAGGTTGTGTGTACTGCCAGCAGAAAGGCTTCTTTGAGATCAGCACCGGAACCGGAACAATGGTTATCGGACTTGCGAGTGTCATCATCGGAATGAAGCTCCTCAAGCGCTTCCACTCAGTCAAGGCGACGACAGCCGTTATCACAGGATCGGTGGTCTACAAGGCCTGCGTTTCGATCGCGATTGCGATGGGAATGGCAGCTTCGGATCTGAAACTGATCACAGCCGTTCTGTTCCTGGTGATTCTGGTAGTCAGCAACCGGACAGAGACCAAAGTAAAAATTGCAGGAAAGAAGGGGAAATAAGTGCTCGAACTCAGTCATATTCATAAATATTACAATGCGGGAACGGTCAATGAGATGTGTCTGTTTGAAGACTTTTCCCTGACGATTCAGGACGGGGAGTTCGTCTCCGTCGTCGGAAGTAATGGATCAGGAAAAACCTCGATGCTCAATCTGATCTGTGGAAGCATCCCGCTTGATTCCGGTTCGATCCGGATCGGCGGAAAGGACATCACGAACATGCCGGAATTCAAGCGTCAGCGAAAAATCGGGCGTGTTTACCAGAACCCGGCGATGGGAACCTGCCCGAGCATGACGATTCTTGAAAATATGTCGCTTGCGGACAACAAGGGCAAGCCGTTTAATCTCCGCCTTGGAACAAATCGTCAGCGCATCGATTTTTACCGGGAACAGTTAAAATCTCTCGGACTCGGTCTGGAGGACAAGATGGATGTGAAAGTCGGAGTGCTCTCCGGCGGTCAGCGTCAGGCGATGGCACTTTTAATGTCCACAATGACACCGATCGAGTTTTTGATTCTCGATGAGCACACCGCTGCACTCGACCCGAAGACTGCGGAGATCATCATGCAGTTGACCGGAAAGATCGTGGAGGAAAAGCATTTGACGACGATCATGGTCACGCACAACCTGCGCTATGCAGTCGAGTATGGAAACCGTCTTCTGATGATGCATCAGGGGCATGCAGTGATGGATCGTGCCGGAGCCGAGAAGACAAACACCCAGATCGATGAGATTCTTGAGAAATTCAATGAGATCAGCATCGAGTGCGGAAACTGAGTAAGAAACCGTAAGTACAGAATAAAATGAGCAAGAAATAAGCAAAAAATAAGTGTAAGTACAACGTTAAAGTGAGCGTAAAGTAAAAACGAAAACGTGAAGCATGAAACAAGAAAGAAGAGGTGTGAAGTGATAGACGCCTCTTCTTTATTTTATAGTTTTTTCAGAAACGGAATGGGATTCTTATGGTATACTCTTTACAGAGAGTTTTTTGTGGATTTCCTATTTTTTAGGAAAAAACGATAAACAAAACAGAACAATCAGAAAGGGGTGTATCCTATGAGATTAAAGACACGTCTTGCGATTGCCTTTCTTGCATTTTCAATCCTGCCGATCATTTTTGTCGGCATGGTGCTTTCGATGGGAAAACTGTTCGTGCTGTATCGGTTCAATGAATTCGGACCGGAAGTGCGTTCCATGGTGATTCAGATGTTGGTTTCCGGACTGCTGATGCTGATTTTTGTCTGTGCATCGCTGACGATCTGGGTGTACCGTTCGGTCCTTAGACCACTTAGCAAATTACAGGAAGCGACTCGCAAGATTCGCGATGGCAATCTTGATTTTACACTTGAGGTGGAGGAGGACGATGAGATCGGAGAGCTCTGCCAGGACTTTGAGGAGATGAGAATCCGGCTGAAAGAGAATGCGGAGGAGAAGATCCAGTATGATCTTGAGAGCAAGGAGCTGATCAGCAACATTTCCCATGATCTGAAGACTCCGATCACCGCGATCAAGGGATATGTCGAGGGCATTCTCGACGGTGTGGCATCCTCGCCGGAGAAGCTGGACAAATATATCCGAACGATTTACAATAAAGCAAACGACATGGACCGTCTGATCGATGAGTTGACGTTTTATTCCAAGATTGACACGAACAAGATTCCGTACACGTTTTCCAAGATCAATGTGAACAGTTATTTCGGAGACTGTGCGGAGGAAGTCGGGCTTGATATGGAGTCGAGAGGGATTGAGCTTGGATATTTCAACTACGTCAGTGACGATGTGGTCGTGATCGCCGATGCCGAGCAGATGAAGCGCGTGGTCAACAACATCATCAGCAACTCGGTCAAGTATATGGACAAGCCAAAGGGAATCATCAACATCCGCATCAAGGATGTCGGGGATTTCATTCAGGTTGAGATCGAGGACAATGGAAGAGGCATCGCGGCGAAAGATCTCCCAAATATCTTTGATCGATTTTACCGGACGGATGCGTCGAGAAATTCCTCCCAGGGAGGAAGTGGAATCGGGCTTTCGATTGTGCGCAAGATCATTGAGGATCACGGCGGACGGATCTGGGCGACGAGCAGACTCGGAATCGGCACGGAGATGCATTTTGTGCTGAGAAAGTATCAGGAAGTTCCGCAGGTTGATATGGCAGTGGCAGATCAGGATCGCCGTGGAAATTCCGGGAAGAAAGACTCCGGGAAGAAGGAAAAGTCGTCAAAATAGAAAACCTGTCAAAAAAGTAGAAATGTCGCCAGACAAAGTAGGAAAGTAAGAAAGTAAGAAATAAGGGTTTTCAAAAATAAACAACTTATAAAACTTATAACTTATAAATAAGTAGTGGAGCGTGGAAAAATGAGCAGAATTTTGATTATTGAGGACGAGACGAGCATTGCAGAACTGGAAAAGGATTATCTGGAGCTGAGCGGATTTGAGGTGGAACTGGAAGAAAATGGAAAGAAGGGACTTGAGCGTGCCCTTGGAGAGGATTTCGATCTCTTGATTCTCGATCTGATGCTTCCGGATATGGATGGATTTGAGATCTGTCGTCGTTTCCGCGAGGTGAAGAACACGCCGATCATCATGATCTCTGCGAAGAAAGAAGATATTGACAAGATCCGCGGACTTGGACTCGGAGCGGATGACTATATGACAAAGCCGTTCAGCCCGAGCGAGATGGTTGCGCGTGTGAAGGCACATCTTGCGCGCTATGAGAGACTGATCGGAAGCGGAAGTCCGGAGAACGAAGTCATTGAGATCCGTGGACTCAAGATCGACAAGACCGCAAGACGCGTGTGGATCAACGGGGAGGAGAAGAACTTCACGACGAAGGAGTTCGATCTTCTGACCTTCCTCGCGCAGAATCCGAACCATGTATTTACAAAGGAAGAACTCTTCTCAAAGATCTGGGATATGGAGTCGATCGGGGACATTGCGACGGTTACGGTTCACATCAAGAAAATCCGTGAGAAGATTGAGTTTAATACCGCAAAACCTCAGTATATTGAGACGATCTGGGGTGTGGGCTATCGCTTTAAAGTATAATTAAGAAAAACAAAAAGCCAATATAGCTGAAAACAGAAAGAATACAGAGATTGTGGGAAAAGCAATCTCAGCATAGAGTATAAGAATAGGACAGAAAGGAATAGAATTACAAATGAAAAAGAAAACAGGAATCTGTATGACGATGGCGATGCTTTTGATGGCAACACCGGCATGGGCGGGATCGCCGGTTGTGGTAGCAGGAACGACTACGACTCAGCAGGGTGAGGCAGTGACACTTCCTTTATTGGATGAGAGCAGACCGGTTGTGACTGGAGAGATCTTAGGAGAGTCGACCGCATCGTTTGTACCGGAGAAGTTTGTGCTTCCGCAGGACGCCTCTGTTCTTGTCGTTGTCGAGGGACGCGGTGGCACTAACTGTCAGGTTTATGCATATGAGAAAACTGCCGATAGTACGGATAATACGAATGGCACAAGCTGGACGAAACGCCTTGAGGTGGCCGGTCATCTCGGAGAAAATGGGATGAGCAACGATCGCCATGAGGGAGATAAGACGACCCCGATCGGTGTTTTCCAGATGAATACCCCGTTTGGTCAGGCTCAGGCACTCGAGGGATTCCCGTCTGACTATATTCAGGTTGACAATTCCTATGTCTGGGAGGAGACGAGCAACAAGTTAGTCAAGGGTTCCACCGCAAAAGGTGAGCGAGTTGGCGGTCAGGGCTATGCAGGCTATTATAACTATGTGATTGACGCAGGATACAATCGCAATGCTGTGACCGGTCGCGGTTCCGCACTCTTCCTTCACTGTGATGTGCCGGGAGATACCGAAACTTCAGGTTGTGTGGAGATTCCGGAGGCAGATATGATCACGATCATGAAACTCTACGGAAAGTATGGCAGTGGTCATTCCTATATTGCACAGGCTCCGCAGGGAACGTTTGATCAGATTTATGATTCTTACGGAACGAACAACGGACTGTCCCCAGAGGGAGTGTTTACAAAATAGCCGGGGAGAGCATAACGCCGGGTGGTGTAGAAACTGGAGTCTTTCGGTGGGGGATTTAAGAGTGCGAAAAATTCAAAAAATCTTTCCCACACGGAGTCATTCGCCATTGTGTGTACCTCAGAAAAACACAGTCAAAAAGAAGTCAAAAAAGCAAATAAATTTGCATAAAAATTCGGGATTTTGTTTGATTGACATGAAAACATACCTGTGTTAAAATTTTTAGACGTATGCGAGAGAGGATTCAAGGTCTATCTTGAACCCTCTCTTTCTTTAAGAAAAGAGAGACAGTTGCAGGAGAGAAAGAGAGCAAAATCATGTCGATCCGGGAACGGGATGCCTGATGCAGAACAGGATAGATTTGCAAGGAAGGGATGCCAGAATAGAAAATAGAAACCGGAAGAGAAATCGTCGATTGACTGGATTGTTCTTGATTCAAATCAAATGTAACCGAAAATCATACAGAGATCCATACAAAGATACAAAAGCAAAAAAGAGAGATGAAAACAGAAATGGGTGGACAATGCGAGGCGTACTGCTGTGCGAAACGTATGAAAACCCGAAAACAGGAAACAAAAAGCAAACAAAAAGCAAATTAAGAAACGAACAAGAAACAAACAAGAAATAAAAATGAAGGAAAATGAGGACACAGAATGGATACAGTAAAATTTGAAGAGTTACAGATTGATGACAGAATTCTGAGAGCTGTGACGGATATGGGATTCGAGGAGGCTTCCCCGATTCAGGCAAAGGCAATTCCGGTTCAGATGGAAGGCTTGGACATCATCGGACAGGCACAGACCGGAACCGGAAAGACCGCAGCATTCGGAATTCCTCTGCTTCAGAAGATCGATCCGAAGAATAAGAAACTTCAGGCGATTGCGCTCTGCCCGACGCGTGAGCTTGCAATTCAGGTTGCCGATGAGATCCGCAACCTTGCAAAGTACATGCACGGAATCAAGGTTCTGCCGATCTACGGTGGACAGGACATCGTGCGCCAGATCCGCGGACTCAAGGATGGCACTCAGATCATCGTCGGTACCCCGGGCCGTGTGATGGACCATATGCGCCGGAAGACGATCAAGTTTGATCAGGTACATACGGTAATCATGGATGAGGCAGATGAGATGCTGAACATGGGATTCTTAGAGGATATGGAGACGATCTTAAGCCAGCTTCCGGAGGAGCGCCAGACGATCATGTTCTCTGCAACGATGCCGGATGCGATTCAGAAGATCGCAAAGACCTTCCAGAAAGATCCGCAGATCGTTCGCGTGGTAAAGAAAGAGCTGACCGTTCCGAAGGTAACCCAGTATTATTATGAAGTAAAGCCGAAGACCAAGGTTGAGGTAATGTGTCGTCTTCTCGATATGTATGCGCCGAAGCTGTCTGTCGCTTTCTGTAATACGAAGCGTCAGGTTGATGAGCTGGTGCAGGAGCTTCAGGGAAGAGGTTATTTTGCAGAGGGTCTTCACGGAGACTTAAAGCAGATCCAGCGTGACCGCGTGATGAACAGCTTCAGAAATGGTCGCACCGAGATCCTTGTTGCAACGGATGTGGCAGCGAGAGGAATCGACGTTGACGATGTTGAGGCAGTGTTCAACTATGACATTCCGCAGGATGAGGAGTATTATGTACATCGAATCGGTCGTACCGGCCGTGCAGGTCGTGAGGGTATCGCATTCAGTTTTGTTGTAGGACGCGATGTATACAAACTGCGCGACATTCAGCGCTACTGCAAGACGAAGATCGTTCCGCAGGCAATCCCGTCCCTCGACGACATCACCGAGATCAAGGCAGAGAAGATCCTTGATCAGGCAAAGCAGGTGATGGCAGATATGGATCTGAGCCGAGTTCTTCATATTGTAGAGAAGAAGCTTCTCGAGGAGGATTACACCTCCCTCGATCTCGCTTCCGCTCTTCTGAGAATGAGCATGGGCGAGGAAAATCAGGACATTGCGATCGATTCTCAGCCGGCACGTTCCCTCGATGATCTCGATTCCTGGGGTCGCGGTGGAAGAGGCAGAGGTCGTGACAATGGTCGCGGTCGCGGTGGAAGAGACAACCGTGGCGGTCGTGGCAGAAAGAGCGACGGAGATATGGCTCGCCTCTTTGTAAACCTTGGAAAGAACCAGGGCGTGAGACCGGGAGATATTCTTGGCGCGATTGCGGGCGAGTCCGGAATCTCCGGTCGTATGATCGGAAGCATCGACATGTATGACAAATATACCTTCGTCGAAGTTCCGTCGGATTGTGCAGGAGAGGTTGTGGAGTGCATGAAAAATGCAAAGATCCGTGGCAAAAATGTCCATGTAGAGCTTGCAAACTCCCAGCAGTAATGTGAAAAATACCAAAAGAATCTTGACAGTGGTGAGAAAAATATGGTAATATAACGAAGTACATATTTTTATCATACTACCTTAGAGAAAATGAGAGCAGGGTTGAGACCGGTGACGGTGTGACCCTGCTCTTTCTCTATGGTTTGAGAAAAAAATAACAATCAAAAACGAGATTAGCAACAAAACGGAATCGGCAACAAATCAACAACATCATCATGGAAATTCAATCATAATTGACAGGGGGAAGGACTATTATGGGGAAATACGTCATCGCACTGGATCAGGGAACAACGAGCTCTCGCTGTATTCTCTTTGACCGGGAGGGAAATATATGTAGTGTAGCACAGAAGGAGTTTACACAGATTTTCCCACAGCCGGGCTGGGTGGAGCACAATCCGATGGAAATCTGGTCTTCACAGCTTTCCGTGGCACTCGAGGCAATGGGAAAGATCGGAGCGCATTACAGCGATATTGCAGCGATCGGAATCACGAACCAGAGAGAGACGACAATCGTCTGGGACAAGGAGACCGGTGAGCCGGTTTACAATGCGATTGTCTGGCAGTGTCGCAGAACCGCAGATCGCATCGAGAAGCTCAAAGCAGACGGAATGGAGGAGAAGATCCGTGAGCGCACGGGACTGATTCCGGATGCCTACTTCTCAGGAAGCAAGATTGCATGGATTCTTGACAACGTTGAGGGTGCGCGTGAGCGGGCAGAGCAGGGGGAGCTTCTGTTCGGAACGGTTGATACCTGGCTGATCTGGAATCTGACAAAGGGATGCATCCATGTGACGGATTACACGAACGCGTCCCGCACGATGCTTTTCGATATTCACAAGAAATGCTGGGATGATGAGATTCTTGCGTACTTTAACATTCCAAAATGCATGCTTCCGGATGTGAAGCCGTCGAGCTGTGTATACGGATACACTTCCTCGGATGTCATGGGAGGAAAGATTCCGATTGCAGGTGCAGCGGGAGACCAGCAGGCAGCACTCTTTGGTCAGTGTTGTTTTGAGCCGGGTGAGATGAAGAATACTTACGGAACCGGATGTTTCCTTCTGATGAACACCGGAGCAAAGGCAATCCATTCCACACACGGACTGCTGACGACGATTGCGGCTTGTACCGCAGAGGAAACGCATTATGCACTTGAGGGAAGCGTATTTGTCGCAGGTGCGGCAGTGCAGTGGCTTCGCGATGAGATGCGAATGGTCAGAAGTGCTTCCCAGACGGAGGAGTATTGTACCGCAGTTGAGAACACCGGCGGAGTCTATGTCGTTCCGGCATTTGCAGGTCTCGGTGCTCCGTACTGGGAACAGTACGCGAGAGGAACGATCGTCGGTGTGACGCGCGGAACGAGCAAAGAGCAGTTCATCCGGGCAACGGTCGAGTCGATGGCATATCAGGTTTACGATCAGATTGAGGCGATGCAACAGGATTCCGGAATTGCACTCAAGAAGCTCAAAGTTGACGGTGGCGCGAGTGCCAATAACTTCCTGATGCAGTTCCAGTCCGATCTTCTCGGTTCCGAGCTGGTTCGTCCGCAGTGCATTGAGACGACGGCACTCGGAGCAGCCTACCTTGCAGGTCTCGCAGTCGGTTACTGGAAAGACCGCGATGAGATCCGTGAGAACTGGAAGGCAGAGCGCGATTTTGATCCGGTGATGTCGGAGGAAGAGAGAAAGAAACTCGTCAAGGGCTGGAAACGAGCAGTTCGCTGTGCACTTGCCTGGGCACAGGAAGATGAGGAGGAATAAGGACGGACAACGAGGACGAAGTCGTTAGCATTTGTGTAACGCAGGAATGAGAATGGGAACGACAAAACTTCGGAAAAATAAGCTAAAATAAGAGACGACTAAGAGGCGTTTCGAGAAACTGAGGACACGATTGCAAATTTGGACATAAACTATGCAAAAATAAGAATACCTTTATTTTATTAGGAGACAATTCAAAAAAATGTTAAAATTCTTCAAAGAAAAAGTGAAATATAAATAAAATTTTTATTGACATTAGGACAAAATGACGGTATACTTGTTCTCAGTTGAGAAGTACTTGTACACATTGCATGGAGATGAGAGAGCGCGCAGTGATGTAATTGAAAGAGCATGTTCGATTCAGTTATATCATTGCGTGTTTTTATTTCACAGAAACCTTGCAGTGTGGAGAAGTATCGCAGGGAGAAGAGACTGCGACAACAGAAATTATGAAAACGGAGGAAGGGTGTTATGAAAAAACGAGTAGCATTGCTTCTGGGCGCAGCGACGATGATGGCTGTAGCTCTGACTGGTTGTGGAGGCGGTAAGTCTTCCGATTCTGGTTCTGCATCAAATGGGGGAGATGCCGGAACGACGACAGCAGATGGCGGAAGCTCCGAAGCCCACAAGGACACTCTGGTGATTGGTACGGATGCAGATATCAACAATCTGGATCTTCAGTCCCAGCAGGATCAGATCAACAACATTGTTCTGAAGAATACGCATCAGACTCTGGTATTCTTCAACAACGGATCTCAGGGAGATGAGCGTTTTGGTCCGTGTCTGGCAACTTCCTGGGAGCAGGAGGATGATACCCACATCAAGATGAATCTTCGTGATGATGTTCATTTCAACGATGACGACGAGACTCCGATGACCGCAGAGGATGTCAAGTTCACGCTGGATATGGCGATGGACAACATGGTAGCTTCCGTCCTCAAGGGTTATGTTGGAACAACGATTCTTGATGATTACACGATCGAGATTGAGACTGAGAGCTACAACAACGAGTTCATCCAGTCCCTGTCTTCGGTTCCGCTGTCCATTCAGTCCAAGAAGGCATATGAGAGCGGTATGGATGATCCGTACTATATCGGAACCGGTCCGTACAAGTTCGATGAGTGGGTAGAAGGCGAGTATTGCCGTCTGAAGAAAGTTGACGATTACTGGGGCAACGATCTTCCGGCAGATGACAACCTGGCACCGGGTGTTGTAGATACGATCGAGTTCAAGCCGTACATCGAGGCATCTTCCCGTGTTATGGCACTTCAGGCAGGCGAGATTGATGTCTGCGTAAACCCGCCGATCAACGAGTTACAGTATCTGGAAGACGATGACAACATCACCGTTTATGAGCAGACCGGAACCCGTCTTTTCTACTTTGCATTCAACGTAGAGAAAGAGCCGTGGAACAACCAGAAACTGCGTCAGGCAGTTGCATGTGCGATCGATCGCAATGCAGTACTTGAGGCAGCTGTATACGGCAAGGGTACTCTTCAGAAGACGATCCTGAACCGTGGTCTGTGGGGCTTCTACGATGATATGGAAGGCTTTGATTACAACGTAGATCGTGCAAAAGAGCTGATGGCAGAGGCTGGTTATCCGGATGGTGGAATCACCACTACCCTGACTTACGCTTCCGGTACTCCGTATGAGCAGATTGCAACCGTTATTCAGGCAAATCTGGCTGACATCGGAATCACCGTAACCCTTGAGCCGATGGAGACTGCAACCTTAAAGTCCACCTGTGTAGATGGCAAGCAGGAGCTCTTCCTGTGGAGATGGAACGAGGATTCCAAGGTTGACTTCGTATACCGTGACCTGTTCTATACTGGTTCTGGTTCTAACTATCATCACTTCTCTGATCCGAAGGTTGATGAGCTGACCGATCTGGTAGCAACTGAGAAAGATGCTGATCAGCGTCTCGCAGATGCAAAAGAGCTTCAGGAGTACTTAGTAGATCAGTGCCCGCAGGTTCCGCTTTACATTGCAAACCTGGTAGTTGCATACAACAAGAACCTGAAAGGTACTTATTTCTACGGCGGTGGAAACCATGACTGGCGTCATGCATATGTAGCAGAGTAATCATTGTAGCGGACATCATGGGAGTATTTATCTTACCTATGCTCTAAGAATTTAAAAACCGTGATGGAACAGTGAGAACGATGAAATCTTGCGGGCTACCGGTTTCCGGGCCCGCAAGATTTTTTTCAGCAAAGATTCATTTACTTATCAATATTTATTAGTATAGCAGATGAATCAAAACAAAATAAAGTTGATGGTAATGGGTTTGATTTTAAAAGGAGAAGGAGTGAGTAGCAGATGATAAAATACATAGTCAAGCGCCTCGTAATGCTGGTGCCGGTAATTCTGGTTACCTCGTTTCTGATTTTCTGGGCGATGAGCCTGACCGGCGGTGATCCGGCGCTGATGCTTGCGGGTGATAATGCACAGCCGGAGCAGGTAGAGCAGATCCGCGAAGAACTCGGTCTGAATGATCCGTTTATCGTGCGCTATGCGAACTACATGAAGGGCATGGTAACCGGAGATATGGGTAAATCCTATGTGACAAAGCGTGATGTATTCAAGACCTTTATGGAGCGTCTTCCTAACACGTTGTTACTTGGAGGAACAGCAGTTGTGATTGCCGTTCTCGTCTCGGTTCCACTCGGTGTCTACACCGCGATACACCAAAATACATGGAAGGATACGGCGGGCATGATATTCGCCCTATTCGGAACATCGATGCCGAACTTCTGGCTCGGATTGATGCTCATTATCATCTTTTCCCTGAAACTCAAACTTCTGCCTACCGGAGGTAAGGGCGGAATTGACAGCCTGATCCTGCCGGCAGTAACCGTTGGTTTCGGTCTGGCAGCTCTGATCACAAGAACGACTCGTTCCTCCATGCTCGATGTGCTCCGTCAGGATTATATGACGACTGCACGCGCAAAGGGATGTTCCGAGAAGCGTGTCATCTTCACCCACGGTCTGAAGAATGCGCTGATCCCGATCATCACTGCAATCGGTCTTCAGATGTCTCTGGTTATCACCGGTTCTGTACTGGCTGAGACCGTATTCTCCTGGCCGGGAATCGGTCGTCTCGTTTATGATTCCATTTCCAAACGAGATACGCCGATGGTAACGGGATCGATCATCATGTGTTCGATTCTGATGTGTATCATCAATCTGGTGGTAGACCTGATTTACGCATTCTTTGATCCGCGTATCCGGGCACAGTACAGCAAGAAGGGGTGATCGTATGGCACAGACAAATTCAACCGGAAATACAAAACATGTAAAAAAGCGTACCATGCTCCAGGAAACCTGGAGACATCTGATCCGCAACCGCGGAGCCGTGCTTGGCATGCTGTTTCTTCTGTTCCTTGTTGGCGCAGCACTTTTCAGCCCATTGATTTTTGACTATGAGAAGGATGTAATCGGTCAGAACATGCAGGATCGTCTGATGGCTCCGTGTGCAGCACACTGGTTCGGAACCGATGAGTTCGGACGTGACCTGTTTGCGCGTGTCATCTACGGCGCACGTTATTCTCTGATCATCGGTGTCGGCTCCGTGTTCCTCGGTCTGATTGTCGGAACGATTCTTGGTTCTCAGGCAGGATTCCGTGGAGGTGTTGTGGATTCCGTCATCATGAGAGGAATTGATATTTTCTATTCGATCCCGAACATCATGACCGCAGTTGTTATCGTTTCCCTGCTTGGCACAAGCACCGTAAACCTGATGATCGCACTGGCATTCTCCTGCGCGAGCAGTTTTGCCCGTATCGTGCGTGCGTCTGTTATGACGATCCGTGATCAGGAGTATGTAGAGTCTTCCTACGCAATGGGACTTCCGACCTGGAAGATCATCGTAAAACATATCCTTCCGAACTGTCTGTCCCCGATCATCGTACAGATCACTCTGTTGATCGGAACGACGATCATTTCGGCTTCCTCCCTGAGCTTCCTTGGAATCGGTGTTCCGGCTCCGGCTCCGGAGTGGGGCGCACTTCTTTCCGCAGGACGTGGTCACATCCGTGATGCAAGCTACATGTGTATCATTCCGGGTCTTGCAATTATGATGACCGTACTGGCACTGAACCTGCTCGGTGACGGACTTCGTGATGCACTTGATCCGAAGCTGAAGAAGTAAGTTGCGGGAGAGTGAGGAGCAACAAAAATAGGAGGAGAATGGCATGGCAGAAGATTTAGTTCTTGATATTAAAGATCTGGTGGTGCACTATGAGACCGAAGACGCAGATGTGTGTGCGGTAAATGGCATTGACATTCAGATCAGCAAAAAACGTACTTTGGGACTGGTAGGTGAGACCGGCGCCGGAAAGACGACGACCGCGCTCTCAATCCTGAACCTGATCCCGAACCCGCCGGGCGTGATCAAAAACGGGTCGATTCACCTTGACGGAAAAGATATCCTGAAAATGTCTCAGGAGGATTTGCAGAAAGTCCGCGGAAATGATGTGGCAATGATCTTCCAGGACCCGATGACGGCTTTAAACCCGGTTATGACGGTTGGAGAGCAGATCGGTGAGAGTATCATGCTCCATCAGAATATTTCTAAGCAGGAAGCATTTGAGAAGGCAAAAGAGATGCTCAAGATGGTAGGTATCGCGGAGTCCCGTGCCTACGATTATCCGCATCAGTTCTCCGGTGGTATGAAACAGCGAGTTGTCATTGCAATCGCACTTGCTTGTAGCCCACAGCTTCTGATCGCCGATGAGCCGACGACCGCTCTGGATGTAACGATTCAGGCACAGGTTCTTGAGCTGATGAAACAGCTGATTCAGGAGAAGGAGATGGCAATGCTTCTGATCACGCATGATCTGGGCGTTGTCGCTGAGGTCTGCGAGGATGTGGCAGTTATGTATGCCGGACGTATCGTGGAGAAGGGAACGGCGGACGATGTGTTCAACCACATGCGTCATCCGTACACCGAGGGTCTGTTTGATTCCCTGCCGAACTTGAAGCAGAGAGGCGAACAGCTCGTTCCGATTCGCGGTCTGATGCCGGATCCGTCGGATCTTCCGCCGGGATGTTCGTTTGCTCCGCGTTGCCCGTATGCGACCGAGGCATGTACGAAGGCAATTCCTCCGTTAAAGTCTGTGGAGGGAAGCAAGACGCATTTTGTGGCATGTACCGCATATGAAAATCCTGATTTCAGCTTGAGGAGGAACGAAAATGGCAAATAAGACAATTCTGGAAGTCCAGAATCTCACAAAATTTTTCACAACTCCGGCAGGTCAGTTGCACGCAGTCGACGGAGTCAGCTTTAAAATCGAAGAGGGAAAGACGCTTGGTATCGTAGGAGAGTCCGGATGCGGAAAGTCCACGACCGGAAGAACGATCCTGAAACTTCTTGAGCCGACCGGCGGAAAGATCATTTTCGACGGAAAGGACATCACCTCATACAGCAGAAAGCAGATGCGTCCTCTGCGCCAGGAGATGCAGATGGTCTTCCAGGATCCGTTCTCCTCTCTGGACCCGCGTCAGACGGTTATGCAGTTGATCAGTGAGCCGATCATCGAGCACAAGCTGTTAAAGTCCAAGAAGGACATTGAGGATCGCACACTTGAGCTGATGGAAACCGTAGGTCTTGCAGAGCGTTACATCAACGTATATCCGCATGAGCTCGATGGTGGACGCCGTCAGCGTATCGGTATCGCGCGTGCACTTGCCGTAAATCCGAAGCTGATTGTCTGCGATGAGCCGGTATCTGCGCTGGATGTGTCGATTCAGGCACAGATTCTGAACCTGTTAAAAGAGCTTCAGGAGAAAATGGGTCTGACCTACATCTTCATCACCCACGATCTGTCCGTTGTAAAATACTTCTCAGATGATATCGCAGTTATGTATTTGGGACAGATGGTTGAGAAAGCACCGTCCGATGTCCTGTTTGCAAACCCGGTACATCCGTACACGAAGGCACTGCTTTCCGCAATCCCGCTTCCGATTGTCGGAAAAGAGAAGCCGAAGCGTCAGCTGATCAAGGGCGAGATCACCTCCCCGGTTAATCTGCCGGATGAGTGCCGTTTTATGAAGCGTTGTGACTTCGCAGACGAGTGCTGTAAGAAGTGCAATCCGAAGCTCCATGAGATCGAGCCGGGACACTTTGTGGCATGTACGAGAGTCGCAGAGGGAACGATCTAAGAATAAAAAACGATTCAAAAGGGGAAACGTTACAAAAAACGCGTATTTTACTGTAAAAGGAGAATAGCAGAAATGGAAACAGCTGTATGGGGGAGCATGCTCGAGCAGTTTACGGCTGCTGGAATGACGGATCAGATGGAATATCTGCTCAGAATTCTGATTGCGTCCTTGCTCGGCATTATGATCGGAAGTGAGCGAAAAAACAGAAACAAGTCGGCAGGAATCCGCACGCATATGATTATTGCGATGGGATCAGCGCTGATGATGGTAGTCTCTAAGTATGGATTCTATGATAATTCCAGATGGGATGCCTCCCGTGTGGCATCTCAGGTTGTCAGCGGTGTCGGCTTCCTCGGCGCTGGTGTCATCTTTGTCCGCAACAACTTGGTCAGCGGTCTGACGACCTCTGCCGGTATGTGGGCAACTGCCGGTGTCGGTCTTGCAATGGGTGCCGGAATGTATGTCGTTGGAATCTGCTCGGCAGTCATGGTTGTGGTGATCCAGTTTATCACCCACAAGATTTCTTATTTTGCAAATGTCGCGACAAACGGTTATTTGCGAATGACGATTGACCAACAACCCGGCGCGGTCGAACGAATGCAAAACTACCTAGAAGGGCAACGAGTCGAGATCGCCGGTGTGAAGATTAACAAGAACAAGAAGGAAGAAATCAAACTTGAGTTCGATGTGGTCTATCCGCCGGGATTTAAGAAGGGCGAACTGATTGCAAACCTCGTGGAGATGGATCATGTGATCGCAGTCAGCGAGTAGGAAATCATCGAAATTGTGAGCTTATCACAAAAGATTGTGAAAATACAAACGATTGTCTGTAAATGATTGACAAGATCCCAATGTTGTGCTAGAATGAAAAACAGTTAAATACGATACCTTTTGAGAGAAGAGAGTAAGGTGAGCATAAGCAGAAGATCATTCTGCTATATTCCCTTACTCTCTTTTTGTATAGAAGGATCGGACTAAGCAAGTATTCTAAGAATCTCTTTTGCACTTACATTTTCGGGCGAAAAGAAATCTGAGACTACGTTAAGAACATGGAGGAGGACATGATGAAGAAGATGGATTACGATGTGGTGGTAATCGGTGGCGGTGTTGTGGGCTGTTCGATTGCCAGGGAGCTTTCCCGCTATGACCTGCACACCTGCGTGATTGAGCGGGAAGAGGATGTCTGCTCCGGTACGTCAAAAGCAAACAGTGCGATTGTACATGCCGGATTTGATGCACATCCGGGTTCCTTAAAAGCTCGTTTTAATGTTGAGGGCAACCAGATGATGGGGGATCTGGCAAAGGAACTGGATTTTGATTTCAAGCAGAATGGCTCTCTTGTGCTCTGCTTCCATGAGGAAGATATGCCGGCACTGAAAGCTCTGTATGAGAAAGGCGTAGAGAACGGAGTAAAGGATCTCTCCATTATCAGTGGAGATGAGGTTCGCAAGATGGAGCCGAACACGACCGACACGGTTGTAGCTGCTCTGTATGCACCGACCGGTGGAATCGTTTGTCCGTTCGGTCTGACGATCGCAATGGCTGAGAATGCTTGCGACAACGGCGTAGAGTTCCGTTTCCTGACTGCTGTTGAGAATGTTGAGGCAGTTGAGGGTGGTTACACGGTAAAGACTTCCAAGGGTGAGATTTCCGCTCGTTATGTAGTAAATGCTGCTGGCGTTTATGCAGATGAGATTCACAATATGGTGAGTGCAAAGAAACTGCACATCACCGCAAGAAAAGGCGATTACTGCCTGCTCGACAAAGAGGCAGGAAGCCTGGTATCCCACACAATCTTCCAGCTTCCTGGTAAGATGGGTAAGGGCGTTTTGGTTACCCCGACTGTTCACGGTAACCTGTTAACTGGTCCGACCGCAGTAGATGTGGAGGACAAGGAAAAGACGGCAACCTCCGCAGAGGAGCTTGCAGATCTGATGTCCAAGGCAACGATCGGTGTCAACAACATCCCGTTCCGTCAGGTAATCACTTCCTTCGCAGGTCTTCGTGCTCACGAGGATGGCGATGACTTCGTGATCGGCGAGGTTGAGGATGCAGAGGGCTTCTTCGACGCAGCCGGCATCGAGTCTCCGGGTCTTACGAGTGCTCCGGCAATCGGCGTTTACGTTGCAAAGCTGGTAGCCGAGAAGGCTGAGGCAGGCGAGAAGGCAGACTGGAATGGAAGTCGCAAGGGCATTGTTCGTCCGGAACTGCTCAGCAAGGAAGAGCGCGCAGAGCTGATCAAGAAGAATCCGGCTTACGGAACGATCATCTGCCGTTGTGAGGGTGTCAGCGAGGGTGAGATTGTCGATGCAATCACCCGCACGCTGGGAGCAACTTCCCTCGATGGAATCAAGCGTCGTGTCCGTCAGGGCATGGGCCGTTGCCAGGCAGGCTTCTGCACACCGAGAACGATGGAGATTCTCGCTCGTGAGAAGGGCATGAAGATGGAAGAGATCTGCAAAAATGCACCGGGTTCTGAACTGCTGACCGGGGAGCGATAACAGGAGGGGAAAATCATGACACAGCATGACATTGTAATTATCGGCGGAGGCCCGGCAGGCCTGGCAGCAGCTGCTGCCGCAAGAAGAGCAGGTGTGGAAGATATCCTGATTCTGGAGCGTGACAGCTGTCTTGGTGGTATCTTAAACCAGTGTATCCATAACGGATTCGGTCTTCACACGTTTAAGGAGGAGCTGACCGGACCGGAGTACGCATCTCGCTATATCCAGATCGTGGAGGAGATGCAGATCCCGTACAAACTCAACTGTATGGTAATCGACATCAACGACAAGAAGGAAGTTACCTTCATCAATAGAGAGGATGGTCTGACGACGATTCAGGCAAAGGCAATCATCCTTGCAATGGGATGCCGTGAGCGTCCGAGAGGAGCTTTGAACATTCCGGGATATCGTCCGGCAGGTATCTACTCCGCAGGAACCGCACAGCGTCTGACGAATATCGAGGGCTATCAGGTAGGTAAGGAAGTTGTCATCCTTGGTTCCGGTGATATCGGTCTGATCATGGCAAGAAGAATGACTCTTGAGGGCGCAAAGGTAAAGGTTGTCGCAGAGCTGATGCCTTACTCCGGCGGATTAAAGAGAAACATTGTTCAGTGTCTGAATGACTACGATATTCCGCTGAAGCTCAGCCATACCGTTGTGGACATCCAGGGCAAGGAGCGTGTAACAGGAATCACCCTCGCAGAGGTAGATGCAAACCGCAAGCCGATCCCGGGAACCGAGGAGTTTTACAGCTGTGATACCCTGCTTCTGTCCGTAGGTCTGCTTCCGGAGAACGAGCTGACCAAGGGTGCAGGCGTTTCGATGAACCGCGTGACCTCCGGTCCGAATGTAAACGATCAGCTCGAGACGAGTGCAGAGGGAATCTTTGCATGTGGAAACGTGCTTCACGTTCATGACCTCGTAGACTATGTATCTGAGGAGGCAACCTTAGCAGGAACGAATGCCGCTGCCTATGTACAGGCTGGCGCAGAGAAGAAAGAGGGACATGTTGTTCCGCTGTTCGGCGAGAATGGCGTTCGTTACACCGTTCCGCAGACTCTCGATACCGAGAATATGAATGACAAGATTACGGTTCGTTTCCGTGTGGCAGATGTCTACAAGGATCGCTATATCAGCGTTTACTACGATGGAAAGCGCGTCGCACACAGAAAGAAAAAAGTACTGGCTCCAGGCGAGATGGAGCAGGTTGTCATCACAAAGGACAGCCTGAAGGATTGCCCGGATCTGGAAAAGATTGTGATCTGCACGGAGGTAGAATAAGATGGAAGTGAGAGAACTGACTTGTATCGGTTGCCCGTTGGGTTGCCCGTTGACTGTCCATATGGACGGAGAGGAGATTACCGTAACCGGAAATACCTGTAAGCGTGGTGAGGAGTACGGTAAGAAAGAAGTGACGAATCCGACCCGTATTGTAACTTCTTCTGTTCGCGTGAGCGATGGAACGATTGCAATGGTTTCTGTAAAGACCGCAAGCGATATTCCGAAGGGAAAGATTTTTGACTGCATGAAGGAGATCCGCGAGACCGTTGTGAATGCACCGGTTGCAATCGGCGATGTTGTGATCGCAGACTGTGCAGGAACGGGTGTTTCCGTTGTTGCAACCAAGAATGTTGCCCATATCTAATCCATAGAGAATTGATACCATAAAGAAATTCATTGGAGTTTATTGGTGATTTATTTATAGGATAACAGGATAGACCAAGACCAGTCAGGGTGTTCGGAGATGGCTACAAAACCGTTCTGAACACCCTCTCTGTTACTTATAGGTTCTGATTTTCGTGATTGTTTTTTTATGATTTGTATTGAGATTTGCATGGAGAAGATAGCAATCAGAGGCAGAATGTGATAAAATGAATCGATAAGGAACAATAAGGAACGATAAAGAACGATAAAAAAGATCGAAAAGAAGCCAGGAGAGAAGGAGAGGGTGAAGTATGAATTTCAACATCAATGGGATCTTCAATCCGGAGAACCGTTTTTGGAGCTTTATTGATAAGATTGTGAATCTCTGTCTGCTTGGAATCTTGTGGGCATTGTTCTCCCTGCCGGTTGTGACGGCCGGAGCATCGACGACGGCGCTGTTTGGATATACCCTTCCGCTTACGGAAGATGAGGAGGGATATGTGTGGCAGACGTTTATCCGGACATTCCGGAAACATTTTGTGAAGAGCACGGTTTTCTGGATCGGAATCCTCGCAGGCGGGGGATTTCTCGTCTATGATCTCTACTGTTGCCTCCACTTAAATGTGCCGGGAGCACTCCGAATTGTGGCGTTTGCTGTGCTGGTTTGCCTGATGATTGTCTTTTCTTTAACGGCGGTATGGCTCTTTCCGTTGACAGTGTATGAGGACGGAACGATTCGCCAGACGCTCTCGCGGGCAGTTGTCCTTGCAGTAGGCAATCCTGGTATGACCGTGGCGATTGTATCGCTGTATGCGCTCTTTGGGATCGCAGTGTACTATATACCCGTCCTGTTTATGGTCTGGTTTGCTTTTTTTTCCTATCTGACTTCGTATTTTTATCGCGCGACTTTCCGCAAATATCTCCAGAAAGAAGATTGACGAGGGAAAAAAGGCTCTATGTCAATAGTTGGGGTGGGATTCTTTGAAATCCCGCCCGATTGTTGACGTTGGAGCCATTTTTATATACAGCTCTGATACATCCTGTTTTTGGGCATGCCAAATAAGCCTCCCTCATTTACCGACCAATTT
>NZ_JBNMIQ010000003.1:0-172198 GCF_050873365.1 Brotaphodocola sp. | reverse complement strand
TCCGCGAGGGTGCAAAGCGCCAGTGGCGCTTGTTATGCACCGACCGCAGTGGAACGGAGAAGCGCAGTGATTTTGATAAGAAGATGTCAGCAGAGCTGACCAAAATCACGCGCCAAGTCTCCGCGAGCGTCGACTTGAAAAATTACATTTGGGAATTTGAGACACAGGGAGGACAAAACGATGAATTTAAAGGGAAGAAATTTTCTGACACTGAAGGATTTTACACCTGAGGAGATTCTGTATCTGCTGGATCTTGCCGCAGATCTGAAGAAGAAAAAGAAAGAGGGCGTTCTTGTTGACCACTGGAGAGGAAAGAACGTTGCCTTGATTTTTGAGAAGACGAGCACGAGAACCCGCTGTTCGTTCGAGGTTGCCGCTCATGACATGGGAATGGGTACGACCTATCTTGATCCGACCGGTTCTCAGATCGGAAAGAAGGAGAGCATCGCCGATACCGCCCGCGTACTCGGCAGAATCTATGACGGAATCGAGTATCGTGGTTACGGTCAGGAGATCGTTGAGGAGCTCGCAAAGTACGCAGGTGTTCCGGTTTGGAACGGTCTGACGAATGAGTATCATCCGACCCAGATGCTCGCTGATATGCTGACGATCCGCGAACAGCTCGGCCGTCTCAAGGGCGTAAAGCTCGTATACATGGGTGATGCCCGTTACAACATGGGAAATTCCCTGATGGTAGTCTGCTCCAAGCTCGGTCTTCACTTTGTCGCATGTGCGCCGAAGAAGTACTTCCCGAATAAGGAGCTTGTCGCACAGTGCCAGGAGTACGCAAAGGCATCCGGCGGTACGATCACGCTGACCGAGGATGTGATGGAGGGAACCAAGGGCGCAGATGTCGTTTACACCGATGTGTGGGTATCGATGGGCGAGCCGGATGAGGTATGGACGGAGCGTATCAATGAGCTGAGCCCGTACAAGGTAACGATGGATGTGATGAAGAACGCAGGTGAGCAGGCAATCTTTTTACACTGTCTGCCGGCATTCCACGATCTGAAGACGAAGATCGGCAAGGAGATGGGCGAGAGATTTAACATCACCGACATGGAAGTGACCGATGAGGTATTTGAGGCACCGTGCTCAAGAGTCTTTGAGGAAGCTGAGAACCGCATGCATACGATCAAGGCGGTTATGGTTGCTACGCTTGGAGAGCAGGGATGATTTTGAGAGAAAAAAAGAGAAATCCGCGCAGTATGGCGATGATTTTGGATATGCTTCACATTGTGGTGGGAATCCTCGTCGTCGTCTGCGTGGTGCTGGCTTTCTTAGATCCGGTGAAAAACCGGATCTTGTTTCCGGCAGTGTTCTGGCTGGCGTCTTTTTTAAACGGAGTCAATGGCTGGTTTCGTTTTCAGTCGGCAGGACATGACCGGAGAGGCCGGACGGCAGGGCTTTTATATGGACTGCTTGCGGTATTTCTTCTGACAGTCGGGATCATCAGCGCTGTCAGTATCTGGAGGTAGAGAGTGAAGACAGAAATTTTGACATGTCTGAAGGAGACGGATGGCTACGTCTCCGGTCAGGAACTTTGCGACCGGCTCGGAGTGTCGCGCACAGCGGTCTGGAAAGTCATCGGACAGCTGAGAGAAGAGGGATATGAGATTGAGGCAGTCAGAAGCCGGGGATATCGTCTGTGCAGTGCCGGAGATGTGCTCTCAGAGGCAGAGATTGCGAGTGTGCTAGAGACGAAGAGCCTCGGACGGAATCTTCGGTTTTTCGATGAGATTGATTCCACGAACAACGAGCTTCGCCGGATAGCGGAGAATGGAGCGCCGGACGGGACTCTTGCGATTGCCGAGATCCAGACGGCAGGAAAAGGGCGCAGAGGGCGTGCATGGACTTCTCCGAGGGGAAGCGGAATCTGGATGAGCTTCCTCCTGCGCCCTGATTTTGCGCCGGAATACGCCTCGATGCTGACGCTTGTGACGGCGATGGCAGTGGAGAAGGGAATCCGTCAGCAGACGGGCCTTGACTGCCAGATCAAGTGGCCAAACGACATCGTGTTGAACGGGCGCAAGATCTGTGGAATTCTGACGGAGATGAGCACCGAGGAGGACAGCATTCGCTATGTCGTTGTCGGAATCGGCATCAATGTCAACACAAAAGAATTTCCGGAGGAGATCAGCAAGACCGCGACTTCGCTTGCGATTGAGACCGGTCATCCGGTTCGCCGTGCCCCGCTTGTCGCAAGCATCTTAAAAGCGTGGGAGGAGTACTACGAGACTTACAAGAAGACGCTGGATTTAAGCCTTCTGAAGGAAGAATACAATGCCCGCCTTGTCAATCTCGGACGCGAGGTCAAGGTACTTGCGCCGAAGGGCGATTATGTCGGAGTTTCAGGCGGAATCACGGACACCGGGGAGCTCATCGTCGAGGTGGACGGCGAGAAACGCGAGGTCATGTCGGGCGAGGTGTCTGTGCGAGGCGTTTATGGATATGTTTGATACGTTTAAGGACAGGCACAGCGAACACATGGAACAACAGTCTGAGGAGATTCTCACCCATCTCTACGACCGGATTCAGGTCGCAGAGAGCGAGGAAAAACCAATGTCGGAGGAGGAGCGTCTGCGCGCAGGAGTTCGTCCTCTGCTTGCTTGGTATGAGAAGAATCGCCGGATTCTCCCGTGGAGGGAGAACCCTGAGCCTTACCGCGTCTGGATTTCCGAGATTATGCTTCAGCAGACAAGAGTTGAGGCGGTAAAGCCGTACTTTGAGCGGTTTATGGAGGCGCTTCCGACCGTCGCAGATCTCGCAGAGGTCTCCGATGACCGGCTGATGAAACTCTGGGAGGGACTCGGCTATTACAGTCGTGCCAGAAACTTAAAAAAGTCGGCGCAGGTGCTTGTCGCAGAGCACGGCGGGGAGCTTCCCGCAGATCACGGAAAACTCCTGAAACTTCCGGGAATCGGAAGCTACACCGCAGGAGCGATCGCCTCGATTGCGTTTGGAATTGCAGTTCCGGCAGTCGATGGAAATGTGCTTCGCGTGATCTCGAGGCTGACGGCGAGCAAGGAGGACATCCTCAAACCGGCGACGAGGCGAAAAGTTGAATCGCTGGTTCAGAGTGTGATCCCGCAGGGGCGTGCAAGTGATTTCAACCAGGCGTTGATTGAGATCGGGGCAATCGTCTGTGTGCCAAACGGTGAGCCCAAATGCATGGTCTGTCCATTTGAGTCGCTCTGTCTGGCACATCGCCGGAATCTGACGGGGGAGATTCCGGTGAAGACGCCGAAAAAACAGCGCAGAATTGAGGAGCGCACCGTGTGCATCCTTGAAGATAAGGATCAGAGGATTGCGATCGGAAAACGACCGGATCAGGGGCTTCTCGCAGGGCTTTACGAGCTTCCGAATGCGGACGGACAGCTTGAGCCGGAGAGACTTGCCGAGGTCTTCGGGTTTGACCCGGGACAGGTCGTTGAGGTTGAGGTATTGCCTAAGACAAAACACATTTTTTCTCATGTCGAGTGGAGGATGATTGGATATCGGGTACTGCTTTCCGGAGCGGTTCCGGATCGCTTTCTTGCAGTGGGACGCAGGGAGCTGATGGAAACTTATCCTCTTCCGGGGGCATTTGCCGGGTATACAAAAGAGATTTTGAGAGAAACTGGAAAGTAGGTAATTTATTTCGTTGGGAATGAGTGAAGGGGATAAGATCAATAGAATCATGAGACGGGATCGATGAGATAGAATCATGCAGAAGAGTGACAGAGGCAGGTGACAGTATTATGAGCACAAAAAAACGAATGCTTTTTATCATTAATCCTAGGTCGGGCAGGGAGCGGATTCGCAGAAAACTTCTTGAAATTCTGGATCTCTTTTCGGCGGAAGGGTATCATGTACAGGTTCATGTGACGCAGGCACCGAAGGACGCGAAGAATACCGCATCGAAAGAGGGTGCGAAGTATGATCTGATTGTGTGCAGTGGAGGAGATGGCACGCTGAACGAGACCATCTCGGGAATTATGGAGATTGAGGAGAAGCGTAGACCGCAGATCGGATACATTCCGGGCGGTTCGACGAACGATTTTGCTTCGAGCCTGAAACTTCCCAAGCAGGTATATGAGGCGGCGCAGACCGCAGTCCGCGGAACCGCAGTGCCGATCGATATCGGTCTGTTCTGTGAGGACCGCTACTTTGTCTATGTCGCAGGGTTTGGCGCGTTCACCGAAGTTTCCTATATGACCCCTCAGGATCGGAAAAATGTTCTCGGTCATCAGGCATATATGATTGAGAGCGTGAAGAGCCTTGCCTCGATCAAGTCTTACCCGATGAAGGTGACCTGGGAGGAGGGCACGCTTGAAGGCGAGTTCATCTTTGGCATGGTGACGAACACGACGAGCGTGGGCGGATTCAAGGGATTGATTAACCAGAATGTCGCCCTCGACGACGGACTCTTTGAGGTACTTCTGATTCGCACGCCGAAGACTCCGCTCGAGCTGAGTGCGATTGTGTCGGGACTTTTCCTGAGTGACGAGCCGGACAGCGAACTGGTCTACAAATTCCGGACTTCCTCGATCGAGATTCAGGCGGAGGAGGAAGTCGACTGGGTGCTTGACGGAGAGTTTGGTGGAAGCCGGACGGAGGTCACGATCAAGAATCTTCCGCGATGCTTAAATATTCGCAGAGATTTGGATGTTTAGGGGAAAAAATGGAATAAAACCCTTAAAAAAACAAAAGAACTGAGAAAAAAATGTTGAAATCCGCAACCTGCTGTTATATAATGATTAGTTGTGTAGGAATTTATTATGCCATGGAATTTTCTTCTATGGCATATTTTGACCGTGCCGAACAGATGGCGGAAAAAGGTGATGGGAATCTGAAACTGTCAAGGGTCGGGCGGTTATGGCAGTAGAGAGGCGGAGATGAGCTCCGCTTTGACACTTCAAGCGAAAGGATGTTACTGTGGAAAAAGACAATTTTTTGGAAAAGCTGAAAAAGCTGGTGGAAGTTGCCAAAACGAAGCACAATGCACTGGATGTCACAGAGATCAATGATTTCTTTGTCGGCGATGATCTGTCTCCGGAGCAGATGGAACAGATTTACAACTACCTTGAGCAGAAACGGATTGATGTTGTCCCTGTAATCGATGATAACCTGCTGGCGGAGGAACCGCTTCTTCTTGATGATGATGACATCGACATGGACGACAGCTTCCTGAAAGATGGAGAAGATATCGAACTGGACGCAGTGGATCTTCTGGAAGGTATTGGCACAGAGGACCCGGTCCGTATGTATTTAAAGGAGATCGGTACGGTTCCGCTGTTGAGCGCAGATGAGGAGATCACTCTGGCAAAGCGCAAGGCAGAGGGCGATGAGCATGCGAAGGAGCGTCTGATTGAGGCGAACCTGCGTCTTGTAGTCAGCATTGCAAAGCGTTATACCGGACGTGGCATGAGCTTTTTGGATCTTGTTCAGGAGGGTAACCTCGGTCTGATCAAGGGCGTAGAGAAGTTTGACTATACGAAGGGATACAAGCTGAGTACATATGCGACTTGGTGGATTCGTCAGTCTGTGACTCGTGCACTTGCAGATCAGGCTCGTACAATCCGTGTGCCGGTTCATATGGTTGAGACGATCAACAAGATGTCAAAGATGCAGAGAAAGCTGACTCTGGAACTCGGCTATGAGCCGTCTGTGACAGAGCTTGCAGATGCACTGGAGATGTCTGAGGACAAGGTGATGGAGATCATGCAGATCGCAAGAGAGCCTGCATCCCTTGAGACCCCGATCGGTGAGGAGGATGACTCCAACCTCGGTGATTTCGTTGCAGACAACAACGTTGTGACCCCGGAGGGAAATGTAGAGTCTGTCATGCTCAGAGAGCACATCGATGCACTTCTGGGTGATTTGAAGGAGCGTGAGCGTCAGGTTATCGTCCTGCGTTTCGGTCTTGAGGATGGACATCCGCGCACTCTTGAGGAGGTCGGCAAGGAGTTTAACGTTACCCGTGAGCGTATCCGTCAGATTGAGGCGAAGGCTCTGCGCAAACTGCGCAATCCGGTGAGAAGCAAGCGGATTCGTGACTTCCTGTAAGTGTTGAAGTCTGAATGAAGTTAGATTTAGAATCTGAATGAAATTGGATTTAAAATTAGAAAAAGAATAAATACAGGTTTTCTAAAGATACTTAAAAACAGAAAAGAGCGTATAAGCGCAAAGGTATGGGGCGTGCAGATGAATCGCAGAAATTACCAGAAAGAACTGGAAAAGATCATAGAAGAAAACCAGAGCAAGAGCCGGGTTCCCCGGCTCTTGTTGCATAGTTGCTGTGCACCGTGCAGTAGCTACGTTCTGGAGTATCTGTCAAAGTATTTTGACATCACGGTGTTTTACTACAACCCGAATATTTCCCCGCAGGAGGAATTTGAGAAGAGGGTGGAGGAGCTTAGAAAGCTGATTGCAGAGCTTCCGGTGATCCATCCGGTGCATCTTGTGGTCGGTGCTTATGAGCCGGAGCGGTTCTATGAGATCAGCAAGGGCTATGAGAAGGTGCCGGAGGGCGGAGAGCGGTGTTTTCGCTGTTACCGCCTGCGCCTTGAGGAGTCCGCAAGACTTGCGTCAGAAGGGGATTTTGATTACTTTGCGACGACGCTTACGATCAGTCCGTTAAAGAACGCGCAGAAGCTCAATGAGATCGGTGAGGAGCTTGGGGAGATCTACAAGGTCGACCATCTGCCGTCCGATTTCAAGAAAAAGAATGGCTACAAGCGCTCTGTTGAGCTCTCGGCGGAGTACGGGCTTTACCGCCAGAATTACTGCGGTTGCGCCTTCTCAAAGGCGGAGGCAATTGAGCGAGAGGCGCGAATGCAGGAAAAGCAGGAGATGCAGGAGAAGTAAGAGACATTTTCTGAACGGAAAATTTGAACGGAAAATGCCGTATGATCCAGTGGTGGTAGCAGATTGACAACAAAATGACGGATTAATGGGTGTTTTAACTTGACACTTCGGGCAAATTGTAATAAACTTTTAATTAGAAATTCCGAGCTTATCCGCAGGAATTTGAGGGAGATATTATAATAAAAAAGGAGATTTTGAGCCATGCTTAGTAAAAAAATTACCGTAGTAAACCCGTCAGGACTGCATTTAAGACCAGCTGGTGTTCTGTCTCAGACCGCTATGAAGTTTAAGTGTGATGTTTTCATCGAGTGTGGAGAGAAGAAAGTTGTTGCTAAGAGCGTACTGAACGTTATGGCAGCAGGTATCAAGTCCGGCACCGAGATCAACCTGGTATGTGATGGCGAAGATGAGGCAGCTGCAATGGAGACCATCAGCAAGGCAATCGAGAGCGGACTGGGCGAGCTGTAAGAGCAACGCGCGGAAGCGATTTTTGGATTTGATTTTTTGAGTCAGTAAGTTTATTAAAAATGAGAGACAGGCTTTGTGGGCTTCGATGAAGAAGCGTGCAGAGCCTGTTTTTGTGTTGCCATCATTTCAAGTCGACGCTTGCGGAGACTTGGCGCGTGATTTTTGAAATCTTGGAATCTTTGATGCTCGCAGAGGTGCAGATTTTTCAAAACGGGAAAATTTCTCACCGAAGAAAATTAAGAAGATGCGCGGTAAGCGCACATCTGTCCGCATACTCGAACCGAAAAAGAACGAAAAGTCTGTCAACTTGAAATATAACTCAAAAAAACTCTGAAAAAGACAGATTATTAACTTTAGAATATTAAGTTCTCCAATTATCTGACAATTTCTTGCAAAAAAATGTTTACAAACGGAAAATCTTGTAGTATTATCATTATCATTAAAAATCACCAGCTGAAAAAAATTCCCATTATGCGAGATATGCGAGACCTGATGACTTTGACTTTATTTCGTTTCAGCTGGAAGCAAGCATTTTTAACCCCGCGAGTGTGCCACACAATCTAGTATCATTTCCCTATCCCCAAGGCGCACTCCCCAATCTCACACGGAAAGGAATTGAGCAATGGAGAGCGATCAGAGAACACAAAAAAAGGCTCCGGGTCTTTACGATCCCCGATTTGAGCATGACAACTGTGGTATCGGAGCAGTTGCCAATATCAAAGGTATTAAGACGCACAGAACGGTAGATCAGGCACTTCACATCGTGGAAAACCTTCAGCACCGCGCCGGAAAAGACGCAGAGGGCAAGACAGGTGATGGTGTCGGAATCATGCTTCAGATCTCCCACAAATTTTTCAAGAAGGTGACAAAGCCTCTTGGAATCGAGCTTGGCGGAGAGCGCGAGTACGGCGTCGGCATGTTCTTCTTCCCACAGGATGAACTTGCAAGAAATCAGGCGAAAAAGATGCTCGAGATCATCGTGAAGAAGGAGGGACTCAAGTTCCTCGGCTGGCGTGATCTCCCGACTCACCCGGAACTGATCGGTGACAAGGCAGTTGCAAAGATGCCTTATATTGTTCAGGGTTTTATCGGAAAACCGGCAGATGTGGAGAAGGGACTCGACTTCGATCGCCGTCTCTATGTTGCTCGCCGTGTATTTGAGCAGAGTAACGATGACACCTACGTCGTATCGATGAGCAGTCGAACGATTGTATACAAGGGCATGTTCCTCGTGAAGGAGCTGAGACTCTTCTTTGAGGATCTTCAGGACCCGGATTATGAGTCTGCAATCGCGACGGTTCACTCCCGTTTCAGCACGAACACGAACCCAAGCTGGATGCGTGCCCATCCGAACCGTTTCATCGTCCACAACGGTGAGATCAACACGATTCGTGGAAACGTCGACAAGATGATGGCGCGCGAGGAGAACATGGAGACGAAGTTCTTCAAGTCCGACATGTACAAGGTGCTCCCGATCATCAACCAGGAAGGTTCCGATTCCGCGATGCTCGACAATGCGCTCGAGTTCATGGTGATGAGTGGCATGGAGCTTCCGATGGCAGTCATGATCATGATCCCGGCTCCGTGGCAACACGACAAGTCGATGCCTCAGGAAGTAAAGGATTTCTACCGCTACTATGCAACGATGATGGAGCCGTGGGATGGCCCGGCTTCGATCGTATTCTCTGATGGTGATGTGATTGGTGCCGTGCTTGACCGAAATGGTCTGCGCCCGTCCCGTTACTACATCACCGATGACGATCAGGTGATCCTCGCTTCCGAGGTCGGCGCAATCGACATTGAGCAGTCTCATGTTGTGAAGAAAGAGCGCCTGCGTCCGGGCAAGATGCTCCTGATCGATACCGTGAAGGGCGAGCTTGTCGGAGATGAGGAGTTAAAGAATCGTTACGCTTCCCGCCAGCCTTACGGTGAGTGGCTTGATTCTAATTTAGTCGAGCTGAAAAACCTGCCGATCCCGAACAAGGGTGTGCCGGAGATCACGAAAGATCAGCGCGCAAGACTTCAGAAGACCTACGGTTACACTTACGAGCAGTACCGCACGATGATTCTTCCGATGGCGCTCAACGGCGCTGAGGCAGTTTCTGCGATGGGTGCAGACAGCCCGCTTGCCGTGCTCTCCAAGAAACATCAGCCGTTGTTTAACTACTTCAAACAGCTCTTTGCTCAGGTAACGAACCCGCCGATCGACTCGATCCGTGAGGAGATTGTCACCTCGACGACTGTCTATGTCGGCGAGGAGGGAAATGTCCTCGAGGAGAAACCGGGCAACTGCCACATCCTGAAAGTGGAGAACCCGATCCTGACCTGTACCGATCTGTTAAAGATCAAGTACATGAACAAGCCGGGATTCAAGGTTGAGACGATCCCGATCACTTATTATAAGAACACTTCCCTTGAGAAGGCAATTGAGAGACTTTTCCTCGAGGTTGACCGTGCACACCGCGACGGCGTGAACATCATCATCCTGTCCGACCGTGACATCGATGAGAATCGTGTTCCGATCCCGTCCCTGCTTGCCGTATCTGCTCTTCAACAGCACCTCGTAAAGACAAAGAAGCGCACCTCGATGGCACTGATCCTTGAGAGTGGAGAACCGAGAGAGGTTCATCATTTCGCAACGCTTCTCGGCTACGGCGCGAGTGCAATCAACCCGTATCTGGCACAGGAGTCTGTTCACTACCTGATCGAGTCAAAGATGCTCGACAAGGATTACTATGCAGCAGTCGATGATTACGATTCCGCAGTTCTTCACGGAATTGTCAAGATCGCATCGAAGATGGGTATCTCGACGATCCAGTCGTATCAGGGTGCTCAGATCTTTGAGGCAATCGGTATTTCCAAGGACGTTGTGGACAAGTATTTCACCGATACCGTGAGCCGTGTCGGCGGTATCACGCTCGAGGATATTGCAAACGATGTGGATGCCCTGCATTCAAGTGCATTTGATCCGCTCGGTTTGAACTCCGATCTGACACTTGAGAGCGTCGGAAGCCACAAGGAGCGCGCCGGACAGGAGGAACACCTCTACAATCCGCGCACGATCCATCTGCTTCAGCAGGCTGCATGGACGAACAGCTACGAGATCTTCAAGGAGTACAGCCATGTGCTCAATGAGGAGGAGCAGACCGTCAACCTGCGTAGCCTGATCGATTTCAAGTTCGATGAGAACGGCGGTATCCCGATCGATGAGGTCGAGAGTGTTGACTCGATTGTGAAGCGTTTCAAGACCGGAGCAATGTCCTACGGTTCAATCTCCCAGGAGGCACATGAGACTCTCGCGATTGCGATGAACCGTCTCGGCGGTAAGTCAAACACCGGTGAGGGCGGTGAGAGCCTTGAGCGTCTCGTTCCGGGTCCGAAGAACAACAACCGTTGTTCCGCAATCAAGCAGGTCGCTTCCGGACGTTTCGGTGTCACCTCCCGTTACCTCGTGAGTGCACAGGAGATCCAGATCAAGATGGCTCAGGGTGCAAAACCTGGTGAGGGCGGTCAGCTTCCGGGCGGAAAGGTTTACCCGTGGGTTGCAAAGACACGTCACTCAACAACCGGTGTAGGTCTGATTTCCCCGCCACCGCATCATGACATCTACTCGATCGAGGATTTGGCACAGCTGATCTACGATCTGAAAAACTCGAACACGAGAGCAAGAATCTCCGTCAAGCTCGTATCGGAGGCCGGTGTCGGAACCGTCGCTGCCGGTGTTGCAAAGGCAGGTGCACAGGTTATCCTCGTATCCGGTTTCGATGGTGGTACCGGTGCTGCTCCGAGAAACTCGATCTACAATGCAGGTCTTCCGTGGGAGCTCGGTGTCGCAGAGGCACACCAGACGCTGATCATGAACGGACTGCGTGACAAGGTTATCCTTGAGACAGACGGAAAGCTGATGACCGGTCGTGATGTCGCAATCGCAGCCATGCTCGGCGCAGAGGAGTTTGGTTTTGCAACCGCTCCGCTTGTGACGATGGGCTGTGTGATGATGCGTGTCTGCAACCTCGATACCTGTCCGGTCGGCATTGCAACGCAGAATCCGGAGCTGAGAAAACGCTTCAAGGGCAAGCCGGAGTACGTTGTGAACTTCATGCACTTCATCGCGCAGGAGCTTCGCGAGTACATGGCAAAACTTGGAATCCGCACCGTCGATGAGCTCGTTGGCCGTACCGACCTGCTCAAGAAGAAGGATCACATCCCGAGCGTCCGCGCAAGCAAGGTTGATCTGTCGAATATTCTGAACAATCCGTATGAGGGAGAGCCTCTGCGCGGTTATCACGATAAGATTGAGTATGACTTCAAGCTCGACAAGACGATCGATGAGCAGGTATTCTTGAAGAAACTCAAGAGCGCACTGATGAATGGTCAGAAGAAGGGACTTCAGGTTGATGTCTCCAACGTTGACCGTGCACTCGGAACGATCTTCGGATCAGAGATCACCCGCCATTATCCGGATGGACTGCCGGAGGATACATTCACAATCCAGTGTAGCGGAAGCGGTGGACAGAGCTTCGGTGCCTTCATCCCGAAGGGTCTGACGCTTGAGCTTGTCGGAGACAGCAACGACTACTTCGGTAAGGGTCTGTCAGGCGGAAAGCTCGTCGTTTACCCGCCGAAGGGCGTACAGTTCAAGGCAGAAGACAACATCGTGATCGGTAACGTTGCCCTTTACGGTGCAACGAGCGGTAAAGCGTTCATCAACGGTGTTGCCGGTGAGCGTTTCTGTGTCCGCAACTCTGGTGCGACCGCTGTTGTCGAGGGTGTCGGTGACCACGGCTGTGAGTACATGACCGGTGGACGCGTTGTCATCCTCGGAACAACCGGAAAGAACTTTGCAGCGGGCATGAGCGGTGGTATCGCCTATGTTCTGGATGAAAAACGTGATCTCTATAAGAGACTCAACAAATCTCTCGTTTCTCTCGAGGAGGTAACAAACAAGTACGATGTTCTTGAGTTAAAGGAAATGATTCAGGAACACGTCGCTTACACCAACTCGGAAAAGGGCAAATACATCCTTGATCATTTCGGAGAGTATCTGCCGAAGTTCAAGAAGGTAATGCCACATGATTACCGCCGGATGCTCAACACGATTGTCCAGATGGAAGAAAAGGGACTGAGCAGTGAGCAGGCACAGATCGAGGCATTCTATGCCAACATGAGAAAGTAGGGAGGAGAGAGAACATGGGAAAGCCAACAGGATTTTTAGAGTATGACAGAGCCAATGGCAAGGCTGTGGCTCCATTAGAGAGAATTAAGAACTTCAATGAATTCCATGCCTCTCTGTCAGAGGAACAGCAGAGAAAGCAGGGCGCGCGCTGTATGGATTGTGGCGTTCCGTTCTGCCAGTCCGGCATGGTACTTGGCGGAATGGTTTCGGGCTGTCCGTTAAACAACCTCTGCCCGGAGTGGAACGATCTGGTCTACACCGGAAACTGGTCTCAGGCATACAATCGTCTGAAAAAGACGAACAGCTTCCCGGAGTTCACGAGCCGTGTCTGCCCGGCTCCGTGTGAGGCGGCATGTACCTGTGGTCTGAACGGAGATCCGGTCAGCATCAAGGAGAATGAGCATGCGATCATCGAGCGCGCATATGAGACGGGAGAGGCAGGTCCGTGCCCGCCGAGAATGCGCACCGAGAAGCGCATTGCAGTCATCGGTTCCGGTCCGTCCGGACTCGCAGCCGCAGATCAGCTGAACAAGCGCGGTCACAACGTAACCGTGTTTGAGAGAGAGGATCGCGTCGGCGGACTGCTGATGTACGGCATCCCGAATATGAAACTCGAGAAGTCTGTGATCGATCGCAAGATTGAGGTCATGAAGGCGGAGGGGATCCGCTTTGTGACCGGCGCAGATGTCGGCAAGAATTACAAGGCCGGACGACTCAAGAAAGAGTATGACAGCATCATTCTTGCATGTGGAGCATCGAATCCGAGAGATATTCAGGTTCCGGGCCGTGAGGCGGAGGGCATCTATTTTGCAGTTGATTTCCTCAAATCCACGACAAAGAGCCTGCTGAATTCCAACCTCGAGGATGGCAACTACATCTCCGCAAAGGATAAGCATGTCATCGTCATCGGTGGTGGTGATACCGGAAATGACTGTGTCGGAACTTCGATCCGTCACGGTTGTGCATCCGTCACCCAGCTTGAGATGATGCCGAAGCCTCCGGTTACCCGCACCGCAAGCAACAGCTGGCCGGAGTGGCCGAGAATCCTCAAGACCGACTATGGTCAGGAGGAGGCGATCGCGGTCTTTGGAGAAGATCCGCGTGTCTACCAGACGACGGTCAAGGAGTTTATCAAGGATGAGACTGGAAAAGTCTGCAAGGCAGTCCTGATCAATCTCGTTCCGCAGAAAGATCCGGAGACCGGAAGAAATCTGATGGTTGCAGTCGAGGGTTCTGAGCGCGAAGTACCGGCAGATCTCGTGCTGATCGCAGCAGGATTCCTCGGAACCCAGGAGTATGTGGCAAATGCGTTTGGTGTGGAGTTAAATGCTCGCACGAACGTTGCGACGGAAGCTGGAAAGTATGCGACAAATGTCGAGAAAGTCTTCGTTGCAGGAGATATGCACCGCGGACAGTCCCTCGTTGTATGGGCAATCCATGAAGGACGAGAGGTCGCAAAAGAGGTGGATAAGTTCTTGATGGGATATACAAACCTCGCGTAAATAGCGTAAGAGCCGGGAGAAAGAATTCTTTCTCCTGGCTCTTTTTGGGTTGGGGTTTGTATTTATTTATGGCAATAGCATGAGATTTTAGACTTCTTTTAATTTTCTTACCACCTCATCTCCAACTTCGGAAGTAGTTGCGGTACCACCCATATCTGGTGTGAGGACTTTCTTCTCGTTTACAACGTCGTAAATGATCTTCACGATGCGGTCAGCCCAGTCTTTCTCACCTAAGAATTCAAGCATCAAGGCGGAGGACCAGATCGAAGCGAGCGGGTTGGACTTGCCCTGACCGGCGATATCCGGTGCGGAACCGTGTACCGGCTCGAACATGGACGGGAACTTTCTCTCCGGGTTCAGGTTTGCGCTTGCAGCCAGTCCCATTCCGTTTGAAACTCCGGCAGCCAGATCCGTCAGGATGTCGCCAAACAGGTTCGGAGCTACGACGATCTGGAATCTCTTCGGGTTCTTGACGAGTGTCATCGCAGCTGCATCCACGAGCAGGGAATCGGTCTCGACATCCGGATACTCCTTTGAGATCTCATTGAAGATGCTGTCCCAGAATACCATGGAATACTGCATTGCGTTGCCCTTTGAGATGCTGGTCACTTTCTTGTGTTCCTTGCGTGCAAGTTCAAATGCGTAGCGGATGACGCGCTCACAGCCGTGTCTGGAGAAGACGCCGTCCTGAATGACAACTTCGTGAGGTGTTCCCTTGTAGAGCCATGCGCCGGCACCGGCGTACTCGCCCTCGCTGTTCTCGCGGATGACCTTGATTTGCACATCCTCTTTCTTGATTCCCTTTAATGGGGAGAGATCCGGGTTGATCAGCAGGGACGGACGGTAGTTGATGTACTGGTCGAACTCTTTTCTGATCTCAACGAGCAGACCCCACAGTGAGATGTGATCCGGTACGCCTGGATATCCGACTGCGCCGAGAAGGATCGCATCCGACTTGCTCAGCTTCTCAATGCCATCCTTCGGCATCATTTCTCCGGTCTTTAAGTAGTACTCACATCCCCACGGATACTCGGTGAAGTCGAATTTCACGGACTTATCGAGCTCTTCGAGTGTCCGGAGAACTTTGAGGCTCTCCTCGGTTACCTCTGTTCCAATTCCATCGCCAGCGACCACTGCAATCTTGTAAGTTTTCTTGTTTTCCATACGTTTCTTCTCCTTTTCATGATGATTAATGATTGTTTAAATACATTCTGTTCATGTGAATTTGAAACTTAAAAACGATGACCTGAACGATTTGGTAGCCTCATTATCTAACAGATCGGTGGATTTGTGAAATTATCTTTTTTTAAGAGTTCATAACCAAAATATTGGAAACAAGCCTCTTTTTCTTCCTAAATAATGTTTGCTAGGAGTTATTATGAGTTTTTCTAAAACCTTATAGCATTTGACCTTGAAATGGGTATCCTTATGACGCCAGATGATAATCAAAAGTTATGTGATCATTTGTTTTTTTGATTTCACTTGAGGAGGATTTTATTATATAAAAGAGACAGATGATCTGAACAAAAGAAAAAAGCGAGATTTTGTATAGGGGGTTCGCGTATATGGATGTTTTGGGAATTGTTGGAATCATAACGATCACATTGTTAGTTGTCCTTCTCTTGAGCAACAAGATTTCTACGATGAATGCACTGATTGCACTTCCGATTCTTGCGTGTATCGTCATCGGACAGAGCGGAAAACTTTCTGAATATGTAATAAGTGGTTTAAAGACAGTTGCTCCAACGGGAACGATGTTTATCTTTGCAGTCCTGTTCTTTGGAATTATGGGAGATGCGGGAACGTTTGACCGGATTGTAAATCAGGTGCTGAAAATTGTGGGAACCGATCCGTTAAAGATCTGTATCGGTACGCTCGTGATTACCTGTATTGCGCATCTGGATGGTTCTGGAGCAGTCACCTATCTGATTACAATTCCGGCAATGCTTCCGATCTTCAAGAAGCTCAAGATGGATAAGAGAATTCTTGCAACGATCTGTGCACTTGGAGAGGGAACCGTCAATATGGTTCCGTGGGGTGGACCGACGCTTCGAGCTTCGATGTCGTTAAATGTATCGCTTCAGGAACTCTACAATCCGATGATCATTCCTCAGATTGCAGGTATTGTGGCATGTTTTGCGATCACGGTATGGTTCGGACTCAGAGAGAGAAAACGTCTCAACATCGATTATAAAGGAAATGCGATGATTGAGCAGACGAAACTGACAGACGAAGAAATTGCTTTGCAGAGACCGCATCTGTTTATTTTCAATGTCATTTTGATTTTGGCTACGATCATCTGCCTGACGGTTGCAGTTCTTCCGCCGGCAGGATGCTTCATGGTTGCAACGGTGATCGCATTCTTTGTAAACTATCCGGATTTGGATTTGCAGAGAAAGCTGGTTGACCGCCATGCACAGGCAGCGATGCTGATGGCATCGACGCTGTTTGCAGCAGGAATTTTCACCGGAATTATGAAGGATTCCGGAATGCTCAGCTCAATCGCAAATGGAATTGTGACCGTCCTTCCGACTTCGATTGCACGTCATCTGCCGGTTGCACTCGCAGTTGTCTCCATGCCGTTGACGCTTGTGTTTGATCCGGATAGTTTTTATTACGGAATTCTTCCGGTCTTTGCGGAGGCTGGACAGGCATTTGGTATCGATCCGTTGATGATCGGTCGTGCGGCAATGTGTGGTCATACGACGCTTGGATGCCCGATTTCTCCGTTGATCCCGTCCACGTTTCTGTTGATTGGACTTTCTGAAATCGGACTTCCGGAGCACCAGAAACACAGCTTTATTCCGCTGTGGATCGTCTCGATGGTCATTCTTGCATCAGCGATTGTGAGCGGAATTATCACGATTTAATTTTTAGTTTGAAAATAGTTTTGCGGTTAACAAAATCAGCTAATTTTCACTTTTGCAGATGTTATCTTTAATGTAGGAGAGAAATGTCTGGATGTTATCATACAGATAGCCATTTTTCATCCAGATCATTTCAATGTCGTAATACATCGGTGGGTCGAGAGAGAGCGGTACAATACCGCTCTCTTTTTCTGCAATATCACGGTATAAAAATCCGCAGGCCACGCCCTGTTTGATCAGGAGGAGCTTGTTGTAGAGCTGTTCCGTGGACCAGGTGATCTGAGGTTCACATTTAGAATCCTCGTATCGTTTCATGATAATATGGCGGAAATGAGAGCTTCCCTTGATTTCCACGATGGAATCCTGAGCTGTCTGGACGATCGAGATGCTCTTCTCATTTGCCAGAGGATGTTCCTCGCTGACACAGTAGACAATCTCCTGATTGGAAAAACGGCAGGAATTCTGATTCTCGAAGTCCAGATCGGAACCGCTCACGACAATAACGTCCACCTGATCTTCCTGAAGCGATTTTCTGAGGGAGGCAGAACTTCCGTAAAAACATTCGATCCGGATATCGGGGTATTTTTTGTGAAAATCTGCGAGTGTCGGAATCAGGAGTGCGCTGATCATCGGGGGAAGTCCGAGACGGATGCTTGTGACTTTCTTTCTGAGAAGTCGCATATTTGTCTCGATTTTCTTCTCCTCCTCAAGAAAATCTTTGATTTCGAGCAGAAAATAAGCCCCTTCTTTCGTGAGAATCAGTTTTTTCTTTTCCCGTTTGAAAAGGCGAATCTGAAATTCCTCTTCCAAATCCCGGATTGCGTTTGAGATTGCAGGCTGAGAGACGTGCAGACATTCAGCTGCCTTTGTGATGCTGTGCTGGTTGCACACCTCTTGAAAATATTGTAATTGGAATAATTTCATCGTGTTTTTTGTATCTCCATTTTTTTCATAAGTAAAGTGCGAAAATTTATCAGGTATCTTTTTATTATAGCACATTTTGGAGGGAATGTTTTAGAAATCATGTAGGAGGGGTGGATTTTTCGTTAAAGGACGATGTTTTTGTCAATGAGTAAAAAAAGCCGGGATGCGTGATGCATTCCGGCTTTTAAAATCGTTGGTTGTGTTTGTTATATGGTGATTGCGCCAATTTCGTTAAAACATCTAAAGTGAGTGATTATTGTGATTATTCTCTCGGCTTTTTCAGTTCGATTGCAAATCCATCTGGCATATCAAACCAGTGCTTCTTGTCTGTGTACTGCTTGCATCCTCTTGCCACAGCGCGCTCAATCACAGTGTCCCAGTCGTCGGAAGCGATGCCGATGTGGCTGTACATGCTTCCCATCTCGCCCATATCCTCGACCTCGTTGAGCTGAATGCCCTCGTTGAACCATACCTGACGCTTCGGAGCTTCGCCTTTTTGACGCTCCACGGTCATTTCAAAAACTTCCTCGAAAAATCGAACATACCAGTCATAATCTTTTACATTTAAAGCGACATGATGAATCGTAGCGATCATAGTTTCTCTTCCTTTCACAACTCCGAATCGACTTTTTCAATTTCAATATACACAATATACAATAGAAAAGATATCGGAGGTTTTTTTTTGCGTTCTGCCAAAACTGCCTGATGAAATTTATTATAATGGAAAAAAGAGGCTATGTAAAATAGAAAATTCTGTATTAAAGTATATGAATCCGTCTATGTCTTTGGAAAACGATGCCTGATGGTGTGGAGGATAGGTTACTGTTCAGAGGTAGGCACTTTTGGAACCGAAAGTGCCGTAAGATAAAGTGGTGGTAGCGGGAATTTGCCGTATTTAAATGCGAAGCCACGGCAAATTCCGTTACTGGGCACATGCGTGTAAACAGTAACGAGGATAGATCGGATTTGCGAACAGAGACAAGAATGGTCTGTTTTTTGCAGAGAAATTGTGGTAAGATAAAAAAGATTCAGTAAAAATGGAGAAGGGAGCATGGCTTGTTTAGGCATGCTCTGAATTGAGGGATAGAGACATGTTGACAGAAGCACGGGCATTCAAACGGTTTTGCGATGCGATATGGGAGTATCACGCGGATACCAATCAGATTTATGTTCATCATGATCGCACCACACCGGAAGTTTGCGGAGAATGGAAGGATTATGAGGAACTTTATCGTCTGTATCGGGAGCAGTATGTCTACCGGGAGGATGTGGAGATCTGGCAACAGTATATGAATCCGAATCATCTGAGAGAATTTTTGAATCGAGAAGATCAGGAAGATCATTTTTTTGTCCGGATTGAGCACAAGGAGCTTGATCGGAATTCCAGAAAGAATACAGAATTCTTAAATCGCTGGATGGAATGGCATGAAGTCTACATCAGCAAGATCGATGAGAAAAGTCTTATGATTGCGAGTCGGGATGTCCGGGAAGAACAGCGAAATTCGACGATTGCACAGGCGGTTCTTCCGGAGTTTGACTATGTGTGCCGGATTGACGTTGCGACGAACAACTATGTGATTTATTATTCGGATAGGGAAAAACATATCATTCCGAAGCATGCGTCGGACAATTATCACACGACCATGGAGCGGGTGAACCATAAGAGTGTGATCGAGGAGGAGGTCGAGACGCTCTGCAAGAGTATGAGGGTGGAAAATGTCGTTGAGCATCTTGAGCATGAGAAAGAGTATATTCTTTATGCGACGATGGAGGAGGACGGCGTGATCGCCCACAAGAAATACCGGTTCTGCTATGTGGATTCCGAGAAAAAGGCGATTCTTCTGACGAGAACCGATGTCAGCGGGATCATTCAGGAAAAGCAGAGGAGGGAGCGGGAGGAGCGAAAACGGCTGAGTTACCTCGAAAACATGCCGGTTGCATTCTGCTCGATTCAGGTGCTTCTCGATGAGGATGGAAAACCGAAAGATTTCCTGTTTACATACAGCAACCGCGAGCACGACAAGCTCGAGGGAGCGGGTTACGGGGAGCTGATTGGAAGAAAGTTTTATGAGTATTTCAAGAATGGAGATCCGAAATGGCTGAAATACTACTACGAGACGGCATACGAGGGGATCCCTCATGTAATTCGGGAGTATAGCCGGGAGATCCAGAAAGAACTTCTGATTCACACGTTTCAGACGGAGCGTGGACACTGCGAGTGTGTGATGCAGGATATCACGAAGGAATCGGTGCTCACGCTTGAGCTTCATCGGAGTCGGGAGGAACTCAAGCGGATTCTTGAGACCACGACGACGCTCGTCTTTCAGTATGATCCGGAGAACAGCAAGGTGATTCTTGATCAAATTGGAATTGAGGATCAGCAGAGACAGCAGAGCTTTTCGGAGCAATTATTTTTTGAGGATGTCGAGAAAAGAGGACTGATCGGGAGCACTTATGCGGAGCTTGTCCGGGATTGTCTGAAACGCATCCGGGAGGGCGAGCACCATATCTCAGTGACGATTCAGGCGAAAATGAAGCCGGAGCAGAACTGGACCTGGTATCGGATGACGCTCTTTGATTATCTCGATGAGTACACGAACAACCGGAGAGTTGTCGGTTACCTCCAGAATATCGATCAGGACATGATGAAGCAGGAGAAACTGCGCCAGAGGGCGCGGACAGATTCCCTGACCGGTCTTTTGAATGTCGGAGCCGGAAAACGGAGGGTCGAGAAACTTCTCGAGGCACAGAAACAAAGGATGTCCGGTTACAATGCGCTGTTTTTGATGGACATTGATGATTTCAAAAAAATCAACGACACGATGGGGCATAAGAAGGGCGATGAAACGATCAAGTGCTTTGCCCGTGTGCTCAAACGGACATTCCGCGCGGAGGATGTGATCTACCGCATGGGCGGGGATGAGTTTGCGGTGTTTGTCGAGCGACTTCAAATGCCGGATCTGAATATGGACACGATTCTTCGGCGACTGCGTGCACATATTGAGGAGGCGCGACGGGAGTTTCCGTTTTTGAGTGTCAGCACAGGTGCATATCTGACAAACGGGTTCCATACTTATGATGAGTATTATGTGGAAGCTGACCGGGCGCTTTATGAGACAAAGAAAAAGGGTAAAAATCACGATACGATTCATAAGAGCACAGAAGGTGCTGACCACTGATAGGAGTGTGGGTGCGGTTGCCAGTCACGGGTCAGTCATGGGAATGGCTGAGAAGAAGGAGTGAAGCGAGATTGGACAAGAATGGTTTGACAGAGAAAAATGATTTCCGACAAGATGCGGGTTCGACTGGCAGTCAGCTGGAACTGACGAGCCTGATGGCGGAGTATGAAAATCAGTTTGACCGAAGCAACAAGATTGACAATAAGGTCTACATTGCGATCACGTTCTGCGGATTCCTCTTTGTGTTCATCATCGGGCTTTTCAGCGGGATTTCTCAGCTCAAAATGCCGGAGAATGGGATTCAGATGTTTGTTTCGGGGCTGTATATTTTGAGCTGTATTGCGGTGATGGGAGCCTATGTATATGTGCTCGTGTTTTTCATGAGACTGCTTCAGCCGGAACAGATTGCCCGGATGGACCCGGAGATTATGCAACGGGAACATTTGGAGCGCATGGGGGAGGAGCAGGCGAGACTTCGCCTGATTGCGCTGTATCGGGAGACGATCAATGGAAATCTCGCCAGATTGCATCACCGCTGTGACGAATTTGTCCGGGGACTGCGTTTTATTCTCTGGACGGTGATTTTGGCGTTTCTCTGCTATGCGATTCAGATTCTCTTGCAGGTTATGAGATAGCAGAGAGGATAGAGATAAGATAATAAGGATAATAAAAGGTTTATTTGATGATTTTGATGATTTCGATCATTTCTGGCAGAAGATGGGGTTAAATTTTTATTTTGGGGAAAACCACAGAAAGGAAATAAGTCAAAAATAGATTTTGGATATGAAAAAGCAGGAATCAAATAAAAAGACAACAGAGACACATACGACTGAGACCGAGATGACAGCGAAAACGAAAAAGACGTTTACGAACTGGCTGATCCGGGTGATCGGAGCTTCTGCGATCGCAGGAATCTGTGAGCTGAATGGAAGTTCGGACGGCGGAGAGGTCTACCGAAATCTGCGAATGTAGAATACGTAATCGGAGCAAAATGTCGGATCTCAAAAGCAGAGAAACGATCAGAAAAAAACGATCCGAAAGAAACGATAAAAAGAAGAAAAAAGAGAAGAAGAAAAAAAGAAGTTAGCAGGAAAGGATTAGAGTTATTATTATGACAACCAGGGAACGGACAGACTATGATTACCTCACGGCGACAGGAAAGATGAAGTATCTCCCGCTCACAGCGGAGGATGTGATATCGTTGTCGCCTTTTTATACGTTGCGCCCAAATCGAAGCTGTGACAGTGCACCGCTTGACCAGTATCTCTACCGGAATTTTTATCAGGTAAAATACTGTCAGTTTGAGGACGCACTGTTTTTGATGTTTTTGAGTGAAGGGAATGAACCGGACGAAGCAGATCCGGATGCAACATCAAAGAATGCAACATCAAAGAATGCAACGTCAGAAAACGGAGAGAAACACGGTGAGGACGCGCAGAATCTTGAACAGAAAAATGAGAGAATGGAGATCTACGGCTTTCTCCCGTATTGCAAGGAGGAAGATCTCGCCCACTATCTGAAACTGGAGGAGACTTACTTCAATCAGGTACTTGGAATTCCGCTTGTGATGACGAGCGCGGATCAGGAGGGGGTTGCCTGCCTAAAGGAGACGGATGCACTGACCGGTTATGAGGTGAATGAGGTCGAGGATATCCGCGATTACCTCTATGATGCGGAGTCTTTGAGAACGCTTGCCGGACGAAAGTACACGAAAAAGCGCAACCACATCAACAAGTTTTTGAAGGCATATGAGGGCAGATGGGAGTACCGCACGCTGACTTATGCGGATCACGAGGAGGTCCTCGCATTCCTGAAAAAGTGGATGGAGGCAAAACTTGCAGTAGGTGAGGAAGGCGGAGTCGACGAGAACGGGGAGGCTTTCGACCCGGAGGAGGAGCTTCGCGGGGAATTCCTTGGCATTCAGGATATTCTTAGTCACGAGAATCTTTTCAATCATATCCGCGCAGGTGCGATCTATCTCGATGGAGAATTAAAGGCATTCTCGATGGGCGATTACAATGAAAAGGAAAAAGTTGCAATCATCAGCATTGAGAAAGCAGACCCGGAAATTCCGGGACTCTACCAGATGATCAACCAGCAGTTTGCGCGCCACGCTTACCCGGACGCACTTCTGATCAACCGCGAGGACGATGTCGGAATCGAGGGACTCAGAAAGTCAAAGATGTCGTACTATCCGGTCGATTTTGAGAAGAAGTATGTGATTACCCAGAAGAATTTTCCCGTAAAACAGACGGGATGCGGAGCAGATCAGACGGAGAAAGAAAAGAGAGAGGATCGGTTCACAGAGAAGAGTGAAAAGATTGAGAAAAGCGAGAACAGCGGGGAGAGCGCAGGCGAATGAAGCAGAAATCAGTTTGGGCGCTGACCGTCGCAGACGGCTTTATGACGATGATCATTGAAGTCTGTCAGAGCGGTGCGGTTTCTTACTTTTACATGAAGAATCTGGGACTCAAGATCTCCTACATGACGATGGTCTGGACGGTCTTTGCATTCTGGAATGCGATCGATGACCTGATTGCAGGTTCGATCTCCGATCGGACGAAGAATCGCCTCGGAAGACGAATCCCGTATGTGCGGGTTTGTGGTCTTCTCGCGGGAATCTTCTTTGCACTCTCGTTTGTGAAATTTCCGTTTGTGCAGTCCCAGCTCGGTCTGGCGATCTCGGCATTTCTTGTGCTCGGGATGCTCGATTTTGCGACCTCATTTCTTGAAATTACGCTGTTTGCGATTCCGGTTGAGGAGACGCTCGACGACGGCGAACGGGGAAAGATTTACCTTCTCGAACTGCTCGCGGACGCAGTCGCCCTCGCTGTGCCGACCTATTTGATTCCTCTGCTTCAGCCGGCGCAGGGGGAGAGCACGGCGGGATTTTCGGCGGTGATGTGCGTGATCGGAATCGTCTCCGGACTTGCGATCTTTTTCAGCTCATTCTATATGGAGAGCGGATACCAGATCCCGGACGAGGAAGAACAGCCCCCGCTTTTGCCCTACATTCTGGGATTTTTAAAGAGTCGTCCGTTTCTGACCTGTGAGTTTTTCAGTGTCTCGGTCTGGACGGCACTCAGCGTCTTCATGCTCGGCATGTACTATTATTTTGATGAGGTTTCGAACTGGAAGACAGCATGCTACGGCGCACTTGTGATCTCCGCTCTGTTCTCGATGGTTCTGTACTGGAAATGCAGGGAGAAGCTCGGCACAAAGGGACTCTGTGTGATCGCGCAGGCGGGCGGATCGATCTTCATGGCGCTCGGATATGTTGTCGGAATCTTCTTTGGGAACATGGTTCTTGCGGGGATTCTCGCATTTTTCGGATACGGTTTTGCCTACATCGGAAATATGTTTTTCCTGTCGTTTATGATGGGGGATGTCGCAGATTACGATGAGTACCGCAATGGTCTGCGCCGGGAGGGAATTCTCTTCGGCTTTGACAATATTTTCTGCTGTGTCGCAAATTTGTCGCAGGCAATGTTTCTGACGATCATTCTCGCATTCGGGTATGTCGAGCACCAGCCCGAGGGCACGCAGAGCCTTCTCGCCCAACAGGGAATTCTGACTGCGTGGCTTTTGATCCCGGCAGGAATTCTTGCTGTTGGCGCGATCTGCACATACTGTTTCTATCCGCTCGACCGAAAGGCGGTTGTGCAGATGAAAAAAGAATTGGAGCATGCCTAGCAGTCTGCTGAGGTAAAAATATCGTATGTTTTTAAAAATCAAACGTCAGCACAATCTTGCGGATTGACGGATCATGGCTGTCGATAAAGTCAAAGGCTTCCTGAGCTTTGGTGAGCGGAAAGGTGTGGGAGACGGAGTTTGTGAGGTCAAGCGTTCCCTCCTCGATCATCTCGATTGCCTTTCCGAACATGTGATTCTGGAGGCGGGAGCCTCTGACATCAAGTTCTTTTGCGGTGATCAGGAATGGGTTGATCTCCATCGAGGCTTTCGTGAGACCGAGCAGAATCACGCGACCGGCGCTTCCGGTTGCCTGAAGCAACATCATCAGAGAGTTTTTTCGGCTCGCGCAGTCGATCGAGACCGTCGTTCCTCTGCCGTGCGTGTATTCGAGAACCTTTGCATAGAAATCTTCCGTTCCGACGTTGATCGTGTATTTCGCACCGCGTTTTCTGGCTTCCGCGAGCTTTGCGTCCGAGAAATCGGCGACGATGATGTGGTCGCAGATCGTGTGGGCGATCTTGAGCATCGTGCTACCGAGTGCGCCCGAGCCACAGATCAGGAGCATATCCTCAGCACAGAGATTTGCGCGCGTGCATGCCTGAATCGCGATCGTCGTCGGCTCAATCATCACGGCGTCCTGATCGGAGAGGGAGTCCGGGAGAATGTAGCAGTCGGCCTCCGGGACGGCGATGAACTCCCGAAAACCGCCGTCAATGTGGACACCCCGGACTTTCAGATCGTCGCAGACATTTCCGCGGTTGTGGGTGCAGGGATAGCAGTGACCGCAACTGCTCACCTGATTGACGATTACGCGGTCCCCGACTTTTAAGCGCATAACGTCTGCGCCGACCTCCTCGACAACGCCGACCATCTCATGTCCGATGATTCGGGGATAGGTGACGATCGCGTTCGTTCCCTGGTAAATGCTGACATCCGAGCCGCAGATACCGGCAGCGGTCATTCGCACCAGAATATTGTTTTTTTCGGACAGAACCGGCTTTTCTACATCGATGATTTCCAAGTGTCTCGGTCCTGAAATCTGGACAGCTTTCATCATTTGAACCCTCCGTTTGTGTTTTGTTTTTAAATTTTTCCTTGTTTCTGTTTCTTTTTTCTTATTTCATTTCATATTTCACACTTTATATTTCACATTTCTTCCATTATTTTTTGTAAAACTGGAAAATCGCCAGAGCAGATTTGTGATTGCTTTGTTGTTGGCTTGTTTCATAAATCCATAGCACGCATGGCGTCTATATAAGAATGGTATAATCGTCAGAAACAAAAGTCAAGAATCTGTTTTTGCATCTTTTTTGTAAAAATGGGAGGTTTTTTAAGATTTTTTGGGAAAACGACGATCGGAAAAATAAATTGCGATAAGATAGGAGACAAGATAAAAGAAAAAACAAGCAAAACGAAAAGAACCAAAAGAGTAAAAATACCAAGATAGAAAAACAAAAACACCAAGAACACCAAGAACAACAAAAACAACAAAAACAACAAAAACAACAGGGAGGACTGTGTGATGATCGAGAATCCGATTCTCAGGGGATTTCAGCCGGATGCAAGTGTGTGTGTCGTTGGAGAGGACTATTATATTGCAACTTCTACGTTTGAGTGGTGGCCGGGAGTCATGATCTATCATTCGCGCGATCTGGTGAACTGGGATCTGGTCGCGCGTCCTCTTTGCAGGGTGTCTCAGCTTGATCTGACCGGGGATCGGAATTCGGGAGGAATCTGGGCTCCGCATCTTTCCTGGGCAAATGGGCGTTTCTGGCTGATGATCACGGATGTGAAGACCGACCAGTGCTTTAAGGACACGCTCAATTATCTGATGTCGTGTGAGACGATTGACGGGGAGTGGAGCGATCCGGTCTTTGTAAATGCCTCGGGGTTCGACCCGGCTCTCTTTCATGATGACGATGGAAAAAGTTATGTGATGAGCATGCTTTGGGATTATCGACCGTATATGCCGAATTTCAACGGTGTCGCGATTCAGCAGTATGATCTGGCTGAAAATCGTCTGATCGGGACACCAAAACTCATTTTTTCCGGTTCTGGCTGGGGACTCACGGAAGGACCTCAGATCATGAAAAAGGATGGGTGGTACTATCTGCTCTGTGCCGAGGGCGGAACGGGATTCAGCCATGCGAGCGTGGTCTGCCGGTCGAGAAATGTGGACGGACCGTATGAGGTATCTCCTTACACGCCTCTGATCTCGACGAGATTTGCCCCGGATTCCCCGCTTCAGAAATGTGGTCACGCAAGTTTCTTGAGAGCGGTTTCGGGCGAGTGGTATATCACGTTTATCTGCGCGCGTCCTCTGACATTCCAGAGAGGAAACTGTGAGCTCGGACGGGAGACGGGACTTGCACAGATTGAGTGGATCGAGGACTGGCCGAGACTCAAAGATGCACAGAAAGCAGAACTGTTATCGCCGGAGGGCGGCGAGATTGTGCTCCCGGATCGCACGGTGACACTTCCGAAAGCTCCGACAAAAGCGGGATGGAATCCTTACTGTGTGCCTCCGCTTTTTGTAAATGCGCCGTCCGGAATGGAGACGGTTTTACAGCGTCTGGATTTTAGTGAACAAACGGATTTTGATGAGAAAGAGCTTCCGGTCTCGTTTCACAGTCTTAGAGCACCGCTTGGCGATCGGATGTCTCTGACAGAGCGCCCGGGGTATCTGCGTCTCTATGGAAGAGAGTCGATCGCGTCCCTTCACACACAGACGATCGTGGCAAGGCGCTGGCAGAGTGTAACGTTTAAGGCGGGAACGGTACTTGAGTTTTATCCGACATGCAGTCGTCAGCTGGCAGGTCTGACCTGTTTTTATAACACAGAAAACTATGTGTATGCCTATGTCTCCTACGACGAGGTGCGCGGGTGCAGAATCCTCGATGTTTTGGTATGCGATCGGAAGGCAACTGTGGTAGAATTGGGAGAGAAGAGGATCTCAATTCCGGACGAGGTGGAGAGAATTCGTCTGGAAGTTCGGGTCGATCGGGAGAATCTCCAGTTTTTCTATGCATGGGGAGACGAGGAGTGGAGAGCGCTTGGAGGAGTACTTCCGGCCGATCATCTCTCAGATGACTACATTCGACCGAGTGCGCTTGTGTTTACCGGATCGATGGTCGGAATCTGCGCGCAGGATCTGTTTGATCACAGCAGTTATGCAGATTTTGACAGTTTTTATTATCAGGAAGAGACACGAGATCCCGCCGGTGTGAAAAGGGAGAATAAGAGAAACGTACCGGATGAAAAGACAAGAAGATAAGAGCATAAGAGGATAAGAGGAGAATAACACAAAAAATGGGGAAGTTACAGGCAATTCTGGCAGATGATGAAGCGGTGATTGTGAGAGGACTCAAAAAACTCATCGACTGGGAAAAACTTGGGATTGAGATTGTCGGGGAGGCGAAGGACGGGGAGGAGGCGCTTGCGCTGATTCGCGAGAAACGTCCTCAGCTTGCGATTTCCGACATTGCGATGCCGGGGTTAAATGGTCTTGAGATGCTTCGGAAAATCGGAGAAGAGAATCTGAATACAAAAGTGATTTTTGTGAGCGGATATCAGGAGTTTTCCTATGCGAAAGATGCGGTTCGCTACGGGGCAGTGGATTATCTGTTAAAGCCCGTTGAGCGCGAAGAATTGCAGACAGCAGTATTAAAGGCAGTCTCCCAGATTGACGATCAGAATCGGCTTGATATCCTGGAACCTTCGGAGAAGGATGACCAGATTCATCAGCTTTTTCAGAAAATCGGAGGGGAAAACTGTGCGATTGAAGAGCTTTATGAGCAGTTTTCCAATCTGAATATTTCGGTGGAGGGAAAGCGGATGACCGGGGTTGCGTTCCGCTTGTACACACTTAAAAAGAGTGAGAAGAATGCGAGAATGCAGGAACTTCTGAAATTTGCGACCTCAAATAAGATCCAGAAAAAACTGGAAAATTCCGGATGGGGCTTTATCATCAAGAAAGATGTGAGCACCTGTTACGCGATCATGCTGACAGATCGCGATCAGGAGAGAGGGGTGCTTGAGCGTCGTCTTCGCGCCCTGATTGACGAGGCGACGGACCGCGAGAGTCTGACGGTAAAAGTTGGAGTCGGGGCGGGCGTGGAGGATGCCGGAAATCTTCCTCTCGCATACAAGACTGCGAGATTTGCGCTGGAACTTTATTATTTCACAGAGGAAGCGATGACCTGGTATGACGATGTGCAGAAAGATTTCGTGGTCTCGTTTGAGGAGTATCAGGAGTGCTTCCAGAGACTCGAACAAAACTTTTTAGGTCATGAGAAAGACATGAACGTGGAGGTCGGACGGCTTCTCTCCGTGATCAAGAGCCTGCATTTTGGAAACCGTTTTGCGGCACTCAACCGCTGTAATATGATGTTGTCAGAATTGACCCAGTGCCTCTGTGAGCACTATATGCTCGATCAGAACTGGATCAAGGAGGCAGATGCGTGCATGGAGCAGATGCGTCTGACACCGACGTATCGCCAGACCTGCGAGGTTCTGATCTCATTTTTAGACAGGATGAAAGAGGAGATCCGGCTTGGCGGAAGCGGGGAGCACAATGAGACCGTCCGAATCCGACGCTATATCGAAGAGCATTTTCGCGAGAATCTGACACTGGAGTCGATGGCTCAGGTCATCGGCATGAATCCGTATTATTTCAGCAGTTATTTCAAGAAAAATCTGGGCGAAAATTTTAAGACCTATCTGACGGAGATCCGCATGCAGGAAGCGGTGAGACTACTGATGCACACGGATTACAAGGCGTATGAGATCGCGGAGGCGGTCGGTTACCGCAATGTGCGCCAGTTCAATGAGAATTTCAGAGGAAAGTATGGGAAGAGTCCAAATGAGTATCGAAAAGAACAGAGAAGCGAGTAGAGAGTGCAAACCGAGAACATCCCGAACAGAGGGATGTGTTTTTCGTGTGCGCAACAGATGGCTGGCGGTCGTCGTCACAGCCGTTGCCGTCTGTCTTGGGTGCAGTGGATGCGGGGCAAAGACGGAGGTGAGAGAGCCGGAAAAGACAGAACTGCGGGTTGTGTTTGCGGAGGGCGATCTGTCGTGGACCGGAAGTATGGAATGGGTCGCAGAGCGCTTTATGGAAGAAAATCCCGATATCTCTGTGGTGTTAAAATCGCCGGGCGATGTGGACGGACAGAGTTTTACAGACCGGCTCAAGGTATTGATTGCGGAGGATGAGTTTTCCGATGTGCTCGAACTGCGCGAGTCCGCGATCTTTGCACAGAATGGGTATTTGAGTGAGCTTCCGGAGTCTGTGACGAGTCTGGTGCGGGAGGAATACCGCGGAAAAGGCGCGTGCTATGCGATTCCACGATACACGACGACGCTTGGGATTTTGTACAACCGGGATCTCTTTGAAAAACTCGGACTTTCTGAGCCGGAGTCGTATGAGGATTTTTTAGAGATCTGTGAGACGATCCGCGATGCCGGAGTCAATCCGCTCGCGATTGGCGGGGCGAACAACTGGCATATGGGATTCTGGGGAAATTATCTGTATCAGAATTACATTTTAAATGAGGAAAACAAGGCAGAATGGGACAGCGATGCGCTTGAGGAGATGCTGACGGATTTTCGTTCATTCCGAAAAAAACACTATGTGGATGCCAGATTTCAGAATATCACGGACAGTCAGACCGTTCAGGAACTTTCCACCGGGGCTTCCGCGATGCTGTACAGTGGTCCGTGGATGATCGATCAGATCAAGAATCTGAATCCGCAGATGGAGATCGGATTTTTTTATGTTCCGGCAAAACAGGGGGTCACGCGGATCGAGGAGGATCGCTCAGCAGAGTGGGGAATCAGTGCGAAATGTGCAGAAAATGAGACAAAGCGAGAGGCGGCTGTGAGATTTTTACAGTTTTTCTACTCAGAGGGAATTTATGAGCATGTGCTTTCTCAGATGAATGCGGAGTCGGTTGTTGTCCGCAGGGAAATGGGGGAAGAGACCGGGGAGGAGACGAAGGTGCAAACCCTGATCAAGATGGCAAAGAAACCCGATATGGTTTCCTGTACCCAGATCATCGGAGATCCTGACAGTCCGGACGGATTTCGCAATTTCTATAATCAGAAACTTCAGGAAGTGCTTTTTGGAAACCGTTCTCTGAGCGTGATTGCGACGGAGATCAGACAAAACTGGGAGGGGAAGAAGAATGAAACGCCATAAAAGTATTTTTTTCCAGATTACAATGGCATTTCTTGCGCTTGGACTGCTCCCTCTTTTTGTTGCGGGGCTTGTGCTCTATGCGCAGTTTATGAGAAATATGGAACAGGTGATGTTGGAAGATATGTCCCATATGGTTTCCTACACGGCTCACAATGTCGCGGAGTTGGAGGCAGAGTGTGATGATCTGACGAAAATGATCTATGACATCTCGACCGAGGATGGGGAGTGGCTCTGGCAGATCTTAAAAAAAGATTCTCTCTCGCCGATGACGAGAAAACTCAGAGTCAGCGAATTTTTGAAGGCGATTCAGGAAAGGGACAGCAAAATCCGCAGTGTCGTGTTTACGGACGCGCAGGGAGAACTCTACTATGCGACGGCGAACACACAGAAAGTGCTTCAGGCAGAACAGTTTCAGGAGACGATGGAGCAGGCGAATCAGGGAGCGCAGGGCGCATTTCTTCTCTCGACCCATGTGGATGATTATTTCCCCCAGTCAAAAAATCAGGTGATCACGTTTTCGAGGCGGTATCGAGATGTCTCGGAAATCCGCCTGCTCGATCAGACACTCGGAACGGTGTATGTGGATCTGGATTTGGAAAAGATTTCTTCCGTGATTCAGGAGCAGGATTTAAAACGGGAGAGCACGATCTGTCTGGTCAGCGCGTTTGGGGATTGCATTTACAGCACGAATCCTCTTGAGCGGGAGCAGGGCATCTCAAACTGGGAGGAGATCGAAGGACTTCTTCGGGGAGTGCAGGGAAGTGTGCGGACTGCGAAGGAGTACCTGGTTTATCAGGAAATCCCGAAATGTGGATGGAAGATTCTGATGCGGATTCCGCGCTCGGCGCTGATGAGAAATCTCGATCAGACGCGACAGGTGGTTGTGATTTTTGTGATCGGCAGTTTTTGCATTTTGATGTTTCTCTATGAATCGTTACTGCGCCGATTCCGGGAACCTGTGAAGAAACTCGAGGCGGGGATGAATGAGATTCAGAAAGGTAATTTCAGCGCGCGGGTCGATGTCGAGCGGGAGGATGAGATCGGAGTGCTCGCAAAGGGACTCAATCAGATGGCAGAGGAGCTTGAAGCCTATATCCACCGCGTCTATGTCGCAGAGATCCGCCAGAGAGAGGCGGAGCTCGACGCATTAAAATCCCAGATCAAACCGCATTATCTCTACAACACCCTCGATGTGATCCGGATGATGGCACTTGAACATGACGATGAGCAGACTGCGGGCATGGTTGAGAGTCTCTCGCGCCAGCTCAAGTACCTGATCGGATACAACAGCGATCTTGTGCCACTCAGCCGGGAACTTGACAACATCCGAGAGTACTTCCGGATCATGAAAGTGCGGTATGAGAACCGAATCTGTCTTGAAATCGATGTGGAGGATCAGATCGCGGAGTGCAGTATCATCAAGCTGAGCCTTCAGCCGATCGTGGAGAATGCGGTCAAACACGGTCTGCGCCCGAAAAAGGGAGAGGGAAGTGTCCGGATTGAGGCATTTGTGGATGAAGATTTGCTCGAGATCACCGTCATGGACGATGGAGTCGGGATGAGTGAGGAGACACTTGAAAAGCTTCAGAATGCACTGGAATCCGATGAGATCGGGGAGAAGCAGGAGGACGGCTGGCACCATGTCGGACTCAAAAATGCCTACGATCGGATCAAGAAGAATTTCGGAGAGGAGTATGGCTTGGAAATCATGAGCAGTGAGGGCATCGGAACTGTGGTCACGATGCATCTGCCGGTGATCCGGGAAAAACAGGGAGAGTTTCAGGCGATGGTGAGAGAGGAAGAGAGGAGGAAACAGTGATGACGAGACAGGAAGTGGCAGAGTGGATGATCGGGATGCTCCCGGAAAATATGAGTTTTCTCAAGAAGAGCGGAGCTTCATATGATGCAGAAATCCGCTATCTGGAAGCGGTTTTGCGCCCGCTTTGGGGGATTTTTCCTCTGGTATGTTCCGACAGACTTTCTGAGGAGGAAAAGCAAACTGCCATGCAAAATCAGAAAGTCCGGGATGCGCTTGAGCGTTTTTTGAGACTTGTGAGGGAGAGAAAACTTCCGCGGATTACCCGTGCACGCAGGCAGATTGTTGTGGAGACCGGAGTGCTCTCCTACGGGCTTGGCATATTTCGAGAGCGTTTTCGGGAGTTGTTTGATGAGCAGGACTTTGCCTATCTGATTGAGTGGATGAGGACGGTCAATCAGACCGAGCTTCCGGAGAACAACTGGCTGTTCTTCCGCGTCCTTTTGAATACGGCACTCAAAGTGAACGGTCTGGACTATGACGAGGAGATCCGAACGAGAGATCTTGAGCATATTGAGTCGTGGTATCTCGGGGATGGCTGGTATTCGGATGGGGCGACCAGACAGATGGACTATTACATCGCATTTGGATTTCATTACTATGGGCTCTTGTATGCGAGAATGGAAACGGACGAGTATGCGAAGAGGTTTCGCAAGCGGGCAGAGATCTTTTCCGGGGATTTTTTGTACTGGTTTGACAAGACAGGAAAAAGCATTCCGTTTGGAAGAAGTCTGACGTACCGCTTTGCGCATGTGTGCTTCTGGAGTGGGATGGTGATGGCAGAAAACGGGAAGGCTGTTGTTTATGACGGACTTACTTTGGGTAAGATCAAGGGACTGATTTGCAGAAATCTGGCTTACTGGCAGAACCAGCCGATTGATCAGAACGGACAGTCTGCTCATCCGATGAATGTCGGGTATGGATACTCAAATCTGCTTCTTTCCGAAGATTACAATGCGCCCGGTTCGCCGTTCTGGTCGTTCAAGACATTTGCCGTTTTGGAGCTTTCGGAGAGGGATGAATTCTGGATGTGCGAGGAGGAGAGCTATCCGCAGGAAAAGCAGGAAGCTCTGCGCTTAAATCAGGGCTGTGCAGGAATCCTCGGACTTGCAGAGGAAAACGCCGATCATCATGTGATGCTCTCGTGCGGGGCATGTTCAGGAAATCCGCTTATGTATCACGCTCAGGAAAAATATGGAAAATTTGCCTATTCGACATATTTTGGATTTAACTTGACGAGGGAGTTTCGCCACATCCGCCAGTTCGCGATCGACAATGCGCTTGCCATCGCACCGGAGGGGACAGGGCAGTATCTGAGCCGGGAGAAGATCGAAGAATTTCATGTCTTTGAGGAGTACGGCGTCAGCCGGTGGAACCTTCCGTTTGCACAGGTTTGTACCTATCTCATCCCACTTGACACGAACACACATGTGAGAATTCATGAAGTGAAGTGTGAGCAGAAGGTAGAGATGTATGAGGGCGGTTTTCCGGTGTTTGGCTGGAATCCGAAATTTGAGATCGCACAACCTGTTTTAAATGGAGTTATTTTGCAGAATGAGTCCGGGTATTCCGAGATTCGCGATCTTCTCGGAAACCGCGAGGCAGAGGCGATCCCGCAGGGACCGAATACGAATCTGTATTCCTGTGAGCCAAACGGAGTGCCTGCTCTCAAAATGAACGCGGAGTGTCAGACGGTTGTCCTTGCCTGCATGGTGAGAGGAATTCCGTATGCGAGGCGGGAAAATCTGCCAGAGGAGTTTCTTAGAAGTGTGAGCCTTGAGCGTGAGGCGGATGGCTGGCTTTTGCGGTATGGGGCAAAGACAATAAAAGTTTTGCGGATGTAGATAAGTAGCAAGATATCTGGTCCGGCATGCAGGGAAGATGTCGGCAGAGCTGACTTAAGTCGCGCTGAATCACACGCCAAGTTGATGCTTGCGTTGTGGCTTGAATAAAATAGGATAAACGATAAGAGGCTGTCTCCTGAGCAGGAGATGGTCTCTTGTTGTTTTATAAGAAAAAATTTTACAGGTTTTGTGGGAGCATGTTTATGAGACGTATGAGACGATGGAGGAAATGAAAGTGAAATCCGGGAGAAAATTTTAGAAGAATGGGTGGTCTTTTAAGACATCCGATCTTGTTTCTTGTTTGCGGAAACAGAACATGATACCCTGTGCGTGTAAGGAAAAAGCAACGAAGAAAAGTAATAAAAAAACACGAGATGTTGCAGAGAAATGTGTAGGAATGGGAGGAAAAAACATTGCGTTATCAGATGGTATGTGTGGATCTCGACGGTACACTTCTCGATGATCAGAAATGCCTTCCAGAGAAAAATCAGGAAGCTCTGAGAAACCTGTGGCAGGACGGTGTGGAGATTTGTATCGCCTCCGGCAGATCACCGATTTCTGCGGAATCTTATCTGACTCAGATGGGAATCACCGGCAGTGTGGTGGCACTCAACGGAGGACTCGTGAGAGCACACGGAAAAGAGATCGCTCAGAGCCTTATGGAGAGGGCGAGCGTTGAGGCGGTGATCGGAATCGCAGAGACGTATGGCGTGTATACATACCTGAATGATGGAGAGCAGACATTTGTGATCAATGAGCCGGAAGCGGAATTTCGGAAACGTCTGGCAGGAAATCCGAAACTTTCTGAGAGCTTTCAGCCTGTGAGTGCGGATGAGATGAGAAATCTGCTTGCGAGCGGTCAGGCGCGATGCATGAAAATCAGCATGAGGGAAGATGATCTCACGGCGCTTGAGCGACTTCGAGAGACGATTTTCACGGCACTTCCAACCGGAATTCAGACTGCAAAGTCAGACATTAATTATCTGGATGTCTTCCCGAAAGGGCGGTCAAAGTGGAGTGGAATTGAACAGCTTCTCTCTCATTTCGGAATTGCCAAAGAGTGTTGCGTCTGCTTCGGGGACAACGAGAATGACCGGGAGATGCTTGCAGAGGCAGGACTTGGAATTGCGATGGGAAATGCACAGCCGGATTTGAAAATGAAGGCGGATTTTGTGACGCTGACGAATCAGGAGTGCGGAGTCGCATATGGAATTCACACCTGGGTGGAAGAAAAGGGAAGATAGAAGGGGGAAAACAAAGATGAATAAGAAAATCATTCTGGTTTCGCATGGAAAGCTGTCGGAGGGAATGTTTCACTCGATGCAGATGATTGTGGGAGAAAATGAAGATCTGTCCTACATGAGCATGATGCCGGGAGAGCATTATCAGCCGATGGTGGACAAGATCGAGGCGGAGTTAAAGGCACATCCGGATACGCAGTATCTCGTTGTGGCAGATCTTCTCGGCGGAAGCGTCTGCAATGGAATGACGACGCTGACCGGTTATCCGAATATGAAGCTGATTGCCGGGATGAATATGGGACTGGTGATCGGACTGCTTCTGACACCGGGAAGTTTGACCGATGAGGAGATCGATGCAAAGATCGACGAGGCAAAAGCGATGAATCACCGGGTTGTACTCGAAAAGTCCGAGACGACAGACGAGGATTTCTTTTAAGAGAGAAAAATTTCTTTACCAAAAGATCAGACAGGAGAGGAAAGGATCATGCGATATCAGTTAAATGAGGATGACCGCAGATGGGTGGAGGAAACCTACAAAAAGCTGGAAAAAAAGCTCTATGCGGAATGTCTGAGAGTCGGAAGTAAGATTCCGTACATTGCAGAGGATGGTGTCTACCGGGAAGATAAGGCCGAGAGCGACATTGTCTGGTGGACAAATGGATTCTGGCCGGGAATGCTCTGGCAGATGTATCATGCGACCGGAGAGGAGGAGTACCGAAAGACGGCGGAGGCTGTTGAGGAGAAACTCGATAAGGCATTTGATATTTACACGGGACTTCATCACGATGTGGGATTTATGTGGCTTCACTCCGCAGTTGCAGACTACCGCATCACCGGAAATGAGCGGTCGAAGGCGAGAGGACTTCACGCAGCTCATCTTCTTGCAGGACGCTACAACCCGAGAGGAAAGTTCTTGCGTTCGTGGAACCGGGATCGCTCCGGTTGGGTGATCGTCGACAGCATGATGAACATTCAGCTTCTGTTCTGGGCAAAAGAAGTTCTCGGAGATCCGAGATTTGGATTTGTCGCAGAGGATCATGCAGATACGTTGATGAAGTACACGGTGCGCGCGGACGGTTCGTGCAACCACATCATCGTGCTTGACCCGGAAACCGGAGAACTCCTTGAGACACCGGCAGGTCAGGGATATGCGTCAGGTTCCTCGTGGTCACGCGGACAGTCGTGGGCGATTTACGGATATGCGCTCGCATACAGACACACTGGAAAACAGGAGTATCTCGACACTGCAAAGAAAGTTGCAAACTACTTTATCGCGCAGACGGATCGCACGGGTGGTATCCCGCTTGTAGATTTTCGGGCACCGAAGGAGCCGGTGCTGATCGACACGACAGCGGGCATGTGCACGGCATGTGGTCTGCTTGAGATTGCACAGCACGTTCCGGAGCTTGAAAAAGAATTCTATGTGGAGAGTGCGCTGAAACTGCTTCGGGCAGTGGATGAGTCCTACACCGACTGGAATCCGGATCGAGATTCGATTCTTGCGATGGGATCGGGATCTTACGCGACGGAGCATGATCGCCATGTGCCGATTATTTACGGGGATTACTTCCTTGAGGAGGCTCTGCTTCGCCTGATGGATAAGGATATCCTGCTGTGGTAAAGACTCAACGGAAACAAGAGAGTGTGAAATAAGAGAGTCAGGTAAGAAAGAATAAGGCTGAAAAAATAGAAGATAGACAGGAAAAAACAGGAAACGAACAGATTTCAAGGATAGGGGAAAAACAAGATAGATCACAGATAGATAAGATAAAGGAGGGCATTTAGGTATGATAACGATGATGAGGGTGGATGACCGACTGATTCATGGACAGGTGGCTGTGATGTGGTCAAAGGAGCTGAATGTGCAGAGAATTGTGGTTGCAAGCGATCAGATTGCTTCCAATGAGATTCAGGTGAGCGCATTGAAGATGGCAGCTCCGGCGGGCGTGAAGGCAGCGATCCTTCCGATTGACAAGGCAGTGGGAATCCTGAATGATCCGAGAGCCGATCAGATGAGAATTCTTGTGATCTCAAACAATCCGGAAGATCTTCTGCGGGTAGCAGAGAAGATCAAGGAGCGCCCGGTACTGAACGTGGCAAACTATGGACGAATCGGAGGAAGCCTCTCGGAGAAGAAGGTGGCAGAGTCGGTTTACCTTACCGAGCACGATGAGGAAGTGATTCAGAAGATTGCCTCCCTTGGTGTGGAGATTATTCATCAGCCACTGCCGAGTGATGCGAGACAGGATTTTCTGAAGATGATGGGAGGAAAGTAGGATGTTAAAAGAAGCAATCATTGTTGGACTTGTACTGATGCTGTCAAAGTTCTTTGACTGGTATGGAAACACGATGTTTCAGAGACCGATTTTCTGTGTGTCAATGCTCGGCATTGCGCTCGGTCATCCGGCAGAGGGAATCATGCTGGCAGCGGAGCTTGAGCTTGTCTTTCTTGGAAATGTAAGCCTTGGTGGCGTGATGCCGTCAGACTTTACGATCGGTTCGATCTTTGGTGCGGCATTTGCGATTCTGCTCGGAAAAGATGTGGCGACTGCGATCACACTGGCACTTCCGCTTGCAGCACTCGGAACCCTGCTTTACTCCTGTATGAAGGTTGTGGTAACTTCCCTGGTTCCGCGTTTTGAGAAGACGATCCGCGATAAGAACATTGCAGGATTTAAGCGTCTCTGGATCATGCAGTTCTGTGGATTTGAGCTTTGCTATTTCCTTCTCGGATTTATCTGTATCTATGTCGGAACAGATGCAGTAAAAGCCTTTATCGAGATTCTTCCGCCGTGGATTCAGAAGTCGATGACGGTTGCATCCACAATGCTTCCGGCACTTGGAATGGCACTGTTGATGAAATCTCTCTGGAGCACAGAAAACTGCCCGTATTACTTCCTTGGATTTGCACTCGGCGCATTTTTCTTCTACCGCAATGTGACCGGCGTGACTGTGACAGATGGCGTCGCAAGCGTGGCAGCCTCCTCAGTCAAGATTCTGTCCCTGGTACAGATTTCCTTTATCGGCGCTGTGATTGCTGCTCTGATCATCTTCAATGAGCTTCAGAAGATTAAGGAAAAGAACAACAAACCGGTATCTGACAACACCACTCTGGATGAAAGCGAGGATTTTTTCAATGACTAATACAGCAGTTATGAATACAGAGACCAACTCTCTCAAGAGAAAATTGACTCCACAGGAGCGCAAACTGGTTCGCTCCGTGTTCTGGCGCTCGATGTTTCTGATGTTCTGTACCTCCTACACGAAACAGCAGGGAACGACGTTTGGATGGACGCTGATCCCATATCTTGAGGAGATTTACGGAAAGGGAACCGATGAGTTCTATAAGGCAATGAGCCGTCATCAGGATTTCTTCAACACGACACCGGGTATGGCTCCGTTCATCTTCACGATGGTAATCTCGATGGAGAAGGAGAGAAAAGCTGCACTGGATGCAGGAAAGCCGTTTGATGATTCCTCGATCGAGGCAATCAAGGTAGCCCTGATGGGACCGTTTGCAGGTATCGGTGATTCGATTTATTCCGGCGCTCTGCGTATCATCGCAACCGGTATTGCACTGGGATTCTGCCAGGCAGGTTCGATTTTAGGCCCGATCCTCTTTGCACTTGTCTACAACATTCCGAATATCATGATTCGTTACTTCGGAGCTGAGTATGGTTTGAAACTTGGAAATACCTACATTGCAAAGGCTCTTCAGTCCGGCGCAATCAAGGCATTCACAAAGGGATTTTCCGTTCTCGGTCTGATCATGACCGGTGCAATGACCGCTCAGTATGTAAGCTTCAAGACAACGTTCGTCGCAGACTTTGGTGGAACGGCATTTAACCTTCAGAACGTGCTTGACCAGATTCTTCCGGGACTGCTTCCGCTTCTGCTGACACTTGGAACCTTCGGTTACCTGAGAAAGAAGAACAAGCCGGTAAATGCAATGATCTTCATGTTCGTGGCAGCAGTTGTGCTGACTCTGTTAAAGATCTGCGGTTAAGGAGATCCGATCTGTGAAACAAAGCCTGCTGTGGGTTTGACAAGAAAACAGCGTATGAAAATAAAAACGGAGGATGTTCCGGTTCAGAGATTGCCGGGAGGCATCTTCCGTTTTTTGTTTTATCGGAAATCAGTAAAAATTAGTAGGAAATTGTGTGCTATGAAAAAGAAAAATGGAGAGCAGAAACATGATGAGTGAAAATAAAAATATGGATGCAAATATAAGCCAGATTCAGGATCAAAATCAAACTCAAAACCAGATTCAAAACCAGATTCAAAATCAAAATCAGATTCAGATCGAGATTGTGGATTCGATTGGAAATGGTCGCGCAGAGACTGCGGGAGAACAGGCAGTGCTCGCGTTTGAGGGCGTGTACGAGGATGGGGACAGAATCATTTTCCGCGTCCCGGAGGCGAACTGCTTTTATGTCCTTCGCGTCGATGAGGGAATCGAGGAAGCCCTCGTCTATCTGACGGAGAAGGAGCTCGTGTTTGAGATCCCGTTTGAGGAGAGAAAGAAGTCCTACAATCCGAAGGCATTTTCAGGAGAACGCCATTATCTGAGCTGTCGGAGAGCGAGAGAGACGGAGTGGAACCGATATCGAAATCTTGCGAAAAATACCGCCGATCAGCACGGAGATCACGCGTGCTACCCGCATGCGTCGGCAAATGTGGAGACGAGAGGCGAGTCTGTGTTCATGGCGCGCAATGCGATTGACGGCGTCTGTGCGAACACCTCCCACGGTTCATGGCCGTATGAGTCATGGGGAATCAACAAGCGGGCAGATGCCGAGTTTCGTCTGGAATTTGGGATGCCGGTGAATTTTGATCAGGTGGTGATCTGGCTTCGCGCAGATTTTCCGCATGACAGTTACTGGGAGAGTGCAGAGTTGGAGTGTTCCGACGGAAGTGTGGAAGTCCTCCACCTGAAAAAGCAGAAGGAACCGCAGGCATTTTCAATCAACAAAGAAAACATCACCTGGATTCGGCTGAAAAATTTGAAGAAGACGGACGATGAGTCGCCGTTTCCGGCATTGACGCAGATTGAGATCTATGGAATGCCACAGGTAAAGAACGGAGATAAATAGAACATATCACTCAGGGTGGATGTTTGCGTCGACTTGAATTCATAGTGGATGGATGCTTGCGTCGACTAAAAAATATCAGATCTGAGAGATGAGACAGAGGGAGGAAAAGAAATGCGAGAGATTCTTTCGAGACACCGGATTGCAGACATGGAGCTGATTTTTCACCGGGGAATCGACCGAAAGGGAAATGATTGCACCGGAATGCTTCTGATTCCGGCAGAGATGGAGAATCAGGTTCTCTATGAGAAAGAGTATGATGTGGAACCGCTTGTTCAGATGAAGATCATCGGGGATGACTATCCGTTTAACTACTCACAGGGAAGAACGATGCGGGGCAGTCAGACCGGAATGAAACTGCACTTTGTGGATCAGAGTGTGGAGCGGGATGGAGAGGAGACAAGGATTCTCACAAGACTTGCAGATTCGAGAGGACTTGAGTGTGAGCATCGCATTTGTTTTTATGAGGGAGATCTCGCGTTTGAGGTGAATGCCTGCGTGAAGAATCACACGGGTCGGGAGATTGCGCTCGAGATGGTCTCAAGTTTTACACTCGGGGGACTCACTCCGTTTTGTGAGGGCGTTGCGCCTGAGACGATGGTTCTGCATCGAATCCGCAGTACCTGGGCGAACGAGGGACGACTCGTGAGTGTGCCGGTTGAGGAGGAACAGCTTGAGCCGTCGTGGAAGCCGTCCGGCGCAAACGGAATCCGCTTCGGGCAGGTTGGAAGTATGCCAAACCGCGAGTATTTTCCGTTTGTCGGGATTGAGGATACGAGACATGGAGTCTGCTGGGGTGCTCAGCTTGCAGTCGCGTCCTCGTGGCAGTTGGAGGCCTACCGCAAGGATGATGCGCTGTCGATTTCCGGTGGAATCGCTGACCGGGAGATGGGACAATGGATCAAAAAGGTCGCAGATGGGGAGAGCTTTGTGACACCGGTTGCAAGGCTGAGTGTGGTTCGCGGGGATGTCGATCAGCTCTGTCAGAGAATCACTGCCTCAATCGATCATCATCTCGATGTTGCAGAGTCGGAGCGGGAACTTCCTGTGTTGTTTAATGAATTTTGTACGACTTGGGGTAAGCCGACCGAGGAGCAGACAAAGCGGATTGTCAGCCTGCTTGCAGAGCGCAATGTGCGCTACTATGTGATTGATGCCGGATGGTATAAGAGCACGAATGCGATGGCGCAGACGGGCGAGGGCGGATGGAATGTCACGCACGGGGACTGGGCAGTCGATGAGACGCTCTTTCCGCATGGAATGAAGGCATTGACAGACTGGATTCATGAAAAAGGAATGAAGGCGGGAATCTGGTTTGAACCGGAGAACTGCGGTCGAGGATCAGAAGTCTTTTATAAGGAGGAACTCCTCGCAAAGAGAGATGGTTATCCGATCACGGCGGGTCATCGGCGTTTCCTCGATTTGAGAAAGCCGGAAGCAAGGGAATATCTGGATCAAAACATGAAAGATTTCCTCAAAGACAATGGGTTTGACTATGTGAAGATCGACTACAATGCGAATCTCGGAATCGGACCGGACGGCGAGGAATCGCTTGGAGCCGGACTCTATGACAGTGTGAGCGAGACACAGAAGTATTTCTGCCATCTGAAGGAGGAAATTCCGGGACTTCTGATTGAGAATTGTTCTGCGGGTGGACATCGACTCACAGAGCCGTTTCTGAGAATTTCCGATATGTCCTCATACTCGGATGCACACGAGTGTAGAAATATTCCGCTCGTCGCAGGAAATATGCACCGAATGATTCCGATTCGCCAGAGTCAGATCTGGGCAGTTCTCCATCCGGAGTTTTCAGACGCGCTTCTCTACGACAAGCTCACGGCAACGTTTCTCGGAAGAATGTGTCTCTCCGGCGATGTGGAGCATCTGTCAGAACATCAGTGGGGGATTGTGGACGATGCGATTGCATTTTACCGTCAGGCAGTGCCGGTGATTGCAGATGGAACAAGCCGGATCATGAGAAAGACGGGACTCAGCTACAAGGAGCCGACAGGAAGTCAGGTCATTGTGAGAGAGCTGAAAAATGAGGTTCTGATTGTCGTTCACACGTTTGCGGAGAGCCCCGAAACGATTGAGTTGTCTGCGGGAGCGGGCTTCTACTTTAAAAAGATTGTCAGAGTCTGCGCAAGAGAGGGGCTGGAGATTCGGCAGGATCGCCAGAATCCGGGACAGATTGAGATCTCTGGTCTTGCGGACTTTGACGGAATCGGAATTTTGGCGGAGAGAGAACCGGAGAAAAAATAGGTATAGATAAGGCAACCAGCTCCAAAGATACGAGAAAATTTTCTTGACAAGAAATTTAATAGCGCATACAATAACTAGATAACAGCGAAATTGCTTTTTGTTAGTCAAAGCGAATAGAATCGAATAGAGATGACAGAGTATAATAGCGCAGGCGCCCATCTGTCGGGGATGGGAAGCCATATGCGCTATTATTATGTTTGCTCAAAAGCACGAAAAAGCGATTTCGGTTACGCAACTTGGAGTGGATTTGAAGCGATGTTTCAAATCTGCCCGATAACCACGAATGATTTATGGAAGGAGACAAAGGAATGATTCGAGTATTAATGAAATCAATCCGGGAGTACAAAAAGCCGTCCATTCTTGCGCCGATTCTGGTATCGATGGAGGTTATCATGGAATGTATCATTCCGTTTGTGGTAGCCCGTCTGATCAACCAGATTAAGGCAGGATGCGATCTTGGAACGATTGTCCGCTACGGCATGATTCTTGTCGTGATGGCGGGACTCTCTCTGTCCTTCGGAGCGGGAGCGGGATTCAACTGCGCGACGGCTTCCTGCGGATTCGCGAAGAATCTGCGAAAGGACATGTTTTACCGGATTCAGACTTACTCATTCGAGAACATTGATAAGTTTTCCACTTCATCACTGGTGACCCGAATGACGACCGATGTGACGAACGTGCAGATGGCATACATGATGCTGGTGCGTCTCGCATTCAGAAGCCCGCTGATGCTGATCTTCTCAGCGACGATGGCAATTATCATGGGAGGAAAGATGGCGCTGATCTTCGTGATCGTCATCCCGATTCTGGCAGTCAGCCTGTTTCTTGTCATGAAGAGCGTTACCCCGATCTTCAAAAATGTGTTCAAGAAGTACGATGCACTCAACAACTCGATTCAGGAGAACATCAAGGGCATGCGCGTTGTGAAGTCCTATGTTCGTCAGGAGTATGAGAAGGCGAAGTTTGAGCGTTCCGCAGAGGATGTGTGCGCAGACTTCACGAGAGCGGAGAAGATTCTGGCACTGAACAACCCGATGATGCAGTTCTGCCTCTATGTCGCAATGATCTTTGTGCTGTCCTTCGGTTCCTACACGATCATCACGAGCGGTGGTATGGATCTCGATGTCGGTCAGTTTTCTGCGCTTCTTGTGTACAACTTCCAGATTCTGTCGAGTCTGATGATGTTCTCGATGGTATTTGTTATGGTAACGATGGCGGAGGAGTCCGCAAAGCGTATCGCAGAGGTTCTGACCGAGGAGACAACACTTCACAATCCGGAGCATCCGGTGATGGAGGTTGCAGATGGCTCGATCGATTTTGAGAATGTGAGCTTCCGCTACTCTGAGCATGCGGAGAAGATGGCGCTTGCGAACATTGATCTTCACATCAAGTCCGGCGAGACGATCGGTATCATCGGCGGAACGGGTACTTCAAAGTCGACGCTGATCCAGCTGATCCCGCGTCTGTATGATGTGACGACGGGTTCTGTAAAAGTCGGCGGAGTCGATGTGCGCAATTATGATATCGAGGCGCTGAGAAATCAGGTTGCCGTTGTGCTTCAGAAGAACATTCTGTTCTCCGGAAACATCAAGGAGAATCTGCGCTGGGGCGATCAGAATGCGACGGACGCACAGATGAAGGAGGCGTGTGAGCTTGCTCAGGCGGATGAGTTCATCATGCAGTTCCCGCACCAGTACACGACCCACATCGAGCAGGGCGGTGCCAATGTATCCGGCGGTCAGAAACAGCGTCTGTGTATCGCACGCGCGCTTCTGAAAAAACCGAAGATCCTGATCCTCGATGACTCGACGAGTGCAGTGGATACGAAGACCGATGCGCTGATCCGCAAGGCGTTCTCCGAGTACATTCCGACGACGACAAAGATCATCATCGCACAGCGTGTTTCCTCCGTTCAGGATGCAGACCGCATCCTCGTCATGGATGGCGGTACGATCAAGAACATCGGAACACACGAGGAACTTTTAAAGACGAGCAGTATTTACCGGGAAGTATATGAGTCCCAGAACCGTGCAGGAGGTGAGGAGAATGAATAAGCGCGCTTCGTTCAGCAAAAAGACAGCGATCCGTCTGATCAAGACGCTGTTTGAATTCTATCCGGTGATGCTTCCAGTCACCCTCCTGTGTATCGTGTTTAATGCACTGATCAGCTCTGTTCCGGCGGTATTCCAGCAGAATATCATCGCGGTTGTCGAGAAGAACTGGCAGAGCCGTGACTGGAATGGGGCATCCGGACAGATTACCAAATATGTGCTGATTCTGGCAACGTTTTATGTGCTGTCCCTGATTGCAGGTTTCACCTACACGCGCCTGATGGCGACGATCACGCAGGGATCTTTGAAAAAATTCCGTCTGAAGATGTTCAACGGAATGGAAGATCTGCCGATCAAATATTTTGATACGAACAACCACGGCGATATCATGAGTTACTACACCAACGACATCGACACCCTGCGTCAGATGATCTCCCAGAGTATTCCGCAGTTGATTATTTCGATGGTGTCGAGTCTGACGATCCTGTGCATCATGCTCTATTACAGTGCATGGCTTCTCTTTGTCGTTCTCTTCGGCATTTTCCTGATGACGAAGGTCACAAAGAAGATCGGTGGCAACTCCGCAAAATATTTCATCCAACAGCAGATTGAGATCGGTAAGGTTGAGGGCTTCATCGAGGAGATCATGAACGGCCAGAAGGTTGTCAAGGTGTTCTGCCATGAGGAGCGCACCGAAGCGGATTTTGACCGCTTAAATGATGAACTCTTCGCTGTTGCAGAGCGTGCAAACAAGTATGCGAACACGCTGATGCCGATCCTGATGAACATCGGAAACGTGCTCTACGTTGTCGTTGCGATTGTCGGCGGTATCCTGCTTCTTGCGGGTGTTCCGAACCTCAGCGTGTCCGGAATGGCTCTGAGCATCAGTATCACGGTTCCGTTTTTGAACATGACGAGACAGTTCTGTGGAAACATCGGTCAGGTATCAAACCAGGTCAATGCGGTTGTCATGGGTATGGCAGGTGCAGAGCGTATCTTCAATCTGATTGATGAGACTGCCGAGAAGGATGAGGGCTATGTGACCCTTGTCAATGCGAAGGAAGAAAATGGCAAGCTCGTCGAGTGCAAGGAGCGCACCGAGGTCTGGGCATGGAAGGATGAGAAGGCACCGGAGGAGAAGAGATATACTCGCCTGACCGGAGATGTCCGCTTCAAGGATGTCGACTTCGGCTACAACGAGGAGAAGACGGTTCTTCACGACATCACGCTCTACGCAAAGCCGGGTCAGAAAGTCGCATTTGTAGGTGCGACCGGAGCCGGAAAGACGACGATCACGAACCTGATCAACCGTTTTTACGACATTCAGCGCGGTACAATCACTTACGACGGCATCGATATCAGCAAGATCAGAAAGTCAGATCTGCGCCGTTCCCTCGGCATCATCCTTCAGGATACGGTGCTGTTCACCGGAAGCGTTATCGAGAACATCCGCTACGGAAAACTCGATGCGACCGACGAGGAGTGTATGGAGGCTGCAAAGCTCGCGGGAGCTCATGATTTCATCACCCGTCTGCCGGAGGGCTATCAGACGATGATCGCCGCAAACGGAGCAAACCTCTCTCAGGGTCAGCGCCAGTTGATCGCGATTGCGCGTGCAGCAGTCGCAGATCCGCCGGTTATGATCATGGATGAGGCGACGTCCTCGATCGATACGAGAACCGAGGAGATCGTGCAGAAGGGTATGGACGCACTGATGCACGGCCGTACCGTATTCGTCATCGCACATCGCCTGTCCACCGTTCAGAACTCGGATGTCATCATGGTTCTCGAGCAGGGTCATATCATCGAGCGCGGAAGCCATGAGGATCTGATTGCTCAGAAGGGCAAGTATTATCAGCTCTACACGGGCGCATTTGAGCTTGAGTAAGACGAGCAGAAGTATGAGAGAGAACGTGTGAAAATAAAAGCACCTTACGAAGAGAGTGCTTTTAGCAAATAAGAGGTTTGAATAAAGAAAAGTTTCAAATAAATAAAAAACGCCAGAGAATCTGTTTCGGGAAAACCGGAAGCAGGTGCTCTGGCGTTTTTATGTAAAATGAGCTTGAATGCACTGTCTTATCACGGATTTGTGGAGGTGGACAGGATCGATGGGATCAATTCAGCGAGTGCGGACGCAAGCTGTTCATGCCCCTCTAAAGTTAGATGCATATAGTCGATGTGATTATTTTCGGTGACAACAAGGTTGGCATCAAAATAATGGCATCCCAGAGCACTTGCAATCTTTTCGTACTCTGCGCCAAGTCCCTGAGACTTCTCGGCACATCCCCGTCCCATCGTCAGGGCAACTTCGGTGTTCTCATATTCTTTATCGATGTTTTTCGGGGTGACGACGAGAATTTCCGGTTTTCCATCGCGCCAACAGTCGACCGTTGCGAGTGCTTTTAAGATCAGTCGTCTGAGTCCGAGTGCGATGCACTGGGCAGAAGAACCGAAACGCTCCTTCGTGTCGTTTGTCCCGAGCATGATGATCAGAAGATCGACCGGCTCGTGGCTCATAAGACAGGGATAAATGTAGTCAAGACCGCAAAGTCCCTCGTGGATCGGATCGTCGTAGCAGGTCGTGCGTCCGGAGAGTCCTTCTTCGAGAATCAGGTAGTCCGGGCCGAGCTTCTTCTCAAGCAGTTTTGTCCAGCGCTCATTTTCATCGAAACGTCCTCCGGTGACGGCACAATAGCCATGCGTGTTCGAGTCCCCGAAGCAGACGATGTGTTTTTTCATAATGAATGCCCTCCTTATTTTTCCAGCTATCTTTCTTTATCTTGTTCCAAGCATAACATTGTTTTCAATAAAAAACAATAAAAAATATTTTCATTTTTAAAAATAAAAAAATAACTTTTCAAAATAGGTAGACAGGACAGGGTTTGTATGGTAATATTGTACATGAACATGGGGGATGACATTTCTTGAATGGGGAAAATACACAAAAACAAGAAGTGTCCGGATCGACGATGATCCATAAAAAAGAAAAAGGAGAAGAGTAAGATGAAGAAACCTTTAGCATTGACACTGGCGGTATCGATGGCACTGTCCCTGACAGCCTGTGGCGGAAATAGCGCACAGACAACAGCTACGACAAAGGCGCCTGAGACGAAGGCAGAGCCGGCGACGGAGACGGAAGCGACATCGGGAGGTGGAGGAGATTCCTCAGAGATCTCGCTGTGGACGTACCCGATCGGAAAATGGGGCGATCAGGCGACGGTGGATGCCCTTTTGGCAGAGTTTAACAAGGAACATCCGGAGATCAAGGTGAAAGTGGAGTACCTCACCTATGCGGATGGCGATGATAAGGTCAACACCGCGATTGAGGGAAAGACCGCACCGGATATCATCATGGAAGGACCGGAGCGTCTCGTTGCAAACTGGGGAGCAAAGGGTGTGATGGCAGACATTTCTGATCTGTGGACGGATGAGGTCAAGGCAGACACGCTGGCATCTGTGGAATCTGCCTGCAAGAACAGCGACGGTGTTTATTATGAGTATCCGCTGTGTATGACGGCTCACTGCATGGCGATCAACCGCGATGCATTTGAGAAGGCGGGAGCATGGCAGTATGTCGACGAGAAAACCCATACCTGGAGTACAGAGAATTTCCTGAAAGCAGTTCAGACGATGTATGATGCAGGCTACACGAATGTGGGCGCTGTTTACTGCGGAGGTCAGGGTGGTGACCAGGGTACCCGCGCACTCATCAACAATATGTACGGTGGCACTTACACGAATGCAGATCACACGGCTTACACCGCTGATTCTCCGGAGAATATCAAGGCGCTTGAGGCTTTGGTAGCTCAGGATGGTATCAATTTTGATCCGGCTATTCAGGGCGGTGACGAGGTTCAGCTTTTTGTTCAGGGCGTTCTTCAGATGGCATTCTGCTGGAACATTGCACAGGAGACGAACAATGCCGATGCGCTGACGTTTGATGCGTTCCCGATGGCATTCCCGACTGAAAGTGGAGATCCGGCACTGTGTGGCGGTATCTGGGGATTTGGTGTCTTCGACAATGGTGATGCAGGCAAGATGGAGTCCGCAAAGACCTTCATCAAGTGGGCATGTGATGAGAACACGGAGGAAGCAGTAAAGGCTTCTACTTACTGGTCCACACGCAAGTCTCTGGCAAATATGTACGAGGGTGATGAACTCAAGACCGAGTACGGTGAGTTCATGCAGTACATGGGTGATTACTATCAGGTTGTTCCGGGCTGGGCAACGGCTCGTACCGAGTGGTGGAATATGCTTCAGAAGGTAGGCGCAGGAGAGGATGTAACCGAGAGCGTGAATACCTTTGTGACAAATGCAAATGCCGCTGCAACAAACTAAGGAATAAAGTTCATACTGGAATTTGATAAGTGAAATTTGAGTCCCTTCCTTTTCATCTCTGCGTGATCTTCGCATGACAGTATCTGCGACAGATCGGGTTTGAATAGTGTTTGGGAAGGGACTTTCTTTTTCAAAAAGGAAATCGTATTTAAGGAATCTGTCCACAATTTAGGGGATTTTTTGTGGACAGGACAGAAAGGAGAAGACCTGTGACTGAAAAACGTAATGGAAGAGGTCATCGACTTGTGATCAAAGAGACGGTAACTTCCTACCTGTTTCTGTTGCCGTTTCTTGTATTTTTCATCGGTTTTGTCGTGTATCCGATGTTTATGTGTGTGGTCACGAGCTTTTTTGATTCCACAATGGGAAGAGCGGATATCTTTATCGGACTTTCCAACTATAAGGAACTTTTTGGCGATGACGTATTCTGGATTGCGCTTCGCAACACTCTGGTTATCGTGGTTGTTTCTGTGCCGGTGACCTGTATTTTCTCACTCTGGGTTGCAAATGGCATCAGCAAGATGACAACGGTGGCAACCTCAGCGTTCCGCTGTATCTTTTATCTTCCGGTTGTCACCGGTTCCGTTGCCGTTACGATGGTGTGGAAATGGATGTTTAACAACTACTACGGCATTTTCAACTATGTCGGAAATGCGGTTGGAGTGCTTGATCGAAACATCAACTGGCTGGGCGACAGCAAGTATGCACTCGGTTGTATCATTCTGATTCTTCTGACGACCTCTGTCGGTCAGCCGATCGTTCTGTATGTCTCTGCACTTGACAATGTGGATCGCTCGCTTGTTGAAGCTGCACAGGTGGACGGAGCAACCGACTACCAGACGTTCTGGAAGATCAAATGGCCTCAGATGATGCCGACGACTTTGTACATTCTGGTTATCACGACGATCAATTCGTTTCAGTGTTTTGCTTTGATTCAGTTGCTCACTTCCGGTGGACCGAACAACTCTACCATGACGATCATGTATTATATCTATTACAATGCATTCAAGCTGTATCGCTATGGATACGGAAATGCGATGGGCGTGATTCTTGCTCTGATCATTGCACTCCTGTCTGCTGTACAGTTTAAGCTTGGTCAGGGAAAGAAGTAAGGAGGAAGTGATATGAGAAAGAAGACAAAGAAAAAGCAATCTGCATACACCATTGTGTCGGCGGTTCTGATCACTGTCATCGCCTTTTTATTCATTTTTCCACTGTACTGGATCATCACCGGTTCTTTCAAGTCGAAGATGGATATCATGTCCGTGACACCGATCTGGTGGCCGACGAGCTGGGTGATGGATAACTATCAGACGCTGATGGGCAAGCGAAGTGCACCGCTGTTTGAGATTCTTGGTATGGTTGGACCGACGATTCCGGCGGCGTTTCGCTGGCTTTTGAATACGGTCTTTATGGCGGTTGTCTCGATGATTCTGACATGCATTACCTCCTCGATGGCGGGATATGTGCTTGCAAAGAAGCGTTTTATCGGACGGAACCTGCTGTTCTCGCTGATTGTCTGTGCAATGGCACTTCCGAAGCAGGTTATCCTGATTCCGCTGATCCGGGAAATGTCAGCAATCGGTCTTTACGACACGCTGTCGGCAGCGATCATCCCGATCGTGGGTTGGCCGTTTGGCGTTTTTCTCTTGAAGCAGTTCAGTGAGGGCGTGCCGGGAGAGATGCTCGAGGCGGCATGCGTAGACGGGGCAAGCGAGATTCGCACGTTCACAGACATTGTCATTCCGATGATCAAACCGGGTATCGGAGCGTTGGCGATCTTTACGTTCATCAGTTCCTGGAATGATTACTTTATGCAGTTGATCATGCTGACGAGCAATTCCAGATTGACAATTTCGCTTGGTATTGCTACGATGCAGGCAGAGAATTCAACGGATTACGGATTGCTGATGGCAGGTTCTGCGCTGGCAGCACTGCCGATCATCATCGTATTCCTGATTTTCCAGAAGTATTTCACGAAGGGAATTACACTTGGAGCTGTGAAAGGCTAGACGTGAAGACGGAATGGAAAAAAGTTACCGCACACGGAGAGGCGTTTTCTGAACGGAAAATGCCGTATGATACCGTTGTGGTAACAAAAAGCAGTAAGAGGAGTGAAAAAATCGATGTTGAATGAAGTGTCAAACCGGATTACAGCGCGGTACAGCCAGATGACAAAGACAGAAAAGAAGATTGCGGACCGGCTTTTAGCAGAGAAAGGAGATCTGTATCTGACTTCGATTACAGAGTTTGCGAGCAGTTGCGGGGTTGCGGACAGCACCGTGTTTCGCTTTTGCAGACTTCTCGGATATAGTGGATACAATGAATTTAAGCTGGCACTTGCGAAGGATGAGGGAAGCGCCCGCCACATGATGAAAAATGGTGTGGAGGATGATATTTACAGTACAATCACGGCAGATGATAACGTGAGCGCCACGGGAAATAAACTCCGGGCGATGTACTGGGCGGCGATCAATCAAACTTTGGAACTTCTGAGTACGGAACAGGTGGTGCGTGCGACGGATCTGATCGAACAGTCCAACCGTGTTTACTGCATGGGAGAGGGCGGGAGTATGGTCATGGCGATGGAGGCGTGGGTGCGCTTCATGGTCGTGAGCAGTAAGTTCATGGCGGTTGACAACAGCCATCTTCAGGCGATGACCGCTGCCCTGATGACTGAGAAGGACACGATCTGGTTTTTCTCCTACTCCGGCTCAACCCGGGAGATGGAGGACATTTTCACAACAGCGAAGGCGAGAGGGGCAAAGATCATCGTGGTCACCCGCTTTGCGAATTCCCCTGCAAGCCAGTATGCGGATGTCGTGCTCGTCTGCGGTTCCAACGAGAGACCGCTCCAGTCGGGCACGATCGTCGCAAAGATCGCTCAACTTATGGTGATTGATATGGTTTATCAGGAGTTCATCAGAAGGGATTCCGAGACCATAGAGAAGAACCGGGAGACCAGCGCAAAAGCGGTTTCCAAGTTTCTTCTGTAATCGGTAAATTGTAGAGAGAGCAGTTACGCAGTTACGGAGTATTTTATTTGAGAAAGGACGAGCAAAATGAGAGATATTACAAAGTATCAGGGAATCATTCCGGCATTTTATGCCTGCTACGACGATGACGGAAACGTGAGCACGCAGAGAGTCAAAGCGCTGGCGGAGCATCTGCTCAAAAAAGGCGTCAAAGGTGTGTATGTCGGGGGTTCTTCCGGTGAGTGTATCTACCACAGCAAGGAAGAGCGCAAGGCAATCCTTGAGGCGGTTATGGAAGTCGCAAAGGGAAAGATGACCGTGATTGCTCATGTTGCCTGCAATAACACCGCAGACAGCTGTGAGCTGGCGAGCCATGCTGAGAGTCTTGGCGTGGATGCGATCGCGTCGATTCCTCCGATCTATTTCCATCTGCCGGAGTACGGAATCGCCCAGTACTGGAATGATATTTCTGCCTCCGCTCCGAACACGGATTTTGTGATTTACAACATTCCTCAGCTTGCCGGCGTTGCACTCACAATGCCTCTGTTCCACGAGATGCTCAAGAATCCGAGAGTCACGGCAGTCAAGAACAGCTCGATGCCGACTCAGGACATCCAGATGTTCAAGATGGACGGAGGAAAAGATTTTGTGGTCTTCAACGGTCCTGATGAACAGCTCGTCTCCGGTCTTGCGATCGGCGCAGACGGAGGAATCGGCGGAACTTACGGTGTGATGCCGGAGCTCTACTTAAAGATTTTTGAGTTGTGTAAGGCAGGGGATTATGAGTCTGCAAGACCGATCCAGCACTCTGCTGACGCAATCATCTATGCGATGTGTTCGTGCAAGGGAAATATGTATGCGGTGATCAAGGAGATCCTGCGCCGGAGAGAGGGGCTTGACATCGGTTCTGTAAGAAAACCGCTGACTGCCCTCGTCCCCGAAGATATGGAGCAGGTTGAGAAGTGTGTGAAAATGATCGATGAGGCGATCAAAACATTCTGTTAAAAAAGGTATGGTTATAATTTTAAGCCATCTTTGATTACGGTTTTGAGTGAGAGATCCGGGTTTAAGAGAACAATATGAGCTTTCTTTCCCGGTTCGAGCGAGCCATACTCGTCATCGATCTTTAAACTTTTGGCGGGGTTGATGGTCGCACAGGCAATCGCAGTCGTAAGCGGGATCTCCATCTCGTTTACGACGGTGCGAAGACAGTCCATGAGGTTTGTCACAGAGCCGGCGATCGCCCCGTCGGAGACGAGTGTTGCGAGTTTGCCGACAACTTTCACATCGAGACCGCCGAGCGTATATTGTCCGTCCGGCATTCCGGTCGCCCTCATGCTGTCGCTGATCAGGATCATCCGGTCTGCGCCCATCATCTGAAACGTCGCGCGGACGGTTGCAGGGTGGATGTGGATACCGTCACAGATGATCTCTGCCATCACCTGTCTGCTGTCAAAGACTGCGCCGACGACACCCGGAGCGCGGTGGGAGAAGGCGGGCATTGCATTGTAGAGGTGAACCGCATGGTCAACTCCTGCCCGGCATGCGGACATTGCAGTATCGTAGTCGGCGTTTGTGTGGGCGAGGGAGACGCTCACGCGGTCTTTGACCTGACGGATGAAATCGAGCGCGTTTTCACTCTCCTCCGGGGCAACTCCGATGAATTTCACAAGACCGCCGGAAGCCTCAAAAAAGCGGTCAAACAGGGCGGTATCGCAGGGAAGGATATTTCTTGCATCCTGTGCCCCTTTTTTGACCGGGCTGATAAATGGACCTTCCATGTTGATGCCGACGAGATCTGCCTTCTTCGGATCGCAGGTCTCTTTTTTATACTCGTTTGCTGTCTTTAGGACATGGATCAGTTCGTCGGCGGGGAGCGTCATCGTCGCCGGTGCGATCGCGGTTACTCCGACAGATGCCTCATACTCGGCGATTCGGCCGAGGGCTTCCTTCGAGCCATCGCAGAAGTCATCGCCCATACAACCGTGAAAATGTAGGTCGATGAGACCGGGGATCGCATAAGCACCGTCTCCGTCAAGGATCGCGTCGCCTTGAAAATCCGGTTTTTGTGCTTCCGTATAGATTTCGCGGATTTTGTCGCCATCAAGAATCAGTCCGCCTTTTACAAATTGCTGTTCTCTGGTATAAACCTTCACATTGTCAATGATCATCTTTGTCTAAATTCTCCTGTCTCATCTTTCTTGACGTTCTTTTTTTACTTTCTTTCCTGAATTACTTTCTTACTTTATTTTCTTTTGTGGTCGTCTCAGCCGTTGCCTCCGTTGTCTCCGTTGCCTTTATGGGTCTCTCAGCTGTGGGTTCTGTGGGTTCGTGTCTCTCGAGTGCGCGGAGTGTCCGGTCATGCATGCCTTCCCGCACATCTTTATTTTGCTCGACGTAGCAGGCGTAGATCAGATCGAGGACAACGAGAATCGGAAATTGGGGGGAGATCAGATTTCCGTGATTCAAGTGCCTCAATGAGGAGAGGAGTACGACCTCCGAACAGGATTGCTTGAAACTTTCCCCGTTGTTTGCGGTGAAGAGTACGGTTTTTGCCCCCCGCTTGTGTGCTTCCTCTAACAGATAGAGTACTTCCTCTCGCTCGGCACTCAGGCTGAATCCGAAGACGAGACTGCGCGGATTCTGGAAGACGGAGGACATCCGAATCATATCTGGGTCTGTCAGCGAATCAACATCCACACCGATTCGCATAAACCGCAGTTCGATCTCTTTGGCAGAGAGTCCCGAACTGCCACAACCGCACACGAGCACTTTCTGCGCCGTGTTTAGGTATCCGGCAATCCTGCTGATCTGTGCCTCATCTACAAGGTTATAAGTCTTGTTTAAGAGTTCCTGATAGGCATCAAAGACCATTCGGGTATTTCCTGTGATGGTCTCCTTTTTTTCCACAAAGGTCGCCTCATACTGGTAAATGAATTCCTTGTATCCATGATACCCGATTTTCTTGGCAAACCGCGAAAGCGTGGGTTTGGAGGTGTAGAGCAGTTTGGCAATGTGTTGGCTGGAAAAATCCATTTTCTCCCGATTATGGATGAAAAAATCCGCGATGGTTTTCTCGAGAGGGGTCAGGTTGTTGTAGTTGGATTCGATCATGGGAATCACGGATTTTACATAGTATTCCATAGAAATTTCCTGCTTTTCTTTGTTGTTTTCTTTTTGATTTCTTTTTTGGTTTTTAATTTCTTTGTGTTTTTTAATTCCTTTGTGTTTTTTTAATTTCTTTTTTGGTTTTCTGTCATCTCGCAGAAGTGATAGAAGGCTCCGATCATGCCTGCATCGTTTTGGTGTCTGGCGAAGGCGAGTGTCGTGTGCTCTTCAATGCCGGACACGAGATACTTTTTGATCGCGCGTTCAATCTTGTCTTTCAGATATTCCTCCTGCGCCATGATTCCGCCACCGAGGACGACGACCTCGGGATTGAGGACATAGCAGATGTTCGAGATTCCCTTGCCGAGCACGTCCACCATCTCATCGATCGCCCGGATACAGATCGCATCCCCTCTTTTTGCTTCCTCAAAGATTCGATAGCCGTTCCAGTTTTCCTCGCACTCCCCCTTGCGCTCTGCGACTTTCTTTGTCAGGATACTCGTTGCGCCGAGTGTCTGAAAATCACTGCCATCCATGTGCATATATCCGACCTCGCAGGCACTGTTGCTGAATCCGTGGAAGACTTTGCCGTCAAGGAGGATACATCCTCCGATGCCGGTTCCGATTGTCAGCATCAGTGCAACCTTGCTTCCCTTTGCGGAGCCGGAGCGACACTCTGCGAGACCGGCGCAGTTTACGTCATTTTCGACCTCACAGCGAAGGTGAAATCTCTCCTCGAGTGTCCGTTTGAACTGTGTTCCGATGAAATTTGGGATCAGGGGAGCGGAATAGAAGATCGATCCTTCTTTGATGTCGACCATTCCGGCAGTTGAGATGCAGATGCCGGAGATGTCTGCCTCAGATTCTTTCTGCAAATCTGCCACAATCCCGATGACTTTTTCGAGAATGCCGGGACCGCCCTTGTATGCCTCTGTCGGCATGGATTTTCGCAGAAGGATCTCTGCGTCCTCGCGGATGATTCCATATTTGATCGCAGTACCGCCGATATCAATGCTGATGTAGTGTCTCATCATAAGTGTTCCTCTCTGTGTTCTGTTTTCCTTCTGCGAGTTTTCCGGTTGGATCAGCGTTCCATCTCCTCGACAAAGGATTTTGTGATCAACTGTGGTCTTGTGATGATCGAACCGACAACGACGCTGAATGCGCCAAGTTCGATCACGCGTCTGGCTTTCTGCGGGGTGTTGATATTTCCCTCCGCAATCACTTTATGTTTGACTTTTGAGACGATGGTTCTGAGAATCTCAAAGTCGTTCGCTTCAATCTTGTCGCCCTTGCTCTGTGGGGTGTAGCCGACCATCGTTGTGCCGATGAAATCAAAGCCGAGCTCATCGGCGTGAAGCGCCTCCTCCACGGTGGAGCAGTCTGCCATGAAGAGCTGATCCGGATATTTTTCCTTCACCTCTTTGAAAAATTCATCGAGTGTCTTTCCGCCCGGACGGGTTGCAATCGTCGCGTCCATCGCAATGATCTCCGGCTTTACCTCCATGAGTTCCTCGATCTCCTTCATTGTTGGGGTGATGTAGATCGCGCTGTCCTCGTAATCTCTCTTTACGATTCCAATGATCGGGAGATCAACCTGAGACTGAATTTCCCTGATGTCTTCCTTTGTATTTGCGCGGATTCCGCTCGCACCGCCGACCTTTGCAGCCAGCGCCATTCTTCCCATGATAAAAGAAGAGTGCAGGGGTTCGTCAGGCAGTGCCTGACAGGAGACGATGAGTTTGCCTTCCAGATTTGCTACTTTTTGATTCATTTTGTTTTCCTCCGATCTGTGATAAGGTGTGACAGTTTCCAGGATTTCCTCTGTTTTCAGTGTACAGGGAATCAAAACTTTTTTCAATAGACGATATTGATACTGAAATTAGTTTCAAAATTTTGCATAAAAAGATGAAAAACAAGGGGGAAAACTAGTATTATTTGAAAGTTTTTGACAAAAACATGGTAGATTTTTCTTGCTGTGAAACTGGTTTCACGATTCCTGTTAGATATTGAAAAACCTTTTCAATCAGGTATACTAAGAAGGGAAGAGGGAGCTTGCTGAGATGAAAGACAGAAAAGTTCCGTCAGAAAAATCTTGCAAAAACAAGGGGAAGACACGTCACGGTAACGAGGACACGAAAACGAAAACAGCAAAAGAAAGGGGTATCTTATGGTTATTTATAAGGCAAAAAACGATCAGGATCTGAGCAGAAAGTCGGCAAACATCATTTCCGCGCAGATCATCATGAAACCGGACTGCGTATTGGGGTTGGCAACCGGTTCATCACCGGTTGGAACCTACCGCCAGCTGATTGAGTGGTACAACAAGGGGGATCTCGATTTCTCGAGAGTCACGACGATCAATCTCGATGAGTACAAGGGACTCGGACCGGACAATGAGCAGAGCTATCGCTATTTTATGAACACGAATCTCTTTGATCATGTGAACATCGACAAGGCACGTACCTTTGTGCCGGACGGTCTTGAGCCGGATTCGGACAAGGCATGTGCGCGTTACAATGAGATCATTCGCGCACACGGCGGAATCGACTTACAGCTTCTCGGACTTGGCAGAAATGGTCATATCGGATTCAATGAGCCGGGTTCCGCATTTGAGAAGGAGACGCACTGCGTAGATCTTGCTGAGAGTACGGTCGAGGCGAATAAGAGATTTTTTGCTTCTGAGGAGGAAGTTCCGAGACAGGCGTACACGATGGGAATCAAGAACATCATGCAGGCGAAGAAGATTCTTCTGATTGCGAGCGGGGAGGAGAAGGCAGAAGCCCTGAAGAAGGCGCTCTACGGCCCGATCACACCGGCTGTCCCGGCTTCGATCTTGCAGTTACACAGTGATGTGACCGTGATTGCGGATGAGTCAGCGCTGAGCCTGATTGACTAGATTGGTAAGAGAATGGTGAAAAGTCGGATAAAAAAATAACAAATATCAATAACAAATATCAAAGGCAAAAACAGCAAAAAATAGGGAAAAATCAAGGGGATCTGTTCTTCACAGCGGGAGAGAACAGATCCTCTTGCTGTATTTTTAACAAAAATGCAGACTTTTTCTCTTTTAAAATGGAAAAAGTGTGAAAATCGGATGGCTTGTTTTAACTGTGATTTTAAGATAGAATAGAAATTAGTATGTAAATAAATGAGAGATAACATTGTCTCAAAACAATCACCGGGGAAAAAGATTTTAGAAAAAACAGATTCAGTGAGAAAAGGGGGATTCTTTTGGAGAAGAGAATGCGTCAGATTTTAGAGACTCTTTCGACCGGAGGATATCATCCGGCTCAGGAGCTTGCTGACCAGCTGGAAGTGGGAACGAAGACCGTCCGGAATCTGCTCAAGGAGATCAATGAGGAGATTTCCGATCACGGGGCATTGATTCAATCCAAGTATGGAGAGGGATACTACTTGGAGATTCAGAACCCGGAACTTTATGCGTCTTACAAGAAAAAGATGTCGGGGAGCGGGACCTTCATCCCGTCGACCTCGGAGGAGAGAGTTCAGTATCTGCTAGAGTATCTCTTTAATAGTCCCGGTTACACGAAGATGGATAAACTCAGCGAGATGCTCTACATCTCGAAGCGGACGTTGAGTGAAGATCTCAGAGAGGTGGAGAAATTCTTAAATAAATATCACATTGAACTTGTGCGCCGACCGGGATATGGGATTGCGGTCGATGGCAAGGAATTCAACTTCCGCCTGTGTATTGCGTCGTTTTCGAGCAAGAGATTTCACAAGGGAAATCAGAGCATGGAGGAGATTGCAGGCTGTGTCGCGGAGATTCTCACAGAGCAGAATTTCCATCTGTCGAGTGCGGGATTCCAGAATCTTGTCGTGCATCTCTACATCGCGATCAGCCGAATCGTCGAGGGGCACTGCATTCCGATGCCGGAGGAAACGGATTCCGAGCTGATTGGAAGTCACGAGTACGAGGTGGCTCAGAGAGTGGCAGAGCATTTGCAGGAGTATTTTAAGATCACGTTTCCGAACAATGAGGTTCGATACATTGCGATCCATTTGGCAGGCAAAGAGCTGTTCAATGCAGAGGGAGATTCCTCTGAGAATCTGGTCATCTCGCAGGAGATCAGTGATCTCGTCACGGAGATGCTCGAGAGCGTCTATGAGGCGTTCCGCTTTGATTTCCGCGGGGATCTCGAATTGCGCATGATTTTGAGTCAGCACATCGTGCCTCTTCAGGTTCGGATTCACTACAAGATGAAGGCGAGAAATCCTCTGCTCAAGGATGTGAAGAAGAAGTTCTGTCTGTCCTACGCGATTGCAAGCCATGCATCGACGGTGATCAACGAACATTATCAGACGGAGCTGTGTGAGGATGAGGTCGCATACTTTGCATTTGCGTTTGCGCTCGCACTTGAGCGCATCAAGACAGAGGCTCAGAAAAAGAATATTTTGCTTGTCTGTGCATCGGGGCGAGGAAGCGCTCGCTTGATCGAGTACAAGTATAAAAAAATGTTCGGACCGTATTTAAACAAGGTGACAGCGTGTGATGTCGCAAGTCTGAAACGGATGGATCTCCGGGAGTATGACTATATCTTTACTTCGGTTCCGATTCCGGTCAAGGTCCCGATCCCGATTCAGGAAGTGAAGACATTTCTCGATGAGACCGAGTTTTTCCAGATCCGGAAAGTGCTTTTAAACGGGGAAGATCCGGTGATGCAACAGTATTACCGCAGAGAATTGTTTCTGCCCCATTTAAACGTGAAGACGAGGAAAGAGGCAATCCGCTGTATCTGTGAGTTTGCGATGAAGAAAATGAATCTCGGCGAGGAGTTCTATGAGTCGGTGCTCGAGCGAGAGCGGATGGCAAAACCGCATTTGGAAATCTGGTCGCGATGCCACACTGCTACAAGGCGATGAGCGAGGAGACGTTTGTGTGTCTGGCGATTCTCGATCAACCGATTCAGTGGGCGGATCAGAAGGTTCAGGTCGTCTTTCTTGTCTCGATTGCGAATAAGGATCAGTGCAGTATGGAGCTTCAGAAGTTTTACCAGACAACGGCGAGCTTTATGCTGAGTCAGAAATGTGTGCAGGATTTGATCCACAAGAGGGATTACGACTGGTTTTTAGATACGATGACAGAATTAGAGGCAGAGCTTTCTTCGTGAAAGCCCTGCCTCTTTTTTGGCAAAAAGGTTTTAGTGGTCAGATTTTAGGAAATTAGTCCTCAAACAGCGAAGCTCCGTTTGTCTCGATGACTTTCTTGTACCAGTCAAACGAATCCTTCTTCGATCTCTTGTAGGTTCCGTTGCCGTAGTCATCACAGTCAACGTAGATGAAGCCGTAACGCTTGCTCATCTGTTTCGTGGACTCGGATACGATGTCGATGCATCCCCATGAGGTGTAGCCGAGACACTCGACTCCGTCTTCCTCGATCGCGTCAAGGATTGCCTTCATATGCTCCTTGAAGTAAGCGATGCGGTACGGATCGTGGATGCTTCCGTCTTCCTCGACCTTATCGACAGCGCCGAGACCGTTTTCTACGATGAACAGCGGTTTGCGGTAGCGGTCATAGAGGTCAACCATCGAGATTCTAAGACCGGTTGGGTCAATCTGCCAACCCCAGTCAGAAGCCTTGAGGTACGGGTTCTTGATCGCATTGATCGTGTTGCCGGCAGTCAGGTTCAGATCGGAGGTATCCTTTGCGGAGCAGGAAGAATGGTAGTAGGAGAAGGAAACAAAATCAACCGGGTAAGCCTTCATGATCTCATCATCTCCGATTTCCTTGCGGATGTGGATGCCATGATTCTTGAAGCGGGAGAGCAGGTAAGCCGGGTACTCGCCGAATACCTGGGTGTCGCTGTAACAGTAGGTGCTTCTCATCATCTGCTGAGCCTCGAGAACGTCCTCCGGACGGCAGGTGTACGGATAGTAGGTCAGCTTTGTCAGCATACATCCGACCATAGAACCCGGAATGATCTCGTGGCAGATCTTTGTTGCGAGTGCGGAAGCGACGAACTGATGGTGCATAGCCTGGAAAATGACCTCCTCAAAGTTCATTCCCGGGAAGCGATCCTCGATCAGAGCGCCGGTCGTGTACGGATGGCGGATCATCGAGTCAACCTCGTTGAAGGTCAGCCAGTACTTTACCTTGTCTTTGTAGCGACGGCAGATCGTCTCAACAAAGCGGGTGAAGAAGCCGATCGTCTCGCGGGAATACCAACCCTGATAGTTCAGAAGCAGATTTAACGGTGGCTCATAGTGAGACATCGTCACTAACGGCTCGATGCCGTACTTGCGCAGTTCATCGAAGACGTTGTCGTAGAACTGAAGACCTTCCTCATTCGGCTCAGGATCATCTGCATTCGGGAAAATGCGGGACCAAGCGATCGACATGCGATATACTTTGAATCCCATCTCCGCGAACATGCGGATGTCCTCTTTGTAATGATGATAGAAATCTGCTCCGTGACGCTTCGGATAGTTGACTTCATCATCGGTTGCGAGTGCTTCCTCGATATCTTTGCTTGTGACGCTGTTGTGAGCCTTGTAGTTGGTCACATCTTTGTCAAGATGCGCACGGGCACAGTCGGATACGGAAAGTCCTTTTCCCCCTTCTTTCCATCCGCCTTCTACCTGATTCGCTGCCGTTGCACCGCCCCAGAGAAATCCCTCTGGGAAACATCTCTTTGTCTTCTCCATGTTAAACCCTCCATAGATTGTGTTGGTGATTTGGTGTTACGTGTTTGTCCACGAACGGGATAAGTTCAGTATATAGAAAATGCACAGAAAATGCCAATCATGATTTTTCCAGATTGATTTGGAAAACAAGATCGTGGAGTTCTGTTTTGCGTTGTGTTATGATAAGTGCACAAAACAAAAACGCAGTGCACCGGTATCTGGGGGAATTTACACAAGCTCATGGAAGCGCATGGAAAATAGATCCGGCAAACTGCCAAACCAATAGGAGGGTGTACATGAAAGACAAAATGATGAATGGTATGCTGGCAGTCGCCGGCGCAATGCAGACGCAGAGACATCTATCCGCAATCAAGAATGCGTTTATGAGCCTGCTCCCGATTATTATTATCGGATCGTTCTGTACGTTGTTTTCCAACGTAATCTGCAATACCACGCCGGGCTACATGAGCTTGGCAAACGTTCCGGGATTGAGCTTCCTCGGAAACTTAGCTCCGATGTTCAACGCAGCAAACTATGGTACGATGAACTTCATCGCAATCGGATGTGTAATCCTTGTATCGATGGAACTCGGCGAGTATTATGGAATCACCGATAAGGCACTGCCGGTCGTTGCACTGGCTTCCTACATTTCTCTGTGTGCATTTACCGCAACCGGTAAGGCAGCAGACGGAAGTGAAGTTGTTATCACCAACGTTCTGGCAAGAACCTTTACGAACGCACAGGGTCTGTTCGTAGGAATGTTCTCCGCAATCGGAGCAACTGAGATCTACTGTCGTCTGGTAAACAGCGGAAAACTTGAGATTCACATGCCGGACAGTGTACCGGGAAACGTAGCACGTTCGTTTTCCATCCTGTTCCCGTCTCTGATCACCGTTATTCTGATCGCTCTGATCGGATGGGTATTTGAGAAGGTAACCGGCGTTACCTTATTCAACGCAATTACCGCATTTATCCAGAAGCCTCTGTCAAACATTCTGACGAGCTTCCCGGGATATGTAACCCTGATCTTTATTACGACTCTGCTGTGGTTCTTTGGTATCCATGGAACTCAGGTAACAAAGGCTGTTTACGAGCCGATCCTTCTTGCAGCATTCGCAGAGAACGAGGCAGCTTATGCAGCAGGAACCGCAATCCCGAAGATCATCAACACTCCGTTCATGTCCTGCTTCTCTACCTTCACCGGAGCTGGTATCACGGGTGGTCTGATCATCGCAATTCTTCTCTTCTCCAAGAGAGATGATTACCGTGCAATCGCAAAACTCGGTGTTCCGTGTGCACTGTTTAACATCAACGAGCCGATGATCTTTGGTCTTCCGATCGTTATGAACCCGGTTCTTGGAATCCCGTTCATGATTGCTCCGGCAGTATCCGCAACTTTTGCATACATCATGACAAATATCGGATTCTGCGGTAGAATGGTAGTAAACGCACCGTGGACCACTCCGCCGGTATTGGAAGCATTCCTGTGTGCTGGTGGTAATGTAGGAGCAGCAATCACTCAGCTGATCTGTCTGGTACTTGCAACTCTGGTTTACATTCCGTTCGTTCTGGCAGCAAACCACCAGAAGCCGGTTGAGTAAGAGTGACAACAGACAAGTAACGTCAGATAAATTGTATTGGGAAAATAAAGAGAATGGGTACCGAATCGTCGACTTGAAAGAGTAACGGGAGGAGGTACCCGAAAATGAGCACACAAAATCTGTGGGAGAGGGTACAGGGCGATGAAAGAACGAGAAATGTCAGATGTGTTTTCAAAAGAGAGAATTATTACCTATCTGTGGCTGATCTTTTTCCCGCCATGTGGTCTTTTCCGGGTGTGGAAAAAGGAGTCTGCATTCCACCGCTCAGAAAAGTGGGTGTGGACAATGATTGAGATCGCTTATATTGTCTACTTTTTACAGATGACAATATTTGCATAAAAGCACAGAAAAAATTTAAGAGAGAGAACCGACGGGAAGTCGGCAAAGGGGTTGCGACGAAACGAAAAACAGGGTCGCAAAACTGGAAAGGAGAATAAATGGATCTGGAACAGATTGTAATGACGCTTGTCGTAAATGGCGGAAATGCAAGAAGTCTGGCGATCGAAGCATTGAGAGCGGCGAGAGATGGAGACTTTAAGAAGGCTGATGAGATGATGGAGGAGGCAGATCAGACGATCGCCCAGTCTCATGATGCCCAGACTGAGATGATCCAGGATGAGCTGAACGGAAAGAAGACAGAGGTTGGACTCCTGATGGTACATGCCCAGGATCACCTGATGAATGCAATGACCGTAATGGATCTGTGCAGAGAGATGATTGACATTCTCAAAAAGCAGGCAGAGTCATAGGGGATTTCTAAAATCATCTTGAAAAAAGAGCGAATGAAGAGAACAGGTAAGTAAAGAGCGAGAAATAAAACAAAAGGCAAAAAATAAGCGACTTAAAAAGATAAGAAAAGAAATAAACAAAAACTAAGAAAAAACAAGCAGGCGAGAAGGAACACAAAAAAAGCGAGCAGGTAGGCAAAACGGATTTGTGTGAATTGAGAAAGGGGAATTACAATGAGAAATATCGTATTATTCTGTGCACAGGGAATGTCAACCAGTCTTCTGGTAAATAAGATGAAGGATGCAGCGGCAAAGCAGGGTTATGAATGCCAGATCAACGCTTACTCTCTGACGGTTGCAAGAGAAAAGGGAAAAGATGCTGACATCATTCTGCTTGGACCGCAGGTTCGTTTCAGCAAGAACAAAGTAGAGAAAGAGTGCCCGGGAAAGATCATCGAGTGCATCGATATGCAGGCATATGGAACGATGAACGGCGAGAAGGTTATCGCTCAGGTAAAGAAGGTACTTGGCGACTAAGACGGAGTATCCAAGGTTTTTGCGTTTTGATGGTGTATTGATTGGACGAGCAAAGCAAAGATTCAAAGATTGAGGGGAGTATACAATGGATCATAGCACGTTAAAAGGATTTCCTGAAGGGTTTTTCTGGGGTGCATCGACATCCGCGTATCAGGTAGAGGGAGCCTGGGACGAGGACGGTAAGGGACTGTCGGTACAGGATACAAAGGAACTGATTCCGGGAACCCCGGATTTTAAGGTGAGCAGTGACCACTATCATCACTGGAAGGAAGATGTGGCGCTCTTTGCAGAGATGGGGCTGAAGATGTACCGGTTTTCGATTGCATGGACGCGAATCATTCCGGACGGTGATGGAGAGGTAAACCGGGCAGGAATCGCATTTTATCGAAATCTTCTGGAAGAACTGAGAAAATATCACATTGAGCCGTTGGTGACGATGTATCATTTCGATCTTCCGGATGCGCTTCAGAAGAAGGGCGGTTGGTCGAACCGAAGCACGATCGATGCGTTTGTGCGCTTCGCAAATGTATTGTTTGAGGAGTTTGGCGATCTTGTGACGTACTGGCTGACGATCAACGAGGAGAACATGATGATTCTTCACGGCAAGGCGATCGGAACGACGCTTCAGGAGGGAGAAGAGGCGTGGAGAGATCTCTACCAGCAGAACCATCACATGCTTTTGGCTCAGGCGCGCGTCATGAAACTGTGTCATGAGAAGTGCCCTCAGGCAAAGATCGGACCGGCACCGAATATCTCGGAAGTCTATGCAGAGACCTGCAATCCGAAGGATGTGCTCGCTTCCCAGACATTCTCAGCGATCCGCAACTGGCTCTATCTCGATGTTGCAGTCTATGGAAGATACAATGCGATCGCGAGCGGATATCTGAGAGAAAAGGGATATTATCCGCAGGTGGAAGAGGGAGATTGGGAGACTCTCAAAGGAGCAAACCCGGATTTCATCGCTTTCAACTACTACAACACGAGCACGGTGGCAGCATGCCGTGAGGGAGAGTCGAATGTGAGTGCGCGTGTCGGAGATCAGCAGGTTTCCGTGGGCGAGGAGGGACTCTACCGCGGTGCATCCAATCCGCATCTGTATCGGACGGAGTTTGGCTGGGAGGTTGACCCGATCGGATTCCGCAATACGTTGGATATGGTTGCAAGCCGTTATGGACTGCCGATCATCATCACGGAGAATGGACTCGGTGCAAGAGACACCGTGGAAGAGGATGGCTCGATCCATGATCCGTACCGAATCGATTATCTGCGCAAGCATTTGGAGCAGGCAGAGTTGGCGATTGCAGACGGGGTTGACTTAATCGGATATTGCCCGTGGTCAGCGATCGATCTGATCAGCACGCATCAGGGCTTTGGCAAGAGATATGGATTTATCTATGTAAACCGTGAAGATGATGACCTGAAAGATTTGAAACGACTGAAGAAGGATTCCTTCTACTGGTATCAGAACGTTATTCGCACAAACGGAAAAGAACTGTGACGGACAGAAGAAACCAAAAAGTTGCGTGCGTTTGAGGATCAGAAGAAAGAGGAACGAGCTGGAAGAGAAGATGGAAGAGAAGAGGGAAGAACCGACGGAGGGGATTTCTGACATAGGAGAAGAGACAAGATGGAACTGGCATTGATTACGGTTGAGAAGATTCTTGAGATGTTTGTGATTCTGTTCATGGGCATTGCGATTCGCAAGTGCGGAATGATTGACGAGGCGTCGAACAAGCGCTTTTCGGGAATTCTGCTGAATCTGGTATCGCCCTGCGTCATTCTGATGTCGTATCAGATTGATTTTGATGTACAACTTCTCGCAAGACTGCTTCAGACCGCGATTCTCACCGGAATCAGTTTTGCCTTGTCGATTCTCCTCGCAAATTTCTGCGTGAAGAAAAACGGAAATCCGGATTTTGGTGTTGAGCGGATGGCAGTTATCTATTCAAACTGTGGATTTATGGGACTTCCTCTGATTGAGGGACTGCTTGGAAGTGAGGGCGTCTTCTTCATGACCGCCTACATCACGGTGTTTAACCTCTTTGTATGGTCTCACGGCGTGATGCTGATGAGTGGTCGCGCGAGCAGTTTCGCAAAGACGATGAAGAGTCTGATTCAGCCGTCGATGATTGCGATTTTCATCAGTTTGATTCTGTTTGTGACAGGAGTTCGCTTCCCGTCGGTGATCGCCAATCCGCTGTCGATGATCGGAAAGATGAACACTCCGCTTGCAATGCTGATTGCGGGAGCAAATCTTGCGGACAGTGATCTTCTTGCGAGTCTGAAACGCCCGAGAATCTACTGGCTGAGTGCGCTCAAACTTTTGATTGTTCCGGCGATCACGCTTGTGGAGCTGATGCTTCTCCATCCGGATCGAACCGTAGCGTTGACGGTTCTGACCGCTGCGGCTTGCCCGGCAGGAACGATGGGAACGCTGTTTGCGCTCCAGTATCACAAGAATGGTCACTATGCATCGGAGCTTTTTGCGGTGACGACGGTTCTGTCTCTGATTACCGTCTCGGTGATGGTGGTTCTGGCAGGTGTTTTCTTATAACTCAGAGTGGTTGCAAAGTGCTGGTGGCGCTTGTTATGCGCTAACCGCAGTGGAACGAAGAAGTGCAGGGATTTTGATTGGAAAATTTGTGCGAAGGAAATGAGGGGAGATAAATTATGATTATTATCAATGCGCCGTTGAAGGCAGATGTATTTCAGAAAGTGGCAGAGGAGAACGGTCTGGTCTTTGTGAAGAAGACCGGAATGAAGATGGAATTTGAGAATCCAAACGGAAATGATGCAGAGGTTGCAAACCAGTTAAAGAAGACCTGCAAGGCAACGAAAGAGCTTGCCGCAATCTATTTCCAGGTTCTGGCTCAGTAACAGTAGCCGGTAGAAAAATTGGATTGAAAGAGAAGATCAGATTAGGCAGATGCAGATAAGGGAGATTCGAAAGAAATTCGGATCTTCCTTTTTTTGGTGTTTTGTGGATGGGGGAGGAAAAGCGGATTTGTGCGGAGAAGCAGATTTTAGAGGAAAAGCAGATTTTGGAGGAAAAGGCGGATTTAGGTGGAAAATTGACAACAAAATGGAAGCAGGGTATAATAAAAATATTTTGGATATTTTTTCTTATTTTGTGAGATTGAATGATCAGATATGGGATGATCGGATCGATGAGTAAGTAGGATCGTGCTAAAATAGTATAGTTTCGTATAGTTAGTTATGGAAAAACATGGAACGGAAAGGGATGAAGCGAACTATGGCAAAGAGACTGGTGATGGGGATTCTTGCCCATGTAGATGCGGGAAAGACGACGCTGTCGGAGGGGATTCTTTTTGAGACCGGCACAATACGAAAGATGGGACGAGTGGACAACCGTGATGCCTATCTGGATACCTATGCGTTGGAGAGGGAAAGAGGAATCACAATCTTCTCAAAACAAGCAGTTTTTGAACTCGGAGATCTCTCGGTGACGCTTCTTGACACACCGGGACATGTGGACTTTTCTGCGGAGATGGAGCGGACACTTCAGGTGCTTGACTGTGCAGTACTCGTGGTCAGCGGGGCGGACGGGGTGCAGGGACACACGGAGACGTTGTGGAAACTGTTAAAACGCTACGAGATTCCGACGTTTGTGTTTGTCAACAAGATGGATCAGGCGGGGACGGATCGGGAAGCGCTGATGAGCCAGCTCCATACGCATCTCGATGAGAACTGTGTGGCATTTGATCGTGGTGTTGCTGGTGCATCTGGGGAGGGTGCTGTCACGATAGAGAATTCTGGTTCTGCGGATCACTGTGGGGATAGACAGCCGATGATGATTGAGAAGATCCTTGAGACAGCAGATGAGGAGTGGCTCGAGGCACTTGCAATGTGCGAGGAATCAGCGATGGAGGAGTATCTCGAGAGCGGAACGCTGAAGGTGGAGCGCGTGCGCGAGATGATTCGGACGAGAAAGGTATTTCCGTGCTATTTCGGATCGGCACTCAAGTTGGATGGAGTAGACGGACTTCTCGAGGGAATCCGGGAACTTGCCCCGTGTCCTGCATATGGAAAGGAGTTCGGCGCAAAGGTCTTTAAGATCTCGAGAGACGCTCAGGGAAACCGTCTGACGCACATGAAGATCACAGGTGGTGTGCTTTGTGTAAAAGATATGATTGACGGGTGTGAGACGGGGGAGGCAGAGAAGGTCAACCAGATCCGCGTCTATTCCGGCTCGAAATTTGAGACGGTCAATGAGGCAGAAGCAGGAATGATCTGTGCTGTCATGGGACCGACGCAGACTCACCCGGGACAGGGAATCGGCGCGGAGGCAGAGTCGGAGCTTCCACTTCTTGAGCCGGTTTTGACGTACCGTCTGATGTTCCCGGAGGGCGGAGATCTCCACAAGATGCTCGGAGACTTGAGACAGCTCGAGGAGGAGGAGCCCGAACTTCATGTCGTCTGGGATGAGGAACTCGGAGAGATTCAGGCACAGGTCATGGGCGAAGTGCAGATCGAGGTGTTAAAGAGCCTGATTTTCGAGCGTTTTGGGACAGTTGTCGAGTTTGGAGAGGGAAATATCGTATATAAGGAGAGACTCACGGCTCCGGTTGAGGGTGTCGGTCATTTTGAGCCTCTGCGCCACTATGCGGAGGTACATCTTCTGATGGAACCGGCTGAGCGGGGAAGCGGACTTCAGTTTGAGGCGGATTGCAGTGAGGATGCACTCGATCGCAACTGGCAACGTTTGATTTTGACGCATCTTGAGGAGAAACATCATCGCGGAGTGCTGACCGGAGCGGAGATCACGGATATGAAGATCACGCTGATTGCGGGAAGAGCGCACCAGAAACACACCGAGGGCGGAGATTTCCGTCAGGCGACGTACCGCGCAGTGCGTCAGGGACTGTGCGAGGCGTGTGCAGTCGGCGATTATGAACTTCTTGAGCCGTTCTACGAGTTTCGCCTTGAGGTTCCGGCGGAGAGTGTCGGACGCGCGATGGCGGATCTCGACCGGATGCAGGCAAAGTTTTCCGGTCCGGAGCCGGAGGGAGAGCGAATGGTGCTTGAGGGAAGTGCGCCGGTTTCGCTGATGCGTGATTACCAGAGAGAGGTTGTCTCCTACACGAGGGGAAGAGGACGGCTTGCGTGCACGCTTAAAGGGTATTTCCCATGCCACAATGCGGAGGAAGTTGTCGAGTCTGCTCATTATGACGCGGAGGCGGATCTCTACAATCCGATCGGATCGGTGTTCTGCGCGCATGGAGCGGGATTTGTTGTGCCGTGGGATCAGGTTAAGTCGTATATGCAGGTCGAGAGTCCGATTGCGAAAGCACTTGAGCAGGCAAGGGCAGCTGAGCAGGAGGAGTCGGCTGAGTTTTCCGGTGGATATTCTGGCAGGGGGTTAGGTAGAGCTTCTGGTGGTTTATCAGGTGCTTCTTCAGGCAATTCCTCAGGCAATTATTCAGGTGCTTCTTCGTATGGGGTAACTGAGGATGAGCTGGAGGAGATCTTTACGCGCACCTATGGGGAGTCGAAGCGGAGACTGCCAAATGAGAGCGGTCCGAGAGTTGTGGAGTACGATCCGCAGAGAGCAGAGCAGATTCGCAGAAATCAGAGGACGAGGACTGCGAATGGAGCGTTGCGGGGCGGAAAGCGCGCAGATGGGAATGGGAGTAATGATTCGGTGATTCATTCGGTTCCGGGAACGGGGCGTCCGGGCTATTTAAAGCAGAATTCTGCGAAGCTCGATGAGTATCTGCTTGTCGATGGATATAACATTCTCTATGCGTGGGACGAGCTGAGGGAACTGATGCAGGTGACGCTTGATGGCGCGAGACATCGCCTGATGGATATGCTCTGTAATTATCAGGGATATCGGGGATGTCATTTGATTGTCGTGTTCGATGCGTATAAGGTTCCGGGCGGAACGGGAAGTGTTTCGGATTACCATAACATTCATGTGGTTTATACGAAGGAGGCGGAGACTGCCGACCAGTATATCGAGAAGTTTGCGCATGAGATGGGACGAAAGTATCGCGTGACGGTTGCGACCTCGGATGGTCTTGAGCAGTTGATTATCCGCGGACAGGGATGTCTGCTGATGTCGGCGAAGGATTTAGAGGAAGATATGGAGAGGGTCAGCCGGCAGATCGAGGAAGAGCGAGGCAATCTGCCGAAGCCCGGGAAGCGTTACCTCTTTGCAGAGGTGGAGAAAGACCTTGCGGAGTATCTTGAGAAAATTAAGAAGGGTGAAATTACGCTGGAGAGTGAATAAAAAAGAGGTCAGTGAATTGGAAGTGTGAGAATGTGAGAATTTGTGCATTGGTGGGGCATCTTCTGGCGGGGCAAGTCCTGCAAACGCGCTCTCGCTCCGGGTTCGACGCAACGGTGCATAAGGTCGCAAACTACGCGACCTAAACACCGGCGTCTCACACGGGTTTGCAGAATCTTCCCCACCAAAGATGCCAGCAAAATATTGATTTCAAGCAAATTAAAAAAATCAGTGACTTGGAATATCTCGGAGTGAAGATGCATTTGCTTGTGTCCAGAACGAGACGTTGTACTCCTTGCAGATTTTACGAATCTCAAATACTCCTATAATCATGGCGAGGAGGCCGATCGAGACGTTGCTGACTGCCATGACAATGCCGACGCTGACGCTTCCGAGATCTGTGAAGTTCTGTAAGAACCACAGAACCGGGATGCGGAAGAGGAAGACACGGCTGAAGTTGATGAACAGGGTGATGCGTGTCTTGCCGAAGCCGTAGAGCAGGGACATCACTGCGGAACACATGCCGAGCGGGACTGCGCCGAGGGCTTCATAGCGGTAGACAGCGCCGATCAAGGTTCCGAAGGCTTCATCATCTCCGGCGAACATCCAGCAGACCTGCTTCAAGAAGATCAGCGTGATGCTCATGAAGACGACTCCGATCAGACAGCAGAAGACAAAAACCCACTTGAAGGCTTCGAGTGCGCGCTTCGCATCTCCGGCGCCGAGATTCTGGCTGATGATTGCGGAACCACCCTCCTGAAATCCGTTCTGCGGGGAGGTTGTGAAGCCACCGATGTTGTTGGAGATTCCGAGTGCACCGACAACGAGGGCATCGTAGACCGTGCTCATCGAGTTGATTACCACTTTTCCAAATGCGAATGCGGTTTTCTCGATGATGACCGGGATTGACAGACCGATCATCGGTGCGACAACGTTTCGCTTCATCGTGATTGAGGAGAGCGAGAATCCAAATGCGTTTCCCTTCTGGTTAAGGTTCACGACTGCCGAGAGAAGGAGAGCGGACTGGGAAACGATCGTCGCAACGGCGATCATGTTGATTCCGCTGTGGAAAACGTAGACGAAGAGGGCAGTCAGCGACAGCTTGATCAGGATCACAACGATGTTTAAATGGAGAATTCGCTTGGAATTTCCGCGCGCACGCTCAATCGCAATGTAGACGTTGTTGAAAAAGCTGATGACCATGCCAAACAGTTCGAGGATAAAATAGCGTGAGCCCTCTTGAATGAAAGACTCTGGAGTTTTTGCAAGGCGCAGAAACTGAGAGGAGAACGGGACGAGGACCAGCAGAATTCCGGCGCCGAGGATTCCGCAGAGTGCAAAGAGGGTGCTGACCCGTTTCTTGACAAGTTCATAGTCGCCGGCTCCGTATGCCTCGCTGACTTTGATGCTTGCGCCGACTGCGAGTCCCCCGCCGAGAGCGGAGAGCATCAGATTGATCTGAGAGAGGTAGGCGACGGCGGAGACGGAGTTTGCACTGATATGAGATGCCATCATCGAGTCGAAGATCTTGAACATCTGGGTCAGACTCTGATAGAGCGCAAGTGGGGCGCAGACGTAGAGGACAACGCGCCACATGTCTGCGTGCAGGGCGAACTCACGAAATTCTGTATCTTTTTTTGAGAGGGATGCCTGATTTGCCATGGGAATTTCCTTTCTGTGTTTCATACTGCCTTTTATTTTACAACAAAAAAACATAGGATTTTACAGAAAAACGGGGAGAAAAATGGAAGAATTACAGAAAAATTGCGCGGTTTCAGAAAGAACGGCGGGAAAGCCCGCAGTCACATCCTCGGATTGTGGCTGTATGGAGCAGGAACTCTCCGTGAGTGTAGACCCGTGCAGGATTGTGTGTGACCGAAAAGTGCGTCAGGCACATTTTTTTATGCGTCAGGATCATGCGCATGAGTTCTATGAGCTCTATTATCTTGTCTCGGGCGGATGTCGGGTCTTTTTAAACCACACGATTTATCATCTGACTGCGGGAGGGATTGTGCTGATCGAGCCCGGGGCGCTTCACCACACGACTTATGAGATGACGCAGGAGAGCGAGCGGATCGCGCTCTGTTTCGACCGGGACTATATGGAGCAGTTTGAAGCAGTGTGTGGGAGCGGGTGGAGAGAAAAGTTTGCACAGAGTCCGTACTTGCATGTTGAGGGCAGACAGAGAGACCTGATTGAGGAAATGTTTCAGAAGTTGATTTTAGAGAAAGAGCATCGGGATGAGTTTTCGGATCTGCTGAGACGACAGGGAATTTTGGAGATTCTGGTATTTCTTGCGCGGGAGGCGCAGGAAAACAGACAGATCCGGATTGAGGAAGTGCCGGAGAAGGCAGTTCAGACCGGGGCAAGGTATATCTGCGAGCATTTTCGGGAATCCCTTACGCTTGAGGATGTTGCCGGTCAGGTATTTTTAAGTCCGTCTTATTTTTCGAGACAGTTTAAAAAGTTGACTGGATTTGGATATAAGGAATATTTGAATCATGTGAGATTGAAGGAAGCGGGGCGACTTTTAAGAGAGACGGACGGTTCGATCTCTGAAGTTGCGCGCCTGTGCGGATTCTCCGACGGGAACTATTTCGGGGATCTCTTTCACAAGACGATCGGCATGTCCCCGCGGGAATATCGCAGACAGCACAGGACGCAACAAAAATAAGAACTAGCAAAAATAATAAATAAAAAAATAGAAATGATGGCGAAGTGTTTTTAAACGATGGATTTATAAGATAAACATCCGCGCCTTTAACAGATCCTCCATCGAATTGGTTGTGAAGGAAACGGTATAGGGGTCGAGCTGAACAACACCCGGGTAGCAGGCGGCACGGTGAGCGCGGTGGTGCTCCTTGTAGCAGATCTCCATCGTGATCGTCTCCGGAACTTCAATGTGGCAGTTGGCGCGATTCTCAAGGGCTTTCTTTGCACCTTCGCGGATCTTTTCCTGTGCGAGAGCCGGACTTAAGTTGATTGTCGCACAGCCGATTCCCTCTTTGACGGCAACGGTTGTGATCTGCGGATCGTACTCATGGACGTGGTCGCAGAGCATCTTATCTCCGCTCAGAAAGACGGATGGAACTCCGATGGAAGCGGCGGCATATGCATGAATCAGAAATTCGGAAGCGAGGCGACCGTTGTATTTGACGTAGTTGTTTCCGCGGTTCATCGTATGGCTGAGTGGGCTTCCATCCATTCCGGCAGGGGAGTGGTATCCGACGTACATCACGGCATCAAACGAAGGGTCAATGCCACCGATCATCGAGAGCGGATCGCAGGTCCAGTCGCGGATCAGGCGAACTTCCTTTGGAAACAGCGTCGGGTCCATATTTCGACCGCTGTCGTGAGCGTCCTTTACATAAATCTCTGTTGCACCGGCTTCGAGAGCACCCTCGCAGGCGGCAACTGCCTCTAACGTCATTTCTTTTGCGAGCGGAGCATGCTCAAGGTCTCCGAGAACGGTCGAAGACCAGGAGGTAGAACCTGCAATTCCCTCAAAATCAACACTGATGTAAACTTTCACTTATAAATCCCCCTTTATTTGTAGTCGAGTTTCTAGTTTTGTGTCATTTTTATGTATTCTCCAATCAGAATCACTGCTTTAGTCCCATTGTAGCAGGAATTGCAATTTATGCAATGACGGATTTTGACTTCCTTGCGTGAAATATGTTCGGGCAGAGGAGTGGTGTTTGGCTGGGAAAATCGGGCGTAAAATGGTTGCGTGGTTCAGGCATAGGTGTTGCTGACCGGAGAAAGCGTTACGGTGAAGCATGAACTTTCGCCGGGGTGGCTTGAGACCGTGATGCTTCCGCCGACTAGAAGCAGAATGCGCTGAACGAGGGCGAGGCCGAGGCCATTTCCATTTCCGGAATGACTGCGATCGCCCTGATAAAACTTGTCAAAGATGTGTGCCTGTACTTCCGGGCTCATTCCACATCCGCTGTCCTTGATGATGACGGAGACAGGAGCGCCTTTTGGAGCGGATTCCAGATTTGAGCTTGACGGTTGTTGATCCATGAGAAGGGAAACGCTGATCGTGCCATTTTCCGGTGTGAACTTGATTGCATTTGAGAGGATGTTTGTCCAGACCTGGGCGAGAAGCTCCTCACTTCCGCAGAATGGACATTCCGGCAGATCGATCTCAAGATTCAGATTCTTTTTGCTCCAGAGTGGCTCCATCGTCAGAATAATCTGGCGGATCTGTTCATCGAGCAGAAAATCCCGATATGATGGAGAAATCTGCTGATTTTCGAGTTTGGAGAGCTGAAGAATATTTCCCGTCAGCGTCGCAAGTTGGTCGGAACTGGTCAGAATCCGGTCGACGTATTCGCTCTGCTCCTCGTTCAGATCGGTCGAGTGGAGCAGGGAGGCGTATCCGCGGACCGAGGCGAGAGGAGTCTTGATCTCATGCGAAACGTTCTGGATGAAGTCGGACTGGAGAAGTTCAAGCGAGTTCAGCTCGTTCATCATCTTGTTGAAGCTCGAGTTTGTCTCGCGGATCTCCGACCACCAGTTGTCCTCCGGTAGACGGACGGAGAGATCTCCGCTTGCGACGGTTTTCAGAGCGAGAACGAGCTGTTGGAGCGGGCGAAGGAGTCGTCCGAGAACCAGCTGAATTAACAGCAGAGAGAGGATGCAGGCAGTCAGCATCAGTGAGATCAGGGGCATCCAGACGAACGGTTCATCGGGATTGAGAATTCCGAGATTGACAAGTTCCCACGAAATGATGGTCGGAATGAAGAAACCGAGGAACTGGGCGAGTGTCGCAGCCCCCGCGAATGTCAGCCAGAGGCGTAAATGTTTCATCGTTTCACCACCCCTTTGTATCCGAGCCCGCGCACGGTGATGATCTCAAAATCGGGATTGTCCGGGAAACGACGGCGCAGACGGTTGACATGGACATCGATCGTCTGTGCATCGGAGTTGCTGTCGCGTCCCCAGATCTCGTCCATTAGCTGAAGACGGGTGAAAATCTTGTCTGGGTAGGAGAGAAATTTATAGAGGAGAAAGAACTCCTTCTGGGGCAGGGTGATCGTCTCACCGGCGGTCTCCACAGTCAGGGAATCGTAGGAGAGCGTCGTGTTTCCGATGTGGATACTTCGTTCAGCAAAGATGTGGGAACGGCGGAGCAGGGCGCGCACGCGAAGAACCATCTCGTCGAGATCGACGGGCTTTGTCATGTAGTCGTCGGTTCCGACTGAGAAGCCAAGACTCTTTGACGGGAAATCATTTTTCGCGGTGATCATCAGGATCGGAATTACGGGATTTGTCCGGCGCAGGAGGCGCACGAACTCATAGCCGTCCATGACCGGCATCATAATATCGGTGATTACGAGATCAATGTGTTCGCGGTCGAGTGTGTCCCATGCTTCCTGACCGTCATTTGCACAGAAGGTGTGGTATCCGGCTTTTTCCAAAACAATGCTGTAAAGCCGACAGAGTGAGGCATCATCCTCAGCGATTAAGATATGAATCATTTGCATCTCATTTTTCCTCTCTAAGATTTTCGCATTTGTGGATTTGTGGTTATAGGGTGTTTTTTATAATAATATTTGTGATGATGTTTTTATCATATTTTTTATTATATCTCGTGATTGTGAATTTCAGATGAACAGGAAAAAATCCGTTGCTGTTTGCAGGGCGCGTGAACAGTAACCAAGATTTCGCTTTGTTTTTGTTGACAAATCGGAAAGCATTTGATAATATTTATCAAGTAATTGAATAGCCCATGAGGGAGTAGTTAGCGCGAAAGTGTGATTTGTCAACATTCTGATTATAGCAGAGCGTATAATCTGGCAAATCTTAAATAATGAGACTCATGTATATCGATGAACAGTTTATGTATGGATAGATCCAATAAATACATTGCTGGCAGTTGATATACATGGGTCTTTTTTTCTGCGGGAGATGTTTGCGATAACAATTCTTTTGGTTGGTGTTATTGTTGCTATTAATATGGAGAGAAGGGGAAATGCGGAAATGTTATTGTTTTTAAAGGTATTTTTTACGGAATTCATAGCAGAGATGGGAGACAAAACTCAGCTGATGCTGATTGCGCTTACGTCCAAATATAAGTTGAGAGATATTATATTGGGAACGGCAGTAGCAATTCTTGTACTCAATGGACTGGCAGTTCTTGCGGGAGGGCTTGTCAGCGCATTCATTCCGGACTGGTTGATTAAGGTGGTTGCAGCACTTGCATTTCTGTATTTTGCGGTGTCAACGATTGCCGGTGAGGATGATGACGAGGAAGAAGAGGGCGGGAAATCAAAGATTAAGTTCGCTCCGCTTGCAGTTTTCTGTACTTTTTTTGTGGCAGAACTTGGAGATAAGACACAGCTTACCGCGATTACCTTTGGTGCAAATGAAGGTTTGGGAGCAGCGCTTGTTGTCTGGATTGGATGTTCGCTCGGACTTTTTTTGGCGGATATTCTTGGAATGTTGGTAGGATATCTGTTAAAGAGTAAGACTCCGGAGGGATTGCTGAATATGCTTGCGTTTTTTATCTTCTCTGTATTCGGTGTATACACACTGCATCAGGGACTTACGCTGATCAGCATGGATGTATATCCAATTCCGGTATCGTTGTTGATGATCGTTACCATGATTGTGTTTTGCTTTTTATGTGTCTTCCTTTTTGTCAAGAAGAAAGAAGCGAATAAAGTTACTGTACATGAGTAGGGATTTTCTGAACGGAAAATGCCGTAGGAGACAATATAAGAAAACTTCTTGAAATAAAAGGAGCATCAAACTGACGTTGCCAGCAAGATGTTCCTTTATTTTTATCTGATTTGTTTTCTGTGCCTGTTTTTTTGTGTTATTTTACAGATCAAAACCTCTGAAAATGTGAAGTTTTTGTGATTTCATCTTGAGTTCATCTTCGGTTCAGTAATGGTTCATGTAGAGATGGTAGGATGGCAGTCATGAAAGAAACTAAAAATCATGCTCCGCGCAGATAAATGCCGGAGTGAATCATGGAAGCATGAAGTCTTACTCTTAGGGAAACCGAAAGAAACAAAAACTAGGATGAGGTGGAGAGATGAAAAAAGGATGGATAATCGGTGGAGTCGCTGTTGTGGCGCTCTGTCTGGTCGTTGGAAAGAAACTTATGACGCCGAAGCAGTTTGCTCAGGGAGTCTCAGATCCCGTCGTCGTGGCGGAGAATCCGGAGATCCGCGACATTGAACTGACAAGCGGACTCGTTGGAAGCGTCGAGCCGGAGGATGTCGTCTATGTGTACCCGAAGGCGGGCGGAGATGTGACTGCGGTTAATGTACAGGCGGGCGATACGGTCAAGGCAGGTCAGCTTCTCTGCGTGATCGACACAAAGCAGGTCGAGAGCGCAAAGAGCTCTCTTGATTCCGCACAGCTTGCGCTCCGTCAGGCTCAGGAGGAGCTGTCGAGACAGCAGGTACTCTATGCGGGCGGTGGAATCTCCGAGCAGGCATATCAGCAGTATCAGGATCAGGTGCAGTCGGCGCAGATTCAGTACAACAACGCGAAGACGAACTATGACAATCAGGTTTCATACAGTCAGGTGACGGCGCCGATCTCAGGAACCGTGGAACTCTGTGATGTGAAAGTCTATGACACCGTGAACTCCGGAAATCTGCTCTGCGTCATCTCTGGAGAGGGCGCCAAGGTCGTTTCGTTCTCCGTCACCGAGAGAATCCGTGGAAACTTGAATCCGGGCGACCAGATCCGCGTGGAGAAGGATGGAAAAGAGTACACCGGCATCATCTATGAGGTCAGCACGATGACGGACAGCACGACCGGACTCTTCCCGCTCAAGGCGAGAATCGACGAGAGTCTTGAGGACGGAAGTCTTCCGACAGGTTCTTCGGTAAAGCTCTATGTCGTTGCTCAGAGTGCTGATCAGGTATTATCGGTTCCGCTTGATTCGGTCTACTACGAGGGCGGAAATTCCTATGTATACACTTACGATTCCTCAAGCAGTACTCTGCACAAGATTCAGGTTGAGACAGGACTTAACAACTCGGATTACATCGAGATTGATTCCGGACTGACGACGGATGATCTGGTGCTGACGACTTGGAGTTCTGAGCTGAATGAGGGCACAAAGGTGCGCTTAAAGGGAAGTACAGACACTTCCACGGGCACAGCGGAGGATCAGGGCACTCCGGACGGACAAAGTGGTCAGGGTGCACCGGATGCAAATGGACAGAATGCAGAGAGTGCATCGGATATCACAGATCAGGGTGCACCGGAAGCACAGAACGCAGATGGCACTCCGGGCGAGCAGAATGAACAGGATGTCTCAAGCGAGAAGAGCGGACAGTAAGGAGGAACAGAGACTATGGGAATTACAAAATTTGTCCTCAAACGTCCGGTAACGGCAATTCTCGCGATCCTCTGCCTGATCGTGTTCGGCTATCAGTCGATCACGGGCATGGATCTTGAGCTTTCCCCGGACATGGACATGTCCATGATGATTGTCGTCACGCAGTACAGCGGTGCAAGCCCGGAGGATGTCAGTGAGCTGATCACAAAACCGATCGAGGATTCGGTCAGTACGCTTTCCGGATTGAAATCGATCACCTCGAACTCGAGTGAGGGAAGTTCGATGGTCATGCTGGAGTATGATTATGGAACCGACATGGATGAAGCCTATGACGATCTGAAAAAGAAGGTCGATCAGGTTGCAAGCCGGGATCTTCCTGACGATGTGGATACGCCGACGATCATGGAGATGAACTCGAATTCCGGTTCTGATATTATGATGGTTATCGAGAACACGAAGAAAGATAATCTCTATGACTATGTAAATGATGACATTGTTCCGGAGTTTGAGAAGCTCTCGAATGCAGCGGATGTCTCTCTGATGGGTGGTTCGAGCAATTACATCAAGGTTGAGCTGATCGAGGAGAAGATGAAGCAGTACGGTGTGACGATGAGTTCGATCTCGCAGGATATTGCAAATGCAAACGTCTCCTCCCCGGCTGGAACGATTGATGTCGGAAGTCAGGAACTCTCGCTGACGACAAAGATGAAGTATGACACCGAGGAACTGCTCGGCGAGATTCCGCTTAGCACCTCTGGCAAGAATATTGTGACGCTTCAGGATGTAGCAAACATTTATACCACCTCCGATTCCGGGGACAGCATTGCTCGATACAATGGCAACGACACGATCTCGATTGCGATCACGAAACAGCAGAGTTCAACCGCGATGGCACTCTCGAATCAGGTCAAGAGCACGATCGAATCCTTACAGCGCGAGGACCCGGATTTAAAGATCACAATCGTAAACGACAGTGCAGACAGCATCAAGGAGTCTCTGCTTTCCGTAGCCGAGACGCTTGTCATGGCAATCGTGATCTCGATGATCATCATCTGGCTCTTCTTCGGAGATCTGAAGGCATCGCTGATTGTCGGAAGCTCGATTCCGGTCTCCGTTCTGTCCTCGCTGATTGTCATGGGACGGATGGGAATGACGCTCAACATCATCACGCTGAGTGCGTTGACGCTCGGTGTCGGCATGATGGTAGATAACTCGATCGTTGTGCTTGAGAGCTGTTTCCGTGTGTCGGCAAAGCGCGACGGCGGACTGATTGAATATATGAAGGATGCACTTGAGGGAACGAATATCGTCGGTGCATCGGTCGCAGCTTCGACGGCGACGACCTGCGTTGTATTTATCCCTCTTGCAATGTTGAAGGGAATGACCGGACAGATGCTCGGACCTCTCGGATGGACGATCGTCTTCTGTATGGTAGCTTCTCTGATCTCCTCGATTGCGGTTGTTCCGCTCTGTTACATGCTTTACCGTCCGTCTGAAAAGACGAAGGCGCCGTTCTCAAGACCGGTTGCCGAGCTTCAGGATGCTTACCGCAGTGCGATGCGTGTGATTCTTCCGAAGAGAAAGACGGTCATGTTCGTGTCGGTCGCTCTGCTCGTCTTCTCGCTCTTTCTTGGAAAGCATTTGAAGACCGAGCTGATGGCATCGGATGACCAGGGACAGGTTTCGATCAGCATTGAGACGAGACCGGGACTTAAGACGGCGCGCACCGATGAGATTGCAAAAGAAGTTGAGGCGATCATCTCTCAGCACGAGGATGTCGAGTCCTATATGACGCGTGGTGGCGGAACCGGTGCAATGAGCGGTGGTGATGTCAGCATCACAGCTTATCTGAAGGATGACCGAAAGATGAGCACGAAGGAAGTTGCAAACGAGTGGAAACAGGAGCTTCAGGACATTCCGGACTGCAACATCAGCGTCGATGTCAGCGGATCGATGAGCATGATGTCCTCGTTTGGAAACAGCTATGAGGCGATCATTAAGGGCGCGGACTACGATGAGGTAAAGGAAGTCACAAACAAGATTGTCACAGAGCTTTCCGAGCGACCGGAAGTCGCTCAGGTTCACTCAAATATTGAGAACTCTTCGCCGGTTGTCGCAGTCACCGTGGATGCCGTGAAGGCAAAGGCATACGGCGTCAGTGCATCGGCGGTCGGAAGCACGCTGAGAAATCTTGTCAGCGGTATTGAGGCGACCGATCTTGACATCGATGGAGAGAGTGTAACCGTAAAGGTCGCTTATCCGGAAAATACCTACGATACCCTGGATCAGATCAAGGGAATTCTGCTCTCAACCTCCAACGGCGGATCGGTGCTGTTGACGGATGTCGCAGACGTTGCATTTGAGGACAGCCCGGCGACGATTCGCCGTGAGGACAAGGAATACAAGGTAACGATCACCGCCGAGTACACGGCTTTGGCGAATGAGTCGACCGAGGCAACTCTGAATGCGGAAGTGCTGACACCGAATCTGACCGAGACCGTGAGCCGTGGTATCAACTCGATGAATCAGTCGATGAACGAGGAGTTCTCGGCACTGTTTGGAGCGATTGCGACTGCGATCTTTCTGATCTTCGTCGTGATGGCAGCTCAGTTCGAGTCCCCGAAGTTCTCGCTGATGGTCATGATCACGATCCCGTTCAGCTTGATCGGTTCGTTCGGTCTTCTGTGGTTGACTGACTGTGCGATCAGTATGATGTCCCTCGTTGGTTTCCTGATGCTTGTCGGAACCGTAGTAAATGCAGGTATTCTCTATGTCGACACGGTCAACCAGTACCGTGCGACGATGGATCGCGATACGGCACTGATTGAGGCAGGAGCTACCCGTCTTCGCCCGATCCTGATGACGACGCTGACGACCGTTGTCTCGATGATCCCGATGGCAATGGCACTCGGAAACTCCGGTGAGATGACGAGAGGTCTTGCGATCGTAAACATCGGCGGTCTGACGGCATCAACCCTTTTGAGCCTTCTGATGCTTCCGGTATTTTACAGCATCATGAGCCGGAGCCCGGAGCAGGAAGCAAAGCGCGAGGAAGCAAAACTTGAGAAGGCGCGCAAGAAGATGATGAAGCGCACAGCGAGAGAAGAAGCAAAAAAGCAGGCAAAGGGAAAGACCGAGAACGAAGAGAATAAGGATAAATAAAAAGAACTAATAAGGACTAATAAGAAACGAATAACTAAATAAGAAAAATAAGAACGATGAGAAAGGAGAGCGTGATGAGAAAAGCAAACTGGAACCTTCGCATGATGGCGTGGATTCTCGCGGTCGGAACAATCGGAATCTCTGCTCCGGCGCGGGTGCTCGCGTCGAGCCCGGAGTTTTCCCGGACGGCTGAGGAGTGGAGTGCGCTTCAGGACGACAATCTCGAGTATTCCGAGATTGCGGACCTGATCCACGAGTACAACCCGACGGTTCAGAACAACCAGTATGAGTACCAGAAGTTCATCAAGGATTACGGAACAACGCGAGAAGATGTCTCCAACTCCTACTTGGATCTCGCGGAGGATCTCGAGGCGAGCAAGAGCGGAGACGACAGCGGTTCCGGTCGTGTCAGTGACCTCTCACTCGAGGTGCAGGCGAAATCATTGAGAGAGCAGGCGGACAACAACTTAGAGGACAGCCGGATCTATTATCTGAACTATGCGCAGGCGGAGGCGAATCTCGTGTTGTCGGCGCAGTCAAAGTTCCTCTCCTATTATAAGAACCAGCTTCAGCTTGAGGAGGCACAGGCAACTCTGACTCGTCTGAAACAGGACTATGAGCTGGCACAGACGAAGCGCAGTGCGGGGACGATCACCGATGCCGATGTGCTGACTGCGCTTGAGGCGGTTCAGACGCAGGAGAATACGATTCAGAAGATGGAACAGCAGGTCGAGAGTGCGAGACAGTCCTTGATCGTGATGCTCGGTTGGGACAGCAGTGACAATCCGACGATCGGGGAACTGCCGGAGGTGGATTTGAGCGTAGTCGATCAGATTGACCTCTCTGCGGATCAGCAGACTGCACTTGAGAACAACTACACGCTTCTCGTGAACCAGAGAAAACTGGAAAATGCAGTCTCGGACGACACAAAGCGCAACTTGAACACGACGATTGCGGGAAACGAGCGAAAGATCCGTGCCTCAGTCGCAAGTGCGTACCAGAACCTGAAGAATGCAAAGCTCGCCTATGAGCAGGCGCAGGCATCCTTGACGACGCAGGAGAGACAGGCATCGCTGTCCGATCAGAAACTCTCGGCGGGCATGATTACCGCTTATGAGAATCAGACTCAGCAGATCGCGCTCACAAACAGCCGTCTCGCGTTAAAAGAAGCGTCGATCTCGTATCAGGACGCACTCGAGACCTACCGCTGGAATGTGAATGGTCTCGCAAGCGCAGAGTAAGGAGGGAGTTGAGATGAGAAAATCAAGATCCCGCCTGCTTGCTCTGGCTTTTGCCCTGAGTGCGATGACGATGAGCGCAAATATTAGCGGAGTCGGGCGGATGCAGGCATTTGCGGACAGCGATGTCGCCGAAGAATCCTCATCTGGAACTTCTGCGGGTTCGGAAAACTCAGGGGAGGAGGCGACGAGCCCTGTCGTCAGTCCCGAGGTGACCTGGGAGGAGGATACCGCGCAGACCGAGATGGCAGATGGAAATGTGATTTCTGAGGAGCGGTTAAATGACAACCTCGTGGAGTATGACGAGCTTGGAAGTCTGATCCACCGCGGAAATACCTCGGCAAAGCAGGCTTCGGATGCGACCGACTCGACGCGAGAGCAGTACACGCAGATGAAGGAAGAGCTGACGGAGCTGATTGCGGAGGATAAGCGCAAGAAGGAGGACGCAAAGGATTCCGGCGATATGGATGACTATGCGGAGTATTCGGCAAACCTTGCGATCTACCGTGCCTCGATCTCCCAGTACAACCGCATGCTTCAGCGAATGAACCGGAAGAGCTCGTCTGCCTCCCAGCTCTCACTCGAGCGCACGCTGACGAATGCGGCGCAGAACCTGATGATTTCGTATCAGTCGGTAAAACAGCAGGAGGAGCTTGCCGGTCAGATGCAATCACTCTACCAGACGCAGTATGAGAATACCTGCACGATGCTTGGCGCAGGACTTGCCTCCCAGACTGATGTCGACACTGCGTATGAGAGTCTTCTCTCGGCACAGCAGTCGGCGGAGTCGGCAAAGAACAGTGCGGACGAAATTTATCAGAATCTCTGTCTGATGCTCGGTCTTGCGACAGATGGGAGCATTCAGATTGCAGAGATTCCGTCCGCCGATGTCTCGCGCGTGGATGCGATTGATCTGAGTGCGGATACCCAGACCGCAATCGGAAATAACACCGAACTGATCAGCATCCGCAGTAATTCTTCCAACTCTGATACCGCAGGCATGAATGCGAAGTCGAGCAAGGAGCAGGCGCAGGTCGAGCAGGTGAAGACCGGGATGCAGGATCTCTACAATCAGGTTTTGCAGAGCAGACAGGCACTTGTGAGCGCACAGACCGGAGCACAGAGTGCCGAGATCACATGGAAGAATGCGCAGAGCAAGTACAGCCTTGGGATGCTGAGCAAGGCGGAGTATCTTCAGGAACAGATCACTTACACACAGAAAAAGAATGCACTTGAGAGCGCATTCTTAAGTCTGTTTCAGGCATTGAACACCTACGACTGGGCGGTAAAAGGAATGATGCAGTAAAACATATTGAATATTTATTACCGATTCGAGCAAATCCTACACTTGAAAAATTGTTCATGATGAAGTACAATGATTCTGAATCGTCAAAGATTAAACGATATGAGTGGACATGAATGTCGCGACTTTGACGGATAGAGATTGGCAGTGGACCGGACAGGCGGTCGTTAAAGAAAAAGGAGATTACAATCATGGATAAGAGACCAGTTGTATTGATGATTCTGGATGGATATGGTTTGAATCCGAACTGTGAGGCAAATGCCGTATGTGAGGCAAAGACTCCGGTGATGGATCAGCTGATGAGCCAGTGCCCGTTTGTAAAGGGTGAGGCGAGCGGACTGGCAGTAGGCCTTCCGGACGGTCAGATGGGTAACTCTGAGGTTGGTCATATGAATATGGGTGCCGGACGTATCGTATATCAGGAGCTGACCCGCATCACCAAGTCCATTCAGGACGGAGATTTCTTTGAGAACAAGGCATTCTTGGAGGCAGTTGAGAACTGCAAGAAGAATGATTCCGCTCTTCATATGTTCGGTCTGGTATCGACCGGCGGTGTGCACAGCCACATCACCCATATCTACGGACTGCTTGAGCTTGCAAAGAGAAACGGCTTAAAGAAAGTTTATGTACACTGCTTCCTCGATGGACGTGACACTCCGCCGTCCTCCGGTAAGGAGTTCGTTGCAGAGCTTGAGCAGAAGATGGCAGAGATCGGCGTCGGCGAGGTTGCTTCCGTATCCGGTCGTTACTATGCAATGGATCGTGATAAGAACTGGGATCGTGTTGAGAAGGCATACAATGTGATCACCAAGGGTGAGGGCAACTACGCAGAGAGCGCAATCGGTGCAATCCAGGCATCCTACGATGATGGAAAGACCGATGAGTTCGTGATCCCGACCGCAGTTGTGAAGAACGGTGCTCCGGTTGCTACCGTGAAGGACGGCGATTCCGTGATCTTCTTCAACTTCCGCCCGGACCGTGCAAGAGAGATGACCCGCGTCTTCTGTGACGATGCATTTGACGGCTTTGACCGCGGTGCGCGCTTAAAGACGACATTCGTATGCTTCACCGACTACGATGAGACGATCGAGAACAAGCTCGTAGCATTTGTAAAAGAGTCGATCACGAACACCTACGGCGAGTTCCTCGCAAAGAACGGCTTAAAGCAGGCTCGTATCGCTGAGACCGAGAAGTACGCTCATGTTACCTTCTTCTTCAACGGTGGAGTTGAGGAGCCGAACGAGGGTGAGGACCGTTACCTGATCCCGTCCCCGAAGGAGGTTCCGACCTACGATCTGAAACCGCAGATGAGTGCTCCGGCAGTTTGCGACAAGCTCGTAGAGTGCATCAAGTCCGGCGAGTACGACGCAATCGTCATCAACTTTGCAAACCCGGATATGGTTGGTCATACCGGCGTAGAGTCCGCTGCAATCAAGGCAATCGAGACCGTTGATGAGTGCGTAGGTCGTGCTGTCGAGGCAATCAAGGAAGTAAACGGCGTGATGTTCATCTGTGCAGACCACGGAAATGCAGAACAGCTGATCGACTACAAGACCGGCGAGCCGTGGACCGCTCACACCACGAATCCGGTTCCGTTCATCCTCGTAAACGCAGACCCGTCCTACAAACTGCGTGAGGGCGGATGCCTTGCAGATATCGCTCCGACTCTGATCGAGCTGATGGGCAAGGAACAGCCGAAGGAAATGACCGGAAAGAGCCTGCTTGTAAAATAAGCAGAGTGAGATAGCAACGATCCGACAATCATCTGACAGAACAATCGGATGAGAGGAGTTCAAAGTTCGCTGAAGAAAAGGAACGAAAAGATCCCGAGAGTTTGAGAATTCGCTGAGAATCAGAGATCTCAAATTTTCTGGGATCTTTTTTTATGGAAAAGTAACCAAATCTTGCTAAAAAAGATCTTCTCATGCTATGATAAAAAAGACTGTATTTCCGTTGCTGTTTGCGCAACACATGAACCGTAACATCGTTCGTAACATCGTTGTGAAACAGTTGTGGGATATTTAGAATTAGAAAATGAGAAGAATGAGAGTACTGCAAGATGATGCAAAGAGAGAAAGGGAAGATTCTGACTGCTGTGGCAGTGATTTTGGGCTGTGCGATGATGGTTGCAGGCTGTGCCGATCGCACGGAATCGGATTCTTCAACGAAAAAGGAAGATGACAGACCGAGGATTGTCGTCGGCTGTGACGACTACACCCCGTTTAATTATATGGATTTAGATGGAAATATTGTCGGAATCGATGTCGAGCTTGCGAGAGAGGCATTTGACCGCATGGGATATCAGACAGAATTTACATTTATCAACTGGGAGGAGAAGAAGAAACTTCTTAAATCCGGGGAGATCGATTGTGTCTGGAGCAGTTTCTCGATGGATGGGCGAGAGGAGGATTACCGCTGGGCGGGTCCCTACATGAAGAGTCGTCAGGTTGTCGCCGTCACGCCGGACAGCCCGATCTATACGATCGATGATCTGGAAGGAAAGATTGTCGCTGTGCAGTCGACGACGAAGCCGGAGGAGATTTTCCGGGATATTGAGCAAAATGACGAGGTGCCAAAGCTCAGAAAGGTGATCTCTGTGCAGAACCGGGATCTCTTATTTATCTTTTTGAGCAAGGGATATGTCGATGCGATCTCGGCGCATGATACCTCGATTGATCAGTTCATGTCGGATTTCGATATGAAATACCGGGTTTTGGCAGAGCCGTTGCAGGAGGTCCATTTGGGCGTTGCTTTTGACCGCGATGATACAAGAGGACTTGATCAGAAACTTTCTGAGACACTTGAACAGATGCGTCAGGATGGGACGATAAGGGAGATTGCAGGCAAATATTTGCAGAATGCAGACAGTTACTTGGGGGATGAAAATGAGTAAAGAGACAGACAGCGCGAGCAAGAGACGAATTCTGTTTGTGGAGGTAATTCTTGGAATTCTGGTGCTGGTCATCGTGTGGGCGACGGCAGTCCACTCTGATCTTTCCCAGACGCAGATCCGTCTCTGCGATATGGTGAGATATGTGAAAGAGCAGTGCAACAACAACCTCAAATTGGATATCGCGTCGGAGTCAAAGAGTCTGATGCGAATGGTCGAGAGCGTGGAATGGGTGAATCACCAGCTTCAGTTTGAGAAGGAGTCAGATGGGACATTTCAGCCGGATCAGGAGATCCTTGCAGATTGGATGAAGGAGAGTTACCTCTCCGGGATTTTGATTCTTGATGAGAGCGGACAGATCGAAGAAGCCTATAAGACGGATGAGATAAAGTCGGATTATCTTTTGAGTCTTCTGGATAAAGATTCCATTATGGATACGATCGGTTTTCGGGAGAAGATCTATACGGTGAGAGTCGTCTGTGAGGATGATTCCTATGTGGATGTCGCAGTTGCGGGGCGCAGGGATACGGCGGGAATTGCGCTTGTCTACTATCACACCCCGGCAGAATATACGCGGATTTTCAATCACTCGATTCGTTCTCTCCTCTCGGGATATAATCTTGAGCACAACGGGACGGTTGTCGTGAGCAAGGGGGAGGAGATCATCGCTTCAAACGATGAAGCTCTGATCGGAAAGAATCCGGAGAAGATCAAGATTCTCCAGAAAATCCGGGAAAGCGGAATGGAGGAGAAGCTGATTCGGGTGAATTCCGGAATCACGCATCAGTTTGGACTCATGGGGAGAGGGCGGGATTACTTTATCTATGCCTGCGTGCCGGCAGACAATGTCTTTGCAACGGTACCTCAGGATGTGATGTATGCGCTGATTATTTATCTGGCGTTAGTTGGCGTGATCAATTTCGTGAGATGGAGAATGGATCAGAACCATCAGAGAGAGCAGATGGAATTACAGCAGGAGTACATGAGAACGCTTGAGAGCAAGAACCAGGAACTCCGTGAGGCGGTGATCCAGGCGGAGCGGGCGAGCCTTGCAAAGACGAATTTCCTCTCGCGCATGAGTCATGACATCCGAACCCCGTTAAATGGAATCATCGGTCTCTTAAAAATCGATGAGGCGCATGCGGATGATATGGAGATGATCCGTTCGAATCATCAAAAGATGATGGTCTCCGCCAATCATCTGCTCTCCCTGATCAATGATGTGCTTCAGATGAGCAAACTCGAGGACGATGAGATTCATTTCACGAAGGAGGTTGTCAGCCTTCTCGATCTGACTGTCGACACCGTGACGATTGCAAAGGAGCAGGCGACGGAATCTGGCATCTCATGGGAATACCAGAGACCGAAGACGATGATTCCGTATCCGTATGTGTACAGCAGTCCCCTGCATTTGAGACAGATCTTTTTAAATATTTATGGAAACTGTATCAAGTACAACCGGAAGGGTGGAAAGATTTACACCGAGATGGAATGTCTCGGTGAGGAAAATGGAATCGTCACCTACCGTTGGAAGATCTCTGACACCGGAGTCGGAATGAGCGAGGAGTTCTTAAAACATATCTATGACCCGTTCACGCAGGAGCGATCTGATGCGAGAAGTGTCTACAATGGAACGGGACTTGGAATGTCGATTGTGAAGAAGATCATAGACCGGATGAACGGAACGATTGAGATCCAGAGCGTTGAGAATGTGGGATCGACGTTCACGATCACACTTCCGTTTTCGATTGCCCCGACTCCGAAGGTCACAGAAACGAAGAATTCGGACAGCAACCTTAAAGATCTGTCGGGAATGAGAATTCTGGTTGCCGAGGACAATGAGCTGAATGCGGAGATTGTTGAGATTCTTCTTCGCGATGAGGGTGCGGTTGTCGCTCTTGTGAAGAATGGCAAGGAGGCGGTCGATCTGTTTGCAGACTGTGCACCGGGAACATTTGATGTGATTCTCATGGATGTCATGATGCCGGTGCTTGACGGAATCTCGGCGACGAGAAAAATCCGCGGGCTTGACCGTGCGGATGCAAAGACGATCCCGATTCTTGCGATGACGGCGAATGCATTTGAGGAGGATGCAAGGGCTTGCCTTGAGGCGGGGATGAATGCCCATCTTGCAAAACCGCTTCAGATGGAAGAGCTGATTCAGGCGATTCGCGATTGCTTTTAATCTTACATTGTAATATAATCGAACTACGTGTCTGTTTTGAGAAAGTGTTTCTGTCGTTTGCTCTGTGCAAGGAGCAAGGACAGAGCGCTTTCTTGTTTTGACAGAAAAATTTTCTATAAGTTTTGGCAAATGGTCTGGGGTCAGCGGAAGCGTTGGCAATCGGGGGAGATTATTGTGGGAAGAAACAGTCGGAGAATGCAAGTTGGGAGATGGACAGTGGCAGGAATTCTGTTGATGGTATTTGCGCTGTCCCTCTCTTTTTCTGCGTTTGCACAGGGAAATACGGCGAAAAAGGTTGTCAGAGTCGGCTACGTCAATGTGGCGACGTATGAGGAAGGCGGAGAGGGAGAGTACAAGACGGGAAGCGGGTATGAGTATCTGCAAAAGATCTCCTATTTTACGGGTTGGAAGTATCAGTATGTATATGGAAGTTTCAAAGAGCTTTATGACATGCTTGTGGAGGGGGAAATCGATCTCTTTGGAGATGTCTCCTACACGGAGGAGAGATCGAAACTGTTTTTCTTTTCCACATATCCACAGGGAAAAGATGTCTATTTTCTTTATACGACGAAAGACCGGACGGATCTTTTGAGCGGAAATGTCAGACGGCTTCAGGGGACGCGCATCGGAGTGACGCAGGGAAGTTATCAGGAAACATTGCTGAGAGAATGGCTTGCAAACAACAACATCGATGCGAAGATTCAGATGTATGACGGGTATGAAGCACTGATGGCGGATCTTGATGGCGGAAATCTTGATGTGATTGCAACTCCGAAGCTCTCAAGCGGGGACTATCACTATGGGGCAATCATTGACATCGGTTTTGATGATTATTATTTTGCGGTGTCAAAGTCCCGTCCCGATCTGCTCAGTGAACTCAATGAAGCACTCTACCAGATTCAGAGCGGAGATCCGAACTACAATGCGACACTTGAGAGTCGTTATCAGGTCAGCATGATTTCGGATACGTTTATCAGTGAGAGGGAGAAGGCGTGGCTTGCAAAGCACAACAACACGATCCGTCTCGGTTACCTCGATGACAACCTGCCTTACTCTGCCTGTGATTCGGAGGGAAATCTTGTCGGCGTGCTTCAGGCGCTTGTCGAGTCGATGGAACGACGGTTGAGACGACCTCCTATTCGGTCAATACGGAGATGATGGATGCGCTGGTGGCGGGGAACCTTGACGCGATCGGACCGCTGTACAGCGACTACTGGCTTGCCGAACAGAATAATCTGATTCAGACCAATGTGATTTTGAGCACAACTCCAGTGCTTTTCTATGGAAAAAAGAAGAATGAGGAATCTCCGACTCATGTTATCGCAGTCTCCGATCCGGGTTTTCTTCGCCCGGATGTGATTAAGATCATGGTTCCGGATTCCGAGGTGGTGGTTTATAATGGGGTTGAGAACTGCTTGAACGCAGTGAAAAATGGCACAGCGAGCGGAATGGTCGTGGCGGCTTCCCAGATCAATCTGGTCAAGCGGTACCGGGTTGCCGATCAGCTTCAGGTCGCAGAGATTCCGGGTCAGATCGAGATCTGCATTGGCACCACAAAGGGAAATCCGGAGCTTGCCAATATTTTTAACAAGGGGATCACCACCGCAGGAAATGGACTTTCGGGTGCTGTTTTATCCCAGAATTCATATGTGAAGCAGGATGTGACGTTTCGTGATTTTGTCGAGGAACATCTGGCTGTGATTGCAGTGGTTGCATCGGGAGTCATCACAGCGCTCTTGTTAGTGGTTATGTACATGATTCGGATGACGATGCAGATCCGTGAGGCGAATAAGGAGATCACAAAGAAGCAAGAAGAACTTCAGAAGGCGCTTAAAGAGGCGGAGCGTGCAAACTCCGCGAAGACAACGTTTCTTGCAAATATGAGCCATGATATCCGAACTCCGATCAATGGAATCATGGGAATGATTGAGATTATTGAGAAAAATCCGGACAATCCCCAAAAGATACAGGAGTGTTTAAAGAAAATCCGGGCATCGTCCGGCCACCTGCTTCAGCTGATCAACGATATCCTGGATCTGAGCAGACTTGAGTCGGGACAGATTGTCCTCGAGCATGTTCCGTTTAACTTAAGGCAGGTAGGGGAAGATACGGTTACAGTTGTCGAGGGACAGGCAAAGGAAGCAGGGGTTCAGACGATCAGCGAGCATATGGATGGAAGCGATATCTGGTTGATCGGCAGTCCGCTTCACTATAAGCAGATCATGCTAAACCTCTACACGAACGCAATCAAGTACAACAAGCCGGGCGGACTTCTGTACACGAATCTCGAGGAGTACAGCCGGACTGACGATGTCCTCACACTCAAGATCACCGTTCGGGATACCGGAATTGGAATGACACAGGAATTCATCGATACGAAGCTCTTTTCGCCGTTTATTCAGGGGGAGAGCGGACCGCGCACGAAGTTCAAGGGAATCGGTCTTGGCATGTCGATTGTGAAGGCGATCGTCGAGGAGATGAATGGAAGTATCCATGTGGAGAGCAAGGTCGGGGAGGGAACAACGTTTACCGTCTTTCTTCCGTTTGAGATCGATCATAGTTCTCATAAGGAGCCGGAAAAGGAGAAAGAGGTTCAGGCTGACATCACGGGAATATCTGTGCTCCTTGTCGAGGACAATGATCTGAACATGGAGATTGCACAGTTCCTCCTTGAGGACGCGGGGGCAGTCGTCACAAAGGCGGAGAATGGAAAGATTGCGGTCGAGAAGTTTGCCTCCTTTGCCGTCGGAGAGTTTGATCTGATTCTGATGGATATCATGATGCCGGTTATGGATGGTCTCTCCGCGACGAAGGCGATTCGTGCAATGGATCGAGCGGATGCAAAGACGATCCCGATCTTTGCGATGACGGCAAATGCGTTCAGCGAGGATGAGCAAAAATCGATCGATGCAGGAATGAACGAGCATGTCGCAAAACCGCTTGAGTCGGAGAAACTTATTGCGTTGATCGCGAAGTATGTTGTATTAAAATAATTTTCCTGTTTACGCGTTGCGCAAACGGAAACGGATTTTGCCGATGCTTCGCATTTCAAATCGGCAAAATCTGCTACCACCACGTTATTTTACGGCACTTTCGGTTTCAAAAGTGCCTACATCTGAACAATAATAAAATCACTTTCCTTTTTGGGTGAAATACGATAAAATATAGGAAATCGAATTCAAAGCACAGCAGGAGAGGGAAGAGTATGGGCATAACGATTTCATTTTCGATGAAGCCACAGCATAGCTGGCTTCCCCAGAATACCTGGAATCTTGAGCGGATGCAGAGATTCTCGCGAGAGCTTGCAGGGCAGATGGGGTATCACTGCGACCTGGTCGGTGACTATGTGATCTATCAATTTTGCCCGGAGGGCTTTCTGTGGATGGCATGGAAGAAGGGCGAGATTGTCGGGGAATGCCAGACGAATATTGCGGGACCGGGATTTCATGCGGCAGTGATTCACTTTTTGGATCTCTACGCGTCGCGGGGAAAGCTCGGGCTTCTCGTCAAGGACGATACCGGATATGACCGGGATCGCAATTTTATCCGGATGAGGAGAGAGTATTTTTATACCTGGTTTGGTGATCTGATGAAGCAGATTTTCGAGCAGAAGGATCGCGCGGATCGTCAGCTCGTCTGTTGGCCGGCGAATTATTATCTGCCCGAGGAGCATAAAGGGATGGTGATGACGCATATCCGCCAGTTCTCGATGGAGGAGATCCGAAACATCGTCCATTCCGGAGTCAGCATGGGATTTGCAAAGGACTTTTTCATCTGGAATGAGGAAGAGAAAGACGCTTACTACTATCGAAACTGTGCGCTTGTGCTGATGAATCAGGAATGCTATTTTATGCCATCCGGTCGGAGTGAGCAGGATGAGGTAATTAATCGAAAGATTCTCGATCTGCTTGAGCGTGCGCTTGCATTGAAGGCGGATATCCAGTTCCCGAAAAACGAGTATTTGGAGCTTTGTGCACTCGACGGGCGCGAGCCGAAACCGCTCGATCACACACCGGAATTCCCGAGAAATGCGCAGGTCGGATGCCGGAAAGGGCTTCTGTTTCGGACAATCGGCTCTCTGCGCTTTGCCGTCCCCGGAAGTTATCTCTACGACGGGACGCGACAGGGAAACTCGGAGCGTTATTACGACGGATGGGCAGAGAACAGCCATGACTACTACATCTGTGTGATGAATTTGGAACACGAGGCGAGATTTGAAAATCGACCGTTTGAGAAGGAAGAGGTTGAGCGGGTCATTGACTATGAGAGAGATGATCTTCGCGGGCGCATAGCGGTCTATCATCCGAGACAGAGGGATGGGAAACTGCGGTATGAGGTCTCTGCACAGATTCTCTACAAGAATCAGATGACGATCGTCACGGTTCGTTATCAGAATCCGGAGGAGGAGCCGTGGGCGATTGATCTGATCCGTAAAGTCGAGGTCATTGAGGAGGAGAAAAAGCCGGATCTCAAGTGCGGGTAGGCGTTGAGCATTTTCAATCAAAACCAGAAGAGCAATCAGAATCGGAAGACAAAGACCGAAAACACGGAGAAAAGAAAACCAGAAGAGAAAGAAAATCAAAAGAAAACTAAGAAGATATAGAAGAAAAATAAAAGAAGAGATATAAAAAGAAATATAGAAGAAAAGAAAAAATAGAAATTAAGAATAAAATAAAAAATCAAACGAAAGAAATGAAAAAGAAAAAAGGAGATTTTAGAATAAAATGAAGATCGCGATCGTTACAGACAGCAACAGCGGAGTTACACAGGCACAGGCAAAGGAGCTTGGAATCACTGTGATTCCGATGCCGTTTATGATCAACGGTGAGACTTATGAGGAGGATATCAACCTGACGCAGGAGCAGTTTTATACCCATCTGACTGATGGAGCAGAGATCTCCACCTCTCAGCCGTCCCCGCAGACTGTGATGAACCAGTGGAATGAACTTCTTAAAGAGTATGATCAGATCGTGCACATTCCGATGTCGAGCGGGCTGAGCGGTTCCTGCCAGACTGCGATGATGCTTGCGGATGAGGACGAGTATGAGGGCAAGGTCTTTGTTGTCAACAACCAGAGAATCTCCGTGACTCAGCGCCAGTCTGCCCTCGATGCAAAGGCGATGGCAGAGAAAGGCATGGATGGAGCCGAGATCAAGCGCGTGCTCGAGGAGACAAAGCTTGAGTCGAGTATCTACATCACGGTGGACACGCTGAAGTACTTGAAGAAGGGCGGACGCATCACCCCGGCGGCAGCGGCACTCGGAACCCTGCTTCGGATCAAACCGGTGCTTCAGATTCAGGGCGAGAAGCTCGATTCGTTCTCGAAGGCGCGCACGATCAAGCAGGCAAAGAGCACGATGATCACGGCGATTGAGCATGATCTTGAGAACCGTTTCCACGATCCGGAGGCGGAGCACACCTGGCTTCAGCTCGCTTACACGCGTGACCGTGAGGTGGCAGAGGAGTTTCTTGAGGAAGTCAAAGCACACTTCCCGAAGAGCGCCGGAATTCATATGGATCCTCTGTCTCTGAGTGTTGCCTGCCACATCGGACCGGGAGCAATCGCCCTTGCCTGCACGAAAAAGCTGGACTAAAAGCGAGAGAAAGAGCGAGAGAAAGAGTTAGAGAAAACGTCAAAGAAAATGTCAAACACAAAGATTGGCGAAACGTCAGACGCAAAGACAGACACAAACAACGTCAATAACGTCAGAAAAATCGGGGGAAGGAGGAGCGTGAGAGAACAATGGATCAGGTAAAGAAGAAATGGCAGTTTCCTTTTGCAGTCAAACGAAGGGTGACGGTGAGCCTGAAAGTACCGGTTGTGATTCTTCTTGTTCTGTTTGGTTTGATTCCGATGATTCTGTGCACCCATGCAACGATCGCTTCGGTTCGTCAAAATCAGATTGAGGCGAGGATGGCGGAGGTTCAGAATCAGTGCCAGATTTTGAGCGACAAGTTGACGCGGGCGGGGTATTTGAACGGGACAGATCGCTCCATAATGAACAGTGAGATCGAGACTGTCGCGGATATTTTTGATGGGAGAATTGTGGTCGTTGATCAGAATTTCCGGATTGTGGAGGATACGTTTCATATTGCAGAGAATCGTCTTCATATCGCGGAACCGGTGATTCGCTGTTATCAGGGTGAGACGATGAACCGATACATCAAGAACCGCCACTATTTTGTTCAGACGACGCCGATCTATGACAATACGGCGGAGAAGGCGGTGCAGGGAGTCATGATTATCACCTCGTCGACGGAGCCGTTGATGTCGCTTGCGGATGCGGTTCACGACAAGGCAGTCTTGCTTCAGAGCATTGTGTTCTTTGTCGTTTTGCTTGCCGGAATTGCGGTGGCATCCTGTCTGATTTTCCCGTTTAAGGAATTTCAGAATCGACTCAATCATGTGGCTCAGGGTGCTCTCGACACCGATATCAGCACCGACAGTTACAAGGAGACTCAGGACATCTCGAGGGCGGTTGAGATGACGATCACAAAACTTCGGGAGGTTGACCAGTCGCGCCAGGAGTTTGTATCGAATGTCTCCCATGAGCTCAAGACGCCGATCACCTCGATTCGCGTGCTTGCGGATTCGCTGATGGGAATGGGAGAGGTGCCGGTGGAGCTTTATCGGGAGTTCATGGAGGACATCTCGGATGAGATCGACCGCGAGAGCAAGATCATCGATGATCTTCTCTCTCTCGTGAAGATGGACAAGTCGGAGGCGGAACTCAACATTTCCCAGTCGAACATCTACACGCTCGTCGAGCAGATCTTAAAGCGTCTGCGTCCGATCGCGAACCGTCAGAAAGTCGAGTTGATTTTTGAGAGCATCCGCGAGGTGACTGCGGATGTCGATGAGATGAAGCTCTCGCTTGCGATCACGAACCTTGTGGAGAATGCGATCAAGTACAACAAGGAGGATGGCTGGGTGCGGGTGACCCTCGATGCCGACCACAAATTCTTCTATATCAAGGTGTCGGACTCTGGAATCGGAATTCCGGAGGAGGCGCAGGATCGAATTTTTGAGCGTTTTTACCGCGTCGATAAGGCGCGCTCGCGAGAGACGGGTGGAAGTGGACTCGGACTTGCAATCACAAGAAATGTCGTGCTGATGCATAAGGGTGCGATCAAGTTGACGAGCCGGGAAGGTGAGGGAAGTACGTTCACGATCCGGATTCCGCTCAACTATATTGCGTGAGGAGAGGGAGGCAAATAGAATCAGATGAATAAGAAACAGAGACGAAATTGCCTGCTCTTTCTGGCAGTGTTGGTGATTCTCGTGGCAGGGATTGTCGGGTGTCAAAAGACGAGAACGGGGACAACGCAGGAAGACGGAGGAAGGACGTACCAGATCTATTACCTGAATCCGTCGGCGACCCGTCTTGTCGCGCGCGATTATCAGACGGAGACAACGGATCAGGATTTTCTGATTCAGGAGCTGATGGAACAGCTTCTCCACGTGCCGGCGGATCTCGATGCGCAGATGGCACTTTCGGATAAGGTGATCTATCAGGGTTACAAAAAAGAGGATGTTGTGCTCTATCTCTATTTTGATAATAACTATACGAGCATGAAATCCTACCGCGAGATCCTGTGCCGGGCGGCACTCGCAAAGACGATGACTCAGATTGATGGAATTGATTACATCAATATTTACACGGGCGATCAGCCTCTTCTCGATGCCAGCAATATGCCGGTCGGCATGCTCAGCGACTCGGATTTTGTGGACAGCATCACGGATATCAATGCTTACGAGAAGACGGAGCTGACACTGTATTTTACGGATGCAGACGGAAAAAAGCTGTATCCGGAGCGCAGGAGTGTGATGCACAACATCAACACTTCCGTGGAGAAAGTCGTCGTTGAGGCACTGCTTGAGGGACCGGAGTCGGAGAATCTGTGCCCGACGCTCGATCCGCAGACGAAACTTTTGAATATTTCCGTAAATGAGAATGTGTGCTATCTGAATTTTGACAGCAGTTTTCTCAACAATGCGCTGAATGTGCAGGATTACATTCCGATTTACTCGATTGTGGATTCTCTGCTTGAGCAGTCCTCAGTCAGCCGGGTGCAGATCACGGTCGATGGAAATCAGAATGTTGTATTTCGAGATAAGATACCACTCAATACGCTCTTTGAGCGTAATCTCGATTTTATAGGAGGATCAGATCATTAAGAGACCGCTTGCATTCCTGGCAGGAGGATTCGTACTTGGAGAGGCATGGATTCTGTGTAGGAGAGCGGTGAGCGAAGAGCTCGCGGAAACTGTGAAGATTTCTGAGATTATTGGAAATATCGGAGCAGTTAGAACGATTACAATCGCTATATTGGCTGTCGCCGTGATTGTGATAATCGAGGCAGTCCTGATTTTGATGTCAGGAAATAAAGAGAAAACGAGAGAGAGAAAGAAAAAGGGCAAAAATCGTCAGGGGCGGTTTAGGCCTTTTTTCTTACCGTTTTTTTCATCTGTTTTCCTGTCGGGACTTTGTGGGGCGACGATGATGAGTTGTGGGATAACGCTAATTGGTGGACTCATCGGAGCCGGGAGGGCGACGGTCGAGCGAAATATCTGCGAGCGGGAGCTTGCACTTGGGCTTGAAGGGGAGGTAGCGACGATCACCGGACGAATCCGATCTGTCACCGAGAAAGAAAACGGGTGGGAGCTGATTCTGGATGCGTGTGAATTGGAAGATGGGGAACTGAATTATGTTGGCAAACTGGATCATGCAAAACCGGAAAACATGGAAGTTGCAGACACGAAGTTTGCGAGCATGGAAGTTGCAGACATGGAGGTTGCGAACACGGAATTTCCGAAGTTGCAGGAGGGAAATTACGGAAATCATGTAAATTACGGAAATTATGTAAATTACATAAATCATGGAAAGTATAGAAATCATGTAAATCACGGAAAAAATCGACGGTTGCGACTTCGACGGCTTCTCGTGAAAGTTGATCAGAAGACGGAGATCGATTTGGGGAGGGATCAGAAGAGTGCGATCGGAGAGAATTTTTCCTGCGGAAATCAGATCTGTGTGACCGGGACCTGCTATGCGTTTGATCAGCCACGCGCACCCGGAGAATTTGATTATCGCACGTATTATCGATCAAAAAAACTGACATATCGGATGTTTGTCTCCTCGGTTGAGGTTCAAGATCAGCGGTGCGACTGGATTCTTGAGGCACTTCGGAAGACTTCTTTGCACGCTTCGGCAAATTTGGAGCAGGTTGCGGGGAGTCAGGATGCAGGAATTTTGCGGGCGGTTCTTCTCGGGGATCGGACAGATCTTCCCGAGGAGGTGCGCACCCTCTATCAGGAAAATGGAATTGCGCATATTCTGGCACTCAGTGGGCTTCACCTCTCTCTTGTCAGCCTTGCAGTTTACGGGCTTTTGCGAAAACTGGGAGTTGGATTTGGGTTTTCTGCAATGATTGCGGGTGTGGCGTTGACTGGATATGCGTGGATGAGTGGAAGCTCAGCATCGGTGATTCGAGCACTTGTGATGACGCTTAGCGGATTTGGAGCCTCATATCTCGGGCGGATGTATGACAGACGGAGCGCGCTTGGGCTTGCCGGATTGATTCTGATGTGGGACAGTCCCTATTTACTGACGCAGGCGGGCGTTCAGCTCTCGTTTGGGGCGATTCTTGGAATCGGATTGTTTGAAGAGAATCGTGAAGGTGCAGGTGGTGAGGAAAGTCATAGTATAAGCGCAGATGCATTCTATGCGGGAATTGGGATGCATGCGGTGACGTTTCCGATTGTGCTCTGGCATTTCTTCCAGTTTCCTTTATATGGAATTGTTCTGAACCTTTTTATTGTCCCGTTTGCGGGAATTCTTGTGGGATCAGCAGTCGCAGGGCTTGTGCTTGTGGAAGTTTCCGTGGGAGCGGGGCGGTTTGCTGTTGGTGGGGCGAGAATGCTTCTTCGGTGGTATGAGTGGTGTTGTCGGTTTGGGGCGAGATTTCCGGGAAGTCATCTGATTCTTGGGCGTCCGAGAATCTGGCAGGTCGGAGTCTATTATGGAGCTTTGGTGGGAATTCTCTTCTTTCAAAAATGGAAAAAGAGCAGGGAAAGGAAAGCAAATCCGGAGAAGTGTGAAAAACTGAAAAATCATAAAACGTTGGAAAAGTATAAAACGCTGGAAAAACATGAGAAGCATGAAAAGCGTGAAATGCCGGAAGTATGGTTGTTTGTATTTGCGCTTAGTTTTCTTTTACTTCCACTTCCACATCGAGGGCTTGATGTGACATTTCTTGATGTGGGGCAAGGGGATGGAATTTGTATTCGGGCAGATTCGACGGTGATTCTGGTTGATGGCGGAAGCAGTGATGAGAAAAATCTTGGGAAAAATCGCCTCGTTCCGTTTATAAAGAGCAGTGGAATCCGAAAAATTGACAGTGTCATCGTCAGCCATGGTGATTCCGATCACATCAGTGGACTGTTGTGGCTTTTTCAGGAGGAAGAGGATATCGCGATCAGGCAGTTGATTCTTCCAAAGGCGGGACAGAAGGATGAGGCGTACCAGACTTTGATTGAGCAGGCAGATCGGCGCGGTTGCCGTGTGATCTGGCTGGAGAGGGGAGATCGAATCGAGAGTGGAAAGCTGAGGATTCACTGTCTGTATCCGCAGGGGGAGAATGAGAGTGCAGAGAAAAGTTTGGAGGAAATCGTGGAGGATAGTAAGAGTCAGCGTGACCGCAATGAGCAGTCTCTGGTGCTTCGCGTGGAGTACGGAAAATTTGCAATGCTTCTGACTGGGGATATGAGTGAGGCGGGGGAACATGCACTGTTGGAGTGTAAGAATAGCGAGAGTGAGAAAAATCGTGTCGGGAGCGCAGAGGATATGTCTGGGATTTCTGGCGAGAACGGGCTTGGAGGGATTTTTCTACTGAAATCTGCTCATCATGGCTCAAGATTTTCAAACAGTGAGGAATGGCTTGATGCGGTGAACCCACAGATAACCGTGATTTCCTATGGAAAAGATAATCGTTATGGTCATCCGCATGAGGAGACGATGGAAAGGTTGAACGCACGAGAGATAAAGGTGCTTGGAACCGGGCAGGATGGGAGTATCTTCTTTCATACGGATGGGGAGAAGGTTTCGTGGAAGTGCTGGTCCTACGGCTACGGGCGCTGAACGGCGAAAAAAGTTCTGCAAACGTGCCGTTGCTCCGGGTTCGGTTAGCGGAAATGTCACGGGCGCTGAACGGCGAAAAAAAGTTCTGCAAACGTGCCGTTGCTCCGGGTTCGGTTAGCGGAAGTGTCACAGGCGCTGAACGGCGAAAAAAAGTTCTGCAAACGTGTCGTTGCTCCGGGTTCGGTTAGCGGAAGTGTCACGGGCGCTGAACGGCGAAAAAAGTTCTGCAAACGTGCTCTCGCTCCGATTCGACGTAGCGGTGCATAAGGTCGCAGAGTACGCGACCTAAACACCGACGTCTCATACGGGTTTGCAGAATCTTTTTTGCCTTACAGCGCATCGAGGTTATATCAATGTTATGTTATTTGATTCTTATTTTTAAGTCGACATTCGTGGACACGCCCCTTCAATCGCGCGCCAAGTCTTCGCAAGCGTTAACCTGAATATGTAAACATCAATCATTTTGCTTTGGAGTTGATTTTTTTATACGGATCTGGTATAAACAACAAAAGATATAAGTGCATAATAGTAATTGGGAATACATATTCAATGCGAATAGTGATATAAGAGATGGAAAAAGTATCATTGCATATGAGAGAAAATTAAGAAAAAATAGAGGACGGAATAAGATGCAGACATTGAATCAGGATATCAAAAATCACACTTTTCAGCGAGTGTATCTGATTTGCGGGGAAGAGGCTTTTTTAAAGAATAGCTATAAAAAGAAGATGACGGAGGCGATTCTCGACGGAGATACGATGAATTTTGCTGCGTTTGAGGGTAAGGGAATTGATGTCGAGGAGGTCATTCGTCTGGCAGACACAATGCCTTTTTTTGCGGAACATCGCCTGATCCTTATTGAAAACAGCGGATTTCTCAAAGGTGGATGTGAGGCACTTTTGACATATCTTCCACAGATGCCGGATACAACTTGCATGATTTTTGTGGAGTCGGAGGTGGATAAGCGAAGTAAACTTTATAAGAAGATCAAAGAAATTGGCTACATTGCGGAGATGAACCGACAGGATAGTGTTCAGCTTGCGCGATGGGCGGGAGCAATTCTCGCAAAGGCGGGAAAGAAGATCACCGGAAGAACGATGGAGCTGTTTTTGAGTATGAGCGGAGATGATATGGAGAATATTCGCATGGAACTCGAAAAGCTTATCAGCTATACCGGAGAAAAAGAGGTGATCACTGATGAGGATGTGAGAGCAATCTGTACTCCGCAGGTAACAAACCGAATTTTTGAGATGGTGACTGCGATTGCGGGAAGACAACCGCACAAGGCGATGGATCTCTATGAGGATCTGTTGACCCTCAAAGAACCGCCGATGAGAATTCTGTTTTTGATTGCGAGACAGTTTAATCAGATTTTGCAGGTAAAAGAGTTGATGGCAAAGGGGATGGGTCGAAGTGCGATCGCGTCTGCGCTGAAACTTCAGCCGTTTGTTGTCGGAAAGACGATGCCACAGGCGAGACAGTTTTCGCGGGATCAGATTCTCTCGTATGTAAATCTGTGTGTGGATGCTGAGGAGGCGGTTAAGAGTGGACGACTTCAGGATCGTCTTGCGGTGGAATTGCTGATTGCAAAAGAGTATTAAAAGAAAGACGGTCAATAGAGAAAGTGTAAATTTAGGATAAGTGAATAAGAGCAAGGTAAAAATTGGTAAAAAAAGAACTTCGATTCCCCACACCTAGGGATCGAAGTTCTTTTTTGGGTTATATTAAATTCCAGTCTTATGCTTACGCCATTGCGCTAACAGCCTTGGAAAGGCGAGAAACCTTTCTAGAAGCAGTGTTGCTGTGGTAAACACCCTTGGTTGCAGCCTTCTCGATCTCAGAGATAGCAGCATTCAGGCTTGCCTGAGCAAGAGCCTTATCTCCTGCAAGGACAGCAGCCTCTACCTTCTTGCAAGCAGTTTTAACCTTAGATCTGATAGCTTTGTTTCTAGCAGCCTTGGTCTCGGTAACTAAAATTCTTTTCTTAGCAGACTTAATATTTGCCAATCTGGGCACCTCCAATTATAAAAAAATAATTCAATAGCATCTGGTTTGCATCAAAGCCTGGACACGGACAGTTCAATGTAAACATACTTTTGTATTCTACTCAATTTCTCAGAAAATGTCAATACATAATTCTAAGGATTTTTTGAAAAAATAAGAGAGGCGGTCATAGCACGCAGGTGGAAATTTTCTGAAGGGAAAATTTCGTGTAATACAGAAAAATAAATGGATGGAAAGGGGAACACGGAAAATGGCAAGAAAGGAAAACAATTTTGAGATTCGGACAGATCTGGCGGTTGAGCAGAGAGAAAGTTTTCCGGGAGATGGAGGAGAGATTGCGGGAGTTGCTCTGCGCGAGTGGAGGGAGAGCGGATCGGCAGTAAAGATGAGCGAGGTGCAGATCCTTGATGAGCATGGGGCGAGAGCAATGGGAAAGCCAAAGGGGATCTATCTGACACTTGAGGCAGATGGAATGGCGGGAAACGATGAGGAAGAAGCGGAGGAGATCGCCGAAGAGTTCGCTCTGCAACTTCGCAGATTGCTACTGAGAGAACAGAAAAAAATAAAAAGAGGAGCACAGATAACTCCAAAAGAACTTGAAGGTTTCAAAGAACCTCAAGAGCCGAAAGGAGAAAAGGTGAAAAATAAAGCGGATAGAACTGGATTTGCGGGTCGGCGGATTCTTGTCGTAGGACTTGGAAATGCTTTTGTGACGCCGGATGCGCTCGGACCGCGAACAGCAGGCAATCTGAAAGTGACGCGTCATCTCGATGGACAGTTTGGAGCGGGCTTTTGTCAGGAGAAAAATCTGCCCCTGTTAAGTGCGATCGTTCCGGGCGTGATGGCTCAGACTGGAATGGAGAGTGCAGAGATTCTAAAAGGGATTGTCAGAGAGACAAAACCAGAGATGGTCGTCGTGATCGATGCGCTCGCAGCTCGCAGTGTCCGTCGTCTTGGGACGACGATTCAGTTGACGGATACGGGAATTCACCCGGGATCGGGAGTGGGAAATCATCGTCATGGGTTGACAAGAGAAAGTCTTGGAGTTCCGGTGTTTGCGGTTGGAGTCCCGACTGTCGTCGGTGCGACTTCGATTGTGCATGATACAATCAGCTCGCTTGAGGCGTGGGAGATCGAGGAAAAGCCAGGATGGGAGGAAAAGTTGGAGCCGGAACTGCGCAATTTGTATGTAACTCCGCCTGATATTGATGAGAGAATCCAGCGGATCAGTAGGATTTTATGTGATGGGATTCATCAGGCACTTTTTGAGCCGGAAACTTGCTTGTAAAGCAGAAAAAAGTGTGTTATGATATTTTGAGCTTTGTGTATTTATATAGAAAGTATACAGTGAGTTACAAAAGAGCGGGAGGATAGAGGGAGATGAAGACGTATCTAATTGTATGGCCACTTGTGTTTCTGGCGGGTTTTGTTGATTCGATTGCAGGAGGAGGCGGACTGATTTCTCTTCCGGCATACATCATCGCCGGCGTCCCGGCACATATCGCAATCGGAACAAATAAGGTGTCCTCTTCGATGGGAACAGTGATCTCAACAGCCCGGTATTTGAAAAACGGGTATATTAAAGGAAGAAAGCTGATTACACTTTCGATTTGCGCCTGTATTTCGGCACTCATCGGTTCCATGATTGGATCGAGACTTTCTCTTCTGGCGAGCGATCAGATCCTGAAGAATCTGATGATTCCGGTTCTTCCGATTGTCGCCTTCTATGTTCTGAAAAATAAAAATTTCGGAGCAGGTTCTGAGAAAGGACCGCTCTCCGATACAGCTACGTTTGCAGTGGCAATCTGTGCATCCCTTGTCATTGGAATGTACGATGGATTTTACGGTCCGGGAACGGGAACCTTTCTTCTGATTGTATTGACTGGACTGGCGAGACTGGATGTTCAGACTGCCTCCGGAATGACAAAGATGATCAATCTGTCTTCCAATCTTGCAGCACTCACGACGTTTTTGATTCATGGAACTGCCAATTACACTCTGGGACTGAGCGCCGGTTTATTCTGCATCGCAGGACATTACATTGGTTCCGGTCTCGTTGTACATAATGGACAGAAGATTGTAAGACCGGTAGTTTTGGTCGTGCTGGCAATTCTGTTTATCAAAATTCTTTCTGGAAACTAAGAGGGCCTTATGTGAATGTATGTGAATGGTGCTGGATTTTCTCTTCTTAAGTATGGGACATTTATTATGAGTTTAGATCGACGTAAGCATTGACTTAGCGCATAATTCTGGTCAGCTCTGCCGATACTTTTCAATCGGAATCGGGAATTGCAGAGTTGTGATAGTACGTTGCGATGGCTCTGCGAGCCAGAAAGTGCCTGCAAACCCGTGTGAGACGTCGGTGTTTAGACTGCGTATTTTGCAGTCTTATGCACCGTTACGTCGAACCCGGAGCGAGAGCGAGTTTGCAGGACTTTACTGGTCGGCAGAGCCATATAGAGATATACTACAAAGATACAAAGAGCAATACATCAAAGAGCCACATAGAATCGCATAAAAATTAAGAATGTAGACTATAAAGTAAGAAAACCAACAGACAAACTGTTACCTGAATCAAGATAATATCAAGACAAAAGAAAGGATGAAAATTTATGAAGTGGACAAAATTTACACTGAAGACCACCACAGAGGCGGTTGACTTAATCAGCAGTATGCTCGACGAGCTTGGCATTGAGGGCATTGAGATCGAGGACAACGTACCGCTGTCTGAGGCAGACACGAAGGGCATGTTTATCGACATTCTCCCGGAGCTTCCGCCGGATGATGGCACCGCAAAGGTCAGCTTCTACCTCGAAGACTTGAGCAATCTTGAAGACCTTCTGCGCAACATTGAGGAGGGACTCGACGATCTGAGCGAGTTCGTCAATGTCGGCGAGCGCACAATCGCAGTGTCCGAGACCGAGGATAAGGACTGGATCAACAACTGGAAGCAGTACTTCAAGCCGTTCACCGTGGATGACATCCTGATCAAACCGACCTGGGAGGAGATTCCGCCGGAGCATGCAGACAAACTTCTGATCGAGATCGATCCGGGCACTGCATTTGGAACCGGAAAACACGAGACAACTCAGCTTTGCATCCGCCAGCTCGACAAGTACATCAAGGGTGGCGAGAAGGTTCTTGATGTCGGCACAGGAAGCGGAATCCTTGGAATCGCAGCTTTGAAGCTCGGCGCAAGCGAGGCATTTGGAACCGACCTCGATGAGAATGCTGTCGTTGCAGTCAAGGAGAATCTCGAGGCAAACCACATTCCGGCTGAGAAGTTCGGTGTTGTTCAGGGAAATATTATTGACGACAAGGCAATTCAGGATCAGGCAGGATACGAGTGCTACGACATCGTTGTGGCAAACATCCTTGCTCCGGTTATCATCATGCTTCAGGGCGAGATTGCACCTCACCTCAAGCACGGAGGAATCTTCATCACATCTGGAATCATCAACACGAAGGAAGAGGATGTACGTCAGGCAATGGAAGCAAATCCGGAACTGGAGATCGTGGAGATCAACCATCAGAATGATTGGGTTTCCATCACCGCACGCAGAAAGTAGGAAGAGAGCATGTATCATTTTTTTGTGACACCGGCGCAGATTGCGGACGGCTATGCAGTGATTACCGGTCAGGATGTCAATCATATCCGAAACGTGCTGAGAATGAAACCGGGCGAGAAAGTCGGAATTCGCGACGGAATTTCGAGAAACTATGTCTGTGAGCTTGAGACGATGGAGGCGGATGAGATTCGCGCGAAGATTCTGTCGGAGGAGGCAGATTCGAGTGAGCTTCCGTCAAGACTCTATCTCTTTCAGGGACTTCCAAAGAGCGACAAGATGGATCTGATCATCCAGAAGGCAGTCGAACTTGGCGTCTACGAGGTGATTCCGGTTGCGACGAGACGCGCTGTGGTCAAACTCGACAAGAAGAAAGAGGACGCAAAACTCAGACGCTGGAATGCGATTGCCGAGAGTGCGGCAAAGCAGTCCGGACGCATGATGATCCCGGAGGTCAGCGGAGTGGTCAGCTTTTCTGAGGCAGTAAAACGCGCGGAGAAGATGAACCTTGCACTGATTCCGTATGAGCTTGCCGAGGGAATGGCAGAGACAAAACGAGTTTTATCTAAAGTGCGCCCGGGCATGGATGTGGCGATCTTCATCGGACCGGAGGGCGGTTTTGATGTGGAGGAAGTGGAAGAAGCAAAGTCAGCAGGTGTAGCTCCGATCACGCTTGGCAGACGAATTTTGCGGACGGAGACGGCAGGTCTAACAGCTCTGTCTATCTTGATGTTTCAACTGGAGGATTAAAATAAAATGGAAGCATATTTTGATAATTCCGCGACGACGCGGGTGCTCGATGAGGTAAAGGATCTTGTCGTCAAGGTGATGACGGAGGATTACGGAAATGCGGCAGCCCTGCACAGAAAAGGCGTTGAGGCGGAGCGCTACATTAAGGAAGCACGCGCACAGATTGCAAAGACGCTGAAAGTGGAGGAGAAGGAAATTCTGTTTACCTCTGGCGGTTCGGAGTCCAACAATATGGCTCTGATCGGTACGGCACTCGCAAATCAGCGTGCCGGAAAGCACATCATCAGCACGGCAGTCGAACATCCGTCTGTATACAATCCGCTTTCTTACTTGGAAGAACTCGGATTTGAGATCACCTTCCTTCCGGTTGACAAGGACGGTCATATCAGCTTGGAGGAGCTCAGAGAGGCAGTGCGCCCGGATACGATTCTCGTCTCTGTGATGTACGTCAACAACGAGGTCGGAGCAGTCGAGCCGATCGCGGAGATCTCCAAGATCGTGAAGGAGAAGAATCCGAAGACCCTGATCCATGCAGATGCGATCCAGGCTTATGGAAAATATGTGATTCGCCCGAAGAAGGAGGGCATTGACCTTCTCTCTGTCAGTGGACACAAGATTCATGCGCCGAAGGGAACCGGTTTCCTCTATATCCGCAACGGAGTGAAGATCAAACCTCTGATCTACGGTGGAGGTCAGCAGAATGGACTGCGCTCCGGTACAGAGAATGTTCCGGGAGTTGCAGGTCTCGGACTTGCAGCCAAGATCATGTACACAAATCATGATGAGAAGATCCGCCAGATGATCGAGCTGAAGGATTATCTGATCGACCGCATCGGAGAGCTTGACGGCTGTGTGGTCAACAGCAAGAAGGGCGAGGGAAGCGCTCCGCAGATCGTGAGTGTGAGCTTCGAGGGTGTGCGCGCGGAAGTACTTCTGCATGCGCTTGAGGACAAGAATATTTTTGTTTCCTCCGGTTCCGCATGTTCTTCCCATCATCCGGGCATCAGCGGTACGTTAAAGGGAATCGGCGTAAAGCCGGATCTCCTCGACTCGACGATCCGTTTCAGCTTTGGAGTGTTCAACACAAAAGAGCAGATCGATTACTGCATCGACGCACTCAAAGAACTTCTTCCGGTTCTGCGCCGTTACCGCAGAGGCTAACAAAGTTAAGATAAGATAAAAATAGAGTTGAATAGAGAAAAACGGTTAAGTTATTAGCCGGTTATAAATACAAAAAGAAAGGAAGCTCCATGAAATTTCAGTCATTTTTGATTAAGTATGCAGAGATCGGAACAAAGGGAAAGAACCGGTATCTGTTTGAGGATGCCCTGATTCACCAGATCAAGGTAGCACTCAAAAAAGTAGAGGGATCGTTCCAGATTTCCAAGGAATCCGGACGTATCTATGTGCAGGCAGTCAGCGATTACGATTACGATGAGGTGATTGAGGCACTTCAGCGTGTCTTTGGTATTGCGTGGATCTGCCCGATGCTTCAGGTTGAGGAGAAGGACTTCGAGAACCTCAAAAAGATCGTTGTGGATTATGTTGGAGAGGTTTATGAGGACAAACACTTCACCTTTAAGGTGGACAGCCGTCGTGCCGACAAGAGCTACCCGATTCATTCCGAGCAGATGAATGCCGATCTCGGAGAGGCAATCCTGAATGCATATCCGGAGACTTCTGTGGATGTTCATAAGCCACAGGTACTCCTGAAAGTGGAGGTTCGCAAACTTGTGAATATCTACTCCCTGATGATTCCGGGACCGGGTGGTATGCCGGTTGGAACGAACGGAAAGGCAATGCTTCTGCTCTCTGGCGGAATTGACAGCCCGGTAGCAGGATATATGATCGCAAAGCGCGGTGTGAAGATTGATGCGGTTTACTTCCACGCTCCGCCATACACGAGCGAGCGCGCAAAGCAGAAGGTTGTGGATTTGGCAAAGCAGGTGTCCAAGTACTCCGGTCCGATTCCGCTTTACGTTGTAAACTTTACGGATATTCAGCTCTACATCTACGAGCAGTGCCCGCATGAGGAGCTGACAATCATCATGCGCCGTTATATGATGAAGATTGCGGAGGAGATTGCGCGCAGAAACGATGCGCTGGCGCTGATCACCGGTGAGAGCATCGGACAGGTTGCCTCCCAGACCGTACATTCCCTCGCTGCAACGAACGAGGTCTGCACAATGCCGGTATTCCGTCCGCTGATCGGTTTTGATAAGCAGGAGATCGTGGATATTTCTGAGAAGATTGGAACGTTCGAGACTTCGATTCAGCCGTATGAGGACTGCTGTACGATTTTCGTTGCAAAGCATCCGGTAATCAAGCCGAATCTCACTTACATTCATCGCTCTGAGTTGAAGCTTCAGGAGAAGATCGATGAGATGATGAAGACGGCGATCGACACCGCAGAGATGATCTGGTGCGAGTAAATTCCTTCGATTTTAGAAATTTAGAAAATGAGTTGCTGTTTGTGCAACGCGTGAACAGCAACTCATGAGGGCGCAGAGATTCTGGTTGGAAAATCTCAGCACTCAGCTTGGCAACCTCGCTCAGCAGGATGGATCAGACTGATCAGAATCATGCGCCAGATAAAACAAAATAAAAAAAGGATGCATTTCTCAAAGAGAAAGCATCCCGTCTATCACGGATTCCACATAAAGGATAGATTCGCGAATTCATGAAATTCATTTATAGAATCTCATTTATAGAATCTCATGAATTTCATTCATAGAATCATAGATTCTGTTTGGTATCTCATGAATGGTGCGAATGATTATGTATTATGAGCTCCGGATGATTATTTGATGATGTACGGAGAAAGGGTCTCCAGGATCTCATCGATTCCTGCCTCAGCATGGATGTTTAAGTCGATCGGCTTGGAAAGGTCCAGGCTGAAGATACCCATGATGGACTTTGCGTCGATCACGTAACGACCAGATACCAGGTCGAAATCAACATCAAATTTGGACAGATCGTTTACGAAAGATTTTACTTTATCGATGGAATTTAAAGAAATACGAACGGTTTTCATGTAAATAAGCCTCCTTGTTTTTGTCATTCCCTTTTTGGCTGTGACGGCACATTTCGCCCGTCTGCCATATAACAATACTACTCATAACTGGCTGAAAAGTCAATAGGGAGTTTTAAGGATTATTTGCAGAATCAGGCAACAATAGTTACTGTACAGAGGTGGAAATTTTCTGAATAGAAAATTCCGCATGATACAGTGGTGGAGAAGATTTATCATAGAAAATTTAAGGAGAATAAGCAATGAGAAAAGCAGCTTTACATAACTTAGGCTGCAAGGTAAATGCCTATGAGACGGAGGCGATGCAACAGCTTCTCGAGGAAGCGGGATATGAGATTGTTTCCTTTCAGGATCAGGCGGATGTCTACGTCATCAACACCTGCTCCGTGACGAACGTGGCAGATAAGAAATCCCGTCAGATGTTGCACCGGGCAAAGAAAATGAATCCGGATGCAGTGGTAGTTGCAGCAGGCTGTTATGTGCAGGCTGCCGCGGAGGAACTCAAGAAAGATCTCTCAGTTGATGTGATCATCGGAAATAATAAAAAGAAAGATCTCGTTCCGATTCTCGAATCCTATTTTGCGGAGAGAGAGAAGGAGAGCCAGCAGAAAAGTCAGCAGAAGAATCAGAGCACACAGATTTCACAGAATACGCAGGATGCTGATGCTCTGAATCTTCAGAATGGTGTGGAAAATGGAGAAAATGAGGAGAACACCGGTGATTCCAATGAAAATCCGAAGGAACATCTCGCTGAGGATCATGTGATTGAGATTGGAAAGACGAAGGAATACGAGGAGCTGAAACTTCACCATACAGGAGAACACACGCGAGCATTTTTGAAGGTGCAGGACGGATGCAACCAGTTTTGTAGTTACTGCATCATTCCGTATACGAGAGGTCGTGTCCGTAGCCGTCGCCCGGAGGATGTGGAGCGCGAGGTCAGAGAGCTTGCCGAGGCAGGCTATCAGGAGATCGTTCTGACCGGAATTCATCTGAGTTCCTATGGACTTGATTTCCCGGAGGAGGAGAGACAGACGCTTCTTGATCTGATTCTTCGTCTTGAGAAGGTGGAGAAGATTAAGCGAATTCGCCTTGGCTCTCTTGAACCGAGAATTGTGACGGAGGAATTTGCAAAGGCACTTGCCTCGTCTGAGAAGATTTGCCCGCATTTCCATCTCTCCTTGCAGAGTGGTTGCGATGAGACGCTCAAGCGGATGAATCGCCGTTACGACACGGCAGAGTACCGTGAGAAATGCGAGATTCTGCGCCGTGCTTTCACAAATCCGGCGATCACGACGGATGTGATTGTAGGATTTGCCGGAGAGACGGAGGAGGAATTTGCACAGACGAAATCCTTCCTGGAGGAGATCGGTTTTTATGAGATGCATATCTTCAAGTACTCGCGCCGTGCGGGAACCCGCGCTGCGGTGATGCCAAATCAGGTTTCTGACCAGATCAAGGCGCGCAGAAGTGATGTGCTTCTTGAGCTTGAGAAGAGACAGTCCCTCGATTACCGGAAATCATTCCTTGGAAAAGAGGAGGAGGTACTTCTTGAGGAGGAGACGACGATCGGCGGAGTGACGTATCTGACCGGTTACACGAAGGAGTATGTGAAGGTCGCATACCCGGCAGAACTTGGTGCCCGCAACATGCTTGTGAGAGGACAGCTTGTCGAGATGCTGACAGATGAAATTTTGCTGATGAGATAAAAAAGAGGTAAAATCCGTCACCGTTTGTGCAAGGTATGGGCGGTGATAATTGTGGGTTTAAATTCCCCTTGCCGAATCAGGAAAAGTAGTATAGAATAGAGAAGAATAGTTAAAGGACGTGAAAAGCATGGGCGAAATTCATAATACACAGTTTTTTAAAGCAGTACAGGAAAATAAGATGGATGTCAGCCAGGTGCTCGAGCAGGTATATGTGGCGCTCACGGAAAAGGGATACAATCCGGTCAATCAGATTGTCGGATATATCATGTCCGGAGATCCGACCTATATCACCAGCTACAAGAGTGCGAGAAGCCTGATTATGAAGGTGGAGAGGGATGAGATTCTCGAAGAGCTGATGTCAGTATATATTGATGCAAAGCTGAAAAAATAGGCATATTGCCAGAACTCTCTTGAGAAGGAAGTGCCAGAGTAAGTGTGCGCTTAAAATGCCAGAGTGTGTTTGAGAGATCCGAAGCAGGATCGGACGGCAGGGAGAGAGGATGGTTGCAGTCTGCATTTGCCCGCTATCGGAGACTGTCCGTGATCGGAGCGAAAAGAGGCTGTGGCAGGAGTAGAAGAAGACTGTCAGTCCGATCCGTCTGAGAAAGGCTGACAGTCTTTTCGATACATTCGCATTTGCGAGCGATTTGCATTTGTAAAGGATTTCTATCTGTAAAAAATTTACATTTGTGAGAGAGTTGTATTTGCGAGAAAATTTGCATTGTAGAGAACTTTGCATGAGAGGGAACATCGGTAGAATCACGTTGCTGTTTGCGCAGGGTATGAGAAGGTGTGAGTGGCAACGAAGAGAGAAAGTGAGACGGATGAAGAACTCGATGCATAAAATCTGGAGAACTGAATATGAGAATTTTAGGATTGGATTATGGCTCAAAGACCGTCGGTGTGGCAGTCTGCGATCCGCTCGGAATCACTGCGCAGGGAGTGGAGACGATCACACGCAAAGATGAGGGAAAACTGCGCCGTACTTTGGCGCGGATTGAGGCTCTCGTCGCAGAGTACGAGGTGGAGACCATCGTTTTGGGATATCCGCTGAATATGGATGACTCGGTCGGAGAACGTGCGAGAAAAACGGAAGAATTTCGTGATATGCTGATCCGCAGAACCGGTTTGCCGGTCATTCTGTGGGATGAGCGTCTGACAACTATACAGGCGAATGAAATCTTGATGGAGAGTGGAGTTCGGCGGGAAGATCGGAAGAAGGTTATAGATAAAATTGCGGCAACCCTGATCTTACAGTCGTACCTCGGTTCTCTTGAGAGTGAACAGAAAAAAGAAACAATTTAACTCAATTAACTCAATTCGCTCATTGAGGGATTAAGTAAGAACCCGGGAAATTGAGTGATTGAGCAAAGTCAGTTAAGAGTCAGCGAAGCAGTTAGACGATGAAGCAATCTGATAATGAAACCGGTGATGAATGAGTTAGGATAAAAGAATTAGGATAAAAGAATGAGGCGGTTTTGTTATTGAGATTTGTGAGAGTCATAAGGGAGTAAAAAAGTGACACAGGAAGAAAAGATTACATTGCAGACCGAAGACGGAGAATTTGTGGACTTTTATGTCCTTGAGGAGACCCGGATCAATGGCATGAACTATCTGATGGTGACGGATTCCGAGGATGATGAGGAAGATGGAGAGTGCTATATTCTGAAAGATGTCTCGAAGGCAGAGGACAGCGATGCTGTCTATGAATTTGTGGAGAATGATGATGAGCTGGATTATCTCTACCGCATTTTTACGGAGCTGATGGAGGACATGGAAGTTGAGATTCGCAAGTAAGTGAGTCAAGCAAGCTAAGGAAAAGAGCAGAAAAATAATAAAGTAGTTAGTAATATTAATTTAACAATATTAATAATGAAACCGCGATGAGATCGAAGCGGATTAGGGCAATTAGGGTTAATTAGGGTAAATTAGGGTATAGAAGAATCAACATGTGAAAAAACTGCATGCGAACAGAAAAAGTGGCAACGTGTGCGGTATGTGAGGGAAATCTGTAAAGATATAGCAACTGATTTCTCTCACAAAATAGGAGAAGAGAGCGGATGGAACAGAAGCGGTTTCAAGAGATCCTCCGGGATAAGGGACTGAAGGTAACAGCACAGCGTCTGCTTGTGCTTGAGACGATTGCGGATCATCCGGATGAACATTTGACGGCGGAGGAGATTTATGAGCTTGCGCGCCGTAAATATCCGGAGATTGGTCTGGCAACGATTTACCGGACGCTTCAGGTCCTGGTGGAGCTCCATGTGATAGAAAAGATCAGTCTGGATGACGGATTTGCCCGCTATGAGTTTGGCAAAGAGGGTACGGATGGGCATCATCGTCATCACCATGCAGTTTGTCTGGGGTGCGGGGCTGTCATTTCCATTGAAGATGATCTGCTCGATGGGCTGGAACAGGCAGTTCGGAAGAGAATTGGATTTCAGGTGACAGATCACGAGTTGAATTTATATGGATTTTGCAGGGAGTGTCTGAAAAAACAGAACCCTGAAAAATAAGAAAGAAATCGTAAACGACGAGAAAGTCCCTTTTGGGACAAGGCAGTGTGAATAGCCGGAAAGATAAAATAACCGGAAGAATGGTCGGAAGTCATTGGACAAAGTTTTTTGAGAAGTGTGAGAAGACTTTGAAGATGGCAATTCATTAGAATGTGGAGGAAATGATTGCATGACAGAAAAACAGAATACAGAAAATCAGAGTGCGGAAGTTTATGCGAATCCGGTGACAGAGCGTGAGGAAAGTCCGGCTGTGCAGGCAGAGAGACAATCGGCAGAGAAAACGGCACCGGTAGAAAAACAGCCGGAGCAGTCTGTCAAGAAGCCGGTGGAAAAACCGGTAGAGAAACCGGTGGAAAAAATCGCAGAAAAAGTAGCAGAGAACGGAACTGAAAACGGAACCGAAAGAGCAGAAAAACCGGCACCGGCAGAAAAATCAGCGGGACAGCAGGTGACAAAGTCGGCGGAAGCGCAGGAGAATGTGAGTGCAGATGCAAATAATCATGCAGAGGCAGACGCACAGGCACAGGGAAAACGTCCGGCACAGAAGAAGGGTCGTGGCGGAGCGCGCAGAGACGGAAATCGTCCTCAGCGTCAGGATGCAAAGAAGCGGGATGAGAAGAATTCGGATGAGCACAAGTCAAACAACAAGGCTCAGGGAGAAAACCAGAATCAGAATCAAAACCAGAATCGCCCGAAGAAGAACGGAAAGCCGAAACAGCAACCGCAACACGATGGAGTGAAGCACGAGGCTGGAAAGCCGGCAGGCAAGCAGGGTGCAAAACAGGAGAGAGCGGAGAAGCCGGAGAAGACCGAGAGAGCAGAGAAGCAGAATAATGCTCCAAAGACGAAGGCACCGAAACAGCGCGCTGAGCGCCAGCAGGCAAAACTCCCGGTAGTGGCTTCTTCGGAGGAAGTTGGTTTTGTTCCGGGAACCGGTGAGGGACAGGCAAAGGTTCGCATCATCCCGCTCGGCGGTCTTGAGCAGATCGGTATGAACATCACGGCATTTGAGTATGAAGATACGATCGTCGTTGTCGACTGTGGTCTTGCATTCCCGACCGATGACATGCTCGGTATCGATCTTGTTATTCCGGATGTCACCTACCTTGAGAGAAACATCGACAAGGTAAAGGGCTTTGTGATCACTCATGGACATGAGGATCATATCGGAGCTCTTCCTTATATTCTTCAGAAGATCAATGTGCCGGTATACGGAACGAAGCTGACGATCGGTCTGATCGAGAACAAGCTCAAAGAGCACAATCTGATGAAGAGCACGAAGCGCAAGATTGTGAAGCACGGTCAGTCGATCACGCTCGGCGCTTTCCGCGTGGAGTTCATCAAGACGAACCACAGTATTGCAGATGCGGCAGCTCTCGCAATCTTTACTCCGGCAGGTGTGATCGTTCACACCGGAGACTTCAAGGTGGATTACACGCCGGTATTTGGAGATGCGTTTGACCTTCAGCGTTTTGCAGAGCTTGGAAAGAAGGGAGTACTTGCCCTGCTTTCTGATAGTACAAATGCGATCCGTCCGGGATTCACCGCATCGGAGAGAACCGTCGGCAAGACATTTGACGCGGTATTTGCAGAGCACAAGAACAACCGTATCATCGTTGCAACCTTCGCATCGAACGTAGACCGTGTTCAGCAGATCGTTTACTCGGCATGCAAGTATGGAAGAAAGGTTGTCGTCGAGGGACGAAGCATGGTCAATGTCATCGGAACGGCGAGTGAGCTCGGCTACATCAACATTCCGGAGAACACGATGATCGACATCGACCAGCTCAAGAATTATCCGGATGAGCAGACCGTTCTGATCACGACCGGAAGCCAGGGAGAGGCGATGGCAGCCCTGTCCCGCATGGCATCGGGCATGCACCGCAAAGTCACGATCAAGCCGAATGATGTCGTAATCATGAGCTCTCATCCGATTCCGGGAAATGAGAAGGCAGTCTCCAAGGTAATCAACGAGCTTGCCATGAAGGGCGTTGAGGTTATCACCGAGGATACCCATGTATCCGGCCATGCATGTCAGGAGGAGATCAAGCTGATCTACTCTCTGCTTCATCCGCGCTATGCACTCCCGGTTCACGGTGAGTATCGTCACCTCGTTGCAAACCGCAACATTGCGATCGCAATGGGAGTGCCGAAGGAGCGCACGTTGATCATGTCTTCCGGAAATGTTGTGGAGATCTGTGAGGATTACTGCAAGGTTGTTGACCAGGTTCAGGCAGGCGGAATTCTCGTCGATGGTCTCGGCGTCGGTGATGTTGGAAATATCGTCCTCAGAGATCGTCAGAACCTCGCTCAGAACGGTATCATCATCGTTGTACTGACACTTGAAAAATATAGCAACCAGCTTCTTGCAGGTCCGGATATCGTCTCTCGCGGATTTGTCTATGTGAGAGAGTCTGAGGATCTGATGGATGATGCAAAGAACATCGTCGACAATGCAGTTGCAGATTGTCTCGACCGCCATGTGACCGACTGGGGCAAGATCAAGAATATCATTCGCGACAGCCTGAGCGATTTCCTGTGGAAGCGCATGAAGCGTAGCCCGATGATTCTTCCGATCATCATGGAAGTCGAGTAAATCAAATCAATGAATTGGGTCAATAAATTGAATCAATGAATTTCAGGAAAGGATAAGGGTGCATGAGTCAGATTACGCGAGATATCAACAAAATAACGAGAGCAATCATCGGAATTTCCGGAAAGCTGATCCTCTATGCGCTGATTATCCTTTTGCTCGCGGAGGGAATGACCCGGGGCTATGCGTTTGGTCATTCGATTTTCTATGCGACGGCAGTGGAGTCGGCTCCGGGAACGGACAAGACAATCACAATTCCGGATGGACAGAGTGCAAAGGAGTCTGTTCAACTGCTTCACGATGTGGGATTGATCTCGAATGAGCTGGCGGTGGAGATTCAGCTGAAGTTTTATGACTACAAGATTCATCCGGGAACTTACACGCTGAACACGTCGATGACGTCAAAGGAGATTCTCCAGGTTCTCAATGAGAAGAAGACGGAAGAGACGAAGGATGGCAGTGCGAGTTAATTAAAATCGGGTGAATGTGTTTAGGCAATTCATAAATTGAGAAGACAACATTGGACGCTTCAGCGAATCGTTTGGATTTGCTGGAGCGTTCTAAAATAGAGGAAATTTTTAGACGAAGTAAACGGAGCGATGGAGTAGTAGAGAGATGGATCAGGAACGGGTTACTGCATATATTCATTCATTGGATCGCGGTCACGGGGAACTCTGTGATCGGATTGCAAAAACAGCGAGGGCGGAGTTTGTGCCGATTATTCGGCGCGAGACGGCATCGTTTCTTCAGGCACAGATCATGGCGGTGCGTCCGATGAGAATTCTGGAAGTTGGCACGGCTGTGGGATATTCGGCGCTCTTGATGCGTCAGGTGATGCCAAAGGGAGCACATATCACGACGATCGAGAGGGATGAGGTGCGAATTCAGAAGGCGAAGGATCATTTTGCACTTGCAGAGGCGCAGGAGGATATTACGTTGTTTGAGGGAGATGCACAGAAGATTCTTGAGGAGCTTGATGGTCCGTTTGATTTTGTGTTTATGGATGCGGCGAAAGGGCAGTATATTCACTGGCTTCCGTCGATTCTGAGACTTCTTGCGCCGGATGGAGTGCTGTTTTCCGATAATGTACTTCAGGATGGCGATATCATTGAGTCTCGGTTTGCGGTGGAGAGACGAAATCGAACGATTCATGCGCGAATGAGGGAGTATCTCTATACGCTGACCCATCATGAGGAGTTGCTGACAAGTGTGATTCCGATCGGAGATGGAGTCGCGCTGAGTGTGAAGAAATAGGAAATCGAGTAGAAATGAGGAGGAAATCATGAGAGAGACAGAGTTGCTGATTCCGGCGGGGAGTCTGGACGTACTGAAGACCGCCGTGATCTATGGTGCAGATGCTGTATATATCGGCGGTGAGGCATTTGGACTGCGTGCAAAGGCAAAGAACTTTTCTGCTGAGGATATGAAGGCGGGAATTGAGTTTGCGCATGAGCACGGCGCAAAAGTCTATGTAACTGCAAACATTCTCGCACACAATCAGGATCTTGAGGGTGTGGAGGCGTATTTTGAGGAGCTGAAGGGGATTGGTCCGGATGCGCTGATTATCTCGGATCCGGGTGTTTTTGAGATTGCAAAGCGTGTGCTTCCAGAGATGGAGATTCACATCAGTACGCAGGCAAACAACACGAACTATGGAACCTATCTGTTCTGGCATCGCCTCGGTGCAAAACGTGTCGTTTCTGCGCGTGAACTTTCTCTTGAGGAGATTCGCCAGATTCGCGAGAGAATCCCGGATGATATGGAGATCGAGAGCTTTATTCACGGAGCAATGTGTATTTCCTACTCCGGTCGTTGCCTGCTGAGCAATTTCCTCACGGGTCGCGATGCAAATCAGGGAGCCTGCACGCATCCGTGTCGTTGGAACTATGCGCTGATGGAGGAGTCAAGACCGGGCGAGTACATGCCGGTGTTTGAGAATGAGCGCGGAACTTTTATCTTTAATTCCAAGGATCTGTGCATGATCGAGCACATTCCGGAGATGATTGAGGCGGGAATCGACAGCTTCAAGATTGAGGGACGTATGAAGACTGCCCTCTATGTGGCAACCGTAGCGCGAGCATATCGCCGTGCAATCGACGATTACAAGAAAGATCCGGAGCTTTATAGAAAGAACCTTGGCTGGTATCGCGAGGAGATCGGCAAGTGCACGAATCGCGATTTCACGACGGGCTTCTATTTTGGAAAGCCGGGTCCGGAGAGTCAGATTTATGAGAGCAGTACTTATTTGAAAAATTACACCTATCTCGGAACTGTTGAGGCTGTCCGCGAGGATGGCTACTGCCGGATTGAGCAGAAGAATAAGTTTTCTGTCGGCGAGAAGATTGAGGTTATGAAGCCGGACGGCACGAATGTTGAGGTGACGGTTCGCGCAATCACTGCCGAGGATGGAACACCTCAGGAGAGCGCACCGCATGCGCGTCAGATCATCTGGGTAGATCTCGGAACCGAGTTAAATCCATATGATCTTTTAAGACGCAGTGAGATCGACGGACAGTAGACAGTAAGCCAGAGACTGTTCGTGGAAGAATCTGATTCAGGGGAAGAAGAGACCAGAAGAAGCAAGAAGAGACAAGAAGAAATTAAGAAGAAACAAGAAGAAACAGGCAGAGATAAGATAATTGAAATAATCTCAGAGACAAAAAGAGCGTTTTACGCGGATGTTTGGCAAAAGCCGGCCCGGTAAGACGCTCTTTTTATGTAATACAAATCAAAATCAGGTTTAATTAGAATGTAGCGACGACAGTCTCGCCGGCGGTCGCCTGCATTCCGGACTCAAAGGTGACATCCGGAAGCTCCGGGTTGTCGAGGGCGATCAGAATCACGTCCGAACAGAGTTCACGGGATTCGATCAGGGACTTGTCAAATTCGATGAGTTTTTCCCCAGCCTTTACCTTTTGCCCTGTCTTTATATAAGAAGTAAAGCCTTCGCCGTTTAAGGAGATCGTGTCGATTCCGATGTGGATCAGCACATCAAATCCCTCTGCGATTCGGAGTCCGACAGCGTGGTTTGTGCCTTCCATTGTGATCGTAATTTTGCCGTCTGCCGGGGCAACAACGGTGACCTTCTGTCTGTCCGTCGGATGGATTGCGATGCCCTTTCCAAGCATACAGGATGAGAAAACATCGTCTTTGACCTTTGTGACCGGAATCACCTCGCCGGATACCATTGCCTTGAGTTCTTGTGGCTGTTTCTTTCTCTTCAGAAAATCAAACATACAAATAACTTCCTTTCAAAAAATAGATCTGAGCCGTTTTCAAACACACTCTAGCACAGATCAGGCAGGCTTGCAAGCGCAAAATCGGTTACCGTTTGTGTTACTGTTCACGCGCACGTGCCCAGTAACGGAATTTGCCGTGGCTTCGCATTTAAATACGGCAAATTCCCGCTACCACCACGTTATCTTACGGCACTTTCGGTTCCAAAAGTGCCTACCTCTGAACAGTAACCCGTTTGTACATGCATGAACGATAACGATAAGGAGAGTTTCTGTGCTTGTGACAAAAGGAAAAGTGTAGTATGATAGGAGGATGAAAGGTGTTACTGTTCACGCATTGCGCAAACAGCAACGGATTTTGCCGATGCTTCGCATACAGTAGCTGAAAGGTAACAATGAAAGGAAAATGGAGGAGGGCGCGTCTATGCTGGCATGGATTCTGACGATAGGTGCAGGGATCTGCCTGATCTATTATATTGGAGTGGTGCTATATGCAGGGATTGGAACGGCATTCAGCGCAGTGTGGCTGTTTTTTGCGGGATTTCTGGCGCTGACTGCAACCGGAATCCGACTCTATCAGAGAACTCCGGATCGAACGTTTCTCTGGATACCGGTGTCGATGGTGACGCTGTGTGCGACGGGAATCCTGATTTTGCTGGTGATGCAGATCCTGATTTTCAGTCGGGTTCCGGCAGTTGCAGAACCGGGACTTGACTATGTGATTGTTCTCGGGACAGCGGTAAAGCCGGAGGGGATCAGCAAGACATTGAAACTGCGTCTCGACAAGGCGGGGGAATATGCACTCCAGAATCCGGAGAGTGTTCTGATTCTGTCCGGTGGTCAGGGGGCAGATGAACCGCAGTCGGAGGCATCGGCGATGGAGGAGTATCTTGTCAGCATCGGGATTCCGAAACGTCAGCTGATTCAGGAGAACCGCTCGACGAGCACTGTGGAGAATATTGTATACAGTCAGGAACTCATCAATCAGGATCGAAAGATGAGAGGGGAGGCGTTTCAGCGAAGACTTCAGATTCGACCGATCCGGATTGGAATTCTCACGAGCAATTTTCATCTGTTTCGCGCGCGCATGATTGCACAGAAGCGTGGACTTACGGATGCCTGGGGCATTGCGGCGCCGTCTGATCGGGTTTTGCTGGTGCATTACTCGATTCGGGATGGAATTGCGATATTAAAAGAGCGCCTTATGGGAAACATATAACTCAGAGGGGAAATAATCCCCTTCTGAGTTATACGCTCCGCGAGGATGCGCAGTGATTCTGATGGGAAGATGTCAGCAGAGCTGACCAGAATCACGCGCCAAGTCTCCGCGAGCGTCGACTTGAATAACAAATCAAATTTTATCATAGAAAAGGAGATTCAAACAGATGAGTCAACTGGAAGCGATCAAGAGCCTGGAAGCATACCAGGTTGTCGATTACAAAATTATAAAGGAGATGCAGTCAGAGGGAATCGTGCTGGAGCACAAGAAGACGAAGGCGCGCCTTTTCCTGATGGCAAATGACGATGAGAACAAGGTGTTCTGCATCGGATTCCGCACACCGCCGGACAACGACTGCGGTCTTCCGCACATCCTCGAGCACAGCGTGCTCTGCGGTTCGGACAAATTCCCGTTAAAAGATCCGTTTGTGGAGCTGGTGAAGGGATCCCTGAACACGTTCCTGAATGCGATGACCTACCCGGACAAGACGGTTTACCCGATTGCAAGCTGTAACGAAAAGGATTTCCAGAACCTGATGGATGTCTACATGGATGCAGTTCTTCATCCGAACATCTACAAGGAGGAGAAGATTTTCCGTCAGGAGGGCTGGCACTATGAGTTGGAGTCCGAGTCTGCTCCGCTGATCTACAACGGCGTTGTCTACAATGAGATGAAGGGTGCTTACTCTTCCCCGGAGAGCCTTCTTGACAGCATGACGCAGAAGACGCTGTTCCCGGACAACTGCTACGGCAAGGATTCCGGCGGAGATCCGGCATACATTCCGGAGCTGACTTACGAGAAATTCCTCGATTTCCATCGCACCTACTATCATCCGTCAAACAGCTATATCTACCTCTACGGAGATATGGATATGGTGGAGAAGCTGAAATGGCTCGATGAGGAGTATCTGTGCCATTACGAGGAGAAACAGGTCAATTCCCACATTCCTCAGCAGAAACCGTTTGCAGAGCCGGTTCAGAGAGAGATTCATTACTCGATCGCAGATGGAGAGCCGGAGACCGATGCGACCTATCTGTCCGTCAACACCGTTGTCGGAACGGATCTTGACCCGCGTCTCTATGTGGCATTCCAGATCCTCGAGTACACTCTGCTTGACGCACCGGGCGCACCGCTCAAGCAGGCGCTGATCGATGCCGGAATCGGAAAAGATATTCTCGGCGGATATGAGAGCGGAATCTTACAGCCGTATTTCTCTGTGATCGCAAAGGATGCAAATGCAGACCAGAAGGGCGAATTCCTCGCAGTTGTGAAGGGAACGCTCAGAAAACTCGCGGATCAGGGCATCAACCGCAAGAGCCTGCTCGCTGGAATGAACTACTATGAGTTCAAGTACCGCGAGGCAGACTACGGCTCCGCACCGAAGGGACTGATGTACGGATTGCAGTGCCTCGACAGCTGGCTCTATGACGGAGATCCGATGATGCATCTTCAGTATCAGGAGACCTTTGATTACCTCAAGGGAGCCGTGAAGGAGGGATATTTCGAGCAGTTGATCCGCGATTATCTCTTAGACAATCCGTTTGAGGCAGTCATCGTGCTGAGCCCGGAGAAGAACCTGACTGCGAGAGAGGATGAGAAGACCGCAAAGAAACTCGCAGAGTACAAGGCTTCCCTGAGTGCCGATCAGGTCGCTGAGATGGTCAAGGCGACGAAGGAACTCAAGGAGTACCAGGATACGCCGTCGACCCCGGAGATTCTCGCAAAGATCCCGCTGTTAAAGAGAGAGGACATCGACAAGAAGGCAGAGAAGCTTTACTATGAGGTCAAGGAGGAGAACGGAATCAAGGTTCTTCACCACAACTTCTTCACATCAGGAATCGGCTATCTGAAACTGCTGTTCAACACCGATGCTGTCCCGCAGGAAGATCTTCCGTATGTGGGTCTGCTCAAGTCGGTTCTCGGCAGCGTGAGCACCGAGAAGTACGATTACTCCGATCTGACGAGTGAGATTCACTTAAACAGTGGCGGTGTGGACTTCGGCGTGACCTCCTATGTCGATCTCAATGATCCGGACAAATTTACCGGAGCTTTTGTCGGAAGTGTCCGTGTGCTCTATGATCGCCTCGACTTTGGCTTTGGCATTCTCGAGGAGATTTTAAACCACTCCGTATTTACCGATGAGAAGCGTCTCGGTGAGGTGATTCAGGAGATCCGTTCCCGCGCAAAGATGAAGCTCGAGAGTGCCGGTCACTCCACCGCAGTCTCAAGAGCAACGTCCTATTTCTCTGCAACGGCTTACTACAACGAGATGACGGCAGGTGTTTCCTACTATCATTTTGTCGAGCAGATCGCAAAGAACTACGAGACGGAGAAGACGGCTCTTGTCGCAAAACTTGAGGAAGTCTGCAAGAAACTCTTTACGCGCGAGAACCTGCTGATCAGCTACACCGCAGATGATGAGGGATATGCGAGATTGCCGGAGACGATGAAACTGCTGACTGAGAAACTGCCGGAGGGAAGCGGAGAGCATTTCGCCTTCACGCATCCGGTTGAGAATGTAAACGAGGGACTCAAGACCGCCGCTCAGGTCGATTACGTCGCTCGCTGTGGAAGTTTCCGCAAGTCAGGTCTTGCTTACACCGGAGCACTCAAGATTCTTCAGGTGATTTTGAGCTATGATTACCTGTGGCTGAACATCCGCGTCAAGGGCGGTGCTTACGGATGTATGAGTGGATTTGGACGTTCCGGTGAGGGTTATCTCGTTTCCTACCGCGATCCGAACCTCAAGGAGACAAATGAGATCTACGAGGGCATTCCGGAATATTTGAGACAGTTCAACCCGGATGACCGCGATATGACGAAGTATGTGATCGGAACGATCAGCAACATGGATACCCCGCTGACCCCGTCTGTGAAGGGAAGCCGTGGACTCTCCGCATACCTGTCGGGTGTGACCGAGGAGATGATGCAGAAGGAGCGCGATGAGGTGCTGACGGCGACGAAGGAGGACATCCGCGCACTCGCAGACATCGTTCAGGCTGTGCTCGATACCGGAAGTTTCTGTGTAGTCGGAAATGAGGAGAAGATCGAGGCAAACCGCGAGATGTTCGGAAGTGTGGAGAGCCTCTCGAGAGCGTAAATGCTCCATGCGATCTCATTGAATTTCATGAGCTTGGAAAATAAAATTGAGAAAATGTGAGTCGGGGCTTTGAATCTTCCAAATGGGGATGGGAAAGTCCCGGCATATGAGATCCGGAACAAGATACTCAAGAACGAGAAAGAAAAATAAAAAAGAAAACAAATAAAAAAGAATAAAGAAGAAAAAGAGTAAAAAAGAAAAAGAAAAAAAGAAGAAAGAGGAAAAGGAAAGGCACATATGGCAGAGATAAAACTTGCAGACCTTGGCGGTCCGCAGAAAGAGAAAAAATCAGGATTTGTGACACTGATCGGTCGTCCGAATGTCGGAAAATCCACGCTGATGAATCATCTGGTGGGACAGAAGATTGCGATCACGTCCAACAAACCGCAGACGACGAGAAACCGCATTCAGACCGTTTACACCGATGAGAGAGGACAGATCATCTTCCTCGATACCCCGGGTATCCACAAGGCGAAGAACAAGCTCGGCGAGTACATGGTCAATGTCGCAGAGCACACGCTCAAGGAGGTCGATGTCGTTCTGTGGCTCGTGGAGCCGACGACGTTCATCGGAGCCGGTGAGCGCCACATTGCAGAACAGCTCGGAAAGGTGAAGACTCCGGTCATTCTTGTCATCAACAAGATGGACACCGTGAAGGAGAAGCAGGAGCTTGCAAAATACATTGACGCGTACAAGGACATCTGCCCGTTTGCGGAGATCGTTCCGGTATCGGCACTGCGCAAGCAGAACACCGATCTTCTGACGGAGCTGATCTTCAAGTATCTTCCGTATGGACCGCAGTACTACGATGAGGACACCGTAACCGATCAGCCGATGCGCCAGATCGCGGCAGAGCTGATCCGTGAGAAGGCACTGCGCCTGCTCGACGAGGAGATCCCGCACGGAATCGCAGTCACGATTGAGAAGATGACCGAGCGCCCGAACGGAATCATCGACATCGAGGCGACAATCGTCTGCGAGCGCGACTCCCACAAGGGAATCATCATCGGAAAGGGCGGATCGATGCTCAAGAAGATCGGAAGCAGTGCGCGTCAGGAGATTGAGCGCATGATGGAGACGAAGATTAACCTCCAGCTCTGGGTCAAAGTCCGCAAGGAGTGGAGAGACAGCGAGCTTCTGATGAAGAATTACGGATATACGCCGGAGAAGTAAGGAAAAGATTCATAACGGATCCAAATGATCAAATGATCGGGATGGTCGAGGATACAGAGAAGAATGAGGAGAACGAGAAGAAAAGAGGAGAAGCGTGAGAGAGACGATTGAGCTGACCGGGATGGTCTTGAAGGCGACGCCGGTCGGGGATTATGACCGGAGACTCGTGATTTTGACGAGGGAGCGGGGCAAGATTACCGCGTTTGCACGTGGAGCAAAACGCCCGGGAAACCTTTTGATGGCCGTTTGCCGTCCGTTTGTATTCGGGATCTTTCGCGTCTACGAGGGACGGGATGCGTACAATCTCCACAGCGCAGAAGTCCGCAACTATTTTACGGAACTGGCGCAGGATGTGGAGGCGACTTGCTACGGGTCGTATTTTCTGGAATTTGCGGAGTATTACAGCCGGGAAAATCTTGACGGCGGGGAGCTTCTCCTCCTTCTCTATCAATCTCTGCGGGCGCTCTTGAAGCCGGCCCTTCCGAACTCCCTCGTTCAGCTGATCTTTGAGCTTCGCGCGATGAAGGCGGGGGGAGAGTACACGGAATTTCCGCCAAAGGAAGTCAGCGAGTCGGCGACCTATGCATGGCAGTATATTTTGGAGACTCCGTTTGAGTCACTCTACACCTTTGTGTTGAAACCGGAGGTCGAGAAGGAACTGAAGTCCTGCGTGGAGCTCAACAAGCGAAGATTTATTGACCGTCCCTTCCATTCTCTCGAAATCCTTGAGATGATGAAGTAAGTGGTTGCGGGAAAGTCGTTGCGGGGCGTTTCGACGGCGGGTAAAGTCAGAAAAACCAGAAGACCATTTACGAGCAGGAAGTTTCTAGTTACTGTACACAGGCAGGTATTTTTGGAACAGAAAATGCCATATGAGACAATGACCGTGTAAAACGGTATTGAATTATTCCCTGTTTACAGGTATAATCCAAGATAATTGTATCAGCAGAGTGTGAAACTGTGCAACGGTATGTGCAAGGGGATTTCTCTGCGATCAATGATTCCCGTGGATATGGCATGAAGATGAGTTTCCGCGGAATATTCAGGAGGAAGATGGATGAAAAAAGGAAGGGCTGTCCTGACCGCACTTCTGTGTTCTGCTGCGATTCTGGCAGTGGGATGTGGAAAGAAAGATGCGGACTACACATGGAATGCCAAGGAAAGCAGCATCTACGTCAGCAATGCGCTTGAGGTGGAGAGTGCTCTGGTCTATACGTCAGAACAGTTTAATGAACTTTACACGCAGGAAGGCTTGGAAGAATTTGCAAAAGAAGCGGTAATCCGCTATAATGAGGAGCAGGGTGCTTCCGCGCAGGCGGAAAATACCGAGGGAAGCGAAAAACTTCCGACCGCTCTCGTCTCGACGAAACTTGAGAGCAGAACGGGAACCCTGATTTTTGATTACAAGAGTGCAGAGGATTTTGTCAAATTTGCAAAAGAGACAGAGGATGACACGAACACGGTGACTGATCTGAAGGTGGGAACCGTTTCCGATGGAATTCCGGACGGAATGACATTCACAACTCTGGCAGGAAAGACGGCGGAGTCTTCGGAGCTGACAAAGAATGCAGAGACGAAGATGATTGTTGTGACGGGATCTGCGACGATCTGTACGCAGGGAAAGATTTCCTTTATCAGCGATGGAGTGACTGTGACGGATTCTCACACGGCAGTGACACCGGAAGGTACGAGCTGTATCTTATTCCAGTAGGTCAAATCAGAGAAAGGAAAAGGAATTCAATTTCCTTGAATGTTTCCATAGATTTGGGCGATGGATTGAGACAGATATAGAATAGTTATAGAAGAAAGAGGTTATTGGACAATGGAAAAGACAATGGAAAAGATTGTAGCACTTGCGAAGAACCGTGGATTTGTATATCCGGGATCTGAGATCTACGGCGGACTGGCAAATACCTGGGATTACGGCAACCTTGGCGTTGAGCTGAAGAACAACGTAAAGCGTGCTTGGTGGCAGAAATTCGTTCAGGAGAGCCCGTACAACGTAGGCGTTGACTGTGCAATCCTGATGAATTCCCAAACCTGGGTAGCTTCCGGTCATCTCGGTGGATTCTCTGATCCGCTGATGGATTGTAAGGCTTGTAAGGAGCGTTTCCGCGCAGATAAGCTGATCGAGGATTACATGGCAGAGAACGGCATCACTCCGGAGGGTTCTGTCGATGGATGGAGCCAGGAGGAGATGAAGCAGTACATCGATGATCACAACATCTGCTGTCCGAGCTGTGGAAAGCATGATTTCACCGATATCCGTCAGTTCAACCTGATGTTCAAGACCTTCCAGGGCGTAACCGAGGATGCAAAGAACACCGTATACCTTCGTCCGGAGACCGCACAGGGTATCTTCGTAAACTTCAAGAACGTACAGCGTACTTCCAGAAAGAAAGTTCCGTTCGGTATCGGTCAGATCGGTAAGTCTTTCCGTAACGAGATCACCCCGGGTAACTTTACTTTCCGTACCCGTGAGTTCGAGCAGATGGAGCTGGAGTTCTTCTGCAAGCCGGGCACCGATCTTGACTGGTTTGCTTACTGGAAAGAGCACTGCATCCAGTGGCTCAAGAGCCTTGGCATCAAGGATGATGAGATGCGTGCGAGAGACCATTCCGCAGAGGAGCTGTGCTTTTACAGCAAGGCAACGACCGATCTGGAGTTCCTCTTCCCGTTTGGTTGGGGCGAGCTGTGGGGAATCGCAGACCGTACCGATTATGACCTGACCCAGCATCAGACCGTATCCGGACAGGATATGACCTACTTTGATGATGAGAGCAAGGAAAAGTACATCCCGTATGTTATCGAGCCGTCTCTGGGTGCTGACCGTGTAACCCTGGCATTCCTGTGCTCCGCATACGATGAGGAGGAGATCGGTGAGGGCGATGTTCGTACTGTTCTGCACTTCCATCCGGCAATCGCACCGGTTAAGATCGGTATCCTTCCGCTGTCTAAGAAGCTCAACGAGGGCGCTGAGAAGATCTACGCTGAGATGAGCAAGTACTACAACTGCGAGTTCGATGATCGTGGTAACATCGGAAAGCGTTACAGAAGACAGGATGAGATCGGAACTCCGTTCTGCATCACCTACGACTTCGAGTCTGAGAACGATCAGGCAGTAACGATTCGTGACCGTGATACGATGGAGCAGGTTCGTGTGCCGATCGCAGAGCTGAAGAACTACTTCGAGGACAAGTTCCGCTTCTAAAATTATCAATAATTATCAATATAATAGCGATACGTATCGTAATTGTCAAAAAAATAGCTGTTGCAGAGCAGGGAAGCTCCCGATGAGGAAACCTTGCTTTGTAACAGTATTTTTTTGAGGAAAGTGTGAGAAGAGAGATGGATAGAAAACAAGAAAATCAAACGGCACAGACGATTCATTACGGAAAGGCTGTGCAGGAGACAGCTATTCTGACAGTAGCAGTCGCAATCATTGCGGGAGCGGTTTACTTTTTTCTGATGCCGAGCCACACTTCGATCAGCAGTATTTCCGGTCTCGGAATTGTGTTGTCGAACTTCGTTCCGCTTCCGCTGTCAGCGATCACGATGATCCTCAATGTGGCACTTCTGATTGTCGGCTTTTTTACTTGTGGGAGAGAGTTTGGGGCGAAAACCGTGTATACAAGTATCATTTTGCCTTTATTTCTCGCACTCTTTGAGAAAATATTCCCGAATTTTACGTCGTTGACAGACAGTCAGGAACTCGATGTGGTCTGCTATGTGCTTGTGGTCAGCGTTGGACTGAGCATTCTGTTCAACCGCAATGCATCCTCAGGTGGAATTGACATTGTTGTTAAGATCATGAACAAATATCTGCACATGGATCTCGGCAAGGCGATGTCGCTCTCCGGCATGTGTATCGCACTCTCCGCGGGGCTCGTCTATGACAAGAAAACCGTCGTTCTCAGTGTGCTCGGAACGTATTTCAATGGAATCGTTCTCGACCATTTCATCTTCAATCACAACGTCAAACGGCGCGTCTGCATCATCACAAAGAAAGAAGAGGAACTGCGCCAGTTTATCCTCAATGATCTGCACAGCGGGGCGACGATCTATGAGTCGATCGGCGCCTACAACATGGAAAAACGAAATGAGATCATCACAATTGTCGACCGAATGGAGTACCAGAAACTGATGAACTATATGAACCGCGAAGATCCACATGCGTTCATCACGGTCTACAATGTTTCTGATATTCGCTATCAGCCGAAAAAGTGAGGCAGGGATTGCGCTCCTTCGTTTGCGTTGACTTGAATTAATTTATTTAATCAGTTCGCGGACCTGCTCGATGACACGGCGGATGATCTCGTTCATCGAGATCTCCTCACAGCCGACGACATGATGGTTACAGCGGTTGACCGGCATCAAAAGCTGGGTCGCGTGACTGCGTCCGACCGCCTTTGCCATCTTTGGCGTCACCTCGCCAAACAGAGAGTCAGCGATCACAATGCCGATCGGTCCGATGATGATGTCAGAGTCGCGGGAGGCGACGATCACCGGATTTTCGCCCGTTGCGCCGTAGTCAGCGCCCGCGCGGATCATTGCGGAGGTCGCAATGCTGTTTGTGCCGATTGCAAGCAGTTCCTGCTCCGGAAATTCCTTCTTTAATTGTTCAATCAGGGTTTTCCCCATGCGACCGCCCTGACCATCTATGATTGTAATTTTTTTCATGAAAAATTTTTCCTTTACAAAATAAAATTGAAAAAAGTGAGAAAGAAAAGGGGGATCGGCTGTGCCGGTCCCCCTAAAGCATTCCTGCTAATCAGTGTACCATAAAACTCAGAAATGTGAAACAGAAACTCAGAAACGGATAAAAACGGATACGTTTTAGTGGAACAGTGCCATTGCGACCGGAAGACCGACAACGACTGCCATCACGATCTCGATCAGAGCGATCATCGTCGTGTACTTGTAAATCTGACCGGAAGCAAGCCACTCCTTGTTGCCGTGGATCATTGCCGCAAACGGAGATGCCGATGGGGTGATCGATGCGGTTGCCAGAACGAAGATAATGATCAGTGCCGTGATCGGGGAGGAGTTGATTCCATTTGCCAGACAGAAAGATGCGATGACCGGCTGAATCAGCATACCGATTACAAGGCTGTTGCACAGGTTCGTCAGAACCAGAGTGATCGCAAGCAGAGCGATGTAGAATACCGTCAGGGACATACCGCTGAAAATCGGGTTCAGGACGGAACTCAAGAACTTTGCAATACCGGTGGACTCGTTTGTCAGAACACCGCCGAGCAGGGTGGCTGCAGTACACAGGAAGAAGGTTCCCCATGCGAAGTTGCCAGCGACTTTGCCAAACGGCATGATCGGCTGATGCTCGTCCGGATCAAAGCTGACACAGCAGAGGATTGCGGTGTAGCCGATTGCAAGACCGTAGCTGTTTGCGCTCAGGAATTTCATGATTCCGAGATCCGGAACGACACTCGGGAGAAGCATGCAGGCAATGTAGATCACGAAGGTGACTGCCATGAACTTCTGGTTCGGTGTCAGAGGCGGAAGCGGATGCTTTTTCAGTGACTCCACATCGAGGTTCTTCAGCTTAGAGACATCCGGACGAAGGATGAACTTGCAGAAGAGCACGATAACAAGGATCGAGGAGAAGCCCCAGATCAGAGCCAGTGTCAGGTAGGAAGCATTGTTTAACACGATCTTGTTTCCCATGTTTTCGGTGATCGTGGAGTAGTTGCTGATCAGCGCAAGTCCGTTTCCACTGTACGGCGGAACCGGGAAACCGATCAAAGTACCGATTACAATCAGGATCAACATCAGGGTCGGGTAAGCCTCGCCCTTCTTGATTCCGATCTCATCAAAGATATCATAGACAACCGGCCAGAACAGGAAGATCGGTGCAAACGGGCCGACAAAGGCAGCCATCAGCATCGAACCGATCATCAGCATCGCGGTAAATACCCACGGGCGACCGTTGTTGATCGGGAGTGTCAGGAAGAAACGACCGATGTACATCGTCAGTCGATTGTAAACGAGACAGTTCATGACGATCATCAGGAAGAACATCTGAATGATAACCGGGCTTCCAAATGCAGTCTGGAGAACCTGATTCATCGGACCGTATCCGGAGATGCCGACCATGAAGATGCAGGCAAGACTGGACCACACAGGTTCAACCGTTGTCCACAGGTACAGAGTACCTAAAAAGATACCGATGATTTTCATGCCCAGCGGTGTCACTTCTGGAAGTGAGATGGGCAGGAGCGGAAACAGAAACATGATTGCCATACCGATGATTGCATGTATGGCCTTTGGTGTAACCAGTGCTTTCTTCTGAGTCATTTGTAAACCCTCCATTGTCGTTTCACGAAATTTTCGAAATTGATAATATTTTAACATAGTTCGCCAAGAGAAAATATAACGCACGTTATATTTTGCGATAATGTTTTGTTGAAATTGATGCAAAAGATGGAGGGTAAATGAAAAAAGAAAGGGAAAACTGGACAAAAAGAAAAAAGAGAAAAGATAACGAGGGCTTCTTGCATTTTTTATGAAATCCCTATAAAATAGGAAAAAAGCCAAGAAAAGAAAAGGCAAAAGAAAGAGAGGAATTTCAAATGGCAAAAGTGTATGCAATGATCGCAGACGGATCTGAGGAAGTGGAGTGCTTAGCGGTTGTCGATGTTCTGAGAAGAAGTGGGATTGAGACTGTGCTTGTCTCGATTGAGAAGGACCGCAGAATTGTTTCCTCCCATCAGATTCCGATTGAGGCAGATATGACGATCGCAGAAACCGATTTTTCGGATGCAGATGTGATCTTCCTTCCGGGTGGTCTTCCGGGTTCTGAGCGTCTCTCCGCATGTGAGCCGTTGATCAAGGCACTTGAGAGACAGCGCGATGCCGGCAAGAGAATTTCTGCAATCTGTGCAGCTCCGGGAGTTGTTCTCGGTCGTCACGGTTTCCTTGAGGGAAAGACAGCTACCTGCTTCCCGGGATTTGAGAAAGATTTCAAGGGCGCTACCTACACGAACCAGCAGGGCGTTGTGACCGATGGCATTTACACAACCGGAAAGGGACTCGGCGTTGCACTTGATCTCGGACTTGAGATTGTAAAACAGCTTGTCGGCGAGGAAGTGGCAGAGGATACCCGCAAGAAGATCCAGTACTGCTAAATATAATAAATAATAAGCAATAATAAACATAAGCAATAGTAAGGAATAGTAAGGGGATTGTCTTTTCGCTATGGAAGAGGGGAGACAGTCCCCTTCTGAGTTATAAGAGTTCCGGAAAGATATTTATAAGCAAAAATAAGCAGTGCGCGAAGGAATGTGAAGAGGGAAAAATTTGTTAAATTGGCATCACATACATTCGTATATACGAATTGATTACGGATATGTGAAAATGACTGAAAACAAAAACAGAAACGATTAAATTTACCTAAGTTTGCACAAAATTTATCGATTTTTTGACAAAAAAACCTTTACGGAATCAAAAAATGTGCTATACTAATAGCAGACCGCATACGGCTTTTTCATGTATTTGGGGAATACAACCAGTAGCGGGGTGAAAATTCGTAGAGTCAATTCTACATGCATATTTGAGGAGGAAAAACAGATGGCAAAGAAGTGGGTTTACTTATTTACCGAGGGCAATGCCACTATGAGAAACCTGCTGGGAGGCAAGGGCGCTAACCTTGCAGAGATGACCAACATTGGTCTTCCGGTTCCGCAGGGCTTCACCATTACCACGGAGGCATGTACTCAGTACTATGAGGATGGCCGTGAGATCAATCCGGAAATTCAGGAGCAGATCAACGAGTACATCGGAAAGATGGAGGAGATTACCGGCAAGAAGTTTGGTGATCTGGAGAACCCGCTGTTAGTATCCGTTCGTTCCGGCGCAAGAGCATCCATGCCGGGTATGATGGACACCATCCTGAACCTTGGTCTGAATGAGGACGTTGTAAATGTTATCGCTGAGAAGTCTGGCAATGCTCGTTGGGCATGGGACTGCTACAGAAGATTCATTCAGATGTACTCCGACGTTGTTATGGAAGTCGGCAAAAAGTACTTTGAGGCTCTGATCGATCAGATGAAAGAGAAGAAGGGCGTTACTCAGGACGTTGAGCTGAACGCTGATGATCTGAAAGAGCTGGCTAACGCATTCAAGGCTGAGTATAAGAATAAGATCGGCGCAGATTTCCCGGATGATCCGAAGGAGCAGCTGATGGGCGCTATCAAGGCTGTATTCCGTTCCTGGGATAACCCGCGTGCAAACGTATATCGTCGTGATAACGATATCCCGTATTCTTGGGGAACCGCTGTTAACGTACAGTCCATGGCATTTGGTAACATGGGTGATGACTGTGGTACCGGTGTTGCATTTACCCGTGACCCGGCAACCGGTGCAAAGGGTCTGTTCGGTGAGTTCCTGACCAACGCACAGGGCGAGGACGTAGTAGCAGGTGTTCGTACCCCGATGCACATCGACGAGATGGCAGAGAAGTTCCCGCAGGCATTTGAGGACTTCAAGAATGTTTGCAAGACTCTGGAAGATCATTACAGAGATATGCAGGATATGGAGTTTACCGTTGAGCACGGCAAACTGTACATGCTTCAGACCCGTAACGGTAAGAGAACCGCTCAGGCAGCTTTAAAGATTGCTTGTGATCTGGTAGACGAGGGCATGAGAACTCCGGAAGAGGCAGTTGCTATGATCGACCCGCGTAACCTGGATTCCTTACTGCATCCGACCTTCGATCCGGCTGCTCTGAAGGCTGCAACCCCGATCGCTAAGGCTCTGGGCGCTGCTCCTGGTGCTGCTTGTGGTAAGATCGTCTTCACCGCTGCTGATGCAGAGGAGTGGGCTGCAAGAGGCGAGAAGGTTGTTCTGGTTCGTCTGGAGACTTCTCCGGAGGATATCACCGGAATGAAGGCTTCTCAGGGTATCCTGACTGTTCGTGGTGGTATGACCTCTCACGCAGCAGTAGTTGCTCGTGGTATGGGCGCTTGCTGTGTATCTGGTTGTGGCGACATCATCATGGACGAGGAGAACAAGAAGTTCACCCTGAATGGCAAGGAGTATCATGAGGGAGATGTAATTTCCTTCGATGGTTCTACCGGTTGTGTATATGACGGAGCAATCCCGACTGTTGAGGCTAAGATCGCAGGCGAGTTCGGTCGTATCATGGATTGGGCTGACCAGTACAGAACTCTGAAGGTACGTACCAATGCAGATACCCCGGCAGACGCTAAGAAGGCTCGTGAGCTGGGCGCTGAGGGTATTGGTCTTTGCCGTACTGAGCATATGTTCTTCGAGGCAGACAGAATCGAGGCATTCCGCGAGATGATCTGCTCCGATACCGTAGAGGAAAGAAAAGAGGCACTGGACAAGATCCTGCCGTTACAGCAGAGCGACTTCGAGCAGCTGTACGAGGCTATGGAGGGTGACCCGGTTACCATCCGTTTCCTGGATCCGCCGCTGCATGAGTTTGTTCCGACCGAGGAGGCTGACATCGAGAAGCTGGCTAAGGCTAAGAACAAGACCGTTGAGCAGATCAAGGCTATCTGCAATTCCCTGCATGAGTTCAACCCGATGATGGGTCATCGTGGATGCCGTCTGGCAGTCACCTACCCGGAGATCGCTGTTATGCAGACCACCGCAGTTATCCGTGCAGCTATCAATGTGAAGAAGGCTCATCCGGATTGGACCATCAAGCCGGAGATCATGATTCCGTTGATCGGCGACATCAAGGAGTTAAAGTACTGCAAGAAGACCGTTGTTGAGACCGCTGACGCTGAGATCGCAGCAGCTGGCATTGATCTGGAGTACGAGGTTGGTACGATGATCGAGATCCCGAGAGCAGCTCTGACCGCTGATCAGATCGCTACTGAGGCTGCATTCTTCTGCTTCGGAACCAACGATCTGACCCAGATGACCTTTGGCTTCTCCCGTGATGATGCTGGTAAGTTCTTAGGCGCATACTATGACGCTAAGATCTACGAGAACGATCCGTTCGCAAAACTGGATCAGGTTGGCGTAGGCAAGCTGATGGAGATGGCTATCAAGTTAGGTAAGCCGGTTAACCCGAACCTGCACATCGGTATCTGTGGTGAGCACGGTGGAGATCCGTCTTCCGTAGAGTTCTGCCACAAGATTGGTCTGGATTATGTATCCTGCTCACCGTTCCGTGTGCCGATCGCAAGACTGGCAGCAGCTCAGGCAGCTATCAACAATAAATAATCGTTCGTAAAGAATGAGGTTATATGAGTAAGGAAATTTACCTGATGGAATTTTCTGACTCATTTAAGTGGGGCGGGATTCGCAAGAATCCCGCCCTTGCTGTTATCATCCGGAGTGGATGTGGATGAGCCCCTTTTTGAGGTGGGTTATCAGAAACAAGATTTTTAGGAGAGAAGAGGGGATATCTGCTCTGAGTTATAACACATTTGGGATAGGATTTGAGACTTTATTTGTAACACGATATACTATTTGAGACAATATATGGGACACCATTTCGGGTAACATCTAGGAAAAAATCGGAAAATTGAAAAACTGGAAATTGGGGAAGAGAGGCAACTTAGGATGGAAAAATATTTACCGATTATGACAGAAGATTATAAGAAAAAACATTACGGAGAGGGGATTTTCCAGCGGATTCATAAGAACACGGCAAATGTCTCCGTCATGGTGTATGTGTTCTTTGCAGTCGTGTTTGCGGGCTGTCTGTATGCGCTGAAATTTGTGCTCCCGATCGCAAACCAGTGTCGTGAGAGTGGAGAGACCGACATGATCATCTTCTTTTATGGACTTACTGCTGTGCTTGTATTTTTTGCACTGGTTTCGGTCGCTGTGATCGTGCTGTCGATTGTGCGCCATCAGAGGGGCGGGGAGAAGTTAAAAGAGCTTTGCGCGAAAGAGAATGGATACACCGTTGAGGAAGTCAATGAGTTTGAAAAACAGGCACTCGAGATGGAGAGCCGTGCGATCCGCCTTGTCGATACAGTCGAGAAAGCGGTTTCCGACCAGAAAGATGGAATCCTCACGAGAGACTATGTTTATCTGACTCTCGGAAGCAATGTGCTGATCAAGTATTCAGATTTGAAGGTTGCCTGCCTGGTCAAGCAGACAATCAGAGCCGGACAGGGAAGTTCCAAGGTCGGAATTGAGTATCTCGTGGTAGGGCTGATCGGAAAGAACGGCGCAAGCGTCGTCGCTGAGTGCAGTATGGAGTCTGGAACGGTCCTGATCGAGTATTTGAAAGAAAAATGTCCGGGTCTTGATACACAAGAGGGAAGAGTGCTTTCAAGCAGGGAGTATGACGATCTCTGGGCGGTGAAGAGTGGAAGGGCACGTTGAGTAAAGGTTAGAAATGATATAGATTTGTAGATTTTGTGTTAACAATTGGGTAGGATTCTTTGGAATCCTGCCCTATTGTTGATTTTAAGATGTTTTTTTGATAGTATTTTTTGCTTGTAAGAAATAGTCTTTTTTATTATTTATGTTTAGCTTGTGATAAAAATAAAATGTAAAAGTAAAAAAGTAAAAAAGTAAAAATAATATTTACAAATCAATAAGGCTATGCTAAAATAATTCTTAGATGGAGGAATGAATATGTACGAATTAGAAGATTTATTTGATATGCGAAGTGTGGTTGGAGCACGTTTAGAAGAGATTTTGGAAGAAAAGGGCTATACGAAAGCGGAGTTATATAAAAATACAAAAGTTTCCAGGCCAACCATAGATAAAATTTTGGCTGGAACAATTACCAGCAAGAAGAATTATGAGAATCATATGGAGAAAATTATGAATTTTCTAAAAATCACTCCGGATATTCTTCTTGGAAATAAAGTTTGTGGGAATAACAGTATCCGAGAAATAAGAAATTTAATTAGATTTTCGACAAAAGAAATGGCTTGCAAAACTGGAATTTCAATAAAACGTTTAAGACAAATTGAAGCTGGAGAAGAGGCTACGACAGCGGAACTTAGAGATATTGCAGTACAACTTTTTACGAGTACAAGAATTTTAAAGGGAGAATATTTTTTTGAACCTCAAGTTGGCGAAATGGACGCTTTATTAAAACATGAAAATAAAGAGAATGCTATTGGTGGTTTTTGGGGACATGTGGGAATTTTGCTGAAAGGAACCTCAAAATATCATTGGTTTCCGATTACAGGCAATGAGAAAAAAAGAATTTGTGAGCAAATGAATCAACAACAGTTGGTGATCTCATGTATGAATAATAAAGTTTTATATTTGTATCTGCCAAATGTTGTAGAAATTACATTTTCAGATTTTGATTGTGATATTCCGTGTAATAAAGATTGGGATCCATCCGTTGATTGTGGCGAAACACCATTAGCGTTTTATGAGGCGCTAGAGGATTATGAGGAATACCAATTTATGGAACCGGAAGAAAAAGCGAAGTTCATATCTCCAAATTTAGAAAGGATATTAAACGTATATGTAGAGAAAGAGCATTTGACAGATGAACATATTTGGAGTTTTTTAAATGATTCAATGATTCATTATATAAGTGGAAGAAACGATCTTGTGCGAATTAATTTTGATACTGACACAATTTCAGATCAGATAGCGATGGTATATGGGTATGAGATGGATGAGATAGATGATAATTTTTTATATTTTACAAATGAACTGGATAAATCAGAAGTATTTGTAAATATAAAGAGTATATCTATGATAGAAGTACCACTTTTAAAGATAGAAAAGGCAATTTGTGAGGCAGAAAAATAGTAATAGAGTAATTAAGTTTTATGAAAGGGGAGGATTTATATAGAAAGAAGAAAAAATATGCGTCCAAAGTATGAAGGGATTAAATTTTATAGCACTCATGATCTGAGTATAGGATGGGCATTAAAGGAAGCAGAAGGTATTCTTGATGGATTTAACGATAAAAAAGAATATGATGTCAATGAAATACTTGAATTATTTAATATTCAAAAATTAATTGAAAGTGGTGTGTTTTTGGAATCTTGGTCTAGTGAAACATATGAAATGTATAAAAATACAGTTCAACAGTTTAATGGGATTCTAGGGCAGTTTTTTGGAAAAATTAATAATGATAATTTTTTGGATACAGAGAAAAAAATTGCAGCGACTTATTTGGATGATTTTTGGTTCCTTTTTTCAAAATTTAAGGTGTATTTCAAAATTTCTGAAAAAATTTTTGAAAATTATTTGGATCAATCAGATATTAACTTACATGTATTGCTGAAATATAAAGAATTAGTAATGCATTATGATCAGTTGTTTACTAAGATTTTACGAAAGTCTGATCAGACCTTGCATATCTTAGTGGCTAAATTTTTAGAAAAGTCTAATATTAATTATTATTTGCCAAAATCGTTATCTCCAAAAGAATTTGAAGAGATTTTTTTGCGATATATTCAAGATGAAGATGCAAATATGAATGTATTACAGCTTATTTATAAATCTCAAAGTACGAAAGAATGTCCAATTAGTGATAAGATTCGGTTGGAGGCGAAGCATACATATGAGCGTTATTGGGAAAAGCATTCTCAAAGTGCTGTAATTATAAAATCTGAAACGAAAGTAATATTAAAGAAGCAAGATGAATTGAAAAAATGGGAGAAACAAGGACAGGATTTAGAAATCTCATATGATATTCAATGGTTGGAGGATAATCTTGATTATCCAACAGTGTTAAATAATTTTCGGTATGTATTTGATATGCTTGATCTTTGGGGAAGAAGTAATTTAGTTTCTGTAAAATCAGAAATAGGGGTTTTTGAAGATATTTTTAATGTGAATGGAGTTAAGTTTTATAAACATGGAAATTCTTTTGATGCGGAGGATATGTTATCGAAAAGTCAAATGTCCTTATATTATAATTTTCTTCAGAAACATAATATTAATCTTGAACGGGTCTTTAAATGGTTTTTTGAAGAATATTTGCCGAAAGAGTTTAATGTTCGTGGATTTCATATGCTTGCCTCTTCTGCTGAAACTACGTATGTTGAGAAATGTCGTAATCTTGTATCAGAAATGGATGGGGTATTAAAGCAGTTTCGCATGTTTGTACAAGATGGAAAAATTGATCAGGAATTATTTGAGATGACATCAGAACATATTGTATTTGGGAAAATTCCAAGTTTAATTTTTGAAAAATATGCTTATTCTGCGAGTGAAAAAGTGGAAAGTGAAATGTTTGCTTTATTCTCAGATCAAGCAGTGTTGGCGTATATTGACAAAACCAAATCAAAATATAGAACATTGTTTGAATTGTTAAAGAATGAAAAAGTACGATTGAACGATTTTAATAAGTATCAAATATCGCAGTTAGAGTGGCTGATTAGTAGAAAATGTTTATTCGTTGATGATTTAGATTTTATAAAACTGGAAACTTCACGAGTGTCAATTTTGAAGGATTTATATGAGCACGATGTGTTATGTTTTTATAGATTAAAAGATATAAATCCAATATTGAAAGAAATGTTATTGGAGAATGATTTAAAGATTGAGAATACTTTATTTTCTCAACCAGAGAAAGACTATTTAAACTATGAATTGAATAAAGCTGAGTTTAGTGATGGATTAGATTTAAGAAATAAATATGCACATAGTACCTATCCAAGAGATGAATTGATTCAGCAGAATGATTATATGCAGTTGCTTAAAATTATGGTATTAGTAGTGACGAAAATAAATGATGAATTTTGCTTTTGGCAAGAAGGAAAAATGGAAATATCATAAAATGTCTCTATTATAATGAAGAATAATTTTTGAATATTCTATGAAAATAACATAGATTTGTAAAAAAGGCTAGAAGATCATTCCAGCCTTTTTTATGTCTTGTCGCCTAGTATGCGACCCACACATATAGGAAATATGCTATGATAAGAGCGAGAAAAAAGAAAAGCTGACTAGATAAACTTAGAAAAAACAGATTAAAAGATTATCGCTTGTATTAGAAATGAATTGTAACAATAAGTGAAAAAAATCTCTGAACACAGATCTTTTTACTTTCTTTCTTATATTTTGCATGATATACTTAACTATGAATCATAAGTGACGGATTTTTAGACAGAGGTGTGAAGATGGCAGTATCTTACAAAAAGCTTTTTAAATTGCTGATTGATAGAGATATGAGAAAGAAAGATTTTAGAGAGATAACTGGTGTGAGCCCGAACACAGTCAGTAAGTTGAAGAATGGCGAAAATGTGACAATGGATGTGATTGAGCGGATTTGTCGCGGTATGAATTGTTCTGTGGATGATATTTGCGAATTTCTTCCGGATACGGAAAAGGTTGAAGAGAAAAATATGAGCAGAGCGGGACAGGAGGAAAATTTGTGATTCGAAAAAAATATGGCGCAGGTGCAGTGAAATTTTCTTTCTGGTTTATGGAGTTTCGGAAAGTAGTACAGCTTAGAAATGACGGAAAGAGTTTTGAGGAGATTAAGAGAATCAATCAGGAGGAAAACTTATTTGGTGCGCGAACTCCAGCGCGGGCACAGCAAATTTACAGCACGGTATCGGCGCGAGTTCGGTCATTAGATGAATCTTTTTATCCAATCTTTGTTCATGGAGATCTGATGACGCAGAAGCAGATTGCATTGATTGCGGCCTTGGCTCATGACACGCTTTTCTTTGATTTTGTCTATCATGTTATACGAGAAAAATTGTTGATCGGAAGCAATGAATTTACAGAAAGTGATGTCAGGATTTTCTTTAAAAATGTTCAGATTCAGGATGAAAAAGCTGCTAAATGGACAGAGGCGACGATTCGTCGACTGGGGATAGCGTATAAAACGCAGTTGTTTGAGGCTGGAGTGACTGATAAAGGAAAAGAAGTGAGAAAGATTTATAAGCCACTTTTTGACCGAGAATTGAAAAATTGGCTTTTGGATCATGATATGGAACCGATGATTCGGGCACTTACGGGGGAAAATGGATGATGGATTTGACAGCGCGTCTGGATGAGATGGAATTAGCAATTTATAAGCCATCTTTTCGACAGAGCAGTGGCAGGGCCAACGAGGTCAACTATTGGGTGTTTGATTATCCGCCAGAAAAGGAACTGGAAGTCAGGGATCGAATTGAATATATGAAGAACAAAAACCAGAAAGGAAATGATGAAGTAGAACTGGTCGTCTTTGATCTCTATGACATGATTATTGACTTTTTAGAGCAGAAAAACTTTCTGGAAAAATGTTTTGAGTTTGAAAAAAAGCGTGGTTTAGAACGTATTACAAAAGCAGTGAATAACTCTATGAAGATCAATGATGACGACAGCCTGATTGTCCAGTATATCAGAGAGCATACATCAGAAAATGCGATCGTATTTTTGACTGGGATTGGCAAGTGTTATCCGATCCTTCGGAGCCACAAAGTTTTAAATAATTTGCATCAGGCATTTGTGAGATGTCCGGTTGTGATGTTTTTTCCTGGGACCTATAATGAACAGGAACTCATTTTATTTGATGAAATGAAAGACGATAATTACTATCGAGCTTTTAAGCTTGTAAAGTAAGTGAGGATGAGGAGAGAAATTTAGATGAAGATACAGGAAATGTTTGCAAAACCGATTGATCGAGAGATTCAGGGTGTAATCGTAGTCGGGCAGGGCGAGGAAACCAACGTCGCACAGGAACTGGAGGAGTATGTTGTTACACGGGAATTGTCCAAGCATTTTGCGGACTTTTTTTCTGCATACAAGAAAGGAATTGTGGGAAATACTCCAAAGATGGGAGTATGGATTTCTGGTTTCTTTGGAAGTGGTAAATCACATTTCCTGAAAATTCTTTCATATCTTTTGGAGAATCGCAAGGTTGGTGGAAAAACGGCATTAGACTATTTCATTGACGATAAAAAAATTGTGGATCGCATGGTGCTTGCTGATATGAAGCTGGCAGCAGATACACCGACAGACGTGGTGTTGTTCAATATTGATTCCAAGAGTGATTCCAATGGAAAGCAGAACAAGGATGCGATTGTCAATGTATTTCTGAAAGTTTTTAATGAAATGCAGGGATTTTGTGGATCTATGCCACATCTGGCAGATCTGGAGCGTCATCTTTCTGAGGAAGGTCGTTTTGATGAGTTTAAAGAAAAATTTGAGGATGAGTATGGTGATCCTTGGGAGGACTCCCGTCAAGACTTTGACTTTATTCAGGACAGTGTCGTAGATGTGTTGGCGGACATGGATTTTATGAGTGAGGATGCAGCACGAAACTGGTGCGAGAAGGCGACAACCGACTATAAAATCAGTATTGAAGATTTTGCGAAGCGTGTGAAAACCTATCTGGATCGAAAAGGACACAATCATCATGTGGTGTTTCTTGTGGATGAGATTGGTCAGTATATTGGTGAAGATAGCAAATTGATGCTGAATCTTCAGACTGTGACAGAGGAACTTGGCAAGGAATGTGCCGGAAAAGCCTGGGTGATTGTGACTTCCCAGCAGGATATCGATTCGATTACAAATGTAAAGGGAAATGATTTTTCCAAAATTCAGGGTCGATTTGATACCCGTCTTTCTCTTTCTTCCGCAAACGTGGATGCCGTTATCAAGAAGAGAGTTCTGGATAAGAAAGAAAGCGCAGGAGAGGCACTGAGAGTTCTCTATGAGCAGAAGGCGACAGTCATCAAAAACTTGATTGTCTTCAATGATGGGGTAGAGAAAAAACTCTATTCAAATGACCGGGATTTTGAAGAGGTATATCCGTTTGTTCCGTATCAGTTTAATCTGTTGGCAAGTGTTCTGACGAGTATCCGTACTCACGGTGCATCCGGTAAGCATCTGTCAGAGGGTGAGCGTTCGATGCTTGCACTGTTCAAAGAATCTGCTGTGAACTTGATGGAAGAAGATATGGGCGCAATTGCGCCGTTCCATCTTTTTTATGATGCTCTTGAGAATTTTCTCGATCACAGTCACCGAGGCGTGATCATTCGTGCCTATGATAACAGTTACATCAATCCGGAAAAGAAAGATAAGGATGTATTTGCAATCAATGTTTTAAAGACGTTATTCATGGTAAAATATGTGCTTGAAATTACGGCGAATGTTGACAACATCACAAGTCTGATGATTTCCAACTTGGATGATGATCGTCTGGAACTTAAAAGTCGTGTTGAGGATGCATTGAAAGTTTTACAGCGCCAGATGTTGGTTCAGAAAAATGGCGATCTCTATGTTTTCCTGACAGATGAAGAGCAGGAGATCAACCGTGAGATTGATAGCCAAAACGTAGAGATGGCAGAGGTCATCAATAAGGCATCGGAGATGATTTTTGAGGATATCTTTAAGGACAAGAAATATCGCTATCCGGAATTTAATGGTCGATATTCGTTTGGATTTAATCAGATTGTGGATGATCGCCCTTATAAATCAAATCAGAATTACGATATAGGTCTGCGCATTCTGACTCCGTGGTATGAGGGAGGAAACGATGATGCGACGCTTCGCATGATGTCTGGGCAGGGAAAAGAAGTTTTGGTAATGCTTCCGAATGATTCGGCATTTTTGGATGAGATCAGGATTTATTTGAAGATTGAGAAATTTTTGCGCCTGAATACGTCCTCTCAGCTGACAAAGTATGAGACAATCAAAGAGGGAAAGCGTGTGGAGATGCGTGAGCGCGACAGCAATGCGAAATTGTATCTCACAGAGTCTTTGAAGGAAGCTACGATCTATGTGAATGGTGATATTGTTCGTGTGTCAGCAAAAGAGGTAACTGGACGAATGAATGAGGCGATTGGTCGCCTGGTACAGACCGTTTATCATAAACTTTCCTACATCGATACTCCAATGGGAGAAGGCGACATCCGAAAACTCCTTAAACAGCAGAGCAACCAGATTTCGTTGGCTTTGGAGGGTGGAACAGAGAGTAATGCTCATGCACTTTCTGAGGTTTTAAACTTTATTGCGTTGAATTCACGTGCACATATGAAGACATCGATGAAAGCATTGAAAGATCGCTTTATGAAGGCTCCGTATGGTTTTGTGGAAGAGGATGTGTTCTGGCTGGTAGCCCGTCTCTTTAAGCGCGGAGATTTATCTTTCACAGTGAACAGTGAGAGTGTCACTCAGATGAATAAATCAGATGAGGAGATTATTGGTTATATTACGAAAAAAACATTAGCTGAGAAGCTTCTGATGGATGTGCGTATTCGTGTAGCAGAAAAAGATAAGAAAGCTGTTCGTAATGTGATGAAAGATCTGTTCCATGCTTCCTGTGCTGTGGACGAGGAAGACACAATTATGCGTGATTTTCAGCGGTACACAGAGAATATGATGAGTGAGATGGCTCATTATGAGAGTAAGTATGCGACCTATCCTTATCCGGGCAAAAAGGTTCTCGATGATGGAAAAAAACTCTTGCTTCCGATCACACAGATCAGTGAACCTCTGGAATTCTTTAAGACGGTATCAGACAAGCAGGATGATTTGCTGGATTTGGCAGAGGATTATGAGCCGATTAAATCGTTCTTTGCTGGAGATCAGTTTACGATCTTTACTCGAGCTTTAGATATGCTGGCAATTTACGATGATAGTAAAACATATATCGTGGATACTGCATTAGAAGAGGTTGTCGCGAAAATGCGGGAAATTGTTCGGATGCCAAAGCCATACGCAAAGATTCCACAGCTTCCGGGGCTTCGAGAACAGTTCATGGATGCGTATATGAAGGTGTTGGAAAAGCAGGCAAAGCCGGTGTTAGATTCCATTGAGCAGGATCAAAATCGAGTCATTGAGATCTTAAATGTGAAGCCGTATCGAGATAGTCGTTTGCGACGTTATATGGAAGCATTTCGTGAGATTCAGGACGGAGCAGAGAAATGTAACAACGTTTCCACGCTTCGCAGCTTTGCGGATAAGGCAGAGGCACTGAAGATTCGATTGTTAAACGAGATGGATGCAGAGGATGCAAGATTAGTACAAGCAGAGGCAGCGAAGAAGGCAGCAGAGCAAATAAAAAAAGAACCGCAGAAATCCGCAGTAGTGGGAGAACAGCCGAGTCCAGTTCCAACTGAGAAAGTAGAATTACTGAAGCAGAAAGTGAAGCTTACGAAAAATATGTCGATCAAGGATGTCGCAGGAACAAAATCCTGGAGACTGGAAAATGAGGAGGACATTGATCGATATATGAGAATACTGCGTGAGAACCTGAAGAAAGAACTCAATGAGAATACAATTGTAAATGTAGAACTCTAGGAGGTTGGCAGATGCATTTAAAACATATAACGATAGAAAATTTCAAAGGTCATACGCATTGCGAATTGAATTTCAAATCAGGATTTAATTTGCTGATCGGTGACAATGGAATGGGAAAAACTTCTGTTTTAGAGGCAATTTCTGTGGCTCTAGGCGGTTTTATCGCTGGAATTGATGATGTGTCATCCAAACATTTTACGAAAGATGAAATCCGAGTGTCTGCGACACCAATGGGAGATGGATCGTTTCACAGACAGTATGAAACGCCAGTTCTGGTGACATGTCAGGCAGAGATCGATGGGAAAAATTATGAGTGGACACGACGAAAAAGCAGTGTAAATTCTTCTAGAAGCACAGTGGAGATAAGCAAAGAAAAAAACAGTGGAAACATCAAAAAAATTGCAAATAAACTGTCTCATGATCCTGAAGCAATTCTTCCAGTTTTGAGTTATCAGAGCGCAGCGCGTACTTGGACTCAAAAAAGAGAAGCATCTGAAAATGTGTTTAATACGGATTTTAATCGGACAGTCGGTTATATGAATTGTTTAGAAGATGCATCTGATTCCAAGAGTTTATTAAACTGGTGCGCAAAAATGGAGCAGGTGGAGTGGCAGAAAGAGAAAAAAATCCGCGAATATGAAGCAGTAAAAAATGCTCTTTCTCGTTTCATGTCGATTATGAATGAAGGTGAGATTGCCCGAATTCAGTTTGATAAGCAAAATTCGGAATTATCTTATGTCACAGGAGAAACTTCACTGCCGATCCGTTTCTTGAGTGCGGGTTATCAGTCGGTCATTTGGATGGTATTAGATATTGCATATCGAATGGCAGTTTTAAATCCAAATATGCGGGAACATGCATCAGAGTGCCTGGGGATCGTGTTGATTGATGAATTGGATATGCATCTACATCCAAAGTGGCAGTGGAAAATGATAGAAGCCTTACAGACAGTATTTCCGAATGTGCAGTTTATTGCGGCCACACATTCTCCGATTTTAATTGCATCGTGTAAAAATGGTCAACTGATTCGAGTAGAAAAAGATGAGATCTTTTATGATGCCTCTGGTTATGGAATGGAAATTAATGATGTTCTGCGTTCTGCGCAGGGAAGTGATGATATGGTTGAGTCAGTGAAAATGCAGATTGAGATGCTTTATGATTTGATTGATAGTGGATCATTTGAAACGGCTAAAGAGAAAATTTTGAATCTGGAAACATTGTTGGGGACCGATCATCCAGAACTGAATAAAGTAAAAACGGCATTAGCGTTTGAAAGGGCAATCGCGGAGGATTAAGGGATGATATGGATACAAAAGACTAGCGAACCGGCATCTCTGACGCATTATAAAAAACAACCGCATGCTTATTATGATGGATATAAAAACAAAGATGAATTGCGGGAAGTTCTCCTACAAGATCAGGGATATATCTGTGCGTACTGTATGCGACGTATTGAAAATAATCGCGATACAATGAAAATTGAGCATTGGAAAGCACAGAATCTTTTAAAGACAGAAGTAGAAAAACTGGATTTTAAAATTATGCTAGGTGTGTGTGATGGTTGCAGAGGTGCAAAAGATCCGTATACAACCTGTGACGAACATCGACACGGCGATGAGTTGTATGTAAATCCATTAGATCGAGGTATGATGAGCACAATCAGTTACGATCGACAGGGACATATAAAATCCAGTGATCCTCAAATTGATCAGGATCTAAATCAGAAATTAAATCTGAATTGTGAAGAAGCACCATCCAGAATCGTGCAGAACCGAAGAGCGATTTATAGAGAATGCAAAGAGCGGTTGATGAAGATTCAAAAAAGTGGGAACTGGAAAATGAGTACATTGCGTCAGGTTAAGCAGTACTATGAGAACAAAGAAAATGGACGGAATTCAGAATATGTCGGAGTTCCATTGTATTTGATTGAAAAATACATGAGTAAATGTTAGAGGTAAAATAGATGAACAAAACAGCCATAAAGAATTTTGCGATTTGGGCGCGAAATAAGCTGATTAAAGATGTCAGTTATCGAGCCAAATTGATAGGAATTACGGAAGAGGGAATTGCGGAGGCACTTCCACAGAGTACATCCAATACCAAGTTTTATGATATTGGCACAGCGGAACCGTATGCGATTTCTAATGAGGAAATTCATCAGCGCGACAAGTTGGTGGAAGTAATCCGCAAACAAGAACAAGAGAATGATGGCGACTACGAGAGTGCCTATCACTACATTATTGAGGAGTTTGCCTTTACATGGTTTAACCGTTTGATTGCACTGCGTTTTATGGAAGTCAATGATTATCTGCCTTCCCATATCCGTGTGCTCTCTTCGGAGAGTGGAAAACTGGAGCCGGATCTTGTCACAAATCCGTTTGATGCAGATCTTTCGTTTACTGCAAGTGAGGAAGCGGAGATTCTTCAGCTGAAGCAGGAAAATAAGCTGGATGAAGTGTTCCGTATCTTATTTTTTAAGCAGTGTAATGCATTGAGTGAGATTCTGCCGGGATTGTTTGAGAGAAACAGAGACTATACAGAATTGTTGCTCAGTCTTTCTGTTGTCGATCAGGATGGTGTGGTATGGCGTCTGCTCCATGATATTCCAGAAGATGACTTTAATGTGGAGCAGGGAGGACAGGTTGAGATCATCGGCTGGTTGTATCAGTATTACAATACCGAGCCCAAGGCAGCGGCTTTTGCCAAAAAAGAAAAGATCAGGAAAGAGGAAATTCCGGCTGTCACTCAGCTCTTTACTCCGGACTGGATTGTTCGATATATGGTCGAGAACAGTTTAGGGCGCTTGTGGGTAGAGGGACACCCGGAAAATAGTAGTTTAAAAGAAAATTGGAAGTATTATCTGGAAGAGGCAGAGCAGGAGCCGGAAGTACAGGAAAAACTGGCAGAGATCCGAAAAGAATATGCGACGCTGAGTCCAGAAGACATCAAGATCATTGATCCGTGCATGGGTAGTGGTCATATTTTGGTGTATGCTTTTGATGTGCTGATGCAGATCTATGAGAGTGCGGGATATAGCCAGCGCGATGCGGCAAAGAGCATTCTGGAAAACAATATTTATGGACTTGATATTGATGATCGTGCCTATCAGCTTGCATATTTTGCAGTTATGATGAAAGCAAGACAGTATAACCGTAGAGTATTAAACGGAGAAAATACCTGCCATGTGTATGCGATTCAGGAGAGCAATGAGATCAATCGTGCACATCTGAAATATCTCGGAGCAGGTATGGATGAAATAGAAAAGAATACCGCCAAATTGCAGTTGGAAGGTTTGTTAAATACGTTCATTGACGCAAAAGAGTATGGTTCTATTCTGAATGTGGAGAATTATGATTGGGATCTGTTGCGTCGATTTGTAGCGGGAGCGGATACGAATGGTCAGATCACGATAGATAACTTTGGATTGGAAGATACCGTGGCGCAGTTGTTGAAGCTGATTGACATTGGTGAGACGATGGCGCGGAAATACTGGGTGACGGTCACGAATCCACCGTATATGGCAAGTAGTGGTATGGGGAAAAAATTACTTGCTTATGTAAAGAAATATTATGACGATGGAAGAAACGATTTATATACAGTATTTATACTTAAATGCCATAAAATGTGTAAATCGAATGCAATTTTAGGGATGATAACTCAACTAGGCTGGATGAGTTTAACGAGAAGTAGTCAATTAAGAAAAGTAATTTATTTATATAGTCATTATATAAATATGATTCATTTAGGGGCGCGGGTTTTTGAAGAACTAAGTGGAGAGGTAGTTAAATCTAGTGCTTTTATTTTAAGGCAAACTGAACTTAAGAAGTATAAAGCTTGCTACTATAAACTAGATAATACTGATGACAAAGAAAAAGATCTATTAAGTCATAGAAATAAGTATGAAGCTAGTTTAGATGAAACAATAAAGATTGAAGGCGCACCGTTATCTTACTGGCTTCCAAGAAATATGTTGCCTTTATTTGAGAATAGTGTGATAAAGGATTATTTTATTTGTCGTGCTGGAATGCAAACGGGAGATAATGAACAGTTTCTACGACTTTGGTATGAGGTAGAAAAGAATAAAACAGATCATTTTGTTGCGGGAACTAAATGGTTTTCTTATAACAAAGGAGGAAGTCAACGTAAATGGTATGGTAATTTGGATCTTGTAGTAAACTGGGAAAACAATGGATTTGATATCAAAAAATTTAAAAAGCATCGATTGGAGCTTGGTGAAATTGAAAAGAAAAACAGTGAATGTTGGAACAGTGAGTTTTATTTTGTAGAGGGTGTTACTTGGTCATCTATAGCTTCAGGAACTCCAATGTTTCGCCTTACCTCCAGTGAGTCAATTTTTGATATTAAAGGACCTACCTGTTTTGCGAAGGATGGAATTTCACATGAAGAATTATTGCATGTTCTTGGGTATTTGAATACACCAATTATATCTACAATTTTAGAAATTCTTTCGCCTACGCTTGATTGTAATCCGGGAACAGTAAGTCGGTTGCCGTATATAAATTATGTAAAAAATGAAGATATTATTATTGGTGTAACTGATTGTATAATGAGCTCAAAACAAGATTGGGACTCCTTCGAGACTTCATGGGACTTCCAGCATCATCCATTAGTGTGTAATGTTTCCACCATTGACGAGGCATATAATCAGTGGCAAACAGAATGCGACGACCGTTTCGACCAGCTGAAATCCAACGAAGAAGAGCTCAACCGCATTTTCATCGATATCTACGGTTTACAGGATGAATTGACTCCAGAAGTGGAAGATAAGGATGTAACCGTCCGCAAAGCTGATTTACAGCGAGATATCAAGAGTCTTCTCTCTTACGCAGTCGGCTGTATGTTTGGTCGTTATTCTTTAGATGTGGAAGGTCTTGTCTATGCCGGTGGTGAGTGGGATAGCAGTAAGTATCAAAGTTTTATACCGGATAACGACAACATTATCCCGATCACAGATGAGGAATACTTGGAGGATGACATTGTTTCCCGCCTGTGTGAGTGGCTGAAAGTTGTTTATGGGGAAAAGGCATTGGAGGAGAATTTGGATTTCATTGCCAAAGCTCTTGGAAACAAGGGGAACAGTAGCCGTGAAATTATCCGCAATTACTTCCTGAGTGATTTCTTCAAAGATCATTGCCAGACTTATTCGGTGACAGGTTCTGGTAAGCGACCGATTTACTGGCTCTTTGACAGTGGAAAGCAGAATGGATTTAAGGCGCTCATCTATCTGCACCGCTACACACCAGATACGATTGGTAACTTGCGAATTGACTATTTGCATCGTATGCAGAGAGTGTATGAATCCGAGATCAATCGCATGCAGGATATGATTGATCACAGCGGAAATTCCAGAGAAATTGCAGCTTCCACAAAACGCAAAGAGAAATTGACAAAGCAGTTGAAAGAATGTCGGGAATATGATGAAAAGATCGGTCATCTGGCACTTTCTCGAATTGAACTGGATTTGGATGACGGTGTGAAGGTCAACTATCGTAAGATTCAGACAGCACAGGATGGAAAGTTTTATGAAGTGCTTGCAGATTCTAAAAACATTATGAGTAAGAAATAAAAAAATCAAGTGAGAATCAAGTCATAATAAAAGAATCAATGAATGTTTGCAAGCTATGAAAACGATGGCCGGAGGTAGAGATGGCAGAACTAAATTTAAAACAAATCACAGACCGGCTGAATGCGGAATTCACCGGCGATACGCGCAAACTTGTCTTCTGGTACGATGACAAGGGTGAGTTTGCGGAGGATATTGACAGCATAGAATTGGAGAATGCCAAGATCTATCACTTGGCACCGGACAACCAGTTCTATACCAAATATTTTCTGGAACGACAGGATCGGACAACGAACTATCTGATCTATGCACCGTTTCCGAAACCAGATGTGAAGGAAAATCATTTGGAAGATACGATGCTGTATTCCAAACGATTTTTCGCAGATCGAGCATCGCTGTTGTCGCTGGATCTCGGCATTGAAGAAAAATACAAGCCGGTTATTGAGAAATACATTAAGTTTTTTGCAAATAAAGATCGAACCAAATGGTTTTATGATCTGGAAATCGAAAATTTCAATGAAGAAAATATCCTGACGGGACTGCTCAGCAGTCTGTGCAAAACTCGGACCTGTTCGTTTGAGGAAGTGTTGCGGGTTGTATTGATGGAAAATGTAAATTCTGCCGAGAAGGAAGATGGCACAGATCAGGATTTAAGTAGTCAGGATGGGAAAGAGAAAGATAATAATAGTTTCCTCATGGAATTTGCTCGCTATGATCTGGAAGCGGAATTCTGGAAACTTTGCGAGGAGCATTTTGGCTATCAGGATGCAGATCCGACACTAGAGAAGCTTTTATTTACCCTGTTTGTAACGTACACAGAGCGATTTCTTGGGGCGGGACTTCCAGTCGCATGGAAGCCGTTTGTCTCTTATAAACCAGGCAATGTGATTGCATTCTTGGACAATCTCAGAAACAACATTCTATATCGGGATCGTTGTGATAAGCTTGCGGAACAGACGGCGAAAAGTCTTGGAGTAGCAGAAATGATTCGCAACAATCTGCCAGAAGAGGTGCTGGATTGTGATAGTTTTGAGGACTTTGATAAAAAGATTCTCAACTGGATGATGGAACAGCTTTTAGAAGAGAATACGGGCGCTAAATTGCAGGCGTTCTCGATTCCTGAGATTTGCGAGAAACGTAAAAAAATGCATTATGGGGAGAAGTTCCGGCTTTCTTATCAGTTGATGCAGAGTGCTTATCAACTGATCATGGCGGTAACGTATCAGGCGCCGGTTGGTTTTAAGGCGATTGTGGAACAGTATACCAGTCAGGATTATCGGTTTGATCAGGAATACCGTCGTTTTATTGCTTGTCTAGATCAAATGGAGAATGCAGATGCGTTTGAAAATCTGAGAGAATTGATCGAAAATATTTATGCGAATGAATATCTGACGAAGCTCTTGCCGAAATGGAATGAGGCGTATCATGAGCCGGATCTTCAGTATCAGTTTGTGATGCAGAGAGATTTTTATTCTCGAAGATTAAATGGGGCAAAGGAGCAGACGGTTGTGATTATCTCAGATGCTCTGCGTTATGAGGTGGCAGAGGAACTTGCACAGAAAATGCAGGATGATCCGAAATGCGACAGTGCAAAACTCAGTCCGATGATTAGCACATTGCCATCCTATACGAGACTTGGTATGGCGGCTCTCCTTCCGCATAAGTCGTTGACGATGACAGAGGACTATGAAGTTTTGGCAGATGGTGTTCTGTGTAACGATTTGAACAGTCGCCAGAGCGTACTTCAGTCTCATCAACCGGATAGTCTGTGTTTTCAGTTTGATGATATTAAGAACAAAAAAGTCAGTGAGCTTCGCCAGTTATTAGCTGGAAAGCAGATTGTCTACATTTATCACAATCAGATTGATGCGCGTGGAGATAAAACAAATACAGAAGATGAGGTGTTTTCGGCTTGCACGGAGGCAATCTCAGAAATTATAGAATTGATTCACCGTCTGAACAGTGCAAATAAGCAGAATTTCATTGTGACAGCGGATCATGGATTCCTTTATCGCAGAAATAAGTTGAATGAGAGCGATAAAATTGATACGAACAGGAAAAATGGCTGGGTAAATCGTCGCTTTATCATTGCTCCGGAAGCTGTTGAGGAGTCAGGAATTGACCATGTTTCGCTTGGAAGTACGTTAGAAAATGACGATAAGAGAGTAGTTTCTTATCCAGTTGGAATGGATGTGTTCAAGGCTGGTGGTGGTCTGAACTATGTACATGGTGGATCATCTCCTCAGGAGATGTTGATTCCTCTTCTTGATCTTCACATGGAGAAAGGAAAAATTCCGGTTACGACTGCCGAGATTACACTCGTGAGTCTGGTGCAGAAAATTACAAACCTGATCACTTCTTTGGATTTTATTCAGTCGGAAGCGGTCAGTGATACGATCCGTGCAGGAAGCTACAAGTTGTATTTTGCCTCTGAGGATGGAGAGAAAATATCCAATGAAAATGTGCATATGGCAGACAGCAGGGAAACTGAGGATGCAAAGCGGATATTCCGGGTTAAATTTACGTTTAAAAATAGACAGTACAGCCGAAATAAAAAATACTATCTTGTGGCAATCAATGAGGCTACGGGAGTAGAAAGCTGGAGACATGAGATTATCATGGATCTTGCGTTTGGTGGAGATTTTGGTTTCGGGTTTTAAGTGAGTGAGGGGGAATGGATCGTGTTTGAAGAAGAGATGGAGCAGGTAGACACCCGCACAACAATCAAAAATAAGTTACGTCAGTACTTTGATGGTCGCATTGTCCGAAAGGATTTGACAAAGCACATCAAAGAAGGAGCGAATGTCCCGGTATATGTGTTGGAGTTCTTGCTGGGGCAGTATTGTAGTTCGGATGATGAGGAAATCATCGAGGAGGGTGTGAGCAACGTAAAGCGAATTCTCTCCGACAATTTTGTTCGACCGGATGAGGCACAGAAGGTACTTTCTGTGCTTCGTGAGCGTGGCAGTTATACGGTAATTGACAAGATTACGGTGCGTTTGAATATCAAAGAGGATCAGTACCAGGCGGAGTTCTCCAATCTGGGAATCAAGGATATTCCGATTCGTCCGGATTACCCGAAACAGTATGATCGCCTGCTCTGTGGTGGTATCTGGTGTATCTTACAGTTGGAGTATGAGTTCATCGAGGAAGAGAAGAACAAGATGAGTCCGATCCATATTCGGAAACTGACACCGATTCAGATGCCGCATATCGATATGGATGATTTGAAGAATGGTCGCAAGGCATTCACGAAAGAGGAATGGATCGATGTGCTGCTGCGATCAACAGGAATGAAACCGGATAAATTCAGTGAGCGTGTGAAATGGTTGCTTCTTGCGCGTATGATCCCGCTTGTGGAGAACAATTTTAACCTTTGTGAGTTGGGACCGAGAAGTACTGGTAAATCCCATATTTATAAAGAGATTTCGCCAAACTCCATTCTGGTGTCCGGCGGTCAGACAACGGTTGCAAACCTCTTTTACAATATGGCGACAAAGACGGTTGGTCTTGTTGGCATGTGGGACTGTGTTGCATTTGATGAGGTTGCAGGTATCACATTTAAGGATAAAGATGGCATCCAGATCATGAAGGATTACATGGCATCAGGATCATTTGCGCGTGGACGTGAGGAGAAGGCGGCTTCTGCATCGATGGCGTTTGTCGGAAATATCAATCAGAGTGTGGATGTGTTGCAGAAGACCTCAACGCTGTTTGAGCCGTTTCCGGATGCGATGGCGTATGATACGGCATTCTTGGATCGAATGCATTGTTATGTGCCGGGATGGGAGATTCCGAAATATCGCCCGGATTTCTTTACGGATGATTATGGATTTATCACAGATTATCTCTCTGAATTTATGCGTGAGATGAGAAAGGCGTCGTTTGGAGATGCTTTTGACAAGTATTTCCGTCTTGGAAGCAATCTGAATCAGAGAGATACGATTGCAGTCCGAAAGATGGTGTCTGGCTTTACAAAATTGCTTTACCCGGATGGCGAGTACGAGAAAGAGGATGTGGAAGAGATTCTGACAATTTCTCTGGAACTGCGTCGCCGTGTCAAGGAACAGTTAAAGAAGATCGGTGGAATGGAATTCTATGATGTGAATTTCTCTTATGTAGATAATGAATCTTTTGAGGAGCATTATGTATCGGTGCCGGAGAGTGGCAGTGGCAAACTGATTCCGGAGGGAATCAATAAGCCGGGCAACGTCTATACCGTTTCACAGGGAAAGAGTGGCATGATTGGCGTTTACTCGCTGGAGACGCAGATTCTTCCGGGAAACGGCAAATTCCAGTGTACGGGAATTGGATCGGACCGAGCTGCGAAAGAAGCGACAAATACGGCATTTAATTTCTTGAAGGCGAATGGAAATTCGATTTCCGGTCAGATCAGTACGACGACAAAGGATTATATTATCAATTATCAGGATCTGAATGGTCTTGGTATGACGGGACGCCTGGCGCTCTCGACCTTAATTGCGATCTGCTCTGCCGCGTTAAGTAAGCCGACACTTAGCAGTTTGGCGGTTCTTGGTGAGATGAGTATCGGTGGTACACTGATCAAGGTGGACGAGCTCGCGAATGCATTGCAGGTGTGTCTGGACAGCGGGGCGAAAAAGGTGCTGCTTCCAATCACGTCGGCAGCAGATTTGGGAACAGTGCCGTCTGATCTGGTCGGTGCTTTTAGCCTGATCTTTTATTCCTCGGCGCAGGAAGCCGTGTTCAAGGCGCTCGGTGTGGAATAAGATACTGTAATATAATAATATAAGAGAGAAACCTATTAAGAAAATTTGTACGATAAGAAGATGGATTAATGGATCAAGAATTGATTGAGGGAGGATAACGGGATGTTTGAGTCGGATTTTGAAAATTTATTGAAAAACTATCAGGAGGCAATTTCGATCAGATCCCGTTTCTTTGGTCTGGTGAAAGATTATTTTCCGGGACAGCAGATGCAGATCAATCTGATTTTAGCAGCATATGATTTGGGCTTGGCAGCGGAACTGGAATCAGTACCTCAAATTAACAATGCATTTGCATATCGATTTGTAAAGCGGTTGATCGAAGAATATGGTATCAGTCGAAAAAATGCAGACTGGACGGTAGCGATGTGGTGTGTCTGCTATGGGGAACGTGTGTTGCATAAGCCGTGTGAGATCAAGTTACAGGAAGCAAAGAGCAGTAGCGCACCGGCGATCAGAGAAGAGAAATCATCGAACCGGCAGTATGGAGATCTTTTTACTTATGAGAAAAGTTTGATCGGAAATGGACTGGCAGTGACTGGATTTCAGGGAACTAATCAACATACCGTGATTTTTCAGAATCGAAGAGAAACAGAAGCTGTTCTTGAGATTAAAGAGGATGCCTTTTCAGGAACAGAGATCGAAGAGGCGATCATGACAGAAGGATATCTCAGAATTGGGAAAAAAGCATTTTCTGATTGTACGAAACTTCATCAGATTATTTTTTCTCAGAGTCTTACAGAGATCGAGGAAGGTGCCCTGTCTGGATGTTCAGCCTTGTCTGCTGTTGCATTTCCGGAAGGCCTGCGTCGCATCGGTGCGTATGCATTTGCAGACAGTGGACTAAAAAAATTGCAGATTCCAAGATCAGTCCATGAGATCGGGGAGGGTGCTTTTTCTAATTGTATTCATCTGGAACAGGTGGACATTCCAGAAAATATTTCTGATATTTCAAATGGATTATTAAAGGGATGTACAAATCTGCGAAAAGTGCAACTTCATAAGAAGCTAAATTCGATCGGAGATGAGGCATTTGCCGGTTGTACACAACTGCTCACGATTTATATTCCGGATAGCGTACAGGCAATCGGAGATCATGCTTTTGACGATATGGACAAGCAGTTTGTGTTGCAGTGCACATACGGTTCCTATGCCGAAGAATACGCTAGAAAGAATAAGATAAAATATCAACTTGTGTAAATTTGTGTGAAGAAGTTTTGCGAAGAAGCTGTATGAAAACGTTTTGTGAAGAGAGCATTGACCTGCTTGAATGAGAACTTGATTGTCGCGTAAAAGGCGACCACAAGAGAAGCATTTTAGGGTATTATTTATTATTACAGGGGAAGAGGTGAACAGGATGGGATTTTTTGATGTGTTGCTTGGAAATCGGAATCAGATTCCTGTCGTCACAACCATTCTTCCAGATCCGGCAAAACAGGAAATTATGTCTGGTCGCCTTCCTATTTTGAATACAGATAAATTGTTTTTGAAAAAAGGAGAACACATTCATTTTATCGATAAAGCGATCCATCTGGAACAGAAAACTGTGAAAGAGTTTCGTCACAGCGGGGTAAGTGCTCCCGGATTATTTAAAGGAACGCGTTGGAATACTGGGCGAAAACAAACGGTGGAACATACGGAATTGGTACAGCACAGGGGGATTTTATACATAACCAATCAGCGAATTGTATTTCAGGCGACAGAAGGGGGATTTGATAAGGCCTATCGTTATTTGACTGCAATTACTCCGTATAGGAATGCCTGTGAGATACAGTTTGGAAATAAAAACTATTGTATGATTGTGGCGAACGGGAGTGTTGTGAACCAGGTATTTCAATTAATCAAACAGAGGAGGTCATACTGAGTATGGAAGGGCTTTTAAAGAGTGGAACAATTCTTACCTCGGACAGCCGTAACCAATATGTTGTTCAGAAACTTTTGGGTGCGGGTGGTCAAGGTGAAGTTTATGATGTGGAGTGCAAGGGAAAACATTATGCATTAAAATGGTATTATAAGCATACGGCGACGACATCACAGAAAAATATTTTGGAGAATTTGGTTGCCAAGGGGAAGCCGGATGAGAGTTTTCTCTGGCCAGAAGATCTGATTTATAAAGGTGTGGGGCAGTCATTTGGATATATCATGGCGCTTCGCCCAAAGAATTATAAGAGCATTGTCGATTTGATGAAACGGAAGGCGGAACCATCTTTTTATCATTTGTGTAGGACTGCATATAATCTGACGAAAGGTTATCAAAAGCTTCACAGTATGGGTTACAGCTATCGGGATATTTCTTTTGGAAATGTATTTTTCGATCCTGATACCGGTAAGGTACTGATTTGTGATAATGATAATGTGTCAGTAAACGGTGCAGATGATAGTTCTGTCTATGGAACGCCTCGCTTTATGGCTCCTGAGATTATTCTGGGGGAAGCAAAGCCGTCGCGGAACACGGATCTGTTTTCATTGGCAGTGCTCTTATTTTATATGTTCATGTTAAATCATCCGTTAGAGGGAAGGCTTGAGGCTAATATCAAGTGCATGGATATTCTTGCAATGAATCAACTCTATGGAATCCATCCGGTGTTTATTTTTGATCCGGACGATAAATCAAATCGTCCAGTAAAAGGTTATCAGGATAATGCATTGATTTACTGGGATCTGTATCCTCAGGAGCTTCGCAATCTTTTCACGCAGGCATTTACAGTGGGAATTACGTCTCCAAATCGTCGAGTGACAGAGAACAAGTGGCTGGATACTTTTGCAAATATGATGAGTGGAATTATGAAATGTCCATCCTGTGGCGCAGAGGTTTTCTATGATGAAACGAAAGAAGAACAGAGTGTGGCGCATACCTGTTGGAGTTGCGGCGCAGCGATTTCGGTACCAGCAAAACTCATTGTGGGAAAACAGAAGGTTCTTCTCATGTCTGATAGCAAACTGTATCGCCATCATATTTATGGGGATTATGATATGGATACAAGTGTGGGATCTGTCGTGCAGAATCCCAAGAATCCGAATCTCTGGGGTGTTCGAAATGAAGATCAGGTGAACTGGACGTATATCAAGTCCGATGGCACACAGCTTCCGGTTGCAGTTGGACGCAGTGCAGGAATTGCCAAGGGCGTAAAAATTAATTTTGGACAGAATATAGGGGAGTTTCGGTAAATTTTATTAACTGATATTGATGAGAGTTATCTTGGGAAAAATAAGTAGAATATTTTGAGTGAGTACAGACAGAAAAATAGAAATTACGTTGCATATGGATGGAGGACAACATTATGGCAGAAAAATTAAAAAGACCGGGTGGAGAATTAGCAAGCAGACCGTTACATTTCTTTTGGATTGTTGACTGTTCGGGTTCTATGTATGGTGAAAAGATTGGAACGGTGAATAATGCGATTCAATCTGTTATTCCGGAAATGGTAGATGCGGCGGATAACAATCCAAATGCGCAGCTGTTGGTGAGAACGCTCCAATTTTCGACAGGGGCATCATGGGTAACGACAAATCCAGTTCCAGTAGAAGATTTCGCATGGGATGATCTTGAGGCTGGTGGAGTGACTGATTTAGGAAAGGCGTTTGAGTTGCTGGCGGCACAGTTGACGATTCCACCGATGTCAGAGCGTGCACTTCCGCCAGTATTGGTTTTGTTATCAGATGGTCAGCCGACGGATGATTATAAAAAGAGTTTGGACAAGCTTCTTCATTTGCCATGGGGCAAAAAAGCAGTTCGTATTGCGATTTCTATTGGTCAGGATGCAGATGACACGGTGCTGACAGAGTTTACAGGAAATCGGGAATTAGTCCTTCAAGCAAATAATGCGGCCATGTTGACAAAAATGATTAAATGGGCATCGACAGCAGCTTCTTTGGTTTCTGCTCCTGCTAGTCGTATCATTGAGGAGAAAAAAGAAGCTGTACCAGCGCTTTCGGATGCAGTTGATGATAAAAAATCTTTTGTGGGAGAATTACCCGTAGCGAATGAAGGAAAAGCACCGCTTGTCTTGGACATGAATAATATCCCAAATCCGGACGATGTAAATGAGGGAGATGTTTGGTAAAAGGGAGGTGACTGCTGTGAATCGAAAGATTTATGGAGAAAGTGTGCAGGGAGCTTCCCATATTCGCAATGGCATTGTATGTCAGGATAGTTATAAAAAAATTGAGTTATCAAAAGATATTGTGTTGATTGCTGTGGCTGATGGTCATGGCAGTGAGTCATGTCCGTATAGCAAAACGGGTTCTCAGATTGCGGTGAATGTGTTCTGTCGAGTTATGCAAGATTTGGTGGATAACTTTAAAAAAGATCAGGAGTTCCTTTTGACGTATCTGAATCGCGAGGGAGATACGAAAATCGCGCAGGCGATTGATGGAATGTGGAAGGAGCGGGTTTGGAAAGCACACCGGGATAATAAACGAGAAAGACCGATTGGAAAAGATAATCTGGTTGATAAGGCAGAAGTTTATAAGCTGTATGGAACAACCTTGTTAGGATTGATGGTAACAAAAAAATTTATTTTTGCTTATCAGCTTGGTGATGGGGATATTCTTTTTATAGATAGAAATTCTATTCAGGCAGTTATAGAAGGGGATAAAATTCTTGGAATAGAAACGCATTCGCTTTGTAAGAGGGATTCCTGGAAGAAGGCAATTACAATGGTTCGGGTGCGTAGCGTAAAGGATGATTTACCATATCTGTACCTATTATCCACAGATGGTTTTTCTAACAGCTATAAAACACAAGAAGATTTTGAAAAGACATGCAGAGATTATTATGAGCTGATTCAGGAATATGGATTTAAAAAGGTATCAGAAAATTTGAAAGAATGGTTATCAGAAACCAGCGAGATGGGCTGTGGAGATGATATTACCGTGGTTATGGCTTATTATGAGTGAGAGATAAGAAGGGTGAAAGTGGATTACTGATGAAAAGAAATATGCCAGAAGCAACCGTAGCACTGTGCAAGTGTGGTGAAGCTCACAAGATATATGGTGTGCGTTTTGAAAAAATCAGAGATGGACAGTGGAAATATACTTGGGCTTTTCCGATGAAAGAATCATCAGCCAAGCGAGAGGGATATGATAGCACTACGATAGCGGGAATGATTGAACCAGATGAAGAATATCCCGGATGTCCATATTGCGGTTCAAAATATTTTATGATATGCAGTTGTGGGAAGTTGAATTGCAATCTTGCTATTGGAAACACATTTACCTGTAACTGGTGTGGAATATCCGGTGGAGTGACGAGTTACAACGGTGAGGGGTTCCAGGGCGGAGGAGATCGCTAAAAAGTGTAGGGCGATATGAAAGGACTACTTGTTTTATGATAAAAGAAGAAAATGTTCAGCAAGAATTAGATAAGGCGACATCGAGTTTGGGAATGATTCATGATGTTGAACTGTATTCGTTGCTTATGAAAATCAAATATTCAGAAAACCGGGAAGAGTTGCTCGATCAGGAGATAAAGTTGAGACGATTTATTTTGAAAAATGTTTGGAAGATAGAAGAGGGTGCTCTCGCTTGGATTGATGGGGATTATCTTGAGAAAAACAAGTAAATAAAAGATGAAGATGTGATTTGATATAAATTTTCCCTATATCAAACAGCTTGAAATAGGTATTAGCGGATGACGACTTGCTCGTGCTATACTGTGGTCAGAAAAAAACAGCAAATAAAAATAAAAAATAATTTGCGAAGACACAAGAAAAATTGCAAGAAGATAAGAGGAGAAAATAGACCATGAGTAAAGCACAGGCACCATATCGTTATGACATTGTTGGAAGTTTTTTGCGCAAGCAGGAACTCAAGAAAGCAAGAGAGGAGTATGCGTCAGGCGCATTGTCCGCAGAAGGACTGGAGGCAGTGGAGGATACTTGCATTCGTTCTTTGGTTGAGAGCGAGAAGGCAGTTGGCTTAAAGGCAGTGACTGATGGAGAATACAGACGGGCATTCTGGCATCTCGATTTTCTCTGGGGTCTTCAGGGTGTGGAGAAAGTGGCAGTTCAGCATTTCTCGATCGCGTTTCAGGGTCATCAGCCGAAGAGCCAGACCTTGAAGATCGTCGATAAGATTGATTTCCCGGAGGATCATCCATTTCTGAGACATTTTCGGTTCTTGCAGTCGATTGCAGGGGATGTGACGGTTAAACAGTGTATCCCGTCTCCGTCGATGCTTCATCTGATCTGCTGTGTTCGAGAGGAGAATTATCAGCCGATCGAGAGATATCAGGATGAAGAAGTTCTGCTCAATGACATTGCACTGGCTTATCAGAAGGCGATCCGCGCATTTTACAATGCAGGCTGTCGCTATTTGCAGTTGGATGATACTTCATGGGGCGAGTTCTGTTCCGCAGAAAAACGCAAGGCTTATGCAGAGCGCGGAATCGATGTGGATGAGGTTGCAAAGAAGTATGTCAAGATGATCAACAAGGCTCTGGAAGCAAAACCGGATGATATGGTGATCACGATGCATATCTGCCGTGGAAACTTCCGCTCAACTTGGTTTACCTCCGGCGGATATGAGCCGGTTGCAGAGACGCTGTTTGGTGGATGCAACGTAGATGGATTCTTTTTGGAGTACGACAGTGAGCGTGCAGGTGGTTTTGAGCCACTGCGCTTCATCAAGGATCAGAAAGTGGTATTGGGTCTGATCACTTCCAAGAGCCCGGAGCTCGAAGATAAAGATGCGATTATCGCAAGAATCCACGAGGCAGAGAACTATGTGCCGTTGGATCAGCTCTCCCTGAGCCCGCAGTGTGGTTTTGCTTCCACGGAGGAGGGAAATATCCTCACCGAGGAGGAGCAGTGGGCAAAGCTGGCACTCGTCAAGGAGATTGCAGAGGAAGTCTGGGGATAAAAATCTTATTGCTTGATTAAGTTATAGTTTTTCGACTTTTTCAAATATAAATGAGAAAAAACTTGCAAATTTTCTTGAAATTTTGTATAATACCATACAAATAGGGAGCTCAAATGGATGGGCTGAGAGTAGACTTTATTAGTCTTGACCTGGAACCTGATTTGGATAATGCCAACGTAGGGAAATACATGTCGCGAAGAATGGACTTGTGTGCCGTTGCTCTCTGTTTTGTGTGAACTGGGGGCACCACTTTTCACAGAGGATACAGGCGCCGGATGACACTAAAATTGTGTCGTCCGGCGCCTTTTTGCGTTGTTTTGTACGGTGTTAAAAGAGGAAAGGGGAGAGTGCGCAGATGGTAAAAATCAATGGAGAAGAGAAAGCGATTGCCGGAAAAAATCTGCTCGAATACTTAAAAGAAGCAGGATTTGAGCCGGAGCGAGTTGTTGTGGAACGCAATTTTGAGATCGTTCCGAAAGATCAGCTGGGAAATGTAACGATTCAGGATGAAGATGAGATTGAAGTTTTGAGATTTGTCGGAGGAGGCTGATCGGGGAGAAAAGGGAAAAAAGGGGAGAAAAGAGGAGAAAGTGAAAGCAGAGAAGTAAGAAAAGAAATAAGAAAAGAAGCAAGAAAAGAGGCAAGAAGAGGCGCGAAGAGAGAGGAAAAGAGAAAAGTAGAAAGAGAAGCGAGAAGAGGAGAGACGGAGAGAGGAGCGGGAATGGAATGGCAGAGATGCAGAGAGGTGCACAGATAACGAATCTAAATCCATCAGAGATGCAAAGTCGAGATGCACGAGAAGAAATTAAAAAGAGAATGCAGGAGTCTATTTTAAAAGAAGAGCTGGATCGTGCATTTGATGCGAGATTCCCGAAAGAGATGCAGGTGAAACTTCGCAATGCAAAAGTTGCGATCGCCGGTCTTGGCGGTCTCGGTTCTAATATTGCGGTCATGCTTGCGAGAAGTGGCGTCGGAAAACTTTTTCTCGTGGACTTTGATGTGGTGGATGTCACGAATCTGAATCGGCAGATGTATTTGATTCCGCAGTTGGGAAAGCCGAAAGCGGAGGCATTGCCGGAGATTCTGTATCAGATTAATCCGTATGCGACCTATGAGTCTGTCTGTGTGAAAGTCACGCCCGAGAATGTGAAGGAGCTGTTTGCGGAATATCCGATTGTGTGCGAGGCGTTTGACCGCCCGGATCAGAAAGCGATGCTGGTTCGAGAGCTTTTGACTCAGTGCCCGGAAACGATCGTCGTGTCGGGAAATGGAATGGCAGGATATGAAGATGCGAATGAGATCCGAACGAAGCAGATGATGAGACGGCTGTATGTGTGCGGAGACCAGAGCACGGATGTCGGAAATGGGATCGGGCTGATTGCTCCGAGAGTGAGCATCTGCGCAGGGCATGAGGCAAATAAGGTGTTGCAGTTGATTATGCAGAACAACAATAGATAGAAATAGAAAAAATAGAAAAATACGATCAGAAAAACAGAAAAGATTAGAAAATGAGATCAGAGAGATGACCGGAAAATAGAACCAGGTTAGAGAAAACCAGATTAGAGAGAACCGGATTAAAGAGAAGGAGAGAGAAAATGATGGAAGATAAGTTTGTGTTGGGTGGAAAAGAATTTAAGAGCCGTTTTATTTTGGGATCAGGAAAATATAATCTGAATTTGATTAAGTCTGCGGTGGAGCAGGGCGGAGCGGAGATCATCACGCTGGCACTTCGCCGTGCCAATACACAGGAGAGCGAGAATATCCTTGATTTTATTCCGGAGGGAGTGACCCTGCTTCCGAATACATCCGGAGCGAGAAATGCGGAGGAGGCTGTTCGCATTGCGCGCCTGAGCAGAGCGATGGGATGTGGAAATTTTGTGAAAGTTGAGATCATGCGCGATGCAAAATACCTGTTCCCGGACAACTACGAGACGATCAAGGCGACGGAGATTCTGGCAAAAGAGGGTTTTGTCGTTCTTCCATACATGAATCCGGATCTGAATGTTGCGAGAGATCTTCAGAATGCCGGAGCTGGGGCTGTTATGCCGTTGGCAGCTCCGATCGGAAGCAACAAGGGACTTGCGACGAAAGCGATGATTCAGGTGTTGATCGATGAGATTGATCTGCCGATTATCGTCGATGCGGGAATTGGCAAGCCGTCCCAGGCATGTGAGGCGATGGAGATGGGTGCGAGTGCAATCATGGCAAACACTGCGATTGCGACAGCAGGGGATGTGCCGGCGATGGCAGAAGCCTTCAAGTTGGCGATTGAGGCAGGAAGAAAGGCTTATCTGACTGGAATGGGACGCGTGCTTGCAAGAGGCGGAAGCGCCTCCGATCCGCTGACCGGATTTCTGCGCTAGGATGAAGTCGCAGAAGCAGAAAAAGAGAAAGCAGAAAATAAAATACAAGACAAATTAAAACGTCAACTTAAGATAGCAAGTTAAGGTACTAAGTTAAGATAGCAAGTTAAGGTACTAAGTAAAAACGCAAAAACAGAATACGAAGATGTGAAGTGAAGTTAGAGCGTGAAATCAGAAAGAGGAATCAGCAAATGAACGAAGAAAATCAGGTATATTTTGTGGACAGCGACAAGCTCCCGCCGGCTGCGCTTGAGAGAAAGCATCGGCTGGAGCAGGACCCATCGTTCCGCACCAACCATATGGAATATATGGAGGGGATGCAGATCATTGAGTCTGACATCAAAGACAAGGTGCTCAAGGCGATGGAGGAATTTGATTATAATGCGTACACAGCCAGTGAGGTGGAGCGGGCACTCTCCCATGAGTCGTGCACGATCGAGGATTTCAAGGCACTTTTGTCTCCGGCGGGTGCGCTATATCTTGAGCAGATGGCGAGAAAGGCGGAGGAGATCACGAAGAATCATTTCGGAAATACGGTCTATATTTTTACTCCGCTCTATATCGCAAATTATTGCCAGAATTACTGTATTTACTGTGGGTTTAACTGTTACAACAACATCCGGCGCAAGAAACTGACGTTTGAGGAGATTGAGCACGAGATGCAGGTGATCGCCAAGACCGGAATGGAAGAGATTCTGATGCTGACCGGAGAGAGCCGGGCATACTCGGATGTGAAATACATCGGCGAAGCCGTGAAGATTGCGAGAAAGTATTTTAAAAACATCGGCATCGAGATCTATCCGGTCAATGTGGATGAGTACAAATACCTTCACGAGTGCGGAGTGGACTATGTGACCGTTTTCCAGGAGACCTACAATACGGACAAGTATGAGACGCTTCACCTGATGGGGCATAAACGCGTCTGGCCGTATCGTTTCGACTCACAGGAGCGTGCTTTGCTCGGAGGCATGAGGGGAGCGGGATTTTCTGCGCTCTTGGGACTCGATGATTTCCGGAAAGATGCGCTGGCAACCGCGCTCCACGTCTACTACATCAACCGCAAATACCCACATGCCGAGCTTTCCTTGAGTTGCCCGCGCCTGCGCCCGATCGTGAACAATGAGAAGATCAATCCGCGAGACGTCGGTGAGAAAGAACTCTGCCAGGTTCTGTGCGCGTACCGCATCTTTCTGCCGTTTGCCGGAATCACGGTTTCGAGTCGTGAGAGTGTCTCGTTCCGAAACGGAATCACAAAAATCTGCGCGACAAAAGTATCGGCAGGCGTCTCCACCGGAATCGGCGACCACGAGGAGAAGTACGAGGGCAAGGAGGACGCGGATGTCGGAGATGAGCAGTTTGAGATCAACGATGATCGCTCCTTTAAGACGATGTATGAGGATATGGAGCAGGGCGGTTTACAGCCAGTTCTCAACGATTATATTTACGTGTAGATAAAAAATATCACGGTATTTTCCGATCCACGTTATAAAAAATTTTCGCAGGATAAGAATCTTTTCCGTTATAAAAATTTTTTTAGTTATAGAAATCTCTCCTGCATCGTCTGTCCATAGCGTTTTGCGAGACGGATCAGGTACTTGTGAGCTTCGCTCATATAGGTATCTTTTCGCCTTGCAAAACAGATCTGCCACGTCGGGTGCGAGGGCAGGCGAAACCAGGCACAGTCTGCGCGATAAGGGCTTACAAGCATCCGGGAATAGGGCACGATTGTACAGCAAAATCCCTTGCTGACAAGTTGAATCAGCGCATGGTTCATCGCCGTCTCAATCAGGATTTTCGGCTGAAATCCGGCAGTCTGAAACAGTGGGTCGATCAACTGGCGCATCGTAGAGGATGCAAAGATCAGAGAAAATTTGCTGTCACGGAAGCGGGAGAGATCTGCGACGGTCAGCGGAGAGCCAAAATCGGCACTGTATCTCGCTTCCGGATGATTCTTTGGGATTCCGAGAATCAGTTCCTCCTCGTAGAGAGGAATGTAGTCGAGATTGATTCTCTCAGACTCCTGAAGCATCACAAGTCCGAGATCGAGCTCCCCGCCAAGCAGAAGATCATTCTGTTTGGAAACGATCGCCTCAGTCAGCGAAAAGGTGATTCCCGGATAGCGCTGATTGAAGGCGGTAAAAATCTCCGTAAACAATTCAATCCCATGTTCATGGGTCAGTCCGAGCGTGATCTCTCCGATTGCGTCTTTCTTTAAATCACTCAAAAGAGAGTAGGTATTTCGCTTGATCTTCAAAATCTCTACCGCATTTTTAACGTATATTTCGCCTGCCTGCGTTGGGCGCAGAAAATGTTTGTTTCGGTCAAAAAGCTGAATGCCGAGTTCCTTCTCGAGCTTGATCAGCTGTTGATTCAAGCCAGATTGGGAGATGAAGAGAGATTCTGCTGCTTTTGAGATACTCTTATTTTCAGCAATCGCCACAATATATTCCAACTGTCGAAAGTCCATAAATCCTCCTTATTAGCAAAAATATTCAAATCAGTCAGGGTATTCTGTCCTATTTTTCCATACCTTTTGTGAAAAATCATGAAAATATAAGAAGAAATACTTCTAACAAATAGAAAACAAAGTAATTTTACTTCTGATTATACCACGGATATAATAAAAATACATCAATAAGTGAGCCAAAGTGAGTTACAGAAGAAGGAAATTACAAAAGAAGTGATTCACAAAAAAGATTCACAAAATGAGTGAGTTACAAAAGAAAGGAATTTTCAAAAAAGAAAAAGGAGTTGGGGACTATGAAACAAATCAAGTGGCTGGAAAAAAACTTCGAGCTTATGATTCTTGCGGGAATGCTGGTTGTGATGAGTTGCCTGTCGTTTGCAAATGTCATCATGCGCTACTGTTTCCACAATGCGCTGAGCTGGTCGGATGAGATCTGCTGTTATTGCCTGGCACTCTCCGCATTCTTCGCCCTGCCGTGTGCAGTGCGTCTCGGAGTCAGTATCAAGGTGGACACGTTCACGATGATGATCCCGAAGAGCATCCAGAAGGTGCTCGGACTGATCTGTGACGTGATCATGATCGTCTTTCTGTGTTGGCTGTTTAAGGGAAGCATGGAGATTGCCCAAAATGCAGCCAAGGTCAAGCAGGCGAGCCCGGCACTTGGAATTCCGATTGCAAATCTCTATGGGATTATGGCATTTGGAATCGCACTCACAATTGTGCGTTATGTTCAGCTGATTTACCGCGTGCTGACGAATCGCATTGAGGCAGAGGGCGCAGATGGAAGCACCGTGAGTGCAGAAAATGAAATGCTTCCGGAGAAACAGGAAACGATTCGAGAGAAAAAGGAGGAAAAATAAATGGCGATCGGTTTGTTCTTTCTGATTCTGGCAGTTCTTCTTGTGATTGCACTGCCGGTGGGCGGTGTCTTCGGACTGATGGCAATGCTTCCGAACCTCTTAAATCCGGCCTTCGCTTATTCGGCAGGAGATGTGGCGCGTAGCATGTTTGCCGGACTCAACAGTTTTACACTCCTTGCAGTTCCGCTGTTCATGGTCTCCGGTATGATCATGGCGCAGGGCGGTATTTCAGAAAAGTTGTTTAATTTCTTTGGATATTTTATTGGAAATAAGACGGCGGGATTTCCGTGTGCCGTTATTGTAACCTGTATGTTCTATGCGGCAATCTCCGGCTCCGCCCCGGCGACGGTATCGGCAGTCGGCGCGATGACGATTCCGTTTCTTGTGGAGCTGGGATATGACATGGTATTTGCGACCTCGATCGTCACGGTTGCCGGCGGTCTTGGTGTCATCATTCCGCCGAGTATTTCCTATATTGTGTACTCGGCAGCGGCAAACACTTCTCCGTCAAAACTGTTTATCGCAGGAATCTTTCCGGGACTTCTGATCGGCGGAGCGCTGATGCTTTACAGCTTTTACTACTGCAAGAAACACGGAGAGGATAAGGAAAAACTTTTAAAGAGCTATAAAGAGATCCGTGCGAAAGGCTTTTTGCCACTGTTAAAAGAGAGCTTTTTTGCCCTGATGACACCGGTCATCATTCTTGGTACCATCTATTCGGGTGTATGCAGTCCGACAGAGTCGGCAGTCATCAGTGTGTTCTATGGACTTTTCGTATGTATTTTCGTCTATAAGACGATCACCGTAAAAGATCTCGGCACAGTTTTCATGGATGGAGCAAAGACCTATGTCAACATCCTGTTTGTCATTGCAGCAGCGTCCGCATTTGCAAAATGTCTGACCCTGCTTCGCTATCCGCAGACGATCAGCCAGTCAGTTCTGGCAATCTCCGATAACAAAATCGTGATTCTTCTTGTGATGAACCTGATCATGCTGGTTTGCGGAATGATCATTGACAACATTCCAAACATCATGATCCTGACTCCGATCATGGTTCCGATCGCAGTATCAGCGGGAATCGATCCGGTTCACTTTGGAATTATCATGACCTGTAACCTTGCAGTCGGCATGGTCACCCCGCCGATGGGAATCAACCTCTTCGTCGCGTCGGGAATGACAAAGATTCCAATGCTCAAACTTGCAAAATCGTGCATGCCGTTTATCGCTTCCTTCCTCGCATCTCTGATGCTGATCACCTACATTCCGCAGATCTCTCTCGGTCTTCCGAACCTGATCTCCGGCGATAAGACAAGTGTGACAATGGCGAATGCGACGACAGGCGGAAACAATGGAACAGCCGGAAACAGTGGAAGTGGCACAGGAAGCACACTGGATGAGGACGACGGCTTTGGCGATGAGATTGCTCCGCTCGATCCGTCGGAGATTGACGGCGAGTATCACTGGACAGCGGCAATGACAGTCGCAGACACCTCGATCAACTACATGATGGTAAAGAAATTTGCCGATCTCGTGAATGAGAAATCGGGTGGAAAGATCACCGTGGATATCTATCCGGGCGGTCAGCTTGGAAATACGACCGAGTTTACCGAGGCAGTCATCGGCGGATCGATTGACATCGGAACGGGAATGTCGACAGATCTCGTTGATTTCATTCCGCAGTTTGCAGTCTTTGATATGCCGAACCTCTTCGATAACACCGATCAGATGAGAGCCGTTTTGCAGGGTGATTTCGTAAATGTCATGAATCAGTACTGCAATGCGGGTGGAATCCAGATGCTCGGCTATTCCGATGCAGGTTTCCGTGTTCTCACAACAAACAAGGAGACGCACAATCTCGCAGACCTGAAAGGTCAGAAGATCCGCGTTATGACGAACAAGTATCACATCGCATATTGGAATGCACTCGGAGCTTCTGCAACGCCGATGCAGTTTACCGAGGTATTTATGGGACTTCAGCAGGGCACGATCGACGGTCAGGAGAATCCGTACATGAATATCGTCGGCAACAACGTGCAGGAAGTTCAGAAATATGTGGTTGAGACAAATCATCTCGGTCATATCATCACATTTTTTATGAACAAGAATGTCTACGGAAGTCTTCCGGAGAATGTGAAGAACCTTGTCGATGAGTGTGCGAGTGTTGCAACAAAGTATGCCAATTCCAAGGCAGATCAGAGCATTGAGGGATACAAGCAGACCTGCGAGAATGCCGGATGTCAGATTATCACGCTCGACGATGCGGTTCTGGCAGAATTTCGTGAGAAGGCACAGCCGGTTTACGATATGGTTCGCAAAGATCTTGGCGATGAGCTCGTAGACCAGTTGCTTGACGCAATCGATAAAGTGAAATAAAGTAAGTAATGTAAGTCGCCGTTGATGAATGAGAGATATGGAAATCTAAATGATAAGTGAGAATAGAAGCCATATATAATCGGGAAGTAGGCGTGTAAGGGATAAAATCGGAAAGAACGATTAACCGGAAAACATATAACTCAGAGTGGATGTCCCCCTTCTCTATAGGTGGGGGTATCACAAACTTTCTCAGGAGGGGAGACAATCCCCTTCTGAGTTATACGCTCCGCGTGGATGCGCAGTGATTTTGATAAGAAGATGTCAGCAGAGCTGACCAAAATCACGCGCCAAGTCTCCGCG